>NZ_JBVIQN010000010.1:0-285422 GCF_055577005.1 Streptomyces sp. NPDC033221 | reverse complement strand
CCTTTCCCCCTCCCCCTCCTCCCCCCCCCCCCCCCCCCCCCCCCTCCCCCACCCCCCCCCCCCCCCCCCCCCCCCCCCCCCCCCCCCCCCCCCCCCCCCGCGGCGTTATATGCCGTTCCGGTCAGGCGCCGGGCGCCCGGTCCGTACTGCCGGCCGTCACGCGTCCTTCGACAGGTCCGGGCCGCCGGCCGCGGACTCCACCGGCGGGGCGTCGGGCAGCGCCGACTTCTCCTCGCCGCGGAAGGTGAACTTGGCGTTCTCGCCCTCACCCTCGATGTCGACGACCACGATGTGGCCGGAGCGCAGCTCGCTGAAGAGGATCTTCTCCGAGAGAGCGTCCTCGATCTCGCGCTGGATGGTCCGGCGCAGCGGGCGGGCGCCCAGCACCGGGTCGTAGCCGCGCTTGGCGAGCAGCTTCTTGGCCTCACCGCTGAGCTCGATGCCCATGTCGCGGTCCTTCAGGCGCTCGTCCACCTTGGCGATCATGAGGTCGACGATCTGGATGATGTCTTCCTCGGTGAGCTGGTGGAAGACCACCGTGTCGTCGACACGGTTGAGGAACTCGGGCCGGAAGTGCTGCTTGAGCTCTTCGTTGACCTTGTTCTTCATCCGCTCGTAGCTGCTCTTGGTGTCGCCCTGGGCGGCGAAGCCCAGGTTGAAGCCCTTGGAGATGTCCCGGGTCCCGAGGTTGGTCGTCATGATGATGACCGTGTTCTTGAAGTCCACCACCCGGCCCTGGGAGTCGGTCAGGCGACCGTCCTCCAGGATCTGCAGCAGGGAGTTGAAGATGTCGGGGTGGGCCTTCTCCACCTCGTCGAACAGCACGACCGAGAACGGCTTGCGGCGCACCTTCTCGGTGAGCTGGCCGCCCTCTTCGTAGCCGACGTAGCCGGGAGGCGAGCCGAAGAGCCGGGAGACCGTGTGCTTCTCGCTGAACTCCGACATGTCGAGGGAGATCATCGCGTCCTCGTCGCCGAAGAGGAACTCGGCGAGCGTCTTGGACAGCTCGGTCTTACCGACACCGGACGGACCGGCGAAGATGAACGAGCCACCGGGGCGCTTGGGGTCCTTCAGACCGGCCCGCGTACGGCGGATGGCCTGCGAGAGCGCCTTGATGGCGTCCTTCTGGCCGATGACGCGCTTGTGGAGCTCGTCCTCCATGCGCAGCAGCCGCGAGGACTCCTCCTCGGTCAGCTTGAAGACCGGGATGCCGGTCGCCGTGGCCAGGACCTCGGCGATCAGCTCGCCGTCGACCTCGGCGACGACGTCCATGTCGCCGGCCTTCCACTCCTTCTCCCGCTTCGCCTTCGCGGCCAGGAGCTGCTTCTCCTTGTCGCGCAGGCCCGCGGCCATCTCGAAGTCCTGCGAGTCGATCGCGGACTCCTTCTCCCGGCGCACGTCGGCGATCTTCTCGTCGAACTCGCGGAGGTCCGGCGGCGCGGTCATCCGGCGGATGCGCATCCGGGAGCCGGCCTCGTCGATCAGGTCGATCGCCTTGTCCGGCAGGAAGCGGTCGGAGATGTAGCGGTCGGCCAGCTGGGCGGCCTGGACCAGCGCCTCGTCCGTGATCGAGACGCGGTGATGCGCCTCGTAGCGGTCGCGCAGGCCCTTGAGGATCTCGATGGTGTGCGGCAGTGACGGCTCCGCGACCTGGATGGGCTGGAAGCGGCGCTCCAGGGCCGCGTCCTTCTCCAGGTACTTGCGGTACTCGTCGAGCGTGGTCGCACCGATGGTCTGCAGCTCGCCTCGGGCCAGCATGGGCTTGAGGATGCTCGCGGCGTCGATCGCGCCCTCGGCGGCGCCCGCACCCACCAGGGTGTGGAGCTCGTCGATGAACAGGATGATGTCGCCGCGGGTGCGGATCTCCTTGAGCACCTTCTTCAGGCGCTCCTCGAAGTCCCCGCGGTAGCGGGAGCCGGCGACCAGGGCGCCCAGGTCCAGGGTGTAGAGGTGCTTGTCCTTGAGGGTCTCGGGCACCTCGCCCTTGACGATGGCCTGGGCCAGGCCCTCGACGACCGCAGTCTTGCCGACGCCGGGCTCGCCGATGAGGACCGGGTTGTTCTTGGTACGGCGGGACAGCACCTGCATGACCCGCTCGATTTCCTTCTCGCGCCCGATGACCGGGTCGAGCTTGGTCTCGCGGGCGGCCTGCGTCAGGTTGCGGCCGAACTGGTCCAGGACGAGCGAGGTCGAGGGGGTGCCCTCGGCCGGGCCGCCGGCGGTGGCGGCCTCCTTGCCCTGGTAGCCGGAGAGCAGCTGGATGACCTGCTGCCGCACCCGGTTCAGATCGGCGCCCAGCTTCACCAGGACCTGGGCGGCGACGCCCTCGCCCTCGCGGATCAGGCCGAGCAGGATGTGCTCCGTACCGATGTAATTGTGGCCGAGCTGAAGGGCCTCGCGGAGCGACAGCTCCAGGACCTTCTTCGCACGGGGGGTGAAGGGGATGTGGCCGGACGGGGCCTGCTGCCCCTGGCCGATGATCTCCTCCACCTGCTGGCGGACCGCCTCGAGCGAAATCCCGAGGCTCTCCAGGGCCTTAGCGGCGACACCCTCACCCTCGTGGATCAGGCCCAGGAGGATGTGCTCGGTGCCGATGTAGTTGTGGTTGAGCATCCGGGCTTCTTCCTGAGCCAGGACGACAACCCGCCGCGCACGGTCGGTGAACCTCTCGAACATCGTTAATCGCTCCTCAGAGCGGTCAGGCAGTTAGGGGTCGGTCCCCTCCCTGTCCTTCCGCATGCTAGTCCCGTGGGACGGGACAGCTCATTCCAACTGCCGACATCCGTCCGGATCACCCCCGCGTCGGCGGGGAAATCTGCTGCCGAACAGCCGACATCTGCTCCAACCCGATGGTGCGAGACGATGTTCCCGCAGGCCAGGCATATACGCCCCGGGCCAGTACGCCCGTGGCGAACGCACCCGTCACCGACACGCCCGCCCGGAGTCCGCCGCCACTCCGGAAAAGCGCTGCGCACACCGCTGCACCGTCTCTTCCCACTGGGAATGTCTTACCCGCCGTGACGGACACTCCATGCGGCGCGGGCCTGTTCCATCCGCTATGGGCGAACACCCGAGCGCCGTCATCTGCGCCGTCACGCCCCCGCGCACCCCCTTCCCCGGCGACAGTACGTACCCGTATGTCAACCCAGCGTAACTTCTCGGGGATTCGCGAGTTGCTTCCGGTATGCCCGTCGCGCTCCCGCGCTCCCGCTTCCCCCTCGCCGCCGTACGGCAGTGGTACGAGGACGAGCTGCGCTGGCCGACCACCGGCACGGAGCCGGTGGAGCTGCTGACCGGGGTGCGCTTCGACGCCCTCGACCTGCCGGCCGACGCGGGCCGTGCCGTGCTGGGGCGGGTGGGCCCCACGGGGCCCGTGGCGATCGACCGCAGCGGCTCCGCCGGTCCCAGGATGCTCGTGCTCGTGGCCGCGGGTGCCGCGGAAGAACTGCCGGAGCTTCTGGAATGGCTGGAATGGGGCTCGCTGGGGCTGGATCTGACCGCACGCGGCACCGGGGACCGGATGCCCGCGCCGGCACCGCCCCCGCCGTCACCGCACGCGTGGTGGCCGTACGGATCCGGTCCACGGGAGGCCGCGGGGTGGGTGCGGCCTCCCGAGCCGGGACGCGAGATCGAGGCGGCTCTGCCCACCACGGGGACAGGGGCAGGGCACGGGGGCCGCGGCGTTCCCCTCGCGGATCGCCAGGGGCGCGCCCCCGACCTCGTACGACTCGTGAGCGCGGCGGCCACGGAATGCCACCGGGCCCGTTTGCTGCGCGGTCGTCAAGCTCGAAGACAAACGGATCGCGGGTACGGCGGTCAGCCGTTCGCCTTCTCGAACGCCTCACGGATCTCCGCGGGCACACGACCGCGGTCATTGACGTTGTAGCCGTTCTCCTTCGCCCACGCGCGGATCTTCGCGGTGTCCGGGCTGCCGCCGGAAGACGCGCGGGCCTTGCCGCGGCCACCGGAACGGCCACCGGTCTTGCGGCCCGCCTTCACGAACTCGGCCAGCGACTCACGCAGCTTCTGCGCGTTGTCGTCGGACAGGTCGATCTCGTAGGACTTGCCGTCGAGGGCGAACGTCACGGTCTCATGGGCCTCGCCGCCGTTGAGGTCGTCGACAAGAAGAACCTGAACCTTCTGTGCCACCGGTTTCCCTTTCATCGAATGCGGATTACGACGGAAAGCAAACCGCTTTTCCGGGAAAAACACAAACCCCTGGGTAGGGTTCAGTTGCGGCACGGCCGGGGAACCCTTGCTTCCACAGCTATGAGATAGGGGCGCGATTCGGACATAGAACGCTGATCACAGGTGCAGAAGCATCCGGCTGTTGCCCAGGGTGTTGGGCTTCACTCGTTCGAGACCGAGGAACTCGGCAACGCCCTCGTCATAGGAACGCAGCAGCTCGCTGTAGACATCGCCGTCGACGGGCGTCTCACCGATCTCCACGAACCCGTGCTTGGCGAAGAAGTCCACTTCGAAGGTGAGGCAGAAAATGCGCCGCACTCCGAGCCAGCCCGCGGTGCGCACCAGCTTGTCGAGCACGTGGTGGCCGACTCCGGTGCCCTTGAGCCGCGGGTCCACCGCCAATGTGCGGACCTCGGCCAGGTCTTCCCACATGACGTGCAGTGCTCCGCAGCCGACAACCTCGGCGTCCTCGTCCCGCTCGGCCACCCAGAACTCCTGGATGTCCTCGTAAAGCGTGACGGTGGCTTTGTCGAGGAGGATGCCGTCCGGTGAGTAGGCGTCGATGAGCCGGCGTACGGCCGGTACATCGCTGGTCCTGGCACGGCGGACGGTGAGTCCATTTGTCAGCGGCGGCATGACGTGACGCTATCGCCCCGGGTCACCGGGTCCCGTCGCGGGTAGTTCCGCCGCGTCCGCTTCCCCCTCTTCTGCCTGTTCGGGCGGTTCGCGTTCCGCACGCGCGTCCGGTGGCGGGGCCGGTGCGGGTTCCGCCGGTTCGTCTCCTTGCACCATCCGTACGGCATCCCGCAGGGCGTGGCGCTGTTCCGGCGACATCATCCCGAAGAAGGCGACCAGGGCCGCCGCGGGGTTGTCACTCGCGGACCACGCTTCGTTCATCAGTGCGGCCGAGTAGGCGGCACGAGTGGAGACCGCCTCATATCGATAGGCGCGCCCTTCGGCTTCCCGGCGCACCCAGCCCTTCTGATGGAGGTTGTCCAATACGGTCATCACCGTTGTGTAGGCGATCGACCGTTCCTTCTGCAGATCTTCCAGGACTTCCCGAACGGTGACCGGGCGGTTCCACTCCCACACCCGCGTCATGACCGCGTCTTCCAGATCACCCAAGCGTCGTGGCACACCAGCACAATAGTGGGAGATGTCGCGAATGCCGGTTCTTACCCGGTTGATTTACCCCGGAAAAAGGCGATACGGCCCGAGATGCTCAATCTCGGGCCGTACAGACGTGTGTGGTGCGCAAGGCCGACCAGGCCGCCGAACGGATGGACGAACACCGTCGGCACCCGGGGCCGGGCGGCAGCGGCCGGGACGGGCCCGGCCGGCGCCGGTCAGACGCCGTGGGCCTTGGGCTCCTGGCGGGCGCCCTCGGCGCGGGCCAGCGCGGCGTCGACCGCCGCGTCCTCCTTGGACTTGTTCTCGCCACCCTGGCTCTTCACGATCGTCACGATGAGCGCGACGAATGCCACGGCCATCACCACGGGCGGTACCAGCGCTGCGACGTAATCCATGACCAGGGTCCTCCTTCGGGAGTGAGGCTTCCAGAGTACGCAGCACTCACGCGGACCGGGCCGCGGGGGGCTGCACGGGCTTGCGGCGTGGCGGGAAGACCTCGCCGGGCGTCGGGACGGGGCGGTCCGGGCGCGGCGCCTTCGGCTGCGGGCCCGGCGCGGGCCGTCCCGGCCGCGGAGCAGGCTGCGGGGCGGGCTGCGGCTCGTCCGCAGTCCTGCCGCCCGGGAGGGCGCGCAGGCGGGCCCGTACAGAGCGCTCGGCCAGGCTCTCGCAGCGGCGCAGCAGGGCGGTACGGCGCGCGTGCTCGACCGGTCCCTGCTGCTGTACGCACAGGGCGCGCAGGGCGGCGAGATCTGCGGGGACGGGGTCGTAACCGGCCGCCAGGGCCTCCTGGAGCTGCCCCAGATAGCCGCCGGCAGAGCCGGGCAGGGCCGCCCGGTAGCGGGCGAGGTCGGCGAGGAGGAAGGCGCGCAGCCGCCCGCCCTCGCGCACCGCCTCGTCCACCGCCTCGGCCAGCCGCAGATATTCCTGGACCTCTTGGGCACCGTCGGCGTCATAGCCCGTCGGGGCGTCCGGGGCACCGGTCGTGTGGCGCGTCGGCTGGAGAGCGGCGGCGAGCGCGCGCCGCAGGACGCGCAACTCGTCGGCGCTGAAGGCCATACCGCCGCGGGATCCGTATGGCATAGGCATGGAACGACCTTACGTCGCCGACGGACAAAATCCGCTTAACACGATTAGAACGTCGCAAGTGTCGCGGAAGTCGCGTTAGGGAGTAAAAGCCACTTCAGGTCGATTGGGGGGCACAAAGGGGCTAACTGAGCAATTCGCGCTCGGAGTCCGGGGGTGGCGGAGGGGCCGGACGTCCCGGCGGGCCGGGGAGACCGGGCCGGCCGGGGAGTCCGAGGGCTGGGAAGTCCGGGAGTCCGGGCGGACCGGATGGGCTCGGCCTCCGGGCCGGGCGGTCCCGGCGACCGGTCCGCCCGCTCCCCCCCCCCCGCTTCACCCCCGGGTGACGTTCCGCTCGTACACCAGGCGCAGTCCGATCAGCGTGAGCCACGGCTCGTGCTCGTCGATGACCGAGGACTCGCCGAGCACCATGGGCGCCAGCCCGCCGGTGGCGATCACCGTCACGTCGTCCGGGTCGTCCGCCAGCTCCCGCGCCATGCGCTGCACGACGCCGTCGACCTGTCCGGCGAAGCCGTACAGGATGCCGGACTGCATGGCCTCGACGGTGTTCTTGCCGATGACACTGCGCGGCCGGGCCAGTTCGATCTTGCGGAGCTGGGCGCCCTTCACGCCGAGCGCCTCCACCGAGATCTCGATGCCGGGCGCGATCACCCCGCCGACGTACTCGCCGCGCGCGCTGACCGCGTCGAACGTCGTGGCCGTACCGAAGTCGACCACCACGGCCGGGCCGCCGTACAGCTCCACGGCCGCCAGCGCGTTGATGATCCGGTCGGCGCCGACCTCCTTGGGGTTGTCCATGAGGATCGGCACGCCGGTCTTCACGCCGGGCTCGACCAGGATCGCCGGGACGTCCCCGTAGTAGCGCCGGGTGACCTCGCGCAGCTCGTGCAGGACGGACGGGACGGTCGAGCAGATGGCGATGCCCTCGATGCCGTCGCCCAGTTCCTCGCCCAGCAGCGGGTGCATGCCCATCAGGCCCTGGAGCAGCACCGCGAGTTCGTCGGCGGTGCGGCGGGCGTCGGTGGAGATGCGCCAGTGTTCGACGATCTCCTCGCCGTCGAACAGGCCGAGGACGGTGTGGGTGTTGCCTACGTCGATGGTGAGCAGCATTCGCGTCAGCGCTCCTCGCGCAGGTCGAGACCGATGTCGAGGATCGGGGAGGAGTGGGTGAGCGCGCCCACGGCCAGGAAGTCCACCCCGGTCTCGGCGTAGGCGCGGGCGTTGTCGAGGGTGAGCCGTCCGGAGGACTCCAGGATCGCCTTCCCGGCCACCAGCGTCACCGCTTCGCGGGTCTGGTCGGGGGTGAAGTTGTCCAGCAGGATCAGGTCGGCGCCCTCGGCGAGGATCGGCGGGATCTGGTCCAGCCGGTCGACCTCCACCTCGATCGGCACGCCCGGGAACTCGTTCCGTACGGCCTTGAACGCCTCGGCCACACCGCCCGCCGCGACGACGTGGTTGTCCTTGATCAGGGCCGCGTCGGACAGCGACATACGGTGGTTGACGCCGCCGCCGCAGCGCACCGCGAACTTCTCCAGCGCGCGCAGGCCGGGCGTCGTCTTACGGGTGTCGCGGACCTTGGCACCGGTGCCCTCCAGGGCGTCGGCCCAGGCGCGGGTGGCGGTGGCGATGCCGGACAGGCGGCACAGCAGGTTCAGGGCGCTGCGCTCGCCGGTCAGCAGGTCGCGGGTGCGGGTGGTGACGCTGAGCAGCTTCTGGCCGGCCTCGACGCGGTCGCCGTCCTCGACGTGCCGCTCGACCTCGAACTCCGCGGTGCACACGATGGACAGCACCGCCTCGGCGACCCGCAGGCCGGCCACGGTGCCCGCCTGACGGGCGGTGAAGTCGCCGGTGGCGACGGCGTCTTCGGGGACGGTCGCGACGGTGGTGACGTCCACGCCCTGGTCGAGGTCCTCCTCTACGGCCAGGTGGGCGACGTCCTCGACCTGTACGGGGTCCAGGCCGGCGGCGACCAGGAGGGCCGCGAGGTCCGGGTCCAGCCCGCAGGCCAGCGGGTCGAGTTCGTACGCGCCGTCACCGGCGCCGCAGCCGCAGGAGTCGCCGCAGCCGCCTTGCGGAGCCTCGGCATCCTGGCCCGGCCGGCCGATCTGGTGCAGGGGGAGGTCCTCGGAGGTGCTCACTGGTTCGGCTCCGTTTCGGGCGCGGGTGCGGCGGTCGTCGCGGGGAACGCGGCGGTGTCGGTCATGCGGATGTGCAGGGTGTGCGGCGGGCGGTGGGTGACCAGGAAGTGCCGCTGCCAGGTGGTGTCGTCCCGGTCGGCGTGGTCCTCGCGCCAGTGGCAGCCGCGGGTCTCCGCGCGGTCGCGGGCGCTGCCGACCAGGACCCGGGCGACCATCAGGAGGTTGGTGGCCTCCCACGCCTCGACGCCGGGCTCGGCGGGCTTGGAATCGGCAGCCGGGGCCGGGGCGGCGGCGTCGCGCTGGAGCCGGGCCAGGGCGGTGGCGGCCTCGGCGAGGCTGGCGGCGGACCGCAGCACCCCGGCGCCCGCGGCCATGATCCGCTGGATCGCGGGCCGCGCCTCGGGAGCGAGCAGCGCTACGGGCTCGGTGGTGGGCGCGACGGCCGGGCCGGGACGGCGGGCGGGCGCGGCGGTGATGTCGTCCGCGATCCGCTCCGCGAAGACCAGCCCCTCCAGGAGGGAGTTGGAGGCCAGCCGGTTGGCGCCGTGCACGCCGGTGCACGCGACCTCGCCGCACGCGTACAGGCCCGGCACGGTCGTCCGGCCGTACAGGTCGGTCCGTACGCCCCCGGAGGCGTAGTGCGCGGCGGGCGCGACCGGGATGGGCTCGGTGACCGGGTCGATGCCGTGCGTGCGGCAGGCGGCGAGGATGGTCGGGAAGCGCTGCTCCCACATGGCGGCACCGAAGTGCCGGGCGTCCAGGTACATGTGCTCGGCGCCCTGTTCGTGGGCGCGGCGCATGATCGCCTTGGCGACGATGTCGCGCGGGGCCAGCTCGGCGAGTTCGTGCTGCCCGAGCATGAAGCGGACACCGTCGGCGTCCACCAGGTGGGCGCCCTCGCCGCGTACCGCCTCCGAGATCAGCGGCTGCTGGCCCTCCGCGTCCGGGCCCAGGTAGAGCACCGTCGGGTGGAACTGGACGAATTCCAGGTCGGAGATCTCGGCACCGGCGCGCAGCGCGAGGGCGACGCCGTCGCCGGTGGAGACCGCGGGGTTGGTGGTCGCCGAGAAGACCTGTCCCATGCCGCCGGTGGCCAGGACGACCGCGGGGGCGTGCACGGCGCCCACGCCGTCGTGCTGTCCCTCCCCCATCACGTGCAGCGTGACGCCGACCGTGCGGCCCTCGGCGTCCGTGAGCAGGTCGAGGACGAGGGCGTTCTCGATGGTGCGCAGGCCCTGCGAGCGCACGGCGTCCACCAGGGCGCGGGAGATCTCGGCACCGGTCGCGTCGCCGCCCGCGTGCGCTATGCGGCGGCGGTGGTGCCCGCCCTCGCGGGTGAGGGCCATCTCCTCGGTGCCGGGCGCGGTGTCGAAGCGGGCGCCGGTGGCGATGAGGCGGCGGACGGCGTCCGGGCCTTCGGTGACCAGGGTCCGTACGGCGGTCTCGTCACACAGTCCGGCGCCGGCGACGAGGGTGTCCGCCAGGTGCTGCTCGGGGGTGTCGCCGTCCCCGAGCGCGGCTGCGATGCCGCCCTGGGCCCAGCGCGTGGAGCCGTCGTCCAGGCGGGCCTTGGTGACCACGACGGTACGGCGGCCGGCGGCGGCGCAGCGCAGCGCGGCGGTCAGTCCGGCGACCCCGGAGCCGACCACGACGACGTCCGCTTCGATGGACCAGCCGGGGGCGGGGGCTTGGAGGCGGAGGGTGTCGTGGGTGGTGGGGGTTGCGGGAGCTGTGGTGCTGCCGAGGCCGGTCGGGCTGGTGGGGCCGGTAGGGTCGGTGCCGTTCATCGGGGCGCTCCGAACGTGAGGCGGATGTTGTCGATGAGGCGGGTGGTGCCGACCTTGGCGGCGACCGCCAGAACAGCCTCCCCCTCGTAGGCATCCGGTACTTCGGTGAAGTCGGACGGATCGACGAGCGCCACGTAGTCGAGCGCCAGCGGCGGGTCGAGACGGGCGGCTTCCTCCAGGACGGTACGGGCCGCCGCGCGCGCCACCGCGGGGGCGCGCAACGGGGTCGCGACGGCGTGCGCGAGAGCGTGCGCGTCGGCCGCCGCGCGGTCCTCACCGAGGGCGGCGAGTGCCGCGGAACGGTCCTGCGCCCGGTGGGCCGCGTGGGCCGCGTACGAGGCGCGGTCCCGCAGGGCCTCCTCGGCGGCGAGCCGGTCACGGGCCGCGAACAGGGACCGGGACAGGGCCAGGGCGGTACGGCGCTCCGCCGCGGACAGGTAGCGGTTGCGGCTGGACAGCGCCAGGCCGTCGTCCTCGCGGACGGTGGGAACGCCGACGATCCGTACGTCGAAGTTCAGGTCGGCCACCATGCGCTCGATGACGGCCAGTTGCTGCGCGTCCTTCTGCCCGAAGAGGGCCACGTCGGGGCGGGTGAGGTGCAGCAGCTTGCCGACGACGGTCAGTACGCCGTCGAAGTGGCCGGGACGGCTGGCTCCCTCCAGGAGGTCGCCCATGGGGCCGGCGGCTATCCGGACCTGCGGCGCGCCGCCCGGGTAGACCTCACCGGCGGCGGGCGCGAAGACCGCGTCCGCCCCGGCCGCTCCGGCCAGTACGAGGTCCGCGTCGAGGGTGCGCGGATAGCGGTCGAGGTCCTCACCGGCGCCGAACTGGAGCGGGTTGACGAAGACGGTGACGACGACCTGCCCGCCGGGGCCGACCCGGTCACGGGCGGCGCGCACCAGGGACGCGTGCCCCTCGTGCAGGGCCCCCATGGTCATGACGACGGCCCGCTGCCCGGAGGGACCGGACAGGGCACGCAGCTCGGCCGCGGTGTGCACCAGGTGCGTGCGCGGGGCGTTCATCGGCCGCCTTCTTCGGGGTGGTTGCCGGGAGGGTCTTCACGATGATCGCTGGTCGGGTCTTCGGGGCGGTCGCCGGAGGGGCCCTCACGGTGATCGTCGGGAAGGCTTCCGCGAGGAGTGTCGGGCGGGGTGTCCCGGCGGCTCTCGGGAGGGCCGTCCCGGCGTTCTTCGGGAAGGCCGCCCCGATGGTCTTCGGGAAGGCCGTCCCGATGGTCTTCGGAAGAGCTTTCCCGGCGGTCTTCGGAGAGGCGCCCGTGATCTGCGGGAGGGCTCTCACCGTTATCGGTGGGAGGGCTCTCACCGTGCTCGACAGGAGGGCCCTCACGGTGCTCGCCGGGTGCCGATGCCGCACCCCCGGCGCTGTTGCCGACGTTCGCCAGGACGCCCAGCAGGTCTTCCGCCAGCTCCGGCTTCAGCAGGCCGTGCGCCAGGGCGCGGTCGGCCGTCATACGGGCCATGGCGAGATACCCCGCGACGCTCTGCGGCGCGTGCCGGCGCAGCTCGGAGACGTGCGCGGCGACGGTGCCCGCGTCCCCGCGGGCGACCGGGCCGGTCAGGGCGGCGTCACCGGAGCGCAGCGCGTTGTCCAGGGCCGCGCCCAGCAGCGGGCCGAGCATCCGGTCGGGTGCGCCGACACCGGCCTTCTGGAGCAGTTCCATGGCCTGCGCCACCAGCGTGACCAGGTGGTTCGCACCGATGGCGAGGGCCGCGTGGTAGAGCGGGCGGGCGTCCTCCTCGATCCATTCCGGTTCCCCGCCCATCTCGATGACCAGCGCCTCGGCGGCCATCCGCAGCGGTTCGGGCGCCGTGACCCCGAAGGAACAGCCGGCCAGCCGCTGCACGTCGACGCGCGTACCGGTGAAGGTCATGGCGGGGTGCAGGGCGAGCGGCAGGGCGCCGACGCGGGTGGCCGGGTCGAGGACGGCCGTACCGAACCGTCCCGAGGTGTGGACGAGCAGCTGTCCCGGCCGTACGGCACCGGTCTCGGCGAGGCCGGCGACGAGCCCGGCGAGGGCGTCGTCGGGCACGGTGAGCAGCACCAGGTCGGCGCGCCGGAGCACTTCGGACGGGGAGACGATCGGTACGTCGGGGAGCAGCGCCGCCGCGCGCCGTACGGAGGCGTCGGAGACTCCGGACACGGCGACCGGCCGGTGCCCGGCGAGCTGGAGCGAGGCGGCGAGGGCGGGCCCGACGCGGCCCGCGCCGACGACTCCGACGGTGAGCCGGGCGGGGCGGTCCTGGGCCTCGGTGGGTGGGGTTGTGTTCACGCGGCGGTGGCCTTCCGTTCCAGTCCGCGGGGGGTACCGGACGATTCGTTCGCCATGCTACGCGAGTGTTTACGGCGGTCTTCAGAGCCGTACGCAAGGTGAGACAGGTGTCTCGAAGCGCGTCACCGGGCGGGTTCCCGGCGGCTTGCCCCACCGGGTGCTCCGCCGGGTCTTCCACCCTGTCCCCCACGGTTTTCCACAAGGCCGGCGGAGCTGGTCGCGGAGGTTATCCACAGGGGTCGCCGAGACGGGCGCGCCCCGGCATGGTGGAGGTGGGAAAGGAAGCGGAGGCGGAGGACGAACCGGAAGGAGGGTGGGGCAGCGGCGCGGCCGGGGCGGGGCGGGCGGCTGTGCGGGGGTGTGCGGGACGTACCGGCCGTCGGGTGAGGGCTCGGCGTACGGCGCGGCGGAAGCGGGCCAGCGGGCGGTCATGAGGGGCGGTGACGACTGCCTGGAAGCGCAGCCACCGGCGTATCTCACGTACGGCCTGGACGTCTCCGGCGCCGGGGAGGATGGGCGCGCTCTCGCCGTGCTGGGCGGCACGGTAAGCGTCGAGCATGTGCTGCTGGGATGCGTTCATGGACACCACAGTGGGCCCGCCCGGCGACGGGTGGCTCGTCGATTGACGGGAGCCGTCAATCGACGGCCCAGCAGGTCACGGGCTCACGCATGATGAAGACCGGAAGAAGACCAAAACCGGGGGTGGGTGGGGGGGAGGGGCCCCGGGAGGCGAGGGCCCCGGGGGCGCGTCGAGCGTCCGGGGCAGGCGCGGGCCGGGCCGGGAACCGGTCAGGCGAGGGCCGGGCCGGACCGGGAACCAGCCAGGCGCGCGCCGACCTGGGACCAGCCAGGCGCGCGCCAGCCTGGAACCGGTCAGGCGCGCGCCGACCTGGAACCAGCCAGGCGCGAACCAGACCGCCACGCGACCAGGCTGGACCGGACCACGCCCCGGACGGGCGGTGGACCGGACCGGCACGCGGACCGATTGGCATGTGCGGCGCCAGTGCGTACTCGGAGTGGGAACGGGGAGAGACAGATGAGTGTGTGGATCGATGTGGCGGGGTTGCCCGCCGAGCGGATGGTGTTCAGCCCGTCGCCGCTCGCCGAGCTGGGATCCGCGCTGCACGCGCTCGCCGAGCCCGGCCATCACCCGGGGCTGCACGGCTGGACGACCGCGACGGCCGGTGCGCTCAAGCCCGACCTGGCCGACCGGTTGTGCGACGCGGACTTCCTGTGGGGGCCGACCTTCTCCGACGTGTCGATGCCGTTCGCGGCGCTCGCGGACACCGCCGGGCAGCCCGGCGCGACGCTCGCCGAGGATCTGGATCTGCTCGACCGGCTCGACGACGAACTGTTCGTGAACGCCGCGCTGGAGATCAACTGCTCCAGCAGTTACTGCCGCGGCGGCCCGTCGCCGCTGGTGGACGCCGAGGCGCGCCGGCTGGCACTGGAGCGGGCCACCGCGCGCGGCCCCCGGCAGGCCGACTTCGCGCAGCGGCTGCTCGCCGACCCGCCCGCCGTACGGGCCTGGATACGCCGGCTGCTGGAGGACTGCGAGCAGGCGTTCTTCGCGGACGTCTGGCAGCGGGTACGCGTCCAGCTCGCCGCGGACGCGCGGCACAAGGCCGAGGTGCTGCGCCACAAAGGCCTGGCCGAGGCGCTGGCCGAGGTGTCGCCCGCGGTGACGCTGGACGAGCCGCGCTCCCGCGTCGTCGTCGACAAGCTGTCCCACGGCCACGGCACGGCGGTGGATCCGGCCGTCGGCGCCGGGATCACCTTCGTCCCGACCTCGTTCGGCTGGCCGCACCTGAGTGTGCTGCACGCGCGGGGCTGGCGCCCGGTGATCCACTACCCCGTGGCGGCGCCGGAGCTGACCGGCCCCACCTCGGTCGCGCTGGTGGAGTCCCGGCTCGACGCGCTCGCCCACCCGATGCGGATACGGATGTGCCGCTACCTGGCCCGTACGGCCTACACGACCGGCGAACTGGCCTCCGCGCTGGGCATATCGGCGCCGGAGGTGTCCCGGCACCTCGCCGTCCTCAAGAAGGCCGGGCTGCTCCAGACCCGCCGCCGCGGCCGGTACGTGCAGCATCAGCTGGACGTCCGGGTGGTGGCGCGCCTGGGCAGCGACTTCCTGGAGGGTGTGCTGCGCTGACCGGCGGCCGGGACAGCACGTCCGGCCGGGGAGCGGCAGCCAGGGCAAGGCCGCGCCCAGCCGCCCGCGGCAGGTTGCGTCAGTTGTCCAGGAGGAACTTCTTGGCGAGGGCGTCGCCGCGGGTCACGGCGTCGCTGTGGCTCTCGATGGGGGACGCCTGGGTGTTCTTGAACAGGATGTAGGTGACGCCGGACTCCGCGCCGCCGGTGGCCGGGTCGGGGTCGATGCCGAGGCCCTTGGCGGCCGCGTACGACGCCTCGCCGATGATCTTGTTGGGCCCGGTGTCGCCGACGACCGCGTACTCGACCTTGTTCTTGTAGATGATCGCGACGATGCCGCCGCCCTTGATGCCCGCCGACTCGTAGTTCCAGATGCCGCTGACCGAGGGGACGACGACATACGGCAGCTTCTCGGCGTTCAGCGGCTTGCCGTTGGACTGGTGGAAGCGGGTGTCCGCCTGGAACCAGGGGTCGGTGTCCTTGTTGCACTTGGCCGTGACCTGGCCGTCGCAGTCGATGTCCATGTCAGCCTTCCAGAACACGGCGCCCTTCTTGCCGCAGACCGGGACGGTGGCCGAGGTCTCCTCGTCGGTCCGGTACTTGCCGTTGGATATCTGCGAGCAGTCGGTGACCTTGGCGAGCAGGTCCGCGGCGCTGACCGAGCCCTCGGTCACGCCCGGCCGGCTCGCGGCGTCCGCGGCGGCCGTGGCGGGCCGGGCCGTGGTGGGCTGGGCGGTGGCGGGCAGCGCGGCGGCGGCGAGCAGCGCGGTTCCGGCGGCGGTGGCGAGGGCGAAGGTTCGTCTGCGCACAGGAGGGCCCCTCTGTTAGGAAAGTTTCCTTACCGAGCGCGCCCAATCTCCTCCGCTCCCCCACCCCCGTCAACCCCGCGCGACACTCAACTAGGGACTTCCCGCCGCCTGTTGACCTTCGCTCCGGCTCCGGTTCCGGTTCCGGTCTCGTCCCCGGTCAGATCGCCTCCGCCTCGACGACCGAGGTCAGCGACGGGGTCGGCACGATGCGGCACACCTTGAACCCCGAGCGGGTCAGCAGGTCCTCGAACTCGGCGGCGGTACGCTCCCGCCCCCGCAGCATCATGAGCATGACGACGTCCAGCGCGACGGCCGGGTGCGGAGTGCCGTCGGCGTGCAGCACCGCGTCGATCACCAGCAGCCGGGTACCGGGGGTCATGGCCCGGCGCACGGTGCCGAGGATGCGCAGGCAGTCCTCGTCGGGCCAGTCGTGCAGGATGTTCTTGAGCAGGTACAGATCCCCGCCCTCCGGTACGGCCGTGAAGAGGTCCCCGCCCTCCGTACGCCAACGGCCCGCCAGTTCACCGGTGTCGAGCAGATGGTCGGTGACCGTACCGGGCCGGTCGAAGAGCACCCCGGTCAGGCCCGGCGACCGGCGGAGCACCTCGCGGAGCAGCCCGCCCCGGCCCCCGGCCACGTCGACGACCGTACCGCTGTCCGGGAACGGGTAGCTCCCGGCGATCTGCTCGTTGACGCCGTCGGTGAGCGAGGTCAGGGCGGTGTCGAAGAGGCGGCCCGTATCGGGCGCACCGGCCAGGTGCTCGAAGAACGGGGCCCCGTACGCGGCTTCGAAGCCGGGCTGCCCCGTACGCAGGGTGTCCTCCAGCCCCGCGGCGGACCGCTGGTACATGGTGCCGGTGAACAGCAGGACGGCGTCCCTCCGGGAGCCCGGCACGCCCGTACGCAGATCCTCGCTGCCCTCCGTCAGGCCGAAGGTCCCGTCTGCGTCCTCGCGGAACAGGCCGCGCGCGGCGAGCAGCCGCAGCACGC
Source organism: Streptomyces sp. NPDC033221 (assembly GCF_055577005.1). Lineage (NCBI taxonomy): Bacteria > Bacillati > Actinomycetota > Actinomycetes > Kitasatosporales > Streptomycetaceae > Streptomyces > Streptomyces sp. NPDC033221. The sequence goes on along the minus strand of NZ_JBVIQN010000010.1, from coordinate 268,852 downwards.
GGTACAGCGGCCCGGCCTGGGTGCCGGACCGCGCGGCCAGTTCCTCGGCGGACCGCGGCCCGTCGGCCAGGAGGTCCGCTATGCCGTGCAGCGCGACGGCGCGCAGGGCGGCCGCGTAGATGTGGCCGTACATGAGGTCGTGCAGCGGTGAGGCGGGGAAGTGCGGGAGGATGCCGGAGGGCGCAGGGGGCACAGGGGAAGCGGGGGGTGCGGGGAACTCGGCGGGCGCGGGGGACGGTTGGGCGGGGCTGGCTGCCATGGGTGTACTCCTGCCGTCGGACGGTCTTTCCACGCCTTTTATTGTCAGAGGTCTGCCCAGTTCAAGGGCGGTTGGGGCAATAAGGGGCGGTGGGGGCAACCGGCCGGGCCGGCTGCCCAGGCGCCGGGAAGCCCCGCCGCCCCCTGAGACGTCGTTCGCGCCCCGAGACGTCGTTACGGCCCAGAAGCGTCGTCACGCTCCCGGGTCGTCGTAACGCACCCAGGTCGTCGCTACGGCCCCGGCACGTCGGCACGCCCCCGGCACGTCGCTACGCCCCCGCGCCGCCACCGGCCCGTACGAGTCCCGTCTCGTACGCGAGCACCACCGCCTGCACCCGGTCCCGCAGCTCCAGCTTTGTGAGGATGCGTCCCACGTGCGTCTTGACCGTGGCCTCCGACAGCACCAGCTGCGCCGCGATCTCACCGTTCGAGAGTCCCTGCGCGACCAGCAGCAGCACCTCCCGCTCGCGTTCGGTGAGGCGGCCGATCTCCGGGCGGACCGGCTCGGCGGCGGTCGTCGGCAGCATCGGCGTGAACCGGTCCAGCAGCCGTCGGGTGGTGGAGGGCGCGACCACCGCGTCCCCGCTCTGCACGGCCCGGATGGCGGCCAGCAGTTCGCTCGGCGGCACGTCCTTCAGCATGAAGCCGCTGGCCCCCGCCTTGAGCGCGGAGAAGGCGTATTCGTCCAGGTCGAAGGTGGTCAGGATGAGTACCTTCGGCGCGTCCTCCTGCTTGCCGCCCGCGCAGATCCGGCGGGTGGTCTCCACCCCGTCCAGGTGCGGCATCCGTACGTCCATGAGGATGACGTCGACCTTGGTGGACCGCAGCACCTCCAGGGCCTCCACCCCGTCACCGGCCTCGGCGACGACCTCCATGTCGGGCTGTGCGGCCAGCACCATGCGGAAACCGGTGCGCAGCAGCACCTGGTCGTCGACGAGCATCACGCGGACAGTCATGGCAGGAGGTCCCTTTCGACGGGGGAGCGGGTGGCGGAGCTTGAACGGCGGAGCAGGTGTGTCGGAGCGGGTTGCGGAGCGGTGGCGAAGCGGCGGTCCCGGCGCCGGGCGGGCGGGCCGGCGGCAGCGCGGCAACAGCGTACGTACGAGGTCCGACCCCGTACGTACGGGGTCGGCGGCACCGAAGCGGACAGTGGACGGGCAGTGCGGGCAGCACCGAAGCGGACGGCGCGGGCGGTGCGGACGGCAAACGAGGACGGCAGCCCACCCCCACCACCCCGCCCCGCCTCACTGCCCCGATTTGAGCGGCAGTACCGCGCTGATCCGGAAGCCTCCCCCCGGCCGCGGCCCCGCGTCCAGGCTGCCGCCGACCATGCCGACGCGTTCGCGCATACCGATGAGTCCGTGGCCGAGGCCGTCCGCCCCACCCCCCTGGTACAGCTCGTGCTGGGCGCCGCGCCCGTCGTCCTCGACCAGCAGGTCCAGCTCGGCGTCCTGATACGCGAGGCGGACCGTGGCGCCGACGTCCGGGCCGCCGTGCTTGCGGGTGTTCGTCAGCGCTTCCTGCACGATGCGGTACGCGGTGAGCTCGACGCTGCTGGGCAGCGGGCGCGGCTCGCCCGCCACCTGGAAGTCGACCGGCAGTCCGGCCCCCCGCACCTGGTCGATCAGGTCGGCCAGCTGCTCGACGCCGGGCTGCGGCACGTACTCGCCGCTCTCGGGCTGTTCGCCGGTGCGCAGCACGCCGAGCAGCCGCCGCATCTCGGCGAGCGCCTGGCGGCCGGTGCCGGAGATCGTCTCCAGGGCCTGTTTGGCCTGCTCGGGCGCGGCGTCCAGGACGTAGGCGGCGCCGTCGGCCTGGACCACCATCACGGACACGTTGTGCGCGACGACGTCGTGCAGTTCGCGGGCGATGCGGGCGCGCTCGGCGGCCACCGCGATCCGTGACTGTGTCTCGCGCTCCTTCTCCAGGCGGGCGGCCTTCTCCTCCAGCTGGGCCCAGTAGGCGCGGCGGGTACGGACCGAGTCGCCGAGCACCCACGCCAGTACGAAGGGGACGGTGAGCAGGCCCATGATGAACAGCCCTTCCCACAGGCTGCGCGGTGGGGCCGCTCCGTTGCCGTAGCGGACGGCGTAGAGCGTCGGGCCGATCAGCGCGCCCGCGAGGGCGGTGCGCGAGGCCCAGCGTTTGGGCCCCGAGGCGACCGTGTAAATGGTCGCGAGCATCGCCAGGTTGGCCGGGTTGGGCTTCACATCGAACGCGATCTGGCACAGTCCGACCAGGATGGACAGCAGCATCATCTGCGCGGGCACCTTGCGCCGCAGGGCGACGGTGAGGCACATCGCGGCGACGACGAGCGCCTCCAGGCCCGTCTTGGTATCGCTCTGCACCCCCGCCGACGCCACCAGCATCAGGCAGTTGAAACCGAACAGGAGGACGGCCCAGAAGGTGTCCACCCCGGTCGGGTGCCTGCGGAAGAAGTCGTAGAGACGCTGCACGTCACCCAGCGTAGGCAGAGCGTATAGGTGTACGGGTCAACCGGAGGGGCGATCCTGGGGGACGGGAGTACTCCGCAAGGTGGAGACGGGCCTGGCACCGGGGTGTCGGGCCCGGATCGGCAGCCCCGTGCGGGCCGGGCTCTCCGGCGCATCCGGGTGGCCGGGCCCGCGTACCGTGGTGCGGTGACACACGACTGGAGCGGCTGGCGGGACGCGACGGAACGGGCCCTGTACGGCCCCGGCGGCTTCTACACCAGCGGCGACGGGCCAGGACCGGCCGGCCACTTCCGTACCTCCGTGCACGTCTCGTCCCAGTACGCCGAGGCGCTCGCCGCCCTGCTGTGCCGCGTCGATACGGCCCTGGACCGTCCGGCGGAACTGGCGCTGGTGGATGTGGGCACCGGGCGTGGCGAGCTGCTGACCGGAGTGTTGGCGGCACTCCCCGAGCCGGTGCGCGCTCGCGTGCGCCCCTGGGCCGTCGAACGCGCCCCCCGGCCCGCCGGGCTGGACGACCGGATCGGCTGGCTCGCCGACCTGCCCGCACCCGGCTCCCTGACCGGCTTGCTCTTCGCCAACGAGTGGCTCGACAACGTCCCCGTCGACGTCGCCGAGACCGACGGGGACGGCGTGCCACGGCAGGTGCTGGTCCGCCCGGACGGCACCGAACGGCTCGGCGACCCGGTCACCGGCGCGGACGCCGAGTGGCTCGCCCGGTGGTGGCCCCTGGGGGCCGCCGCCCCGGACTCCCCCTTCCCCGGGGTACGCGCCGAGATCGGCCACCCGCGCGACGCCGCCTGGGCCCGCGCGGTCGGCACCTTGCGCGCCGGTCTCGCCGCCACCGCCGATTACGCGCACACCCGCGACACCCGCCCGCCCTACGGCACCCTCACCGGCTTCCGGGAAGGCCGTGAGGTCCGCCCCGTACCGGACGGCAGCTGCGACATCACCGCCCACGTCGCCCTGGACGCCTGCGCGGGCCCCGGCGCCGAACGCTTCACGCAGCGGCAGGCACTGCACGCCCTCGGCGTCGACGGCAGCCGCCCGCCCCTCTCCCTCGCGTCCAGCGACCCCGCCGCCTACGTACGGGCCCTCGGCTCGGCGGGCGCAGCGGCGGAGCTGACCGACCCGGCGGGCCTGGGCTCCTTCGGCTGGCTCCTGCAGCCGGTCGGCGACGGCTGTACGGGCCTGCTCACCACCTGACCCGCGGCCACGCCGCCGCGGCCTCCGGTCCGCGCCGCCGTCACCGCCGACCGTTGTCTTCGTCCCGCGCCGCCGTCACCGCCGACCGCTGACCGCCGCCCGCCCCCACCGGACCGAACTGCAAGACTGTCTCCATGACGGAGACCACGGTCGGCATCGGCGGCGCGGCGGAGAGCACCGACATGGTGCTGAACATCGGCCCGCAGCACCCCTCCACGCACGGCGTGCTGCGGCTGCGCCTCGTCCTGGACGGCGAGCGCATCCAGCACGCCGAACCCGTGATCGGCTACATGCACCGCGGCGCCGAGAAGCTCTTCGAGGCGCGCGACTACCGCCAGATCATCATGCTCGCCAACCGGCACGACTGGCTGTCCGCCTTCTCCAACGAGCTGGGCGTCGTCCTGGGCGTGGAGCGGATGCTCGGCATGGAGGTCCCCGAGCGCGCCGTGTGGACACGTACGCTGCTCGCCGAGCTGAACCGGGTCCTCAACCACCTGATGTTCCTCGGCTCCTACCCCCTGGAACTGGGCGGCATCACACCCGTCTTCCACGCCTTCCGCGAGCGCGAAGAGCTGCAGAACGTGATGGAGGAGATCTCCGGCGGCCGGATGCACTACATGTTCAACCGCGTCGGCGGCCTCAAGGAGGACCTCCCGGCCGGCTGGCTCGGCCGCGCCCGGCACGCCGTCTCCGAGGTCCGCTCCCGGATGGACATCTTCGACCGGCTGGTCCTCGGCAACGAGATCTTCCGCGGCCGCACCCGCGGCATCGGCGTCCTGAGCCGCGAGGCGGTGCACGGGTACGGCGTCTCCGGGCCGATCGGCCGCGCCTCCGGTGTCGACTTCGACCTGCGCCGCGACGAGCCGTACCTCGCGTACGCCGAACTCCAGGACACGCTGAAGGTGGTGACCCGCGAGGAGGGCGACTGCCTGGCCCGCTTCGAATGCCTCCTGGACCAGACCCACAATTCCCTGGACCTGGCCGACGCCTGCCTGGACCGGATCGCCGGCCTGCCGCCCGGCCCGATCAACCAGCGCCTCCCGAAGGTCCTCAAGGCCCCCGAGGGCGCGACCTACGCCTGGACCGAGAACCCGCTCGGCATCAACGGTTACTACCTGGTGTCCAAGGGTGAGAAGACCCCGTACCGCCTCAAGCTCCGCTCGGCGTCGTACAACAACATCCAGGCGCTGACCGAACTGCTGCCGGGGACGCTGGTCGCCGACATGGTCGCCATCCTCGGGTCGCTGTTCTTCGTGGTCGGCGACATCGACAAGTAGCGGGGCGGGGCCGGGAGCCCGGGGGCTACGTACGGGCCGCGAGCCCGGAGACTGCACAAGGGCCGTACGCCCGGGCTACGTGCGCGGCTTCGGGCCCTTCCGGTGCCATGCCGTGATGCCCAGCTTGCCGGTGGACCCGAGGTCGATCAGCTCGCGGACCAGCTGCGGACGGCTGCCGCCCGCGGCCGGGGTGAGGGCCAGGAACGCCCCGTTCACGGCGGGTTTCGTCACGTCCGTCACGCGGTTGCGCCACATCAGTACGGCACTGGCGTGCTCACCCGGTTCTAGCGTGAGCGGCTCGGGGCCGACATCGTCCACGATGTCCGAGCCGTGGCTGATCTTCACGGCCAGCGGCTTGCGGTCCTCGTCGAGCACCTGGACGCCCGCGTAACCGTTGACCTGGTACGGCCGCTTGCCGCAGTTGGTCAGGGTGATGCCCATCGCGCGGGTGCCCATGGCGGCGTTCACCTGGGAGCCCTTGATGACGACGCCGTCCTCGGGGCAGTCGGGCGCGGTCCTGGACGGCTTGGCCTCGGGCGACGCCTTCGACCGGGCCTGCGGCGCGGAGTCCGCCGAACAGCCGGCCGCGGTGAGCGCCGCGACGCCGAGCACGGCCGCCAGCGCCGTCCGCGTCACCGCTCCGGTCGCTCTTGTGGTGACTGCTCCGGCCACTGCCCACCCCGCGTTCGGCCCGGCACCCGCGCCGCCCCGTACGGCGTACGCCAGGTGCTGATCAAGTCGGCCGCCAGCGTACCCGCACGGGAACGGCGCCGGCCGCGACGTGCGCGCCGCCCCGGCCCCCCTCACGCCCCGAAAAGCGCCCGGCACTCCCCCGTCCACCCCTCCACCCGGACCGGCACCGTGCGGTGCGCCTCCCACCCCGCCCGGCCCAGCCGCAGCCGCTGCAGCGTCCGCACCTGCCCGCGTACCGCGGCGACCTGCACTCCGTCCGGTACGTACCCGAGCTTGCGCGAGACGGCCAGGGACCGGGCGTTGTCCGTCATCGCGGCGGAGGTCACGGCGTGCGCGCCGAGCTGTTCGAAGGCGAAGTGCAGGACAGCGGCCCGCATCTCCGTACCGATGCCCTGCCCCTGGTGGGCCAGTCCCAGCCAGGACCCGGTCTCCACTTCCCTCGTCACCCCGAACGCGGTGCCGACCATGTCCTGACGCCCCACCACCTGCCCCTCCTTCGGCCGCTCCGGCCGGCCCTCTCGCCGTCCCTCCCGGACCACGGCGAGGCTGAACGTCCAGCTCTCCGGACTCCACTGCGCGACCGTGGCGAGTACGTGCTGGAACGTCGCGCGCCCGCGTTCTTCGGGTGCCGCGTCCGTCCAGGGCACGGTGAACGGCATCTCAGCCGCGTCGTGCACGCCGTCGGCGGCGACCGTGGCCAGCTCGTCGAGCAGGGCGAGGTCCGGCAGGCGCAGTTCGAGGCGCGGTGTCCGGATGCGGAGCCCGTAGAGGGGCCAGTAGAGGGGCCGGTGATGTCGGCGAGGCTGTTCCATGACGAGATGCTGCCGAACACGCGCCGCGCCCGTCGACCGGATTACGGCGGCACCGTCAGCCTGCCTTAATCCCGGTCTGAGCTTGCCCTGAGCTTGCCCGCAGCAGACTGCCGACCTGCCCTCAGCCCGCCCTCAGCCTGCCTTCAACCCCTGCAAATGCCGCCGCAGCACGGCCCGCTGCACCTCCGGAGTGACGTACTCCGGTTCCAGCATCGCCCTCAGATTGAGCCCGTCCAGCAAGGCCGACAGTCGCAGGCATTCCAGGTCCACGTCCAGGTCGGCCGGCAGGCCGCCGGCTTCCTGTGCCCCGCGCAGCACCCGTGCCAGCAGGGTCCGCAGGCCGGCCTCCATCTCCACCGCGCACGCCCGCAGCTCCGGGCGGAGCCGGGCCGCGCCGCAGAACGCCGCCCAGAGGACCGCCTCCTGGCGCCGCTCCTCGTCCAGGGCCAGGAACTCGCCGATCAGCTCCTCCGCCCGCGCCGGGTGCTCGCGCCGCGCGGCCGGGTCGAGCAGGCGGTCCACATGGGTCCGTACCCGCCGGTCGATGCGCGCGCTCAGCTCCCGCATGGTGAAGAGCAGCAGCTCGTCGTGGTCGCGGAAGTAGTGCCGCACCGATCCGACGGCCAGCCGGGCCTCGTCGGCGACGTTGCGCAGCGAGGCGCCCTCCACCCCTTCCCGTCCGATGACGCGCAGGACGGCGTCGGCGACGGCCTGGCGGCGGGCTTCGGGGTCGACGATCTTCGGCATCTTGCCATTGTGGCACGCCCGAGCTAAATTGTTTTTGGCACGGGTGAGCTAAATAATGCTCGCGCCCATCACCGCACTGCGCACAGGGGGAATCGTGAACGGCTGGCTGCTCGCGGCGATCATCGTCGCCGTACTCGTCATCGTGATCGCCAAGCGACTGATGGGCGAGCCGGTCAACGCCCGCGACCTGTTCGCCGGTCCGGCCGTCCTCACCGGCCTCGGCGTCCTCTTCGTCGCGAAGGCCGACGGCGTGACCGGGACCGACATCGCCTGGGTGGTCCCCGGCGCCCTGCTCGGTCTCGGACTCGGCGCCGTACGCGGCGCCCTGGTGTGCCTCTTCGAGAAGGACGGCGCCCTGTGGCAGCGCTACACCGGCCGCACGTTCCTCGTCGTCGTCGCGTCACTGCTGGTCTCGGCCGGGTACGAGGTCCTCGCCGAGCACATGGGGATGCACCCGTACGCGCGCCCCACCCAGCTCACCATCGGGGTCAGCTTTTTGGGCGAGTCCCTGCTGATCTACTACCGCACGCGGAAGGCGGGCACTCCCTTCGCGCCGGAGCGGGAGCCCCTCGCCTTCCTCGGCCGCCGCTTCCGGTGAGCCGTACGCGGCGGGCCGCATCCCAGATACGGGCCGCACGTAATGAGCCACCCGCGACGGGCCGCCCCGTAAAGGACCGCCCGGCGAGTCAGGCGGCCCCGAGGAGGGCCGTCGCCACCGCCTTGGCGCGGTGGGCGGGCGCCGCCGAGCGTTCGCGCAGGGCGGTGACCTGGGCGCCGTCGATCAACAGCGCGAGCTGTTCGGCCAGCTCCTGCGTACCGTGCGTGTATCCGGCCTCGGCGAGCAGTTCGGCGACGTACGTGATCATCGTGCGCTTGTGGGCGGCGGCGGCGCGGTGCGCGGCGCTGGCCGGGTCCGCGATCTCGACCATCGTGTTGATGGCGGCGCAGCCACGGTAATCGTCGGACGTGAAGCGTTCGGCGAGGGCGTCGAAGAGGGCGAGCGGCGTGCCGCCGCGCTCGGCGACCGCGGTGCGCAGCCAGTCGGACCAGCGCCGGCCATACCCGTCGATCATGGCGACGACCAGGTCGTCCTTGCTCGCGAAGTGCCGGTAGAACGAGGCCCGGCCCACCCCGGAGGTGGCGAGCAGCCGCTCCACGCCGACGGCGCGGATGCCTTCGGCGTAGAAGAGGTCCTCGGCTGCCCTGACGAGGCGTTCCCGGGCGTTGGTCGGCATACGGCCACGATAGCCAACCTTGACTCCACATGGAACCGATCGGTACCGTTTCGCCACCCAGTAGACGGTACTGATCGGTACCATTCCCGGAGCCGGAGACCGCATGTCCCACAGCAGCGCGTCCGACCAGCCGCCGCCCCTGTCACCGCCGACGCTCGTGGAGCCGTCGCCGCATCCGGCCTTACCAGCGGGTGCGGCAGCGCCCGCCGCCTCCGGCCCGGGAAGCTGGCGCCTCCACGGAGCCGTACTCGCCCTCGGGACGTTCGTCGTCGGCACCGACGCCTTCGTGATCGCCGGCGTCCTCCCCGACATCGCCGCCGACCTGCACATCGGCCTCGGTGCCGCCGGACAGCTCGTCACCGTGTTCGCCATCGCCTACGCGGTGCTCTCGCCCCTCCTCGCGGCGTTCACCGCCGGCTGGTCCCGGCGTACGGTCCTGGTCACCGCGCTGATCGTCTTCGCGGTCGGCAACGCGGCCACCGCCCTCGCCCCCGCCTACCCGGCCGCCCTGGCCGCCCGTGTCGTCGCGGCGGCCGGTGCCGCGCTCTACGCGCCGAACGCCTCGGCCACCGCCGCCGCCCTCGCGGGCGAGGCGTCACGCGGACGCGCCTTCGCCCTGGTGAACACCGGGCTGACCTCCGCCCTGATCCTCGGGGCGCCCCTCGGCACCGCCGTCGGCGGCGCGTACGGCTGGCGCACCACGATGTGGCTGGTCACCGTCCTGCCGCTGCTCGTCGTACCGCTGCTCGCCGCCCGGCTGCCCCGCATCCACACCGACACGCCCCGCGGCCTGCGCCGCCGCCTCGCCCCGCTGGCCGACCGCGGCGTCCTGTACACGCTCGTCATCACCGTCGTGGTGTTCGTCGGTATCTACATCCCCTTCGAGTACATCAGCGCGGTCTACGGGCCCGCGCTCGGCCACGGCGGTACGGGCAGCGGTGCCGGGGGCGGCGGAGGGGCCAGTGGCGGGCTGACGGCCGTCCTGCTCCTGGTCTTCGGCGTCACGGGTACGGCGGGGAACCTCGTCACCGGGCGCCTCGCCGACCGCTTCGGCCCGCGGCGGGTGGTTCTCGGCGCCGCGCTCGCGCTCACCGTGGTCTTCGCACTCGTACCGCTGAGCCGGGACCGGCTGCCCGCCGCGCTGGTCGCTGTGGCGGTCTCCGGCTGGGTGTCGTTCTCGGTGACCACACCGCAGCAGCACCGGATCGCCTCGCTCGCCCCACAGGCCCAGTCCGTGGTCGTCTCCCTCAACGCGGCCGCCATCTACCTCGCCGTATCTCTGGCGGGCGGCCTGGGCGGCATCGGCCTGGAGACGCTGGGCGCGGCCCGGCTGCCGTGGCTGGCCGCCGGATTCGCCCTGGCCGCCGCCGCGCTGACAGCCGTACACCGGCCGAAGGCGGAACGGACGGCGGAAGCACGACGGACGGAGGAAATGCGACGGGCGGCGAAGACGGCGGGGACGCCTTAGACACAACGATGCGCCCGGCAGTGAGCCTGCCGCTGCCTGTCGAAGGGCAGGGCCGCCACCACCGGGCGCATGGCCGCGGAGACGAACTTTCAGGAGGAGACCGCGCTGCGCAGCTCCGCCAGGTCGATCTGCTCGGTCTCGTCGTGCGCGGTCAGATCGATGACCTCACCGTCACCGGCATCCGCGGCACCGTCCACGTTCGCGTCCTCGGCGGACTTGCCCTCGCTGGACTTCGCCGCGCCGGACTTGCCTTCACCGGACTTCGCCGCGCCAGGCTTGCCGCCGCCGGACTTCGCCGCACCGGACTTGCCCTCGCCGGACGTTGCCTCGTCCGTGGTACCGGCCCGGCCGAGCGCCGACTGTTCGGCGACCGCCTCGTCCCCCACCACGTCGGCGAGGTCCTCTTCCAACTGCCGGGCCGGCTTCGGCCGCCGCGTCACGGTCGACGGCACGCCCGCACCGGGACCGGCCTGCGACGCCGTACCCCGTACGGAGCCGCTGCCGGTACCAGTGCCGGTGCCGGTGCCGGTGCCGGTGCCGCCGGCCGTACCGAAGAAGTCGAAGCCGCCCTGCGCACGGGAGGCGGGCAGCCGCTGGGCCCGTACGGGCGCGGAGACGGCCGCGGCAGCCGGAACCGGGCGCAGACCGGACACCTTCCGCCCACCCTGCCGCTCCGCTTCCTGTCCGGCGACCGCGTCGGCCGCGTTGACGGTGTCGGCGGTCTCGGTCGTCTCAGCGGTGTCGGCGGTGTCCGGCTTGCTCACGGCACCGGACTTACCGGCAGCGTCCGCCCCGGCACCCAGCGCCGGACCGCCAGACCTCGAACCGCCAGCCCTCGAACCGCCGCCCTTCGGCCCCCCGCCCTTGGGACCGCCCGACTTCAAGGCGGCGGCCGTACGGGCCCGGCCTTCCGCGGCCGGGCGCTCCGTGGCCGCCACGGGATTCCCCTGGCCGTCCTCACCGTCCAGGGCCCGCGCGCTCTCGGCCTGGCGGGCCGCGTTGCGCGACAGCTGCCGCAGCGCTTCCGCGGCCCGGTGGTACATCACCTCGGTGAGCGCGCCCGGCCCGCTGCCGTCCGGGGTGTCCTCGGCGCCGGCCGTCAGTTCCCTGGCGGGCGTGCCGGTCTCGATGGCGAGCAGGCGGCGGCCTTCCAGGGCGCTGGCCCGCTCGGTCTCGGCGGTGGCGTAGCGGCGCAGCAGCTCGGCGTGCTCGCTGCGCAGCCGGGCCAGCTCGGCCCGCTTGGACCGCAGCTTGGTGTCCAGCTTGCCGCGTATCTCGCGGGACTCCTCAAGGTCCGTTTCGAGCTCGGCTATGCGTTCGTCGGTCTTCCACTCGTCCCGGACCCGGGCGTTGTTCAGCTCGGCGACGCTCTTGCCCGCCGTACGGTCCCAGGTGCGCAGCAGCACCGAACCGGTGACCGCGGCAGCGGCCGCGCCCGTGGCGAGCACGCGCTGTACCAGGTCATCACCGACGAACCAGGCACCCGAGGCGCAGACGATGGACGCACCGGCGACCGTCACTGGGGGAAGAAGCCGGTGCAGGGGTGGCGAATGGCGGTGGCGTCCTCGTGGCATGGCCTGAAACTTACCGTGCGTGCGGGGCCTATGGGGCCCCGCCCGTCGCTTCGTTTCCCGGTGGTTACTTCTTTGCCAGTCCCTTCGACTCCAGATATGCGCTCGCGACATCCGCGGGCTTCTGCCGTTCCGCGTCGACCTTGCGGTTCAGGTCGATCAGATCGGCGGTCGTCAGCTTGTCCGTGAGCTTGCCGAGAGCCGCCTCGATCTCCTTGTCGCCGGCGCTCTTGGCATTCACCACGGGCAGCACATTGTCGGCATTCTGCAGCTTCTTGTCGTCCTTCAGCAGCACCAGGCCGAAGTTGCCGAGCGTGGCGTCCGTCGTCGTGGTCAGCACCATCTGGTCCGTGCCGTCCTTGACGGCCTGCTTGGCCTGCGTGGTGCCCACGCCCTTCGGGTCGATGCCTGTCACGTCTATGCCGTACACCTTCTCCAGGCCCGGCTTGCAGTACGGCCGCGTCTCGCACTCCTCGCCCGCCGCCAGCTTGATCTTCTGCTCGGACCGGCCGAGGTCGGAGAGCGTCTTGAGGTGGTGGCGGTCGGCGAATTCCTTGGTCACCGCGAACGCGTTCTGGTCCGTCGCCTCCCCGGCCGGCAGCACCTTCAGTCCGCGGGGCGTGGCGAGCGCCTTCAACGCCTCGACCGTCTTGCCGATGTCACTGGAGGCGACGGGCTTCGGGTTGGGCCCGTTCTTCTTGGCGTTGAGGAATTCGGCGAGGGTCGAGGCGTATTCCGGTACGACGTCGATCTGGCCCTTCTCCAGCGCCGGCTCGTACAGCTCGCGATTGGCCAGCGTCTGGACGGTGGCGTGGTATCCCGCGTCGTTAAGGATCTTGGAATAGATCTCCGCGAGCACCTTCGACTCGGTGAAACCGGCCGAACCGATGACGAGGTCCCCCTTGCCGCCACCGCTCTTGGCGCCGCCCTTCTCCTCCAGGCTCTTGCCCCCGCACGCGGCCAGCCCGCCCGCCAGCGCGAGCACGGCTCCCGCGGCGAGCGCGGCCCGCGCCGTACGGGACGGCGCACGGCCGTGCCGGGGGTGCTGACTGGGGCTCTGGCTGTTCGGGTCCTGCTTCATACCGGTTCACCGTCCAAGAAGGAAAAGGAAGAAGTCCATGTGCGGGATCTGTGGGCCCTGCGGGATCTCCGTAAGCTCTGCGGGCTCTGCGGGCTCTGCGGGACCTGCGGGCCATGCGGGACCTGCGGGCCATGCGGGCCATGCGGGCCATGCGGGCCATGCGAACCCTGTGGGCCATGTGAGCCATGTGGGCTACGCCGGGCTCCCGGCCGCCGGAGCCGCGTCATCCGCCGGCATACGGGACTTCCGCGCCCGGCCGTCCCCCCGGCCCCGGCCCCGACCCCGACCCCGTCGCATCGGGTCGAAGGCGCGGTCCGTCAGCACCAGCAGCCCTTCGACCACCAGCGCCAGTACGGCGACCAGTACGGCGCCCGCCACCACCTGCGGCGTGTTGTAGTTGCCGAAGCCGGCAGTGATGATGCGGCCGAGGCCGCCACCGCCCGCGAGTGCGGCCAGGGTCGCCGTGGCCACGACCTGGACGCCGGCCGACCGCAGACCCGTCATGATCAACGGGTAGGCGAGCGGCAGCTCGACCCGCAGCAGCAGCTGCCGGCCGGACATGCCCATCCCGCGTGCCGCCTCGACCACGTCCCGGTCGGCCTCCCGCATTCCCACGTACGCGTTGGTCAGCAGCGGCGGCACCGCGAACAGCACCAGCGCGATGACCGTCGGCCAGTCCCCCGCCGTACCCAGCGGACTGAGCGTCAGCAGGACCAGTACGGCGAACGTCGGCACCGCGCGCCCCACGTTGGAAATGTTGACCGCCAGCGCCCCGCCCTTGCCGATGTGGCCCAGATACAGGGCGACCGGCAGGGCTATCAGACAGGAGATCGCCAGGCACATCGCGCTGAGGTAGACGTGTTCACCGAGCCGGTGCCACACCCCTTTCTCCCCGGCCCAGTTGGCCGAGGCCGCCAGCCAGTCCCAAGCTCCCGTTATCGCGTCCATCACCTCAGGCCACCGCCTTCTTCGCCCGGCCGGCCGCCCGCCGCTCAGCGCGCCGGGCCCGGGACCGCGCCCGCGCCTGCGCCCTGGTCCACGGCGTCAGCAGCCGCTGGAGGCCGATCAGCAGGACGTCGGCGACCACCGCCAGCAGCACGCACAGCACCGAGGCCGTCAGCACCTCCGCCTTGAAGAAGCCCTCCATGCCGCTGGATATGAGGTTCCCGAGGCCGCCGTAGCCGACCACGGCGCCGATGGTCGTCATGGCCACCGTCGAGACCGTCGCGATGCGCAGCCCGGCCGTCAACGCGGGCAGCGCCAGCGGGAGTTCGACGCCGAACAGCAGCTTCACGGGGCCGTAGCCCATGCCGCGGGCGGCCTCGCGGACCTCCTGCGGCACCGACTCCAGCCCGGCCAGTATGTTGCGCACCAGGATCGTCAGCGAATACAGCACCAGGCCCGTGACGACCACGGCGGCCGAGACGCCGAAGACCGGTGTCAGCAGGGCGAACATCGCCAGCGACGGGACGGTGTACACCATCGTCGTCAGTCCGAGGACCGGCCCCGCGGCGGCCCGCCAGCGACGCGCCGTGAGCGCCAGCGGGAAGGCGATCAGCAGGCCGAGGACGACGGACACCAGTGTGATGCCCACGTGCTGGACGGTCGCGTCCAGCAACTCCTGGCTGCGTGTCCGGACATACTCACCGCAGATCCAGTCGTTCGCCTCCAGGCAGCTCTGCGCACTCACCCGCGGTCACCTCCCCGCCCTGTCGCTCACATTTTCGGTGACTGTCTGCGACCCTATCCCCCACCACTGACAATCCGACCGGCCCGCCATCCAGTCGTCACAAAACACCGGCGGCAGGACGGATTCCGCGGGTAGGAGCCGGGGAGCACAGCGCGCCTACCCGGCCGGCGACCGTCCACACTGGGGAACCACCATGATCCGTTTCGAGCACGTCACCAAGAGCTACGCCGACGGCACCACCGCCGTCGACGACCTCTCGTTCGAGGTCGGGGAGGGCGAGCTGGTCACGCTCGTCGGGCCGTCGGGCTGCGGCAAGACCACGACGATGAAGATGGTCAACCGGCTCATCGAACCGACCAGCGGCCACATCTACCTCGATGGTGCCGACATATCGACCATCGACCCCGTCGAACTGCGCCGCCGCATCGGTTACGTCATCCAGCAGGTCGGCCTCTTCCCGCACAAGACCGTGCTGGACAACACCGCGACCGTTCCGCACCTGCTGGGCTGGCCGCGCAAGAAGGCCAGGGACCGCGCCGCCGAACTCCTCGACCTGGTCGGTCTGGACCCCGCGCAGTACGGGGACCGCTACCCCGACCAGCTCTCCGGCGGGCAGCGGCAGCGCGTCGGCGTCGCCCGCGCGCTCGCCGCCGACCCGCCCGTCCTGCTGATGGACGAGCCGTTCGGCGCGGTCGACCCGGTCGTGCGCGAGCACCTCCAGACGGAGTTCCTGCGGCTGCAGTCCACGCTCCACAAGACGGTGCTCTTCGTCACCCACGACATCGAGGAAGCTGTACGGCTCGGCGACCGCATCGCCGTCTACGGGACGGGCCGTGTCGAGCAGTTCGACACTCCGGCGACGGTGCTGGGGGCGCCGGCCACCCCGTACGTCGCGGAGTTCGTCGGCGCCGACCGCGGCCTCAAGCGGCTTTCGGTGACGCCGATCGAGACCGGTGATCTGGAGCAGCCGCCGGTGGTCCGGCTCGACGACGACGCGGCGCGGGCCGCGGCACGGCTGGCCGAGGAAGGAGCGGCGTGGGCCGTGGTGCTCGACGCGGAGGGGAACCTGCACGGATGGGTCTCGGCGGCGGGCCTGGGGGCCGCGGACGCCGACGCCGACAAGGACGCCGGGAAGGCCGGTGCCGGACGTGAGGTGCGGGACCACGCGCGGCGCATGGACGCGTGGCTGCCGCTCGGGGCGCCCCTGAAGCAGGCGTTCAGCACGATGCTCCAGCACGACGCCGGCTGGATCGCGGTGCTGGAGGAGGAACGATTCCTCGGAGTGCTGACCCCGGCGGGGCTCCACGCGGCGCTGCGGCGGTCCACGGCGGCCGACGCGGGGCGCTTGGAGCGCGGGGAGGTCGTGGTGGAGAGCGTGCCGAGCGCGTAGCCGAGCGGGGCGCGGAAGTCGGCGCGAGGGGCGTTCGGCCGCCGTCCGGGTGCGGGTCCGCTCCGGCTGGGGTGACATACCGCGGCCTGGCGGCCACTCGCCCTCAAACGCCGGACAGGCTGAAGTCAGACCGCGCCCCCTAAGCCGGGCTGGCGCCCCCCGCCTCGTCATCGTCCTCCGGCAGCTTGCACACCCGTTCCAGGTACAGGGCCGCCGCCACCACCGCCGCGCCGGCCAGGACCGAGAATCCCGCGTAGATGGCCTGGTCGCGGCGGGGGTCGACGTCGAGTCCCGCGGTCAGCAGGAAGACGCCGACGCCGCCGTACAGCCCGGACACCAGGGCGGCCACCAGGGCGCTCGCCTGGCCGAAGACGACGGCGCGGGCGGCGACCAGGGGGTCGACGCCCTTGGCGCCGGGGCGGCGTTCGCGCTGGGCGTTCAGGCGGGAGCGCAGGGACAGGGCGGTGGCGGTCAGTACGGCGGCGATCAGGGCCAGCACGATGGGGGCCGCCAGTGGCACGCTGGGCAGCGTGCCGAGGGAGTCCCACAGCCGGGCGCCGGCCCAGGCCAGCACCCCGGCCGCCAGGAACAGCCCGACCAGCACCTTGATGTGTAGCTGCTTCACCGAGCGTTCGCCCCTTGTGCCCTCGTCCTCGTACGTGTGATGCGGAATGCGGATGTACGCATGGTTCGCGGAGTTCGTGTGCCGTCGTGGTCCGGTATGCCGTACGGCGCCGGCGTCCGAAGACGTACCCGCCCGCACCTACCGGCCCAACGTCTACTCGGGCAGCCGCAGTTCCAGGTCCACCCGCGGCACGACGCCCTCACGGCCGACCGCCGACAGCAGCTCCACCACCGCGCCGCGGCCCGGAACCTCCGCCTCCGGGTCGACGTCGTGCCACGGCACCAGCACGAAGGCGCGCTCGTGGGCCCGCGGGTGGGGCAGGGTCAGCAGCGGGTCCTCGGAGACGACGTCCTGGTACGCCAGGATGTCGACGTCGATCGTGCGCGGGCCCCAGCGCTCGTCGCGGACGCGCTCGAAGGCCTCCTCGATGGCGTGGCCGCGCTCCAGCAGCGAGGCGGGCGGCAGCGTCGTCTTGATGAGCACCACGGCGTTGAAGTACGTCGGCTGCGAGCCGGGGTCGACGCCCCAGGGCTCGGTTTCGTACACCGGCGAGACGGCCTTGACGCGGACGCCCGGGGTGTCCTCCAGCGCGTCGATGGCGCCCTGAAGGGTCTCCAGGCGGTTGCCCAGGTTGCTGCCGAGGGAGATCACGGCGCGTTTCGGGTTGGAGAGCGTCACGTCCGCGGCGTCCACCCGCTCCACCACGGACGTGGGCACCGGCTGTACGGTCGGGTCACTGCTGGTCATACTCGGCTCCGGGTGATGGTGATGGTCACGTCGTCAAAGGGGACGGTGATCGGGGCGTCCGGTTTGTGGACGACCACCTCCACCTCCTGCACCCCCTCATGCTTGAGGCACTGGCCGGCGATGCGCTCCGCGAGCGTCTCGATGAGGTCGACGGGCTCGCCCTCGACGACGGCCACGACCTCCTCCGCCACGACGCCGTAATGCACGGTCTTCGCGAGGTCGTCGGTCGCCGCCGCCGGGCGGGTGTCCAGGCCCAGCACCAGGTCCACGATGAAGGTCTGGCCCTCTTCGCGTTCCCGGGGGAAGACCCCGTGGTGCCCTCGGGCCTTCAGCCCACGCAGCGCGACACGATCCACGCGAATCACACTCCCACTGGTCCCATTGGCACCTCTGGTACCACTGATCGTCGGAATTGCGGGCGGGAACCAGGAACTCCTCCGGCACGCCGCCCCATCATCGAATCTACCTGCGAGCACCGACAGCACGTGCCCACGGGGGCCATGGACAAGGCCCCCGTACGGCTGCTAGGCGGCTCCGCCGGGGCGCTCGGAGCCGGTGTCCGCGCGGCCACTACCCGCGGACCTGCGGTTCCACCCCTACCCGTACCGCACTTGGCTCGAACGGGTGCGCCGGAGTCGACCTCGCTGACGCTTCCCGCTGACGCGCCCCGGGGCGTCCCCGCAGGCCACCGACCTGGCGGCGGTCACCACACGTCCACCGGCCGCTCACACGCCGCCCGCGGAATCTCCCGAAGACTTCACGCGAGCTTCACGTTCAGACTCCGCCGCCCACGCCTCCGGCGCCCGGCCCGTCCTCGTCACCGGCTTCGCCGGCGTCACCGTCCCCGTCGTCGTCCTGGTCAGCCAGCACGGGAGAGCCGTGGTGCGACCAGACCCGCCAGCCCTCCTCCGTACGCCGGAAGACGTTGGTCGCGACGACCAGCTGGCCGATCAGCGGCCCGACCGAACCGTCGTCCTCGGCGGGCCCGCCGCTGAGGATGTTCTCGGTGCAGGTGACCAGCGCGGTGTCCCCGAGGACGTCGATCTCCACATCCGTCAGGAAGAACTGGATGTACTCGGTGTTCGCCATGATCAGGGCGTACGAGCGCAGCACCTCGCCGCGCCCGCGCAGCACCGGCCAGCCCGGGTGCACCACGCTCACCTGGCCGTCCATCCACATCTCGGACATGGCCGCGTGGTCGCCGCGCTCCATGGCCTCGTACAGGTCGGTGTTCGCCTGCTCGACCAGCTCGATGTCGGTACGTGGACTCACACCGCTCCCGTCGCGTCCGCCGCACCAGCGGCGCCCGTCACACTCGTCCCGTCCGTCTTCGGCGCCGCGCCTTCCACGGCCCGGGCCACCCGTACCGCGTCCGCGCTCGCGCGCACCTCGTGCACCCGCACCGCCCAGGCTCCCTCCCGCGCGACGATCGCCGACACCGCGGCCGTCGCCGCGTCCCGCTCACGGGCGGGCGGCGGAGCGGCCTGCGCGTCCCCTGCCAGCACCCTGCCCAGGAAACGTTTGCGCGAAGCGGCCACCAGCAGCGGACGGCCCAGTTCCCGCAGCCGCGCCAGGTGCGCGATCAGCGCCAGGTCGTGCCCGGCCTCCTTGGCGAAGCCCAGCCCGGGGTCCACGACGATGCGCTCGGGGTCGATGCCGCCGCCGACCGCCCGGTCCAGGCTCTGGCGCAGCTCGCCGAGCACCTCCGTGACGACGTCCCCGTACACGGCCCGGTTGTTCATGTCGATGGACCGGCCGCGCCAGTGCATGACCACGAAGGGCACCCCGGCCGCCGCGACCACCGGCACCATCGCCGGGTCGGCGGCGCCCGCGCTGACGTCGTTGACCAGCCGCGCGCCGGCCGCCACGGCCTGCTCGGCCACCGAGGCGCGCATGGTGTCCACCGACACCGTCGCGCCGGCGGCGCACAGCTCCCGTACGACGGGCACGACCCGGCGCAGCTCCTCCGCCTCGTCCACCCGGGCAGCGCCCGGACGCGTCGACTCGCCGCCCACGTCCACCAGGTCGGCGCCCTGCGCCACCAGGTCCAGGCCGTGCTTGACGGCCAGCTCGGTGTCGAACCACTGCCCGCCGTCGGAGAACGAATCGGGCGTCACGTTCACCACGCCCATCACCGCGCAGCGGCCCCAGTCCGGAAGTCCGGCCACCCGGCCGCGCAAGGTACTCATGTCCCCACCCTAGGCGTCTGCGGTACGGGCGCCGCCCACCCCCGGGAGGGGCGGACGACGCACCGGGAACGGAGCGTCGCTACGCCGCCGGTTCGACCTGTTCCGCGCCGATCGGGGCCGGGGTGTGTGCGCACGGCCGCGGCTCGGCGGCCTTCCTGCGGCGCAGCGCTCGGGGCAGGCCCAGCTCCAGGTAGCCCTCGGCCTGGAGTGCGGCCAGGCCGATGCGGGGGATGTCCCGGCTGTTGCGGAAGACCACGAAGCGCGGCTCCCAGCGCGGGCGGAACTTGTCGTTGAACTTGTACAGCGACTCGATCTGGTACCAGCGGGACAGGAAGATCAGCATGCCGCGCCAGATCCGGATGACCGGGCCCGCGCCCAGCTTCTCGCCGCGCTCCAGGGAGGAGCGGAAGACCGCGAAGTTCAGCGACACCTGCTTGATCTTCAGGTCGGGGGCGGCCTGCAGGGAGGCGACGATCAGCAGCTCGTTCATGCCGGGGTCGGCGGAGCGGTCGCGGCGCATCAGCTCCAGCGAGATGCCGTCCTTGCCCCACGGCACGTAGTGCTGCATCGCCTTCAGGTCGCCGAACGGGCCCGGCTCCTCGCCCTCGGCCGGCGCCAGGTGGGCGGTGGCGATCACCGCGTCGCCGTCCCGCTCGGCGTCGATCCGGCCCAGCGCCATGGAGAAGCCGCGCTCGGTGTCGGTGTCACGCCAGGCGTCGGCGGCCTTCTGGACGCGCGCCAGCTCCTCCGGCTCCAGGTCCCGCACCCGCCGTACCCGGGTCTCGTACCCGTTGCGCTCGATGCGCTTGACCATCTGCCGTACGTTGCGCATCGAGCGACCGGTGAGGGTGAAGTCCGCCACGTCGACGATCGCCTCGTCGCCCAGCTCCAGCGCGTCCATGCCGGTCTCGCGGGTCCAGACCTGGCCGCCGGTCTCGCTGCAGCCGGTGACGGCCGGGGTCCAGGAGTGCGCCCTGGCCTCTTCCATGAAGCGCTCGATGGCGCCCGGCCAGGCCTCCACGTCGCCGATCGGGTCACCGCTGGCGAGCATCACGCCCGATATGACCCGGTAGCAGACGGCGGCCTTGCCGGTCGGCGAGAAGACCACGCCCTTGTCGCGGCGGAGCGCGAAGTAGCCGAGGGAGTCGCGGCCGCCGTGCCTGGCGAGCAGCTCGCGCAGTTGCTCCTCGTCCTGGTCGGTGAGCCGGGCGGCCGGGTGCTCGGGGCGGAAGGCCAGGTAGGCGGTGGTGGCGACGGTCAGCAGGCCGAGTGCGCCGAGTGAGTAGCCGACGGTGTAATCGACATTGTTCGCGTACCGGACCGGGCCCTCGAATCCGAAGAGTCCCCACATGACGTGTTTGAACCGTTCCCACACCGACGGGTCACCGATGATCCGGTGCGGGTGGGAGTTCACGATGACCAGGCCGAGGCCGAAGCTGATGCCGCCGAGGGCGACGAAGTTCAGCAGGGCCTTCACCCGGCTGCGCGGGTCGGGCAGCGCCTCGAAGGCGCGCCGGTGCCACACCAGGAAGGCCAGCAGGGCCAGCGAAAGCGCCGCGCCCACGATGGAGTGACGGTAGACGAGCTGCGCCGCGATGCCCACGGGCAGCAGCGACACGGCCGCCACCCAGGCCCGGCGCTTACGCCGTTTGAGCCCGTGGGCGAGCATCAGCAGCAGGATGCCGACGACGATGGAGGAGGCCGCTGCCAGCGCGCTCACGGCGCCCGGCAGGACCTCCGCCAGGGCATGGAGCCTGCTGTGCCGGAAGCGGGGAAACAGCCCGGCCACCAGGTTCAGCAGTCCGACGACCGCTCCGGCCGTCCCCACCAGTGGCGGCACCTTTTCCGGGCGGGGGCCGCGCAGCCAGCGTGGCGGACGCCACGCAACCGTCCCGGACTTTTCGCCATCTAGCCTGTCAGACATTACTTTCCCGTCGCCCCGGTCGAGAGAACGTGCGAGTCTTAGTCGCAGCATCTGGACTTTTGCGCCCTGTATGACGGCGTTTCAGGGCTCGGGGTTCCACCTGCGGCCTGACTGACCGGCCGCCCGGAAGAAAGCACCACATGGGTCTCACCAGCAAAAAAGTGCTGCTCCTGGCCGTCCTTTTCGCGGTAGCGCTCTTTGTCCTCACCATCTGGCTCTGGCCGCGCCTGTCCAAGCACAACTGGCGCACCGTCCTCGGCCGCATCGGTCTGCTGCTGGCGACCCAGCTGTCGATCTTCGCCTCGATCGGCCTCTTCGCGAACAATTCGTTCGGTTTCTACGCATCATGGGCGGACCTGTTCGGCAAGGAGCAGGAGCCGGGCGTGGTGACGAATTACGAGACCGGCCCGGACGGCACCAAGCTGAAGAAGCTCGGCAGCGAGCACGTCGGGGTGCCGGGCGGTTCCAAGCCGCACGTGGGCGGCCGAATAGACAAGGTCGTCCTCAAGGGCGAGAAATCCAAGATCAACAGCCCGGCGTTCGTCTACCTGCCGCCGCAGTACTTCCAGCCCAAGTACGCGAAGAAGCGTTTCCCCGCCTCCGTGGTCCTGACCGGCTACCCGGGCACCGCGCAGGCCCTCTACAAGAAGCTGCACTTCCCGCAGACCCAGCACGACCTGGTCCGCAAGAACAAGAGCCAGCCGACGATACTGGTCATGATGCGGCCGACCGTCGTGCCGGGCCGGGACACGGAGTGCGTGGACGTCCCGAACGGCCCGCAGGCCGAGACCTTCTTCACCCACGACGTGCGGCACGACATAGCCAGCCACTACCGGGTCGGCACCGACGCCAAGAACTGGGGCATCATCGGCGACTCCACGGGCGGCTACTGCGCCCTGAAGATGACGATGCGCCACCCGAAGACCTTCTCCACCGGCGTGGCCCTCTCCGGCGATTACAAGGCCGCCCACGACGCGGAGACCGGCGACCTGTTCGGCGGCAGCAAGCAGCTGGAGCGGGAGAACAACCTGCTGTGGAGGCAGCAGAACCTGCCCGCGGCACCGGTGAACCTCCTCGTCACCTCCAGCAAGCAGGGCGAGCCCAACTACAAGGACACGCTGAAGTTCATCCAGCAGACCAAGTCCCCCGGCCGGATCGCGGCGATCATCCTCGACAGCGGCGGCCACAACTTCAACACCTGGCGCCGTGAGATACCCGCCGCCTTGGAGTGGATGGGCGGCCACCTCAAGGCGTGACGGAACTCCGCCCCAGGGGGCGAGGCACGGAGCGGGGGGGGGGGGGGGGGGGGGGGAGGGGGGGGGGGGGAGGGGGGGGGGGGGGGGAGGGGGGGGGGGGGGGGGGGGGGGGGGGGGCGGGCGGGGCCCGGTGGACATCCACCGGGCCCCGCCCGCTCCGTACGGCGTCCCAAAACGGCTCAGGCGGGCTCAGGCCCGCCGGCAGGCGCTCCAGGCCGCCGCAGGACGTCAGCGCGCCAGTATCAGGCTCATCGCCTCGGAGCGGGTCGTGGAGTCCCGCAGCTGGCCGCGTACGGCCGAGGTGGTCGTCTTGGCGCCCGGCTTGCGTATGCCGCGCACCGACATGCACATGTGCTCGGCCTCGATCACCACGATGGCGCCGCGGGCCTCCAGGATGCGCATCAGGGAGTCCGCGATCTGCGTGGTGAGGCGTTCCTGCACCTGCGGGCGGCGGGCGAAGACCTCGACCAGGCGGGCCAGCTTGGACAGCCCGGTGATCTTGCCGCTGTCCGCCGGGATGTAGCCGACGTGCGCGACGCCGTGGAAGGGCAGCAGGTGGTGCTCGCACAGCGAGACGATCTCGATGTCCTTGACCAGCACCATCTCGTCGTGGCCGAGGTCGAAGGTGGTCGTCAGGACGTCCTCGGGCTCCTGCCGCAGCCCGGCCAGGATCTCCTTGTAGGCCCGCGCCACCCGGGCCGGCGTCTCCAGGAGGCCCTCCCGGTCCGGGTCCTCACCGACAGCGATCAGCAGTTCGCGTACGGCGTTCTCGGCGCGCTTCTCGTCGAACTCGCCGATCTTGCCGTCGCCGTCCAGCGTCACCGGATCGGTCATCTCGTGCCTCGTTCCTGTTGCGCCCGCTCCACACGCGGAGTACCACACGTCCAGGCTAGAACCCGTGAGGCGCCGCATTCATTCCGGGGCCGGTGTGGATCCCGTAACGAATCCGGCAAACCGGGCCACCCCGCCACGGAAAAACCGGGCCCGTACGGAAGCTTCCGTACGGGCCCGGTTCTCGCGTTTCACCGCTGCCGAGCGGTCAGCCCTCGGGGTTCTGGTCCTCGGGGGCCTCGGCCTTCTCCGTCGAGACGGCCGGCGTCGAGGGGGCCGCGCCGTTGGCCGGCGCGAGCTCCTTCGGGGACAGCACCGGCGGGCGCGTCGACGGCGTACGCCGCGAGGAGCCGGTCCACGCGGGGCGGGCCGGGCGCTTGACGATGTGCTTGAAGACCTCGGCGACCTCTTCCTTGTTCAGCGTCTCCTTCTCCAGGAGCTGCAGAACCAGGTTGTCGAGGACGTCGCGGTTTTCGACCAGGATCTCCCACGCCTCGTTGTGCGCGGTCTCGATGAGCTTCTTGACCTCTTCGTCGACCAGCGCGGCGACCTCTTCGGAGTAGTCGCGCTGGTGACCCATCTCACGGCCGAGGAACGGCTCGGCATTGTCGGAGCCGAACTTGATCGCGCCGAGCCGCTCGGTCATGCCGTACTGCGTGACCATGGCACGGGCCGTCGCGGTCGCCTTCTCGATGTCGTTCGCGGCGCCGGTGGTCGGGTCGTGGAAGACCAGTTCCTCCGCCGCCCGGCCACCGAGCATGTACGCCAGCTGGTCGAGCATCTCGTTGCGCGTGGTCGAGTACTTGTCCTCCTCCGGCAGCACCATGGTGTAACCCAGGGCCCGCCCGCGGGACAAGATCGTGATCTTGTGGACCGGATCGGAGTTCGGGGAAGCCGCCGCGACCAGGGCGTGTCCGCCCTCGTGGTACGCGGTGATCTTCTTCTCCTTCTCGGACATGATGCGGGTCCGCTTCTGCGGCCCGGCCACCACGCGGTCGATCGCCTCGTCCAGGAACTTGTTGTCGATCAGCTTGGCGTCACTGCGGGCCGTCAGCAGGGCGGCCTCGTTCAGCACGTTCGACAGGTCGGCACCGGTGAAGCCGGGGGTGCGCTTGGCGACGGCCGACAGGTCGACGTCCGGCGCGACCGGCTTGCCCTTCTGGTGGACCTTGAGGATCTCCAGGCGGCCCTGCATGTCCGGACGGTCGACGGCGATCTGCCGGTCGAAGCGGCCGGGGCGCAGCAGCGCCGGGTCCAGGATGTCCGGGCGGTTCGTGGCGGCGATCAGGATGACGCCGCCCTTGACGTCGAAGCCGTCCATCTCGACGAGGAGCTGGTTCAGCGTCTGCTCACGCTCGTCGTGACCGCCGCCGAGGCCCGCGCCGCGGTGCCGGCCGACGGCGTCGATCTCGTCGACGAAGACGATCGCCGGGGCGTTCGCCTTGGCCTGCTCGAACAGGTCACGGACCCGGGAGGCACCGACACCGACGAACATTTCGACGAAGTCGGAACCGGAGATCGAGTAGAACGGGACGCCCGCCTCGCCGGCCACGGCGCGCGCGAGCAGCGTCTTGCCCGTACCGGGCGGGCCGTACAGCAGCACACCCTTGGGAATCTTGGCGCCGACGGCCTGGAACTTGGCCGGCTCCTGGAGGAACTCCTTGATCTCGTGGAGCTCCTCGACGGCCTCGTCCGACCCCGCGACGTCCGAGAACGTCGTCTTCGGCGTGTCCTTGGTGATCAGCTTGGCCTTGGACTTCCCGAAGTTCATGACCCGGGAGCCGCCGCCCTGCATCTGATTCATCAGGAACAGGAAGACCACGACGATCAGCACGAACGGCAGCAGCGAGAGCAGTACGCCGACGAACGGGTTCTGCTTCGACGGGGAGACGGTGTAACCGTCCTTGATCTCGCCGGTCTGGTACTTGGCCTGCAGGTTCTTGGCCAGGTCGACGCCCTGGTCGCCGATGTAGCTCGCCTGCAGCTTGTTGGAGCCGTCGACCTTGTTGTCGCCGGACAGCTCGACCTTGATCTTGTTCTCGTCGCCGGTCGTCAGCTCGGCGGATTTCACCTTGTTGTCAGTGATCGCCTTGACGACCTGACCGGTGTCCACCGTCTTGTAGCCGCCGGACGAGCCGACGACCTGCATCAACACGACCACGGCGAGGACGGCCAGCACGATCCACATGACCGGCCCACGGAAGTATCGCTTCACGTCCATCCATACGGAGCCGTCTAGGCCCCGTCCCTCCTGCCACAGTGAGGCACAACAGCCCTGTGGAGGGCTGGTCGTGCGTACGGTGTATTACTGGCCCGAAAAAAGACTGACCTTCGGACGGTACCCCAGCATTGTCACCCGACGACGCCGCCCACGGTTAACAATGCAGCTTCGGATGCCGTTCTCCCTGCTCCAACGGCGGGGGACCCCACGGGGTTCCCGCCGCCGGACTCCGGTCGGTCCCGGGCCCCGGCCGCACCGGGTGCGGCCGGACGGGCCGGCGCCGCTCAGCCGCCGTAGACGTGCGGCGCGAGCGTGCCCACGAACGGCAGGTTGCGGTACTTCTCCGCGAAGTCCAGGCCATAGCCCACGACGAACTCGTTGGGGATGTCGAAGCCGATCCACTTCACGTCGATGGCGACCTTCGCCGCGTCGGGCTTGCGCAGCAGCGTGCAGACCTCCAGGCTGGCGGGCTCACGCGAGCCGAGGTTCGACAGCAGCCAGGACAGCGTCAGGCCGGAGTCGATGATGTCCTCGACGATCAGGACGTGCTTGCCCTTGATGTCGGTGTCGAGGTCCTTGAGGATGCGCACCACTCCGGAGGACTGGGTGCCCGCGCCGTACGACGACACGGCCATCCAGTCCATCGTGACGGGGGTGGACAGTGCGCGGGCCAGGTCCGCCATGACCATCACGGCGCCCTTGAGTACGCCGACGAGGAGCAGGTCCTTGCCCGCGTACTCCGCGTCGATCTTCGCGGCCAGCTCTGCCAGCTTCGCGTCGATCTCTTCCTTGCTGATGAGCACCGACTGAAGGTCGGAACCCATGTCCTTGTCGTCCACCCGTGCCACTCTCGCTCGGTTCGGTGTCGTGAGACTCGTGAAGCGGGGCGGTGCCCTTCGGTGTCCTGCGGCTCAGCCCTGCCGGATCACCAGTCTGCCACCCTGCCGTCGCACACCCACCCGCCCGGGGAGGTTGACGGTCCCCTGACCCCGCCAGCCGGTGATCAGCCGGTCCACTTCCTCGATGTGCCGGGCGAAGAGCGAACCGGCCGGAGCGCCCGCCGCGATGGCGGCCCGGCGCAGCACCCGGCGGCGGACGGCCGCGGGCAGCGCGTACAGCCGGGTGACGTCGAGGGTGCCGCGCTCGTCCAGGACCGTGCGCTCGGCCTCGGCGGCCCAGGAGTCCAGGGCGTCGGCGTCGTCACGGGAGAGCTGCGCCGTACGGGCCAGGGCCTCCACGACGCCCTTGCCGAGCGCCTTCTCCAGCGCGGGCAGGCCCTCGTGGCGCAACCGGGAGCGGGTGTAGAGCGGGTCGGTGTTGTGCGGGTCCTCCCACACGGGCAGCGACTGGATCAGACACGCCTTGCGGGCGGTCTGCCGGTCGACCTCCAGGAACGGGCGGCGGTAGCGGCCGCCGCGGCCGGTCTTCGCCGCCATGCCGGACAGCGAACGGGTGCCGGAACCACGGGCGAGCCCCAGCAGGACCGTCTCTGCCTGGTCGTCACGGGTGTGGCCGAGGAGGACGGCGGCGGCGCCGTGCCGTTCGGCGGCGGCGTCCAGGGCGGCGTAGCGGGCGTCCCGGGCGGCGGCCTCGGGCCCGCCGGCCCGGCCCACCTCGACGGCCACCGCGTCGACCGGGTCCAGACCGAGGGAGCGCATCCGCAGGACGACCTCGGCGGCGCGGACGTCGGAGCCGTCCTGCAGGCCGTGGTCGACGGTGATGCCGCCGGCCCGTACGCCCAGCCGGGGCGCCTCGAAGGCCAGTGCGGAGGCGAGTGCCATGGAGTCGGCGCCGCCGGAGCACGCGACGAGCACCAGCGGGGGCCCGTCCGCCGCGGCGGACACCGGCGGCGCCCCGGCGGATCGTGCGGGGCCCGCGGGGACCGGCTGGTGCGCGGGGGACGCAGCGGCCGGGGAGTGCGAGGAGTGGTGGTTCAGTACGTCGTGAAGTACGCGGCGGACCGCCACGCGTATCGCGGCGACCGCTGGATGGGGACCCATGTCCGTTTCCAATCGTCAGCTGGGGGGCCTCGGGCCGTCTACGGCTTTTCGTCACACAGAGTGCCTAGATGGTGACAGAGACGAGCTGTTCCCCGAGCATTGCACGCCCATCCTGCGGTCACGGTCCCTCAGAAGAGTGATTGAGGGGAGCGTTCACCTGCCTCGCGGTGCGCCCGGCTCACAACTCCGCCCCACCGGGCTCCGCCCCCTAGCGGTGCACCCGCGCGACCCAGTCCGCCGGTTTGGCGATCTCCTGTTTCGTCGGCAGCGTGTTCGGCGACGTCCACACCCGGTTGAAGCCGTCCATGCCGACCTCGTCCACCACCGCCCGCACGAACCGCTCGCCGTCCCGGTACTGCCGCAGCTTCGCGTCCAGCCCCAGCAGCTTGCGCAGTGCCTGGTCCAGGCGGCCCGCGCCGCTGGCCCGCCGCTTCTGGAACTTCTCCCGGATCTCCGCCACGGACGGCACCACGTCCGGCCCGACACCGTCCATCACATAGTCGGCGTGGCCCTCCAGGAGCGACATCACCGCGGTCAGCCGGGCCAGGATCTCCCGCTGCGCCGGGGTCTGCACCAGGTCGACGAAGCTGCGGCCCCCGTCGTCGCCCTCCTCGCCCTCCGGCCGGCCGCCGGTCAGCGACTGGGCGGCCTCCCGCAGCCGCTCCAGCAACGTGCCCGGGTCGATCTCGGTCTCGCCGAGGAAGGACTGGATCTCGCCCTCGATGTGGTCGCGCAGCCAGGGCACGGCCGTGAACTGCGTACGGTGCGTCTCCTCGTGCAGGCAGACCCACATACGGAAGTCGTGCGGATCCACCTCCAGCTCCCGCTCCACGTGCACGATGTTCGGCGCGACGAGCAGCAGCCGGCCGCCCTGCGCCGCGGCCGGCAGGTCACGGGAGGCCGGCGCGAAGGTCTCGTACTGGCCGAGGACCCGCGACGCCAGGAACGACAGCAGCATCCCCAGCTCCACGCCGGTCACCTTGCCGCCGACGGCCCCCAGCACCGCGCCGCCCGGCACGGAGGAACGCCGCTCCTCCATCTTCTGGAGCAGCGGTTTGAGCAGCGCCCGGAAACCGGCCACGTTCGCCTTGATCCAGCCCGGCCGGTCCACCACCAGCACCGGGGTGTCGTGCCCCTGCTGTGCCTGCTCCCCCTCCGTCTCCGGTTGCACCATGCGGGTGAACGCCCGCACATGCTCCTCGGAGGACTTCGCGTGCCGCCGCAACTCGGCGACGATCGCCCGCGCCTCGTCCCGGCTCACCTCTGGCCCCGGCCGTACGAACCGGGTCGCGGTCGCTACCGCGAGGTTCCAGTCGACCATCTCCACACCACCGATGCTCGTCATGGGTTCACGGTACGTGGGCGCATCCGCTTGGGGTAGCGCGGCGCCCTTCGGGCGCGGTTTCCCGGACCGCGGTGACGGTTCGCATATGGCTGCGGGTCCGTTGTGCCTGCGGCGGGCGGTGGCCGCTGCGCGGGGCGGTCTGGTTCGGGGACGGGCCTGCGCGGCAGGCCGCTCCGGCCCGTCCCCTTCCGTGGGAAGGGTGGGGAAGGAGGGTTGGTGGAAGCTGGTGTGGGTGGTGTGGTGCTGGTGGGTTGGAGGCTTAACGGCAGCCGCAGTTGGCCACGGTGGATGCCAGGTGGTCCAGGGCTTGTTGGGCGGCCTGGGGGTCGGTGGTGTTGTTGGTCATGAAGGCGAAGGCCAGGAGGCGGCCGTCGGTGTCGACGACCGTGCCGGCCAGGGTGTTCACGCCGGTGAGGGTGCCGGTCTTGGCCCGTACGGTGCCCGCGCCGGCCTTTTCGTCCGCGTAGCGGCTGCTGAGGGTGCCGGTGAAGCCGGCGACCGGCAGGCCGGTGGCGATGGAGCGGAGTTCGGGGTGGTCGGCGGAGGTCGCCAGGACGAGCAGGCGGGAGAGCAGGGCCGCCGAGACCTTGTCGTCGCGGTCCAGGCCGCTGCCGTCCTCGAAGACGGCGTCGGTCAGCGGCAGTTTCAGCTTCGCCAGCGTCTTGTGCACGGCCCTGCCCGCGCCTTCGAAGCCGGCCGGTTCCCCGGTGGCCAGGGCCGTCTGGCGGGCCAGCGCCTCGGCGATGTCGTTGTCGCTGTGGGTCAGCATCCGCTCGACGAGGCCGGAGAGCGGCAGGGAGCGGGTGGTGGCGAGGCGGCGGGCCTTGGCGGGGGCCGTGGTCTTGGCCGGAGTGCCTTCGACCGTGACGCCTCGTTCGGTGAGCAGCGTGGCGAAGGTACGGGCCGCGGAGGCGGCCGGGTCGCCGTCGCGGGGTGCCGGTCCGGAGCGGGTGTCGTCGAGGCGTCCCTCGTCGGCCATGAGGGGGCTGACGGGGGCGATGTTCTCGTTGGGACTTATGGGGTGGAGGAGCGGGCCCGTATACGCCGAGGTGTCGTAACCGAGCCGGACCGTGTCCGCACCGTGCTTCTTGAGCGCGCGGGCCGTGTCGTCGGCCAGCGCGCGCAGGCTGGCGGGCTGGTCCTGGGCGTCCTGCTCCGGGGCGCGGGCGGTGAGGGTGGGGTCGCCGCCGCCGACCAGGACGATCCCGCCGGCGTTCTCGACGACGGTGGTGTCGATGCGGTGCTCGGGGCCGAGCGCGGACAGCGCGGCGGTGGCGGTGGCGAGCTTGACCGTGGAGGCGGGGGTGGCGTTACGGGCCGGTTCGACGCCGAAGAGTTCACGGCCGGTCGCGGCGTCCACGACGGAGGCGGTACGCAGCGAGCCGAGCGCCGGGTCCTTCATGAGCGGCGCGAGGGCGTTCTTGATGCCCTCGCCACTGGGCGCGGGCGCGGCGCCGTGCGCGGGGTTGCCGAGGGCGGCCAGGACGGGCGGCGCGCTGGGCTTGCGAGCGCCGCCGCCCGGAACGTGATGCTCGCCACGCGTACCGCCGGGCGCCGCGGCGCGGGCACGCTCGGCCGTACGCTGACCGGAGTCCCACGGACCGGCCGCCACCGCCGTTCCGGCCGCCACCAGCAGGCCCAGAACGGTGGAGCTGGCCGTCAGCCGTACGGTCTGCCGCTGCTGCTTGGAGGCGGACCACCAGGCGGTACGGGCGGAATCCGTGGCGGACCGGTAGGCCGTACGCGCCGAGCCGCCCGCCGAACGGGTCATGGACACGGCGGCGGAACCCGCCGACCGCGCCGAACCCGCCGCCGTCCTGGCGGAACGTTGCGCCAACCGCTGCGCGGCCTGCCACCTGACCTGCCACGACCTGGTCTCCGGCACCTAGGACCAGCCCCTTTCGCCACCACACACCTGCGTGGGGGACACTTAATCACCAGACGTATGTGTTGATCATGGAGGAGCCACCCGTGGAGTTCGACGTCACCATCGAGATCCCGAAGGGTTCGCGGAACAAGTACGAGGTGGACCACGAGACCGGACGGATCCGCCTGGACCGTCGACTCTTCACCTCGACCAGCTACCCGGCCGACTACGGCTTCGTCGAGAACACCCTCGGCGAGGACGGCGACCCGCTGGACGCGCTGGTCATCCTGGACGAGCCGACGTTCCCCGGATGCCTGATCAAGTGCCGCGCCATCGGCATGTTCCGGATGACCGACGAGGCCGGCGGCGACGACAAGCTGCTGTGCGTCCCGGCGTCCGACCCGCGCGTGGAGCACCTGCGCGACATCCACCACGTGTCGGAGTTCGACCGCCTGGAGATCCAGCACTTCTTCGAGGTGTACAAGGACCTGGAGCCCGGCAAGTCCGTCGAAGGCGCGGACTGGGTCGGCCGCGCCGAGGCCGAGGCCGAGATCGAGGCGTCCTTCAAGCGCCTGGAGGCGCAGGGCGGCGCCCACCACTGACGGGATTTTTGACCGTACGCGAACGGGCGGCACCCCTGCTTGGGGTGCCGCCCGTCGTCGTGACACGGCTCGGCAGGGCCGCCGGTGCGCGGCCTTCCGTCAGAAGCCTCGCGTCCGCTTCGCCGCGCGCCGTTCGCCCGGCTCTTCCTGAGTCGCGCCAGGGGCCCTCATGAAGAGGCGGGCGATCTCGCCTCCGAGGTTCACGCCGACGGCGATGGCCAGGGCCAGGGAGGCGGCCTTGATGAGGGACGAGACGCCGGGGCCGATGTCGCCCTGGGCGAAGTTGAGCAGGCCGAAGTAGGTGGCGCTACCGGGCAGCAGCGGCCCGATCGCGGCCGTCACGTACGGCAGCGCGGAAGCGTACCGGTAGCGGCTCAGGAGCTGGCCGAAGAGGCCGACGATGCCGGCCGCGATGGCCGTGGCGGGCACCGCGTTCATGTTGCTGACGTTGGCGAGCGCGCCGTACACGACCCAGGCGACCCCGCCGTTGAGCGTGGCGAACAGGACGGTGTGACGTTCCTGCTGCAGCAGTACGCAGAAGGCCAGGGCCAGCAGCATCGCGGCCACGATCTGCACCGGCGGATCGTTGAACAGCGCGAATCCGGCCGCCGGATAGAGATACTCCGGGTTGAGCTGGAGCCCGATGTAGAGCGCGGCGAGCACGCCGATGACGATGCCGACGATGAGGTAGCCGACTTCCAGCAGGCGTGCCGACGCGGTGATGTAATACCCCGTCAGGCCGTCCTGTACGGCGGCCACCAGCGCCCGTCCCGGGATCAGCGCGAACAGCCCACCGGTGATCACCGCGGACGCCTGGACGGCGACGTGCGAGAAGCTCAGGGCGACCCCTATGGCGGCCGGCGGCATGGCCGCGACCACGAACTGGTAGAACTCCGGCAGCCCGCGGCTGGACGCCAGCCAGGCCAGCCGGTCGCCGAGCATCGAGCCGATCGCCGCCGCGATGAAGACGATCATCCCGCCCCCGACCAGCATGCTCGCGGCGCCGGACAGCAGCCCGGAGGCGAGGGTGAGTGCCCAGCTCGGGTAGGGGTGCCGGTTACGGCGTATCTCGGCCAGGCCGCGGTACGCCTCCTCCAGGGTGATGCCCTCGGAGGTGATGTCGTCGACGAGGCGGAAGACCGCGGAGAGCCGGGTGTAGTCCACGCCGCGCCGCCGTACCGTACGGCTGGCCGTCACCGGGTCGTCGACCAGCGACGGCTGGTAGGAGATCGACAGCAGCGTGAAGGTGACGGTGGGCTCGACCCGCTCCAGCCCGTAGGCGTGCGCGACGCCGAACATCGCGGCTTCCACGTCCTCCGCGCCCTCGCCGCCCGCCAGCAGGATCTCGCCGATACGCAGCGTCAGGTCCAGCACGCGCGGTACGGCGGGTCCGCTCTCCTCGGCGCGCTCCGCCCGCTCGGGGACGGGCCGCTCGCCGACCGGCATCCGCAGCATGGTGCGCATCCGGTCCTGCCAGGGCGTCTGCTTGGTCAGGCTGATGACGGGGATACCGTGCGGCGGGGTGAAGGCGGGCCAGCCAGCCGGGGTCCGGTCGGGCAGCTGCTGCTGGCCGGTGGTACTGCCGGTGCCGGCGGGCGGGGTGAAGGCGGACCCCTCCGGTTCGGCCGGCGCCTCGGCCTTCAGCCCCTCGGGCAGGGCGAACTCGGAGGTGGGGTGCTCCTCCTCGGGGGTCTGCGGGTACGGCATGCCGGGCGGCGGGGTGAAGGCGCTGCGCGCCTCGTCCGACTGGAGTTTGCGCTCCTCGGACTGATCCGCTCCGCCGTTCGTACCGTTACTGGCGCCGTGTGCACCTTTGACGCCGTTCACGCTGTTCTTCCCGTTCGTGCCGTTGGTTCCGCGCTGGCCCCGCTGTGCGTCCGACGCCACGTCTCTTCGCTCCTCGTACGCCTCCTGCCGACCGTCAAGGACACGATGCCTGATGGTCGGCAGGGGCGCGCGTGGCGGGGCCCTTACTGAGGTTCATATGAGCTGCGAGTGTCCCCTGCGTCTCAGGGGAAACCCGTGAATCCCGGCCCGGCGGTCATCAGTGGCGTCGCGCGGCGGCCACCGGCACCCCGTGTGCGCAGGTCACCGGCACCGCCGTACACAGAATCCCGTAGCGCGCACACCGGCGGTACCGCCGATCGGGCTCAGCGCTGGGTGCTGAATGCCGGGTGTCCGGGTGCTGGGTGCTGGGTGCTCAGCGTTTGGCGTGCCGGCCGCGGCGGCCGTCGTTGCCGGGCTGGCGGGGCGGCTGGACGGCGCCCGCCGGGCCGTACGACTCCTGAGCCGCGGCCTTCTTGCTCTTGCCGCGGGCGCGCAGGTACTCGATGGCGATCGGGACGACCGAGATCAGCACGATCGCGACAAGGATCAGCTCGATGTGCTTGTGGACGAACTCGATGTTGCCCAGGGAGGCGCCGAGCAGAGTGACACCCGCGCCCCACAGGGTGCCGCCGATGACGTTGAAGGTGATGAACGAGCGGTAGTTCATCTTGCTCACGCCCGCGATGATGGGCGTGAAGGTCCGTACGATCGGCACGAAACGGGCCAGGATCAGCGACTTCGGTCCGTGCTTCTCGAAGAACTCGTGCGCCTTCTCCACGTTCTCCTGCTTGAACAGCTTGGAGTCCGGGCGCTTGAAGAGCGACGGCCCGACCTTGCGGCCGAAGAGATAACCGGCCTGGTCACCGAGGACCGCCGCCAGCACGATCAGCAGGCACACCAGCCACAGCGGCTTGTCCAGCTTGTCGGTCGTCACCAGCAGGCCGGTGGTGAACAGGAGCGAGTCGCCCGGCAGGAAGAAGCCGATCAGCAGGCCGGACTCCGCGAAGACGATGATCAGCACGCCGATCAGCCCGAACGTGCCGATCAGGTAGTCCGGGTCCAGCCACTGGGGGCCGAGCGCGAGAGTATTCACGGGGTGAAGGCTCCTGGGTCGAGGGCGCCGGATCGTGCGGTACGACGGGGATGCAGGCGCAGTGTGCGGCCCAAAGCTATCAACGCCGGACGACGGGACGTGGTTCCAGCCGCCCCCTACGGCCCTCACCACCCCTCGGCACGGCCCGCCGGATCCCCCGCCTCCACTCTTCCCCCATGAGACGCTCCCCTCCAGGAGCCCGCCCGCCGGGCGGCTCACCGCACGGAGGGACAGGACACACGATGGGCATCGAGGAGTTCGGTGGCGGCCAGGCCGCGCAGGCCGACGTGCTGGTGGTGACGACCAACGACGTACCCGGATACGAGGTGCAGCGGGTCATCGGCGAGGTCTTCGGCCTGACGGTCCGCTCCCGCCACCTGGGCAGCCAGATCGGGGCCGGGCTAAAGTCGATGATCGGCGGCGAGCTGAAGGGCCTGACGAAGACGCTGGTGGAGACCCGTAACCAGGCCATGGAACGGCTGGTGGAACAGGCGCGGGCACGCGGCGCGAACGCCGTGCTGATGTTCCGCTTCGACGTGACGGAGGCGGCGGACGTGGGCACGGAGGTCTGCGCGTACGGCACCGCCGTCGTCATCGCCCCGAAGGGCGCCTGACAAGGCCGCCCGAGGAACCCGCCGCACGGCCGTACGGGCGAGGGGGCGCGCACCCCTTGCCCGTACGGACTCAGCTGTTGCGGACCGCGTTGGCCAGCATCGCGTCGCGCAGGTAGACGGCCAGACCGGGCCGGATCGCCTCATAGGTGGCGGTGAAACGCTCGTCCGCGACGTACATCTCGCCGAGACAGGTGTGCATCTCGTACGAGCAGTCGTAGTACCCGGACGAGATGAACCGGCGGTGCTCCTCGGCCACGTCCATCGCCTCGGCCGAGTCGGCGGGCAGCCCGCGCTCCATCGCCCCGGCCATCTTGCGGTGCACGGCGTCGAACTCCTCCGTCAGCCGCTTCCAGTCCTCCTTGGTGTACGAGGCCGTCCGCCGCTGCGACTCCTTGTACGCATCGGTGTCCCCCCAGCGCTCGCGCACCTCGTCGACGTACTCGTCCGGGTCGAAGTCCCCGAACACCTCGAACTTCTCCTCCGGGGTCAGATTGACGCCCATCTTGCGTGCCTCCATCGCGTGTTCGACGGCGGCGGCCATCGCCTGGAGCTTGCCGATCCGCGCACTCAGCAATTCGTGCTGCCGCCGCAGATGCTCCTGCGGGTCGGCGTCCGGATCGTCCAGGAGGGCCGCCACCTCGTCGAGCGGGAAGCCGAGCTCCCGGTAGAACATGATCTGCTGGAGCCGGTCGAGATCGGCGTCGCCGTAGCGCCGGTGGCCCGCGTGGTTGCGCTCCCCCGGCACCAGCAGCCCGATCTCGTCGTAATGGTGCAATGTGCGCACCGTCACACCGGCAAACCCAGCGACCTGCCCCACCGAATAGCCCGCCATCCCGCCCTCCATCCCTCTCGGTACGCACTCCACGATGAGTCCTCACGCCACGTGAGGTGCAAGTCCGTATACCGGAAACCTGTGGGACGCACGGGACACGAGTGGCATCCTGCCGCCATGCTGGGGATAACCGACCTTCCAACCTACCTGGCGGGCCTCGCGCTCATCATTCTGCTGCCGGGCCCGAACTCGCTGTACGTCGTCTCCGTGGCCGCCCGCCGCGGCCCGCGCGTCGCCTACCGCGCGGCGGCCGGCGTACTGTGCGGCGACACCGTGCTCATGACGCTGTCCGCGGGCGGCGTGGCCTCACTCCTCCAGGCCAGCCCGGTCCTCTTCACGATCGTCAAATTCGCCGGCGCGGGCTACCTGACCTGGCTCGCGGTCGGGATGCTGCGCGGCGCGTGGTCACTGGGGCGCAACCGGGAGACCGCGAAGTCCCTCCGCAAGAAGACCACGGACGGCGCCCAGCCCGCCCAGGAACGCCCGTACCGCCGCGCCCTGGTGATCAGCCTCCTCAACCCGAAGGCGATCCTCTTCTTCATCTCCTTCTTCGTCCAGTTCGTCGACCCGCACTACGCCCACCCCGTCCTCTCCTTCCTCACCCTCGGCGCCTGGGCCCAACTCTTCAGCCTCACCTACCTCTCCCTCCTCATCTTCACCGGCACCTACCTCGCCGCCACCTTCCGCCGCCGCAAGCGCCTGACGGCGGGGCTGTCGGCGGGGGCGGGGGCGGCGTTCCTCGGATTTGCGGCGAAGCTTTCGCTGGCGAGTGCGGGATGACGGTCGTACACGGCGATACGTGCGGGGCAGAACGTACGCGAGGCCGGGCGCGCTAACCCCGCGTGGCACCCACCGGCCAGATGACCTCGACCGGCACGCCCACCCGCCGGGCGTACGCCACCACGTCGGCCGTCCCGCCATGGCCCCTGGCCGGTTTTCCGTCCCATACGGCGAGCGCCCGGTCGACCATGCCCACGAGCATCTCGCTGCCCGCCATATGTGCCTCCGGGCATGAATCCAGCAAGCCGGTCCGGTGAATCTCCACTGCCTGTCCCAGGAGGGCGTCGTACGTGGCGTGGTGGCCGCCAGGAAGCCCGGCACGGTAGCCCTCCGCTGGGATAACGGCCTCGATGCGCCCGCCCAGAGCGATCACGATCTCCGCGAACCACGCGTCGGGGCCATCCGCGAGACAGGAGACGCCACGCAGGCCCGCGGGTTCGTGCCGCCGCAGCCGCGCCTCCATTTCGACGCGTACGGCCTTCTCGACGGTCCCGGAGAGCCCTCTGTGACCAGTGATTCCCACGCGCACGGTACGGCCCCTCTCACATCTCCCAAGCCAGACTGGGTACGACGTCCGCCCGCCCCCTGTGGTCGAGCGCGAACCACACGCCCTTGCAGGTTCGCCGTTCGCTGTTGGGCCGGTAGACGCCCCATCGTGACGCGAGTGCCTCGATCAGCCTCAGTCCGCGCCCCGACTCATCCGGAGCGGGCAGCCGCAAGAGCCGGCTGCCCGGCGCGTCGTCCCACACGGTCACGTGTACGCGGCTGTGCTGCACGGAGACGTCCAGGCGCACGACGCATACCGTCGTGTGCCGGTACGCGTTCGTGACGAGTTCGCTCACCATCACGCGTACGTCGTCAATCACTTCGCCGTGCCCTGTCAGAGCGAGCAGGTCGGCGATCACAGCCCGGGCGATCTTCGGTGCGGTATCGCCGCTGGGCAGCTCGAAACGGAACTTGCGGCGGTCTTCGAGGGGTTCGATGGGCCGTGCTGGTGCGAAAGTCATCGCTACGTCTCCCAACGCGGTCGTACGCGATGCCCGCCGCCGTGGCTCCGGCCCCCGTGCCCGCGTCAAGGCTCGGGCATGGGGCTGCACTTCGGATATACCGGCGTGCGGCGCTTGATGGGACGACAGTAGCGGTTGGCGTCTCACTAGTTGTACGTAATCTCTCAACCGATGCGACTCAGTAGCTCCCTGCGGGTACCCGGGCCACACTGAGACCCGACAGAAGGGGAGTGGATGCCACCCAGGAAAGCGCCGACAGCACGCCAGCGGCGCGTGGGCACCGAGTTGCGGAAGATGCGGGAGCACGCAGGCCTCACGCCGGCCGAGGCCGCAGCCCTGCTCGGTACCGACCGGACCACCATCAGCAACACCGAATCCGGCCGCTTCGGAGTGAGCCGGGGCCGGGTGCGCGCGTGGGCGACGCACTACGCATGTCCCGACACCGCATACATCGACAGCCTTGCCGCCATGGCGGAGGAACGCGTCAACGGCTGGTGGGAGGACTACCGGGGAGACCTTTCGAGCGGCGCGCTCGACCTGGCCGAGCTCGAACACCACGCCGTCGCGCTGCGCGCGGTGCAGATCATGCACATGCCCGGCCTGCTCCAGTCCGAGGACTACGCCCGCGCCGTCTTCGCCGAAGCCGTGCCGTCTCTGGCCCCCGCCGCCCTCCGCCGTCGACTGTCACACCGGTTGCGGCGCCGCGACGTACTGGACCGCCCGACACCTCCGGCCTGCACGTTCCTGATCCACGAAGCCGCGTTGCGGATGGAGTTCGGCGGCCGGGCAATTGCCCGCGCGCAGCGGGAGTACCTGCTCAAAGAGATGGAGCGGGACAACGTCGAGGTCCGCGTCATTCCGTTCGGGGCGGGGTTTCCGAACGCTGGAAGTTCGACGCTCTACGCGCACGGCCCCGTGCCGCAGCTCGACACCGTGCAGACAGACACACCGACGGGGCCTGCATTCCTGGACGCAGAGACACGGCTCGCAAACTATCGGGCGGTCCTCGATCGCACTCAAGAACGATCCCTTACACCTGCGGAGTCGTTCGACTTCGTTCACCAAGTGGCACAACAAGCATGAAGGCTGGGAACAGTGGACATTCAGTGGCGGAAGTCGTCCATGTCGACCGACGCAGAGGGAAACTGCGTAGAAATTGCGGCACTCGAAGGTCATATCCTGATACGCGAGAGCGATGACCCGCAGGCCATTATCAAGACAACTCAGGCCAAGCTGCGCGCGTTCCTCTCCGATGCCAAGGGCGGCAAGTTCGACACCTTGGCATGACTCCGACCACCGGCCCCTCCATCCATGCAGATGGAGGGGGCTCGCACCTGCGGTAGCAAGGCATGTCAGCTCAGGTCTCACACTTTAGGCGTCCAACTATTGAGACGGCCCTTCGTGAGGCGCTACGTTCAAGTGCCGTAGGACCTGATCGCCGATATCGAACTTCTCGTCAGCGAACTGGTCACCAACGCATACCGCCATGGCACCGAGCCGGGAGACCGCATCGCCATGGCCATGGAGGTGTCGCCGGGCAGAGTGCGAGTTGAGGTGCACGACCCGGTCCGGCGCCGACCTCGCATCGAACCGCTCAGCCAGTCACGGCAGCGCGGCCGCGGCATGGTCATCGTGAATGCACTCGCCGATCGGTGGGGCGTCGCCCACCGACCGCTCGGAAAAATCGTGTGGGGTGGGCTGACGTGGTGGCTCGCACGCGGCGGAGCCGTCACGGCACGGGACATCTCCCGGAACGGCGCCGCACCCTCGCGCGGCCACCCCGGCGCCGCCCGGCCGGGCAGGTTGCCGGGCGGCGCCTGGGGCCGCCCGGCTGGTGCCGGGCCGCCCCGTACCGGTTCAGACCGCGGAGGCCTCGATGAGGACGAAGGGGTCCGGGGCCGGCAGGGGGGTGAGGCCGGTGATTTTGAAGCCGGCCTTGGTGCACAGGGCCTCGAAGTCGGCGCGGGTGCGTTCCCGGCCGCCCACGTTGACCAGCATGTTGAGGTCGCTCATGTAGGGGAGGGCGGACTCGCCGGGCCGGACGGTGTCGGTGAGGACCGGTTCGATGATCAGGAGGCGGCCGTCGGCGGGCATCACCCGGCGGATGCGGCCCAGGATGTCGGCGCACTGGTCGTCGTTCCAGTCGTGGATGACGCTCTTGAGGAGGTAGAGGTCGCCGCCTGCCGGTGCGGCGGTGAAGAAGTCACCGGTCTCCAGGGTGACGCGGTCGGCGACGCCTGCGGCGGCCAGTTTCGCGGGGGCCTGGGCGTGGCCCTCGGCGGAGTCGTAGATGATGCCGCGGGGTGCGGGGTGGGCCCGGAGGATGGCGGCGAGCAGGGTGCCGTCGCCGCCGCCCACGTCGACGATGGTGGTGAAGCGGCCGAAGTCGTAGTGGGGCGGGACGTCCTGGGCGGCGATCCGGGTGCCCTGGCCCATCGCGGTGTTGAAGACCTGCGACAGTTCCGGTTCGGTCTTGAGGTGGCTGAAGAAGTCCGTACCGAAGATCGCGTCGAAGGCGGGTTCGCCGCTGCGGACGCTGTCCTCCATGCGCTCCCGAGCGCGGGTCATGACCGGTTCGCTGAAGATCCGGGCCAGTGCCGCCATGGAGTCCGGGGTGTCGGTGCGCAGCAGCGCGCCGGCGGCGGTGGCTTCGAAGACGCCGGGTTCGTGTTCGGTGAGCAGGTCCAGCGCGGCGAGCGCGCGCAGCAGGCGCAGTGTGGCCTGTGGGTGGGCGCCGCACGCGGACGCCACGTCGGCTGCCGTACGGGTGCCGTCG
Organism: Streptomyces sp. NPDC033221; assembly: GCF_055577005.1. Classification (NCBI taxonomy): domain Bacteria; kingdom Bacillati; phylum Actinomycetota; class Actinomycetes; order Kitasatosporales; family Streptomycetaceae; genus Streptomyces; species Streptomyces sp. NPDC033221. The sequence goes on along the minus strand of NZ_JBVIQN010000010.1, from coordinate 228,438 downwards.
CCGATGCGGTCCAGTACGCCCATCCGGACGGCGGCTCCCACGGCGTACGTGGCGAGCTGTCCGAACAGCAGCCGGGTGACGGTGCCGCGAGCCGCGCGTTCCAGTGTCGCCCGTTCTTCGTTCGCTTCCACGTCCGCTCCTTCGGGTCGCCTCGGACGCCGTTCCCGCGCCGGACCGATGGCCCGGGTGACGGCATGGCGGAGCCGGCGGATACGTTCCCCCGTCCCGCGTAAGTTAGGTAAGCCTAAGTTGCGTGGCGACCTGGCGCAATACGCAGGCAACACAGAGGAGGGCCAGGGTCGTTGACGCTTCACTCACTGGACGTCACGGTGGAGGGAGGCATCCTCCGCACCCCGGCTCGCGTGCAGCCGGACGTGGTCGCGAGCGCGCCGAATGACCCTTATGACCGTATCGTCACCTCCGTAGGAGGTATCGCCATGACCCAGCCCAGCGCCCCGGCCGTCCGCCTCGCCGTCGTCTACTACTCCTCGACCGGTACGGTCACCGAACTCGCCAAGGCCATCGCGGACGCCGCAGAGAAGGCCGGCGCCGAGGTGCGGCTGCGCAAGGCCGCCGAACTGGCGCCGCAGGCCGCCGTCGAGTCCAACCCCGCCTGGGCCGAAAACCTCCGCGCGACCGCGGACATCGCCGAGGCCGCCCCCGACGACATGCTCTGGGCGGACGCCGTGATCTTCGGCTCCCCCACCCGGTACGGCAACGTCGCCTCGCAGCTCAAGCAGTTCATCGACACCCTCGGCGGACTGTGGCAGCAGGGCAAGCTGGCCGACAAGATCTACAGCGGCTTCACCGCCTCGGCGACCAAGCACGGCGGCCAGGAGTCCACCCTGCTCGCGCTGTACAACACGATCCACCACTTCGGCGGCATCCTCGTGGCCCCCGGCTACACCGACCCCGCCAAGTTCGCCGACGGCAATCCGTACGGCACCTCGCACGTCGGCGGCCCCGAGACGCCCCTCGACGACGAGGCCCGCACCGCCGCCGGCATCCAGGCGCGACGCGTCGTGAAGTTCACCCGTGCCCTGAAAGCAGGGCTTCCCGCGTCCGGGTGAGGGTACGCGGCCACCATGCCACTCCACGAGGGCTCAGACGCCAAGGACAGCCGGCGGCATCTGTCGGTCAACCCCTTCTACGGTGAGGCCGACCCGGTCGCGGGGATGACCGCGGCCCCGCCCCGGCACACCCTGCCCGACGGCCCCACCGCCCCCCGCGCGGCCTACCAGCTCGTCCACGACGAACTGATGCTGGACGGCAACTCCCGGCTGAACCTGGCGACTTTCGTCACCACCTGGATGGAGCCGCACGCCGATGTGCTGATGGCGGAGTGCCGCGACAAGAACATGATCGACAAGGACGAGTATCCGCGCACCGCCGACCTGGAACAGCGGTGCGTGGCCATGCTGGCCGACCTGTGGCACGCGCCCGACCCGTCCGCCGCCGTCGGCTGCTCGACGACCGGTTCCAGCGAGGCGTGCATGCTCGCCGGGATGGCCCTCAAGCGCCGCTGGTCCCGGGCGAACGCCGACCGCTATCCGGCGGGCGCCCGGCCCAACCTGGTCATGGGCGCGAACGTGCAGGTCTGCTGGGAGAAGTTCTGCGCGTTCTGGGAGGTCGAGGCCCGGCAGGTGCCCATGCGCGGCGACCGCTTCCACCTGGACGGGGAGTCCGCCGCCGCCCTCTGCGACGAGAACACCATCGGCGTCGTGGCCGTCCTCGGCTCGACCTTCGACGGTTCGTACGAGCCGGTGGCGGAGATCTGCGCGGCCCTGGACGGCCTCCGGGACCGCACCGGCCTGGACATTCCCGTGCACGTCGACGCGGCCTCCGGCGGCATGATCGCGCCGTTCCTGGACCGGGACCTGGAGTGGGACTTCCGGCTGCCGCGCGTGGCCTCCATCAACACCTCCGGCCACAAGTACGGGCTCGTCTACCCCGGAGTCGGCTGGGCCCTGTGGCGCGACCAGCGGGCGCTGCCGGAGGAACTGGTCTTCCACGTCGACTACCTGGGCGGCGACATGCCGACCTTCGCCCTCAACTTCTCCCGGCCCGGCGCCCAGGTCGCCGCCCAGTACTACACGTTCCTCCGGCTGGGCCGGGAGGGCTTCCGCGCCGTACAGCAGGCCACCCGCGACGTGGCCCGCTCGCTCGCCGACCGGATCGGCGCGCTGGGCGACTTCCGCCTGCTGACCCGCGGCGACGAACTGCCGGTCTTCGCCTTCACCACGGCCGACGGCGTACGGAACTTCGACGTCTTCGACGTGTCCCGCCGGATGCGGGAGCGCGGCTGGCTCCTCCCGGCGTACGCCTTCCCGCCCGGACGCGACGATCTCTCCGTTCTGCGGATCGTGTGCCGGAACGGGTTCTCGCATGATCTGAGCGATCTGTTCGTGGCCGATCTGGAGCGGCTGTTGCCGGAACTGCGGCAGCAGGGCGGGCCTTTGGGGGGCCGGGCGGGTAAGGACACCGCGTTCCACCACTGAAGGCCCCGAAGAGCGCGCCACCCTGCGTCACTCGTGCGGGTGGCCCTACGGTCGTTCTCGGGACGCGGGCCCACGAACACGTTCACGATTCGGTGCATGGGAGCAGCAATGGCCGCAGAAGCCGAGCAGGAGCGGGGAGAGCGGGCCACCCCGGAGAACTGGATGCACCGGCCACCGAGCGGCTGGACGTATGACCAGGTGAAGGATTTGCAGCTGCCGTTCGACTGGGAACTGCTGGATGGGAATGTCGTGGTCCGAGGAATGGCCGTGTGGCGGCACAACCGCGTACGGGACAGGTTGTACTACCAGTTGGAGAGCGCCTGTCGTGAGCCATTCGCCGTCAATGTCGAACAGTGCACCGTGATCGATGTCCACAACGCCCCCAAGCCCGACGTGGTGGTCTTCGACGAGTCGGAGCTCGATATCGACACGGTGGCCCAGATCCCCGTGGAGAAAGTCGCACTGGCTGTGGAGGTCGTGTCCGACGGATCGCGCCTCGCCGACCGCTTCAGCAAGCCGGCTCTGTACGCCGAAGCCGGCATCCGCTCCTACTGGCGTATTGAGCGCGACGAGGGCGGCCTGCCCGTAGTGCACGAGTTCTGGCTGCATCACGAGACGGGGGTCTACGCTCCGAGCCCGGAGCGGCCCACCCACATCGGCAAGTTGGTGACAAGCGTTCCGTACCCCGTGGAGATCGATCTTCAGGCGCTCGTCAGGAGGCGTCCGGCCTGATCAATCCCCGTACTCCGGGTCCGGCTCCCCCGTCGCATACGGATTCACCTGCCCCTCCGCCAGCACCCCCACGAACGGCTCCCCCTCCCCCGCGAAGACGTACGCCCCGCCCTCGATCCGCTCGATCAGCCCGCGCGTCCACTCCGCGCCGCTGTCCGCCGCGTGCACCCACATGTTCATGATCTCGCCGATGTGGCCGAGCTGTTCCGGGCCGTCTTCCGGTGTGTAGTACTCGGTGACCGAGAGCCGCCATTCCTCCAGGCCCCGTACGCGCTCCTTCAGCAGGGCCACGGCCTCCTCGCGGGGCAGGTCGACGAGGAAACCGATCGCCGCGCTCAGCTCGTCGACCTTGCGGTCGTGCTGGGAGAGGGAGGCGCGCAGCAGCTTGAAATACTCCTCCGTGCCCGCGTCGGTCAGCTCGTACTCCGTACGCGGCGGGCCGCCGGCCGGGCTGGGCGCGATGTCGTGCGCGCGCATCAGTCCCTGCTTCGCCAGTTGCTTGAGCGCGTGGTAGATCGACCCCGGTTTGGCGTTGGACCACTCGTGGGCGCCCCAGTATTCGAGGTCGTTGCGCACCTGGTAACCGTGCGCCCGCCCGTGCTGACGCACGGCCCCCAGGACCAGCAGCCGGATCGCCGACATCGTCTCCTCACATCCCTCGTACTCGCGGTGTCACCAGCCTAGCCGATCATCTATTCAAGTTTGATTACTCGCGTGGCGCGCCGTACGCTCCCGGCATGGCCGAGACTGTGATTCCGATCCTCCCGTGCCCCTCCATCGACGAACTTCTCGACTTCTACAAGGCCCTCGGATTCGAGGTGACCTCGTACCAGACCACCCCGAACCCGTTCTGCGGCGTCCGTCTGCGCGGCATAGAGCTGCAGTTCTTCGGGATGAAGGCGCTGGACCCGACCGCCTCGTACAGCACCTGCTACGTCCTGACCGACGACGTGGACGCGCTCCACGCGTCCTTCCGCGCGGGCCTGAAGGGCGCGTACGGCAAAGTGCCGACCCGCGGTCTGCCGCGGATCGGGGCGGTGAAGGACATGGCGTACGGGGTGCGACAGTTCCTGATGACCGACCCCGGCGGAAACTGCATACGGATCGGGCAGCCCATCGCGGACAGCAGCTTCGAGTACCCGCCCGTACCGAAGGAGCGCTACGCGCGCGCCCTGCACCAGGCCACGCTGCTCGGCGAGTCCAAAGGGGACCACGCCGCCGCGGCCCGTGTCATCGACCGGGCCCTGAAGGGCGTTGCTGCGGCGGAAGGCCGTACGGCAGACGAAGGTACGGCGGCCAACGGTTCGGCCGAGGCCGGGCCCTCGCCGCTTCAGCTCGTGCAGCTTCTCGTACTGCGCGCCGAGATGGCCGCGCAGTTGGACGGTACGGAAGCGGCCGCCTCCTGGCTCGACCGCGCGGACGCGGTCGAACTCGGCGACGCGGACCGGGAGTCGGCCCGCGATGAGCTGCGCCGGGCGGCGGACCTGCGTGCGGAGGCGAACTGAGGGAGGGGGCCGGCCGCGGGCACGGCCGTATGCCGTACCCGGCCGCGCCCGCCGGACCCGTGGGGCCGCCTCAGCCCTGCGCCGCGCGCTCCTCGTCGACCAGGGTGAAGGCGGTCTTGCCGTCCAGGGACTCGCGGATCACGTCCGCGTGCCCGGCGTGCCGGGCGACCTCCTCGATCAGGTGCAGCACCAGCCAGCGCATCGACTGCACCGCCTTCGGCGGGTACCAGGGCGCCTCGGGCAGCGGGAAGGTGGCGTTCAGGTCCGGCAGCGACCGGACGAACTCCTCGGTCTTACGGGCCACCTCGTCCCAGAAGGCGAGGATCGACGCGACGGTCTCCTCGCCCTCCAGCTTGAAGCTCAGGTGCCAGGTGTCCATGTCACGCTGGATGGAGTGCGGCAGCTCCTGCGCGGTCTCCACCCAGCCCTGCTCGACCTCGGCGACGTGCTTGATCAGGCCGGACAGGGACAGTTCGCTGGCAGACGGCCGCTGCGCGGCCTGTTCGTCGGTGAGGCCGAGAACGGACCGGCGCAGGCCGCCGCGCTGCGCCTCCAGGAAGGCCAGGAGCGCGCCGCGCTCGTCGCCGTGGGCTTCGGCCGGAACGTGAGTGGGCATGGGGTCCGCCTTTCGCGAGGGCCGCGGCGCTGCTGCCGCGGTCCGACAAGAAGAACGTTAGGGAGCGTTGAGGACAGGTTCTGTCCTCAACTGCCCATGGCCCGGGAAAACGTCCGGCCGGGGTTCAGAACGGGAACCGCGACCGGCCGTGCTGAATGGAGATCCACTTGGTGGTGGTGAAGGACTCCACCATCGCGTCACCGTTCAGCCGCCCCAGCCCGGAGGCCTTCTCGCCGCCGAAGGGCACGATCGGCTCGTCGTGCACCGTCCCGTCATTGATGTGGATCATGCCGGTCTCGACCTGCTTGGCGAAGCGCACGCCCCGCTCGATGTCGGCGGTGTGCACCGCGCCGCTCAGCCCGTACGGCGTGGCGTTGGTGATCCGTACGGCCTCCTCGTCACCGTCGAACGGCACCAGCGCCACGACCGGCCCGAAGATCTCCTGGCTGAGCGCGACGGAGTCCTCCGGCAGCCCGGCCAGGACGGTCGGCTCGACCAGGGTGCCCCGGGTCGTGCCGTGCACCAGCGCGGTGCCGCCCTCGGCGACGGCGCGGTCCACCACCGCGGCGACGGCCTCCGCCTGCCCCTCGTTGATCAGCGGGCCGATGTGGGTGGCCGGATCGCTCGGGTCGCCGACCTTGAGCGACATGACCTTGGCGACGAACTTCTCGGTGAACTCCCGCTCCACCGCGCGGTCGACCAGCACCCGGTTGGCGGCCATGCAGACCTGCCCCTGGTGCACGAAGCGGCTGAAGACGGCGGCGTCCACCGCGTAATCGATGTCGGCGTCGGCCAGGACGACCAGCGCGCTGTTGCCGCCCAGTTCCAGGACCGTGCGCTTGAAGTGGGAGGCGGCGACGGTCGCGACGTGGCGGCCGACCTTCTCCGAACCGGTGAAGGAGATCACCTTCGGCACCGGGTGTTCGATGAGCGCGTCGCCGATCTCCGCGATGTCGGTCACCACGACGTTCAGCAGGCCCGCCGGCAGCCCGGCCTCCTCGAAGACCTTCGCGACCAGGCCGCCGCCGCAGACCGGGGTGTTCTGGTGGGGCTTGAGCACCACGGCGTTGCCGAGCGCGAGCGCGGGCGCCACCGACTTGACCGACAGCAGGAAGGGGAAGTTGAAGGGGCTGATGACGCCCACGACGCCGACCGGGAGCCGGTAGAGCCGGTTCTCCTTGCCGTCCACCGGGGACGGCAGGATGCGGCCCTCCGCGCGCAGCGACAGCTGGATCGCCTCGCGCAGGAATTCCCGTACGAGGTGCAGTTCGAAAGCGACCTTGGCCGCGGTGCCGCCGACCTCCGCGGTGATCGCGGCGCCCAGCTCCTGCTCCCGGTCGTCGATGATCCGCAGCGCGCGTTCGAAGACCAGTCGGCGGGTGTACGGGTTGGTGGCCCCCCACTCCCCCTGTGCACGTTCCGCCGCACGGTACGCCTGGTCGATCTCGTCGACCGTGGCCACGGTTATGGACGCCAGCTTCTCCCCGTCGTAGGGATTGAAATCGACGATGTCCCACGAGCCGCTTCCGGCTCGCCATGCGCCGTCGATGTACTGGTACGCCAAGTCGTCGAAGAAGGACATGCGAAATCCCAATCTGGAGGACAGGGCGCCGGTCACAGCGCCCTAGCCGGGGGGTGCTGGCTCCTGATTGGAACTCATGCTACCTACGAGTTAAGTCAGTTGGAGTAGACCACGTATCAAGTCTCTGGTCTCGGCCGGATTGGGGCTGTCCTCCTGGAGGCGGTCCATGACCCGGCCGTACTGCGCGACCTCGTCCCGCTTGTCGAGATAGAGCGCGCTGGTCAGCTGCTCCAGGTACACGACGTCGGGCAGGCCGGGCTCCGGGAAGCCGAGCGTGGTGAAGGCGCCGCTCTCCCCCGCGTGCCCGCCGAAGCTGAACGGCATCACCTGCAGCCGCACGTTCGGCCGCTCGGAGAGTTCGATCAGGTGCCGCAACTGCCCGCGCATCACTTCGCGGTCGCCGTACGGGCGGCGCAGCGCGGCCTCGTCGAGCACGCAGTGGAACTCCGGCGGGCGCTCTGCCAGCAGCAACTTCTGCCGCTCCAGGCGCAGTGCGACCCGGCGGTCGACCTCCGCCGCACTCGCACCGGGCATACCGCGGTGGACGACGGCGTGCGCGTACTCCTGCGTTTGCAGAAGCCCGTGCACGAACTGCACCTCGTAGGCGCGGATGAGGGAAGCAGCTCCCTCCAGCCCCACATATGTCTGAAACCAGCCGGGCAGGACGTCGCCGTAACTGTGCCACCAGCCCGCGACGTTGGCCTCGCGCGCCAGCACCAGCAGGGCCTCGCGCTCCTGCGGATCGTTCACGCCGTACAGCGTGAGCAGGTCCTCCACGTCCCGCGCCTTGAAGCTGACCCGGCCCAGTTCCATCCGGCTGATCTTCGACTCGGACGCGCGGATGGAGTAGCCGGCCGCCTCGCGGGTGATCCCGCGGGACTCGCGCAGCCTGCGCAGTTGTGCCCCCAGCAGGATGCGCCGCACCACGGACCCGCTCGATTCGCTTGCGGACACCTTTGTGACCCTCCCATGGCCCACCCCGTCCAACAGTGGCCCGCAGTCTGCCACGTCCGGGCTTCGTTGAGTGCTCATCCGGTTACGGATGTGGGAGGTCCGGGGTGCCGCTCCACAAGAACACGTAGGAAGAAATACGCGTGAAGTGGGGCCCCCGCCCCCAAACAGGGCGCGTGCACGTGCATCTGCCCTTGCATCTGGCGTACGCATTGGGAACCATGGGCAGCGCACACATGCACGCTCGTGAAAGATCCGCCAGACCGTCGGATCCGGCTGCCCGGCCAGGATCATGACGTCCGCGAATGCCAGGAGTGCCTCGCATGGGGACCAAGGTTTTGACCATGCTCCAGCCGTTATGGCAGGACTTCCCTCCTGTCGACCCCCTGGCCGTCTCCGGTTCCGTCTCCTACTCGCTGGCCCCCCGCTACGAATCGGTGCGCGGCGCGCGGCAGTTCACCCGCGAGACCCTGTGCCGGTGGGAACTGGACGAGATCTTCGACGGCGTCGCCCTGGTCGTCTCCGAACTGGTCACCAACGCACTGCGGCACACCGCGCCGGCCGGCGTCACCGGCCCGTGCGAGCCGGCTCACGACCCGGGCGCCCCGCCCGTCAGGCTGCACCTGATGCGCTGGTCGTCCCGGCTGGTCTGCGCGGTACGCGACTCCAGCGACGCGTCACCGGAGGCCGAGGAGGCCGGCACCGGCGCGGAGTCGGGCCGCGGCCTGTTCCTGGTCGACTCCTTCAGCGACGGCTGGGGCTGGCACCCGCTGGCCGGCGCACCGCACGGAAAGATCGTGTGGGCGCAGTTCCGGCTGCCCTGAGCGGCGGATGCTCCGGGGCCTCGGGGGCACGGGGCCCGGGGGCCACGGAGCATCCGCCGGCCTGGCCGGACGGCCGGGACCGTCCGGGCAGGCGCGCCGGTCGCGTACCGGGCCTTTCCGTACGGCTCGGTCCCGTGCGGCTCAGTCCCGCACCAGGTGGTCGAACTCGCCGTCCTTGACGCCCAGGATCATCGCCTCGACCTCGGCCGGCGTGTAGACCAGCGCCGGCCCTTCCGGGAACCGGGAGTTGCGCACGGCGATCTCCCCGCCCGGCAGCCGCGCGAACTCCACGCAGGACCCCTGCGAGTTGCTGTGCCGGCTCTTCTGCCAGGCCACACCGTGGAGATCCGTTGCGGCCATGCCGTTGTATGCGTCGGGCACAGGTGTCTCCCGGTGGATGCGGTGGTCAGCGGTGACGGATCGTGGCGCGCTGAGCGGTAGGCGGTCGGTGATGGGCTGTCAGCAGCAGTGCGCACCACGGGAACCGGTGTCAACTGCAACTGGTGGGGATCATAGCTGCGTTCATATGCCGATGCATGGTCGGATGCACGTGCACGACGGCCCGTGGCAGCCCGGTCACAGCTCGTCGATCACCATGCTCACGGGACGTATCACCGGACGCCAGAGTTCCCCCGCACAAGAGAACCGACCTTCCGCAACACCTCACGGTGCCCCGGAAGGCCGGTCCGCTCCCTCTGAGCGACGGCCCTGCCTCACTTCGACGAGTACGGCAGCAGCGCCATCTCCCGTGCGTTCTTGATCGCGCGGGCCAGCTGCCGCTGCTGCTGCGCGCTCACCCGCGTCACCCGGCGGCTGCGGATCTTGCCGCGGTCGGAGATGAACTTCCGCAGCAGGTCGGTGTCCTTGTAATCGATGTAGGTGATCCGCGCCGCGTCCAGCGGATTGGGGCGGGGCGCGGACTTCTTGCGGGGGTCGTGGCGACGGGGCATCGGGGCTCCTGATGGGGGTCGTACGGGCCGGACGCGGCCGGTGAAAGGGGCGGGGGTTACGAAACGGGGTCGAGGAGTTCGTCGAACGCGGGGGCCAGCCGCTTCCACGCGCCCGGCCCGCCCGCGTACTCCTCGTCCGTCAGCAGGCAGGACTCCAGCAGCGAGGTCAGGCCGTCGCGGTCCAGCCCCGGCGAGGTGAAGACCAGGTGCTGGGCGCGGTCGCCGTGCTCGGGGTGCCAGTCCAGGGCGGCCGCGGCGCGGCGCACCGGCGGCACCATTTCCCAGGCGGCGTCCGGCAGCGCGGCCAGCCACGGTCCGGCGTTCTCGACGCACAGGGCGCCGCCCGCCGCGTCCCAGGACAGCAGCGTGTCCGGCCGGTCCGCCAGCCAGAAGCGGCCGCGGCTGCGGGCCGCCACACAGCACAGGTCTTCCAGCGCCGCGTACAGCCGGGCGGGGTGGAAGGGCCGGGTGTGGTGCCAGACGAGCGTGCCGACACCGTCCGCGTCGGCCTCCTGCGGGAGCAGCGCGCACGCCGGGTGCTGCCGCGCCGCGGCCGCCTCCACGTCGAACCCGGCGAGCGCCACCTCGGCCAGCTCCCCCGGAGATGCGACGTCCACGAGCCGCGCCGTCGGCTGCAGCTGGGTGAGCAGCGCCAGATCGGCCGCGTCACCCTCCTCTTCACCGGGCACGACGGCGAGCACCGGCGGGTACTCCAGCTGCCGGGCCCAGGTGTCCGCGACGGTCCGCTGGTCCGAGGCCGCCGCGGCGAGTCCCGCCTCGGCCAGGTCGTCGCCGCAGCCCAGGTACGGCAGCAGCAGCGCCGGATCGACGGCGGTGATCACGCCGGTCAGCGCGAGCGCCTCGCCGCCGCAGGCCGTGACGACCTCGGCCATGGCCTTGGGCTCCACGGAGTCCCACAGTTCGACGACGGCCAGCCGGCAGGTGCGGCCGTCGGCCAGCCGCTCCAGCTCGGGGACCAGGTCCTCGCGGAGCGCGCAGCAGGCACAGTCGTTGACCAGCGGCGCCTCGCCCGTGTCGAGCACGCCCCCGGCGTCCCGGACCGTCCGGCGAACCGTTCCTTCAGCGGCGGCGGAGGCGAGGTCGTGGTGCAGCGCGACACTGCCGGGCACGGCGCGCAGCAGCCGCTCGACGGCGGTCCGGCGGGCGTCCGAGTGCAGCCCGCCGACGATCACCACGGCCAGCCGGTCCCCGGGGCCGCCGGGTGCGCCGCCCTTCGACGGGCCGCCCATCAGCGGTCCCCGCTCTTCCCGTAACGGCGCTCGAACCGCTCCACGCGGCCCGCGGTGTCCAGCACCCGCGCCGTCCCCGTGTAGAAGGGGTGGCTCGCCGAGGAGGTCTCGACGTCGATGACCGGGTAGGTGTTGCCGTCCTCCCACTCGACCGTCTTGTCGCTGGTGGCGGTCGAGCGGGTGAGGAAGGCGAAGTCGGCGGCCCGGTCACGGAAGACGACGGGCCCGTACGCGGGGTGGATTCCTGGCTTCATGACGCTGCTCAGCGCTCCTCTCGGAAGTCGACGTGGCGGCGGGCGACCGGGTCGTACTTCTTCAGCACCAGCCGGTCGGGGTCGTTACGCCGGTTCTTGCGGGTGACGTACGTGTAGCCGGTGCCGGCGGTGGACCGGAGTTTGATCACGGGTCGTAGTTCGTTGCGGGCCATGGGCGCTACTATACAGAAATGGTTTCCATTTTCATTAGGAGGTCCTGACCTTGTCCGCCCACTGCCAGCTCACCGGCCGCGGCCCCGGCTTCGGCAAATCCGTTTCGCACTCCCACCGCCGCACGTCCCGGCGCTTCGACCCCAACATCCAGCGCAAGCGCTACTGGCTGGCGAGCGAGGGCCGGCACGTCCGGCTCACCCTGAGCGCCAAGGGGATCAAGACCGTGGACACGATCGGGATCGAGGCGGCCGTCGCCCGCATCCGCGCACGAGGGGAGAAGGTCTGATGGCCAAGAAGAGCAAGATCGCGAAGAACGAGAAGCGGCGCGCGACGGTGGCGCGCTACGCCGCCCGGCGGGCCCTGCTGAAGTCCGTCATCCGCAGCCCGCACACCCCGGAAGAGGAACGGCTGGCCGCCCGGCGCGAACTCACCCGCCAGCCGCGCGACGCGAGCGCCACCCGCGTACGCAACCGCGACAGCACCGACGGCCGCCCGCGCGGCTACTTCCGCGCCTTCGGCCTCTCCCGCGTCAGCCTGCGCGAACAGGCCCACGCGGGGTTCCTGCCGGGGGTACGGAAGTCGAGCTGGTAGGGGGCGGGGGTGCGGCTACGGGCCCGCTCCGGGACCGGGATCCCGGGGCGGGCCCGTGGGCCGCGATCTTCGGATCACCCTGGCCCGGCTGCCCCGGAGGCCACGACCCGGGCCACGCGGTTCAGAACTCGCCCGTGTCGATCTCGAAGTCGAACGGGGCGGGAAGGGCGATCGCCTTGGAGAGGGCGACCGCCGACAGACGGGTGTACTTGTCGCCCTCCGGTTCGGAGTAGAGCAGCACCTGTTCCGCCTCCCGGTCCACCAGGAGGTAGAAGGGGATGCCGGCACGGGCGTAACCGCGCAGCTTGGGACCGCGGTCCTGCTCCGCGGTGGACTTCGAGGTCACCTCGCCCACCAGCATCACCGGCGACGGATCGTGGTACTCCAGTCCGTCGCTGAAGCTCCCCTTCGGGGCGATCACCAGGTCGGGGACGACCTTTCCGGTGATCGAGACCCCCGGCACGTCCAGCCCCAGCCCGGTACGCGTGCGCAGCTTCGCGTCCTTGCGGCGGCCGGACACCTGGTCCGCGACTTCAGCCACGATCTCCTCATGCCCACCGTTCGCGGGTGGCACCACGTGGATCTCCCCTTCGATCAGTTCCACGCGCCACCCCTCGGGGACTGCCGCGTTCAACGCTTCGAAGGCTTCCTCGACCGACGCGATCATGGCTTCGTCACCGATCGCGTGCGGAGCGCGCTCTGGGGCTGCCAATGCCACGGAACCTCCTTCGTGCGGAGCGACGCTGCCAGCGTAAGTGACGGCACGCGGGCATTCGGGCGAAATCTCACCCGAACGAGCGTGCCCTCCCCCCTCGCCCGCGTCAGCTGTCCCCGCCCTCGTCGATCAGCCGCCGCACCTCGCGGTCGATGAGGCCGAGGCGGGCCTCCGCGACCAGCGGAACGGCGCGGCGCTGGCGGCGGGCCTCGGAGGGGTCGATGTCCACCGTGACCAGCGCGGGCTCCCATTTCGGGGCCTGCGCCACCACCGTGCCGCGCGGGTCCACCACCCGTGAGCCGCCCCAGAAGGCGGCACCGTGTTCGTTGCCCACGCGGTTGACGAAGACGATCCAGCACTGGAGCATCCGCGCCGTGTAGGAGAGCAGGGTGTCCCAGTACGAGCCGGTGTCCATCGCCTCCGGGTCGAGGCTCGCGGCGCTGTTGGTGGGGACGAACAGCACCTCGGCGCCGTCCTGCACGGCGATCCAGGGCAGTACCGGCTGCCAGGCGTCGTTGCAGACCAGCGTCGCGCCCCGGCCGCCGCTGGGGGATTTCGTCAGGTCGTACGCGCGTAGCGACTGGCCGGGGCTGACGTGTTTGCGCTCCTCCCAGGACAGGTAGTTGGGGAGGTACAGCTTGCGGTGCGCGTGCAGCAGCGCGCCGCCGGCGTAATAGGCGGCCGTGTTGTAGGCGCGCAGGACCGTGTGCTCGTGGAAGCCCACGAGGACGTCCGGGCCGAGCACGCTCAGGTCGCGCAGCCGCGGGTCCTGCGCTTCGATCGAGGCGTCCAGGGGCAGGGCGCCCAGGTGGTACCCGTGCAGACTCAGTTCGGGGAAGACGACGAGGTCGGCGCCCTGCTCCGCCGACTTCTCGACCTCCTCCCGCGCGACGGCGAGGTTCGCGTCGACCTCGCCCAGCCCGCAGTCCGTCTGCGCCAGTGCCACCCGCATTCCCGCACCTCGCTCCGTCGGCCGCCACGCCCGCCGTAGCGCCGCGCGGTGGGCGGTATACCCACCTTCCGCAGGGTTGGTGGCGTTACGGGCGGTACGTAGCCATGCTGACAGAGGATGCGGGAGCGGGCCTGTTCGCGCCTGCCCGGGCCCGTCCGGTCTCTTCGCACCGGTTCGGGCCTGCCCGCGGCGGGCCCGGGCCTGGCACCCGGGTCAGGCTCGGAGGAACTCCTCCATCGTGGTGACCAGCGCCACCGGCGTCTCGTGCATCGGGTAGTGCCCCGACCCTTCGAGCGTGACGATTTCGACCTGGGGGTACCAGCGCTGCCAGGTCTCCCGCATCAGCTCGGCGGTCAGCGCCAGGTCGTACGCGCCGACGGCCACCCGTACGGGGACGGAGTGCCGCTTCGCCGCGTCCGCGACCGCCTCCGAGAGGTCGAGCCGCTGCCAGCTGGCGAGATAGGCCGCGTGTGCCTCCTCGCGGGAGATGTCGAGGGAGTGGCGCACCATACGGTCCAGCCAGATGCGGCTCGCGCGGTGGCCGGTCACCAGGTCGATGATGGCGCGGCGCTTCTCCGGGTCGGTCGAGGCGCCGTAGAACAGCTCGTGTGTCGCGTCGTCCATCGGGTACTCGGCGGCGGGCACCGGCGCGGTGCCGAACATTCGGTTCACCCGATGGGGCGCGCGGACCAGCACCTGCTGCATGGCCTTGGCGCCCATCGAGTGGCCCACCAGGGAGAACCGGTCCCAGCCGAGCTGGTCGGCGAGGGCCAGCGCGTCGCCGGCCACCTCCGGCAGGTCGTAGCGGCCCGGTACGTACTTGCGGTCGCCGTAACCCCGGCAGTCGAGGAAGACGTACGTGAAGGCCTCCCGGTCGAGGAAGTCCAGGACGGACCCCCAGCCGGCCGAGGTGCCGAACCAGTCGTGGAGAACGATCACCGGGTGCGGTCCTGAACCGATGGCGCGGTGCGCGATGGCCATACGGGCGACTCCCTTGTCTGCCGTGGGCGGGGTGTGGGGCGCGGGATGAGAGGTACGGGGTGCCTGACCTGGGTCGGCGCGCGCATTCTCCCTCCAGTCGGGCGGGTCGGGTAGGGGAGGTATCCGGCCAACGTCAGGGTTGACGCACCGACTTGACGGGCCGGGCGCGGTACGGCGGCGGGGCTGTGCCGGGGCCGTTGTCAGTGGGGTGGTGTGCAATGGGGACATGAACGGGGATGTGCGGGTGAGTCACGATCAGGTGCTGGCCTGGCGGCTGCGGCGGCAGGGTCTCGTACCGCGTACGGACGCGTCGGCCGAGGAGATCGTCGGACGGCTGGCCGGGGTACAGGCCCAGGTCGCCTCGTCGGCGGAGCTGGCCGTCGCGGTGCGGCAGGAGAAACCGTCGGTGGCGGGCGTTCGGGAAGCGCTGGAAGCGCGCTCACTCATCAGGACGTGGGCCATGCGGGGGACGCTGCATCTGCTGCCGGCGGGCGAGGCCGGCGCGTATCTCTCCCTGCTCGCCGCCGCCCGGACGTGGGAGAAGCCCGCCTGGCAGCGGACCTTCGGGGTGGACCCGCGGCAGATGGAAGCGCTGGGCGAGGCGGTCGACGAGATTCTGGACGGTCAGGTGCTGACCCGGCAGGAGCTGACTGCGGCGGTGCTCGGGCGACGCGGGCTGGACGGGCTCGGTGAGCAGCTGGCGTCCGGCTGGAGCACGGTGCTGAAGCCGCTCGCGTGGACGGGCCGGCTGTGCCAGGGACCGGCGCGCGGACAGCACGTGACGTTCACGTCGCCCCGGTCCTGGGTGCCGGGCTGGCGCGGCATACCGGATCCGGAGGTGGCGGCGGCCACCGTCATCCCCGCCTATCTGCGCGCTCACGGGCCCGCGACACCGGCGGTGTTCGACGCGTGGCTGCTGCGGGGCGCTACGCGCAAGGGAGTGCTGCGGGGCTGGTTCGAGTCCCTGCGGGACCGGATGGCGGAGGTGTACGTGGACGGGGAGCGGGCGTTCGTCCTGGCCGACGACGTGGCGGAACTGGCCGGGACGGCTCCGGCCCCGGCCGGCGAACTGCGCCTGCTTCCCGGCTTCGACCAGTACGTACTGGGCCCCGGCACCTCGGACGCACGCCTGATACCGCCCGCCCACCGTGCGGAGGTGAGCCGCGCGGCGGGGTGGATATCCCCGGTGGTCGTGCTCGGGGGCCGGGTGGTCGGCGTGTGGTCCCTGACGGACTCGGCCCTGCGGACAACGACGTTCGACGGCTCCGCCCTCCCGGAGGCGGCGCTGGCGGAGGAGGCCGAAAGGCTGGGCGTCTGGTCGGGGCGGGAGTTGGACGTGGTCATGGCTTGAGGAGGGTGTGACTGCGGGACGCGGAGCCGCGATGGCCGGGCCGCGGGTGGCCTGAGGACGGCCGGGCGCGTAAGGACGGACGGACCACATGCGGCCTGAGGGCGCCGGGCCACGTGTGGCCCGAGGTGGGAAAGTGGACCTATGCGGTGGGTGGTCGGGGGAACCGGCGACGGGGGCGTGGCGGCCTGTGCCGTGGATGCGGCGGGGCGGCCCGTGGGGGTACCGGTCCGGGCGGGGAGCGTGGCGGAGGCCGTGCGTGCGTGTCCGGACGCGGAGCGGTGGGTGTGGCGGTCGACCGCGGAGACGTACCGGAAGCTGCTCGCGGCAGGCGTCCGCGTCGAGCGGTGTTACGACGTCGAGGCGGCCGAGGCGCTGCTGATCGGGCACGAGGAGGGCCAGTCCGGCCAGCCCCGGTCGCTCGCCGCGGCCTGGGCGCGGCTGCACCGGCTGCCGGTGCCCGACGATCCGCCGGTGCGCGGCGCGGAGACCCAGCCCTCGCTGTTCGAGCCGGGTCCGGTGCCGTTGCCGCCGGGGGTGGACGAGTTCACGGCGCTGCTCGCGGTGTACGCCGGGCAGTTGGAGCGTACGGAGCGGGCCGGGCATCCGGAACGTATGCGGCTGCTGCTGGCCGCGGAGTCGGCCGGGACGCTCGTCGCCGCCGAGATGCGCCGGGCCGGGCTGCCGTGGCGGGCCGATGTGCACCGGGAGTTGCTGGACGAGCTGCTCGGCGAGCGCTATCCGGGCGGCCTGGAGCCGCGCCGGATGGCGGAGCTGGCCGAGGAGGTCTCGCGGGCGTTCGGGGAGGGTGTGCGGGTGCGCCCGGATCTGCCGGGCGAGATCGTCAAGGCGTTCGCCGGTGCCGGCATCACGCTGCGTTCGACCCGTAAGTGGGAGCTGCAGGAGGTGCGGCACCCGGCGGTGGCTCCGCTGCTGGAGTACAAGCGTCTGTACCGCCTGCACACGGCGCACGGCTGGGCCTGGTTGCAGCAGTGGGTGCACGAGGGCCGGTTCCGCCCGGAGTACCTGCCCGGGGGCACGGTCTCGGGCCGCTGGACGACCAACGGCGGTGGCGCGCTCCAGATCCCCAGGGTGGTCCGCCGGGCCGTGGTGGCCGATCCGGGGATGCGCCTGGTGGTCGCGGACGCCGAGCAGATGGAGCCGCGGGTGCTGGCGGCGGTCTCCCGGGACCGGGGGCTGATGGAGGTGGCGGGCAGCGGCCGCGACCTGTACGCCGACCTGGCCG
Source organism: Streptomyces sp. NPDC033221 (assembly GCF_055577005.1). Lineage (NCBI taxonomy): Bacteria > Bacillati > Actinomycetota > Actinomycetes > Kitasatosporales > Streptomycetaceae > Streptomyces > Streptomyces sp. NPDC033221. The sequence goes on along the minus strand of NZ_JBVIQN010000010.1, from coordinate 211,269 downwards.
CGCGTGCTTTCGGGGGCGACCGGGCGCAGGCGAAGCTGGCGCTGCTGGGTGCCATTTACGGCCAGACGTCCGGCGACGCCCTCAAGCACATGGCAGACCTGCGGCGGCGGTACCCGGACGCGGTGGAGTACGTGGACGCGGCCGCCCGGGCGGGTGAGGAGGGACGTCTCGTACGGACCTGGCTGGGCCGCACGTGCCCGCCCGCCTCCGTCGCGGCGCCCGACGAGGCGGGGCTGCCGCAGGAGGAGGCACCGGCGTACGGCAGTACGGCGGGCGCCCGGGCCCGTGGCCGGTTCACCCGTAATTTCGTGGTGCAGGGCAGTGCCGCCGACTGGGCGCTGCTGATGCTGGCCGCGTTGCGCCGCTCACTGGCGCCGCTCGGGTCGGAGCTGGTCTTCTTCCAGCACGACGAGGTGATCGTGCACGCCCCCGAGGAGGAGGCCGCGACGGTGGCGGCGGCCGTCGCGGAGGCCGCCGAGCTGGCGGGGCGTATCGCCTTCGGTGAGACGCCGGTGCGGTTCCCGTTCAGTACGGCGGTGGTGGAGTGCTACGCCGATGCGAAGTGAGGTGACGGGGTAGACGAAGAGAAGAGAGAGGCAAGAGGGGCGGAACGGGAAGGGGAGGAGCGAGTGCCTGCTGTGCGTGTCCATTCCGAGCTTGCGCCGGTACTGGAGGAGCTGCCTCCGCTGCTCGACCCGTACGCCGACATCGAGGGCACCCGTACCGGCCTGCACGCACTGGCCCGGCACTTCCCCGCGGACCGCGACGGGGTGACGAGCGAGCGCTTCGCCGTACCGCGGCCGGACGGTTCGCTGCTGGCCGTGGAGGTCTACCGGCCGGTGGACGCGCCGGGCCCGCTGCCCGGGATGCTGCACTTCCACGGCGGCGGCTACACCTTCGGGCAGGCACCGCCCGGCGAGGACCGTACGGCGATCGAGCTGGTCCGCGAAGTGCGCGCCGCGTTCGTCTCCGTGGAGTACCGCCTGGCTCCGGAGCACCCGTGTCCGGCGGCGGCCGAGGACTGCTACCTCGCCCTGGAATGGACGGCCGCGCAGGCCGCGGCGCTCGGTGTCGACCCCGCGCGCCTCGCGGTCGGCGGGCAGTCCGCCGGGGGCGGGCTCGCCGCCGCCGTCGCGCTGATGGCGCGTGACCGGGGCGGCCCGGCCCTCGTCCACCAGACCCTGGTTGTGCCCGACCTGGACGACACGGCCGGTACGGTCCCGACGCCCGCGGACGGCGACCCGCGGCTGCCCGACGGCGCGTTCATCCAGCGGGGCTGGCGGCATTACGCGCCCGAGGGGGCCGCCGCGTACCCGTACGCGGCGGCGGCCCGCGCCACCGACCTGCGCGGTCTGCCCGCCGCCTGCGTCGTCGTCTGCGGTCTCGATCCGCTACGGGACACCGGGCTCGCGTATGCCCGCCGGCTGATGGAGGCCGAGGTGCAGGTCGCACTGCACTACGTACCGGGGGCCTGGCACGGCTTCGAGATGTTCGCGCCGGATTCGCGGCTCGCGCGGGAGATGACGGCTGCCTGGACCGGACAGCTGCGTACTGCGCTTCAGGTACGGCCCCAGGCCGCCCTCAGCCACCAGCCGTGGCGACCAGCCCGCGCGTGATCCGACCAACGCCGCGACCAGCACCTCCCGCGGCTTGTCGGGCCGGTCCAGCCACCACAGCGCCAGCCCGTAGAGGGAACTGCGGATCGCCTCGCCCAGCGGTTCCAGTTCGGCCTCGGACAGGCCCGGGACGTACTCCCGCAGCAGTGCCACGTCGGTGGCGCGCTGACGGCGTTGCAGTTCGCGGTGGAAGTCCTGCACCTCCGGGTCGCCGGTGGTGTCGCGGAACATCATGCGCCACGTGTACGGGTGCGTCTGGACGTGGCCGAACCATGCGTCGTACATCGCCGTCATGCGCGTGACCAGGTCGCCCTCGCTGTGCAGGAGCTGCTCGATCGGTGCGGCGGCCAGTTCGTCGCGATGCCGTTCCAGGAGGGCGAGGTGGAGTTCCTTCTTGGAGTCGAAGTGCCGGTAGAGCATCGGCTTGCTGAGGCCCGCCTCGGCGGCGATGTCGCCGATGGTGGTGCCGGCGTAGCCGCGTTCGGCGAAGAGGCGGGCGGCGGTGTCCTGCGGTCCCGCCCGCGCCCCGGTTCCCTGCCCGGCCTGCGGTACGCGCAGACCGCGCTCACCGGCGGCATCGCCGCCGGACTGCCCCGGCTGCACCCCGGGCGCGCCGCGCTCATCGCGTCCTGGGAGGACGACACCGCGCTGGACCGTTTCCTCGCGGAGCACCCGCCGGCCCGGCACTTCGCCTCCGGCCGGCACTTCCGCCTGGAACCGCTCGGGGTGGGCGGCTCCTGGTCCGTCATGGCGCTCGACATCGCGCCCGACGCCCGCCCGGCGGACGAGGACGAGCGGGTGGCGGTCCGCACGCTGGGCGAAACCCGGCTCCGGCGCCTCGGCCCGTTCCTGCGCGCCAACTCCCTGGCGTCCGAACTGGCCGCCCGCCGATCCCGCCATGATCATGTCGGTCGCGATGGCCCGGCCGCCGGGCTTCGTCGCCGCCTTCTCCCTATGGCGCAGCCTGCGCGAGATGACGGCGTACGCCTACGGTGCCCAGCGCACCGAACACCGGGACACCATCACCGCGCACCGGGCCCGGCCGTTCCACCACGAGGCGGCGTTCGTCCGGTTACGCCCGTACGCGGTGACCGGGACGCCCGGCGGGCACGCTTCGTCCGGGGCGGCCACCCCGGCGTGACCACGCCATAGACTCGGCGGACAGCCGAGAACGTACGGAAAGGGAGCAGCGTTGGCCGACACCGGAGGGACTCCAGACGCCTCGGCACCGGCCACGGACACGGACCGGTCCGCGAAGGCCGCCAAGGCACCGGCGACGGCGCCCGAGAGCAAGCTGGGCCCCAAGGACCGGCGCAAGCGGATCGCGGACCGGGTGCTGGCCGAGGGACAGGTGAGCATCGAGGACCTGGTGCAGGAACTGGGCGTCAGCCAGATGACCGTCCACCGCGACCTCGACTCCCTGGAACACCAGGGCTGGCTGCGCAAGGTGCGCGGCGGGGCGACCGCCGCGCCCAACGCCCTGTTCGAGTCCAACGCGCGCTGGCGGGGCAACGAACAGGTGGCGGCGAAGGAGGCGATCTGCGCGGCCGCGCTGGCCATCGCCGAACCCGGCCAGGCCGTGATCATCGACGACTCCAGCACCGCCCTGCCGCTGGCCCGCTCGCTCGCTTCGCGCGGCGCGTACACGGTCATCACCAACTCGCTCCAGGTCATCAACGAGCTGGCCGAGGAGCCCGACATCCGGGTGATCGCGCTGGGCGGCGAGTACCACGCCGCCTTCAACGCCTTCCTCGGCATGTCCACGGCCGACATCGCCCGCAGCTTCCGCGCCGATGTCGCCTTCCTGTCCACCTCCGCCGTCGACAACGGCCACTGCTACCACCAGGCGCAGGAGAACGTCCTGGTCAAGCGGGCGTTGATGGCCGCGGCACGGCGCAGGGTGCTGCTGGTGGACCACTCCAAGTTCGGGCGCCAGGCACTGTACGAGCTGGCGCCACTGGCCGATTTCGACCTCGTCATCTCCGACGAACAGCTTCCGCAGGAGGAGCGGGACGCGCTGCAATCCCTGGGGGTACGGTACGAGTTGGCTACGGAGGGGGCGCATCGGTCATGAGTGACGGTCGGGAACGCGGGCAGCGGGCCGGGCAGCCGGATCCGGCGGCGGCCGGCGGTTTCGAACGGGTGAACCCGCCGGAGCTGTCGCCGCCGACCGGCTTCAGCCACGCCGTACGGGCCGCGCCCGGCACACTGGTGTTCCTGGCCGGCCAGACCGCGCTCGACGGCACCGGCCACATCGTCGGTGATGGCGTCGTCGAGCAGTTCGAGCGGGCCCTGGCCAACCTCCTGACCGCGGCGGCGGCCGCCGGCGCGGGCCCAGGCGACCTGGCCAAGCTGACCGTTTTCGCCGTGGACGTGGCCGACTACCGCAGCAACGCGGCGGCCATCGGCCAGGTGTGGAAACGGCTGGTCGGCAGTGACTATCCGGCGATGGCGGTCATCGGCGCGACACGGCTGTGGGACGAGGCGGCGCTGGTGGAGATCGAGGGCGTTGCGGTCGTCCGGTAGCGGCCGCTCGGACGCTGCCGGCCGCCCGCGTGCGTCACGCCACCGGCTGTTCCCGGTGCAGCTCCACCAGGTCGGCAGCATCCCGCTCGTCCAGTACGAGCCCGAAGTCCGCCTCCAGTACGGCCGGGATCTCCTCGGCCGGCACCTGGCGCACCACCCGGGACCAGTCGGGGCGGGTCAGCGTCAGTTCCGTACCGATCAGGGTGCGCCGCAGGTCCGGGCCGGGCTGCTGGACCACCATCCGGCCGGTGAACGGTGAGCGCGGGTGGGTGGAGATGTAGTAGTTGAAGACGCCGTAGTCAGCCGGGTACCGGGGCTCGGGACCGAAGGCGTACAGGTCGAACCAGCCGTCCTCGTGCCGCGAACGCAGCACCCAGGTGCCGTCCGCCCCCTCCCGTACCAAGCCGAACGTCCAGCCGCCCTGCCGGGCCTCGACGCCCTCGCGCAGCGGCACCGGCTCCAGCAGCGCCTCCCCGCCGAAGCCGACATCGGTGATCCAGTCCTCGCCGTCCAGCCGCACCTTGAGCAGGGCGTGGGTGACCGGCCGGATCTTGGCCTCGCCCATGCGGATACGGGCGCCGAGCCCGGAGACCCGGAAGCCGAGCCGGTCCAGCGCGGCGGCGTACAGCAGGTTCTGCTCGTAGCAGTAGCCGCCGCGGCGGCGGCCGACCATCTTCTCCTGGAGCGACTTCAGGTCCAGCAGCACCGGCCGGCCCAGGACGATCTCCAGGTTCTCGAAGCTGAAGGCGGCCGCATGCCGGGCGTGCAGCTCGCGCAGGGCGGCCGCCGTCGGGGCGCGCTCGCCCTCGTATCCGATGCGCGCGAGATACACGTCGAGGTCCAGCTGGTCCCCGCCCCAGACGGTGTCGGTCATGATCGGCCCTCTGCTCCTTCTGCGCCCTGGTTTTGCCCTCCTGGCTTCGCGCCCCGGGGCGGCTGGTCACACCTGCGACCCTACGAGACGGCCGGGGTGTGGGGCGGTACGCGGGGGGGCAGGCCCAGGAGAACGCGGGGGGCGGGAGGGGGTCTTCTGTCCGTCTGCCTCAGACAATGACCCCGTCGAAGCCGTAAGCGGAAGCGATCCGCGCGTGGTTCTGCAGCGGTACGTCCCAGGCGAAGACCTCCATCCGGTGGCCGTGAACGCCGCGCAGCCGGTGGACGGCGGCGACGTACTGCGCGTTCACCCTGGACAGCTGGGGGTTGATCTGGTCGACGTAGCGCGCGTACGACGGCAGCGCGTTCAGCGGCGGGTTGCCCAGGAACCCCGTACGGACGGCGGGCACCAGACGGTGCACCTTCTGCACGCTGCTCGCGCTGAAACTCTGCACCACCAGCCGACGGCGCACATGCCCCCGGTCGAGCCAGCCGGCACCCGACAGCTCCTTGACGATGCGCGCCTCGATGCCGGGGTAGTGCTGCGGGTTCTTGATCTCCAGCAGCAGCCGCAGGTCGTGGTCCTCCATGCGCCGCAGGAACTCAGCGAGCGTCGGGACGCGTTCACGTACGAAGCGCTTGCCGAACCAGCTTCCGGCGTCCAGCCGGGCGATCTCGGCGGCCGTGAAGTCGCGTACCCGCCAAGGGGCACGCTGGGGGAACACCTGCCGGGCGTTGGTGGTCCGCGTCAGCGTGGGGTCGTGCATCACCACCAGCTTGCCGTCCCGGGTCTGCTGTACGTCGTTCTCGACCCACGTGAAGCCCTGGCGGTCCGCCGCGTCCACCGCGGCGAGGGTGTTCTCCGGAGCCGCCCGGGAAGCGCCCCGGTGCGCGACGACGACCGGGCCGGTGAGCCAGGGAAAGCGCACGACACCGGCCAGAGGAGCCGTCACCTGACCGGCGGTACCCGGACTGGCGTTCGCGCTGCCTGCGCATACGGGCGTCAGGGCCGCGGTCAGCAGTGCGCATCCGGTGGCCGCCGCGATACGGAACGATCTCTGGTTCATCGAGGGGCCTCCCGGGCACGCCAACCGCAGACAGCAACGACTGCGACAGCCTTGCCCCGATATGCCCATGAGCATTCAGCCATGCCGCCATGCGGGGGCGCGTACGCCGGGGAGCGCGCACCCCGGCGCGCCGCCACGACCGAAAGCCTCCGCCGCCCCTCCATCGCCCCCCTCACATCACTCCTCACCAACATTCACCAGCCGATACCGCCCCACACCCCCACTCCCACCCTCATCTCCACTCCCACCCGCGTCTCCGCTCACATCCCCACTCCCGCCTGCCTCGCGGCGCACCAGCCCGCCGGTCGGTGCCGCGAAATGACTCCCCAGCATCAGCGCGCCGCTCCGCGCCACCTCGTCGAACAGCCACCGGCGCGTCCGTACGGCTTCATCCGGATCGATGTCGACACTGCTGCACAGCTCCGGGTGCGCCAGCTGCACGGGATGATGCACGCAGTCGCCGGTGATGACGGCCGACTGCCCCTGGCTGCGCAGGACGACCGCACTCTGGCCGGGCGTGTGGCCGGGCGTCGGAACGAGAGTGAGCCCCGGAAGGATCTCGGTACCGGGCGCGGCGACATCGACCAGGTCGAGCAGGCCGTGTTCCCGTACGGGTTCGACCGAGTCACGGAACATCTGACGGCGGCTCTCCTCCATGTCGACGCCGGACCAGTAGGTGTACTCGGCGCGTGAGGTGAGGTAGCGGGCGCGGGGGAACGTCGGCTGCCAACTGCCGTCGGGTGCGAGACGGGTGTTCCAGCCGACGTGGTCCGCGTGGAGGTGCGTGAGGATCACGTAATCGATCTGCTCCGGCGGGAAGCCGGCGGCGGTGAGCCGGTCGAGGTAGGGCGTGTCGAGCCGGTCCCAGGCGGGGTTGGCGCGTGTCTTGCCGTTGCCGATCCCCGTATCGACCAGTACGCGCAAACCGTCGATCTCCAGCGCGAAGGTGTGCACGGCGGCGCGGAGCGTGCCGTCGGGGCGGGCGAACGCCGGTGCGAGCCAGGGCACTTCGGAGACGAGTTCCGGCGTCGCCTCGGGGAGCAGCCAGGCGCCGGTCTCGGGCGGCAGCACGACTTCGTCGATGCGGTGCACGACGATGTCGCCGACGCGCCAGGGGGATTCGGGATGACGGGACATGGGACCTCCATACGGTCAGGCGGGAGCGCGGGCCGGGGCCGGGACCAGGACGGGAGCACCAACCGCACCCGAACGGGACGACACAGGCAGGGAGCCCCCACCCGGCAACCAAAAGCTAAATATTTGCCTTAATCAAGACTAGCCCTCTACGCTCACCAAACGCAAAGCAATAGCTTTTAACAGCCCCGACCGCCCCTACCTCCCCACGGAGGCGCCATGCCCGCTCCCGCCCTCTCCCCCGAAGACATCGCCCGCCTGGCCCACCGGGCCGGACTGCCGCTCCCCGAGGACCGCCTGGCCGGCGTCACCGCCACCGTGAACGTGATCGACACCGTCGTCAGCTCCCTGCGCCGCCTGCCCCTGGGCGACACCCCGCCCGCCCCCGCCTTCACCGCCGTCCCGCACCCCCACCTCCCCCGGAAGTCCTCATGACACACACCCCCACCTCCACTCCCACCCCTCTCCTCCCCCACCACCTCTCCCTCACCGAAGCCGCCCGCCTCATCGCGGACCGCTCCCTCTCCCCCGTCGAACTCACCACCTCCGTCCTCGACCGGATCGCCGCCGTGGACGCCAAGTCCGGCGCCTATGTGACGGTGACCGCCGACGCGGCGCTCCGCTCCGCCGCCGAAGCCGAACGGGAGATCGCCGCCGGGCACCACCGCGGCCCGCTGCACGGCGTCCCCGTGGCACTGAAGGACCTGATCGACGTCGCCGGCGTACCGACCACGGCGAGCTCCCGGGTACGGGCCGACCACACCTCGGACGCGGACGCCGCCGTGACGGAGCGGCTCCGCGCGGCGGGCGCCGTACTGATCGGCAAGACCCACACCCACGAATTCGCGTACGGCCTGACCACCCCGCAGACCCGCAACGCCTGGTCACCCGGGCATGTCGCCGGGGGCTCCAGCGGCGGCTCCGCGGTCGCCGTCGCGGCCGGCACGGCCACCTTCGCCCTCGGCACCGACACCGGCGGCTCGATCCGCGTCCCCGCCGCGCTCAACCATGTCGTCGGCCTGAAGCCGACGTACGGCCTGGTGCCCCGGCACGGAGTGACCTCCCTGTCGTGGTCGCTGGACCACGTCGGCCCGATCACCCGTACGGTCGGTGACGCGGCCCTGGTCCTCCAGGCGCTCGCCGGCCACGACCCGCGCGACCCGGCGTCCCTCGACCACCCCCGCGAGGACTACACCCGCGCCCTCGGCACACCGGTCGCCGGCCTGCGCGTCGGCGTCCCCGTCAACTACTACTTCGACCGGGTCCAGCCCCAGGTGGCGGCAGCGGTACGGGCCGCCGTCGACGCGCTCACCGCGCTCGGCGCCACCGCCGTACCCGTACACATCCCGATGACGGAGTACGTCCACGCCGCCCAGTGGGGCCACATGGTCCCCGAGGCCACGGCGTACCACCAGGACACGCTGCGGGCCGACCCCGACCTGTACTCCGACGACGTACGGATACTCCTCGAAGCGGGCGAATTCTTCCCGGCGACCGACTACATCCGCGCCCAGCGCGCCCGCACTCTGATGCACCAGGCCTGGCTGGACCTGTTCCGCGGCACCGGCAGCGCCGACGGCTCGGGCGGCTCCGAGGGGCTGGACGGCATCGACGTACTCGCCGCCCCCACCGTCCCCGCCACCGCCGCCCTCGCCGACCAGCAGACCTTCACCTGGCCCGACGGCTCGACCGAGCCCGTCTCCGACGCCTACGTACGCCTCTCCGCCCCCGCCAACCTCACCGGCTTCCCGGCTCTCTCCGTACCCGTGGGCCTCGACGACCAGGGCCTCCCCATCGGGATGCAGCTGATCGGGCGCCCGCTCGCCGAATCCGTTCTCTTCCGGCTCGGCCACGCGTACGAGACCGCCCACCGTCCGGTTCCGGCAGTGGCCCCCGTGTAACCGTCAGCAGCCGTGCAGTAGCCGCTCCACCAGCCCCCGGGCGTAACCCGGAGCGGCACCAGCACCAGCACCAACGCCCGCCCCCACCCCTACTCCAGCCGCCCCGGCCCCAGCCATCCCCGTCTCCGGCCCCGGCCGGAACAGAATCCGGTACATCATCGGCGCCACGAGGTGATCCATGACCTCCTCCAGCTCAGGCGCCGCCTCACCTCGCCCGGCCGCCCGCTCCAGCAGGACCCGTACCTGCTCGGCCGCGTACTCGGAACACTGCCCAGCGTTGCTGCCATCCGGGTCTCCTGCCAGCGCGTCCCGGATGTACGCACGCCCGGCCGCGGACGCCATCTCGTCCAGGAACTGCTCGGCCCAGGCGCCGAGGTCGGCACGGAGCGAGCCGTGGTCCTCCGGCGCCCCCTCCGGCCGCAGCCGCTCCACCGCCACATCGGACAGCAGTTCCTGCAGGTCACCCCACCGCCGGTACACGGTCGACGGCGTCACCCCGGCCCGCGCCGCGATCAGCGGCACGGTCAGCCCGTCCCGCCCCCGCTCGGCGATCAGCTCCTGTACGGCCCGGTGCACCGACTCCTGCACCCGCGCACTACGCCCACCGGGGCGAGCGGCCTTCCTGCTGCCCTTGGCCGCGGCCCCGGAACCTTCACTCACGCTGCCATTCACGCCTTCACCTTAACGCGAAATATTTGCTTCAGTGGGGCTCGACGGTCGGCTCCGGCCAAAGGCGTTGTCCGCGTGCCCTTCTGTCACACCCATGCCTCATGTTGCAGAGCACGGCACGAGGGGGCGGAATGGCGCGGGATTACGACAGTCAACTGCTGGAGTCGGTGGCGGTACGCCGGCGCAGGATGCGTGATGCCTTGCTGTTCGGTGCCCAGCGGGGGCGGCGCTCGGTGGACGAGCGGCTCGGGAAGGTGTCCGCCGGAATCGTCGTCGCGGCCGTCCTGTGCGTGTCGCGTGGTCGTTCCTGCAGCACACGCTGGCGCAGCAGAAGGCCGAGCAGGACAAGCAGCGAGGCCAGATACGGCAGTACGAGCAGCCGGCCAAGACCTAGAATCCATTGATCAGATTCGGGCGGAGCTTTGCAAGGTTTTGCAGCATTCCGGGGAACAACGCAGCGGACTACCGTGGCGGGGGGCGATTTCTTGACGCAGGACCGAGCGAAGACCGAGAACAGCGGCACGCCCAGTGGGGCCGGAAGTGCGCCGGTGCCCCGATGACAGGTTCCCGCGCATGGTGAACCGGGCGACGACGCCCCAGGCTCAGCTGAGCCGGGTGACATTGGTCGGCGAGCGACGCCGGGCCGACATCGTGCTGCTTTCCGACACACCGGTAGGTCAGCTGATCCCGGACATCCTGAAGTTGCTGGGCGACCGGCCCGGGTCGCGGCCGACATCCCGGCAGTTGATCACGTCCGACGGGTCGGCGCTTCCGCACGACAGCACGCTGGCGTCCGCCGATATCGCCGACGGCGCCGTACTCCGGCTCGTCAGGACGCACTCCGCGCCGCCCGCCCCCGGAAGGCTTCACCAGACTCCCCAACGGCACCGTAAAAGCCCCAGACCATCTCACCCTTCTCCCCTCGGGCACGGTCCGCCTTCCCACCGACGGCCCACCGCGCTACCTGGACGTCGACGGCAACATCTACCGCCCGGACGGGTCCATCGAGCAGCATGCCGGCGCGGCGCCCAGGGACCTGACGTCCACGCCTGCGGACAGCGCGGATAGACCCCGCGTAGACACCCCACCCCGCCAAGAGCAGCGCGTGACGGCGGGTGTCGGCGGACGGGGCGATGAGGTCGTGCGTGTGGGGTCCGATGCGTCCGAGCCGGCGCGCGCGGGTGACACCAAAGCCAACGATTACACCGGGGCGGGCGCGCATGCGCCGGCCAACAGCCACTCCCCAGGCGGTGGCGGCCTGGACAACTCACGGAACAGTACTGCCCAGACCGTCGAACGCATCGATGGTTGGTGGCCACGACACCGGCGACTCGGGACATGAGACGACGTCCGGCTCAGGAACAGCAAGCAGTTCGCACGAACCGCCGCCCGGAGGTGGCGGTGGCCATGAGCCGCGTGGGAGCGAGACGCATCCACGCCCAGGCGACGGTCCTGGGCGCCCCAACGAACCGCTTCCGGAACTGACACCGCAAGAACGCGCTGAGCACTGGGGCCACCTCGGGGAGGTGGAGCAACGCAACCCCGAGGAATTTGATCACCTTCAACGCGACCCGGACAAAAACGGTGGAATCTCAGACCCCTCGAAGGACGAGGCCAGGGTGGGATTGGATATTCGAGAACAAACCAGACTTCCCCAAGATATCCAGCGCCCACTAGAGGCTGATCGGGGCGAGTTCTACTCGCCGAGCACGGGAAAATACTACGACATCAAGGGCGTTCACTCCGACTGGCCACCGTTCAACAACGTCCGGGGCAAGTCGCAGCCATTCCGAGGTGCTTACGACCCGTCGAACAACGGTAGATGGGTCAAGAAACTTTCCGAACAGATTGTCGACAAGATACGCACTGTTATCCTGGACGTCCGAAATACAAACCAATCGGCGATCGACGATATCAAGCTCATCGTCCAGAAGAACGGCTGGGAATACCATGTCATCTGGTACCCGTAAAGGCTGGGCGCCTCGCAAATTTCCTGCCGACCCCGTCGCAGCAGACCGTTTGCGGGAGTGGCTCGCCACACCTGAAGGGCAGGCGCTGGACGCGGTAGGGCTCGACTTCAGCGGCGCCGACCTGTCCTGCGGTGACTTCAGCGAGTCATGGTTCACCGACGCCGATTTGTCCAATGCGAATCTGACCAACGTAGAACTTTATCGCGCCGACGTCCAAGGCGCCGACCTTTCCGGAGCCAACCTGACCGGGGCTTCACTGGTGCGAGCCAACCTGGACGATGCGACTATGCGGGACGCGACCCTCGACAGGGTGGATTTCGTGAAGGCCTCACTGTACAGCGTGGACGCATCAAATGCGAGCTTCCGTGGCGCACGCCTGATGGGCGCTTCTTTCCTCGATGTGAACCTGCGTGGCTCGGATCTGACGGATGCAACGGCACAGGAAAATTCTTTCCAGGTCAGGATCGATGAACACACCATATTCCGTGGATTCTCAGGTTCAATTTTCGGCCCCGCAGAACTTGCCCACGATGAAGAGATTCGAGAGCTTCACGGCGATGACCTCGAAAGCTTCATCAACGCAAAAGGTGGGCACGTGACAGTGGTTCCACGGCATTCGCAGCCCGTCAACTGATATCCCCGACATCACACGCGCCGCCGAACGCGTTCGGATCCCCCTGACACTACGCACCGATCGCCGAGCCCATCGAGCGAAAGCAACCAGACGCCGCCAGTGGACGTGCACAACGTCCGGCATGAGCTTCGCCGGGCGTCGATGTCACCTGGCCCACGCAGCGACCGAGCGGCGGCTGCCCGGGAAGGCGGCCGCTCACGAAGCGTCTGCGCATTCGATCATGTACACGCTTGGCGAATCCCCCAGCGCCCCCTCGCCGACGCGAAGGGAACTGAATGAAAAACCCCAGCTCAGACGATTTCTGAGCTGGGGTTTTCAACTGAGCCGCCTAAGGGAATCGAACCCTTGACCTACGCATTACGAGTGCGTCGCTCTGGCCGACTGAGCTAAGGCGGCGTGGTGCGGGGCCCAGTCTACACATCGGATGGGGGTGGTCCGAACCGGGTTCTCGGGGGTCAGGAGCAGTGCTTGTCGGGGGGTGGGGGTGTGGCTTCGAGGAGGTAGGTGTTGATGGTGGTGTCGATGCAGTCGCTGCCGCGGCCGTAGGCGGTGTGGCCGTCGCCCTCGTAGGTGAGGAGGGTGGCGGAGGTGAGCTGGGAGGCGAGGGAGCGGGCCCAGGGGTAGGGGGTGGCCGGGTCGCGGGTGGTGCCTACGACGAGGATCGGGGCGGCGCCGTCGGCGGTGATGCGGTGGGGTTCGCCGGTGGGCTTGACCGGCCAGTAGGCGCAGTTCAGGGCGGCCCAGGCGAAGCTTTCGCCGAAGACCGGGGAGGCCTTGCGGAAGGCGGGGAGGGCGGCGCGTACCTCGTCGGGGCCGGAGAAGGAGCCGGGGAGGTCGAGGCAGTTCACGGCGGGGTTGGCGAACATCTGGTTGGCGTAGGTGCCGTCCGGGTCGCGTTCGTAGTAGGAGTCGGAGAGGGCCAGCAGGCCGCGGCCGTCGCCCTTCTGGGCCTCGGCGAGGTATTCGCGCAGGACCGGCCAGGCGCCCTCGTCGTACATGGCGGCCGTCACACCGCTGGTGGCTAGGGATTCGGTGAGGGTACGGGGGCTGCCGGTGGGGGCGGGGTGGGCGTCGAGTTTCTCGAAGAGGGCGGAAAGGCGGCGGCCCGCTTCGTCGGGGCCGCCGGTGCCGAGGGGGCAGTCGCGTTGTTTGGCGCAGTCCTTGGCGAAGGCCGTGAAGGCGGTGTTGAAGCCGGCGGTCTGGTCGCGGTTCATGGTGCGGGCCGGCAGGGCGGGGTCCATGGCGCCGTCGAGGACGAGGCGGCCGACGCGGGAGGGGAAGAGGCCGGCGTACGTGGCGCCGAGGAGGGTGCCGTAGGAAGCGCCCACGTAGGTGAGTTTGCCGTCGCCGAGGACGGCCCGCAGGACGTCCATGTCGCGCGCCGATTCGACGGTCGAGACGTGGCCGAGGCGGGCGCCGGAGCGGGTGCGGCAGCCCTGGGCGAAGGCGCGCATGGCGGAGGTCAGGCGGTCGGTCTCGGCGTCGTCGTCAGGGGTCTGGTCGACGCGGGTGAAGTCGTCCATCTGGGCGTTGGACAGGCAGGTGACCGGCTCGCTGCGGGCTACGCCGCGCGGGTCCATGGCCACCATGTCGTAGCGGGCCCGGACGGCTTCTGGCTGCGGCGCGTACTGCTGGAGGTAGTCGATCGCCGAACCGCCCGGCCCGCCCGGGTTGACCATCAGGGAGCCGAGGCGGCTGCCCGGGCCGGTGGCCTTCTTACGGGAGACGGCCAGCTTCAGGTCGGTGGAGGCGTCGGGCTTCCCGTAGTCGAGCGGGGCCTTCAGCGTCGTGCATTCGAAGCCGACGATGCCGCAGTCGCGCCAGGTCAGGCGCTGGTCGTAGTACGGGCGCAGGGTGGCGGGGACGGCGGTGGGGAGGGGCTTGAGGGTGGCCGTCGCCGTGTCGCGGTCGGCGCCGCCGGCGCCCGCACGGCCGTTCGTCGGCTGTCCGGAGGCCGCGGCGCCCGACGGGGAACTGCCCGACGAACAGCCGGAGACGAGCAGTGCGGTGGCCGTCAGGACGGTACCGGCGGTGCGGAGCAGGCGGCTGGTGGCCATGGCGGTCCGTCCCTGAGTCGGTGATGAGTCGGCGACGCGCGACAGTGGGACGGAGCGTATCCGGGCGGGGACGTTCCGTGTAGGAGCTGGCCCTCGTATGGGTGAGGGAGGGCGCCCCTCAGCCCTTGCGGAGGGCCGCTGTCATCGCCTCCACCGCCAGGAGCGGTGCCACGTTGCGGTCGAGGGCCTGGCGGCAGGCGATGACCGCTTCTATCCGGCGGAGGGTGCGCTCCGGGGACGAGGAGGAGGCGATGCGCCGGACGCTGTCGCGCGCCTCGTCGTTGGCGAGCGGGACCGTGGCGTTCAGCTGGACGGCGAGGACGTCGCGGTAGAAGCCGGTGAGGTCGGTCAGGGCGAGGTCGAGACTGTCGCGCTGGGTTCGGGTGGAGCGGCGCTTCTGCTTGTCCTGGAGTTCCTTCATGGCGCCCGCCGTACCGCGCGGCAGGCGGCCGCCCGTGCCGGCGGCGGCGCCGAGGGCGGCGCGCAGCTCCTCCGTCTCCTTGGCGTCGACGTCCTCCGCGACCTGTTTGGCGTCCTCCGTCGCGGCGTCGATCAGTTCCTGGGCGCCCCTGAGGCAGCCGCCTATGTCGTCGATGCGCAGGGGCAGTTTCAGTACGGCGTTGCGGCGGGCGCGGGCCCGTTCGTCGGTGGCCAGGCGGCGGGCGCGGCCGATGTGCCCTTGGGTGGCCCGGGCGGCGGCCGCCGCAGCGTCGGGGTCGATGCCGTCCCGGCGGATCAGGACGTCGGCGACGGCGGCGACCGGCGGCGTACGCAGGGTCACGTGGCGGCAGCGGGAGCGGATGGTGGGCAGGACGTCCTCGATGGAAGGGGCGCACAGCAGCCAGACCGTACGGGGAGCGGGTTCCTCGACGGCCTTGAGGAGGACGTTGCCCGCGCCTTCGGTGAGGCGGTCGGCGTCCTCCAGGACGATGACCTGCCAGCGGCCGCCGGACGGGGACATGGAGGAGCGGCGGACCAGGTCGCGGGTCTCCTTGACGCCGATCGAGAGCAGGTCCGTACGGACGATCTCGACGTCGGCGTGGGTGCCCACCAGGCTCGTGTGGCAGCCGTCGCAGAAGCCGCAGCCGGGTACGCCGCCGAGCGCGCGGTCCGGGCTGACGCACTGGAGAGCGGCGGCGAAGGCGCGCGCCGCGGTGGCCCGGCCGGAGCCGGGCGGGCCGGTGAACAGCCAGGCGTGCGTCATCTTCGACGCGCCGGACTGCGCTATCGGGTCGGCGCCGTTGCGGGCCGCGCCCTCGGCGGTGACCAGCGCGTCCGCGTCGCGTGCGGCAGCGGCAAGCTGCTCCGTCAGGCGCTCCTGCCCGACCACGTCGTCCCACACAGCCATCTCGCTGCCCGCCGTTCCTGTCTGTCCGTCCAGCCCGTCCTGCCGGTGCCGTCGCGCCGCCTCGCGACACCCGTTCTCCTGTGTCGTCGCGCCGCGCCCCGTGCTCGTTCCATTGTGGGGCCTGGCACTGACAGCCCGGGCCGGAGGGCCGGAGGGCGGGCGAGAGGGAGGCCGGGAAGGGGCGAGCCCCTGGCGGCGGTCGGGAGACAGCTGCCAGGGGCTCGCCCTGTGTATATGCGCGTCGTGTGTACGCGTCACCGGTTCGCCGGTGTCAGCCCCGGCGTCCCCGCCGGCCGCGGCCCCGCTGGTCGTCCTCGTCCTCGCGCGGGCCGAGGAGTTCGTCGGCCAGCGTCGGGAGGTCGTCCAGCGGGGTCTCCTCCGCCCACTCCGGGCGGCGGCGCCGTACGGGCTCGACCGGTTCGCCGGTGGCCGGGTCGATCTGCGGGAGTTCCCTCGTGCGTTCCACACCGGAGACGTGGGAGGCATCGGAGACACCGGAGGCGCCGGAGGCACCCGACCGCCGTTCCGTGCGGCCGTCCTCCTCCTTGCGGAACATCCACGCCGGAACACGGTCCGCCGGATCGCCCCCGCGCCGCTCCTGCTCGCGCTCCTGCCAGCCCCGGCCCGCCTCGGGCCGTACGGGCGGCAGCACCGCGGTCTCGTCGGAGGCGCCCGGGGCGTCCCGGTGCTGCGGCAGGACGGCGGTCTCCTCCGCGTCCGAGGACGCGGCGGCATCCGTACGGGCCGCCTTCGGCTCCGTAGGCTCCGAACGCCCCTGCCGCTCCAGCCCCGCCATCGGCGTCTCCGTCGTCGGCGCCTCCGCGGCCTCCGCCGCCCGCGCCGCCGCTTCCTCGGCCTCGCGCGCGGCCTGGGCCTCGGCCTTGGCCCGTGCTTCCGCCTCGGCCTTGGCCTTGGCTTCCGCCTCGGCCGCGGCTGCCAGGCGTGCCTGCTCGGCGCGCAGCAGGGCCTCTTCGGCCTTGCGCTGCTTCTCCAGGCGGCGTTCCTCTGCTTCCTTGCGGAGCCGTGCCTCTTCCTCGGCCTGCTTGCGCAGCCGTTCCTGCTCGGCCTGCCGCGCGCGCTCCTCGGCCTCGCGCCGCTGACGCTCCTCCTCGGCGGCCTGGCGGGCCTCCTCGGCGCGCTTGCGTGCTTCTTCGGCCTGGCGGGCGGCCTCGCGGGCCTTGGCCTCTTCGATCTCGCGGCGCTTGCGCTCTTCCTCCTCGGCCCGCAGCTTGGCGAGCTGCTCCTGCCGTTCGCGCTCCTTGCGCTCCTCCTCGGCCTTGCGGGCGGCCTCTTCCTCGGCCTTGCGCCGGGCTTCCTCCTCGGCGGCCTTACGGGCCTCTGCCTGGGCTTTGATCTCGGCCTCGGACAGCGGCAGCACCTGGTCGAGGCGGTGGCGTACGACGGTGGTGACGGCCTCCGGCTCCTGGCCGGCGTCCACGACGAGGTAGCGCGCCGGGTCGGCGGCGGCCAGGGTCAGGAAGCCGGAGCGGACGCGCTGGTGGAACTCGGCGGGCTCGGACTCCATCCGGTCCGGGGCCTCGGTGAAGCGCTCGCGGGCGGTCTCCGGGGAGACGTCGAGGAGGACGGTCAGGTGCGGTACGAGACCGTCGGTGGCCCAGCGGGAGATCCGGGCGATCTCGGTGGGGGCGAGGTTGCGGCCCGCGCCCTGGTAGGCGACGGAGGAGTCGATGTAGCGGTCGGTGATGACGACCGCGCCACGTTCGAGGGCGGGGCGGATCACGCTGTTGACGTGTTCGGCGCGGTCGGCGGCGAACATCAGCGCCTCGGCGCGGTCCGACAGGCCCGAGGTGGACACGTCGAGGATGATCGAGCGCAGCCGCTTGCCGATGGCGGTGGCGCCCGGCTCGCGGGTCACCACGACCTCGTGGCCCTTGCCGCGGATCCACTCGGCCAGCGCCTCGACCTGCGTCGACTTGCCGGCGCCGTCGCCGCCCTCCAGGGCGATGAAGAAGCCGGTGGGAGCCGGTGCCTGGTCCGGGTCGCCGCCGCGCAGGGCTTCGCGCAGGTCGCGTCCGAGGGGGACGCCCTGCCGGTCGTCGACCTTGCCGAGCACCCACGCGGCGACCGGCAGCAGCAGCGCGCCGACCAGCATCAGGGTGAAGGCCGCGCCGCCGTGCGAGAAGACGTTCTTGTCGCCTGCCAGGTGGTGCGGGCCGATGACCGCGGCGAGCAGCGGCGCGACGATGACGGCCAGTGCGACGACGAGCCGTACGACCGCGTGCAGGTGCTCGGTCGTGCGGGCCGAGCGGGTTTCTTCCGTCTCCTGGTCCAGGAGGGTGTGCCCGGTGTTGGCCGCGATGCCCGCCGCCACTCCGGCGAGCAGGGTCAGCAGGACGACCGTGGTGGTGTCCGGGACCAGTCCGGCCGCGAGCAGGGCCAGGCCCGTGACGGCGACGGCGAGGGCCAGCAGGCGGCGCCGGGACAGTGCAGGCAGTACCTTGCGCGCGCCGCGGATGCCGGCCACCGGGCCGGCGCTCAGGCCCAGCACCAGCAGCCCGAAGGCGACCGGGCCGCCGCCCAGGTCACCGGCGTGCAGGACCGCGACGGAGACGGCCGCGGCGATCGCGCCGGCCACCGCCGCGCAGGCCAGGACCAGCAGCGGTACGGCGTTCGTACGGCCGCGGTCGACGCCGGCGTCGCTCTTGGGGCGGCGCAGACCCTCCAGGGGGGAGCGCGGGCGCGGTGTCTGCGTGCCGGGGAGTTCCAGGAAGTACAGGATCGAGACGGAGGCGGCGAAGAGGCCGGAGGCCACGTACGAGGCGAGTGCGGCCTGGTGGTCGGCGAACCAGTCGATGCCGTTGGCCAGCAGCCTGCTGACCAGCGCGACGACGATCAGGCCGGCGGCGGCCACCGGCAGCGCGACGAAGGCGGTACGCAGCGACAGGCGGCGCAGCGCGTCCAGGTTGTCCGGCAGCGGGCGGACGGCCGTGCCCTCGGCGGGGGGCGCGGGCAGCAGTCCGGGCGCCGCGCTCTCCCGCGCGACGGTCCAGAAGCGCTCGGCCACGCCGGTGACGAAGACCGTCGCCAGCAGCCAGATCAGCGCGCTGCCGGGGGTCCAGTCGATCCACAGCGGGGCCACGACCAGCAGCGCCAGCCGCAAACCGTCCGCGCCGATCATGGTCCAGCGGCGGTCCAGCGGGCCCGACGGCGCGGTCAGCGCGGACAGCGGGCCCAGCAGCACCGCCCCGGAGAGCAGGGTGGCCAGCATCCGGACCGCGAAGACGGCGGCGACGGCGAGGGCCGCGCCCCGATAGCCGCCGCCGAAGGCCGCCTGGCCGCCGAAGGGTACGTACACCGCCGCTTGCAGCGTCAGCAGTACGAGCACCAAAAGGGCCAGGGCATCGCCGATCGCCCCGACGAACTGTGCGCTCCAGAGCCGCTTCAGTGGGGGGAAGCGGAGCAGGGCTCGCACGGCGCGCTCGCGGGAGTCCGCGACGAGGGCGCCGGATGTGGGGGTCACGACCGTAGGGAGCTCGGCACGCGTCATTCCGCCAGCCTATCGGCCGGATATGACAGGTCCAGCTGCCACCCGAACACACGGACGGGTGGGTTTGGGGCGGGGCCTCCCGGAACGCCCTGGTGCGGATGGTCCGGAAGACCCGGCCTCAGTCCTCCAGCAGTATGTCGTCGAAGATCTCGATCACCACGATGACGAGCAGACCGTGGGCGACGACGTACTCGATGAGGAGTCCCGGCGCCACCTGGGCCTTGCGGTCGTCCTCATGCGTGCCGATATGTGCCGTGGCCTTGTGGTACGGGTCGAGAGCGAGCTTGGCCAGCCCGCGTTCGAGCATGTCCCGCCGCTCCGGCACCATGGCGTCAGCGGTCGCCTTCGCCTCGACGGTGTAGGTGACGCGGTACGTCAACGTGCTCCCCCCTCAGCTCTCCACGCTCTCGGCCGCCGCCTTCTTCGCAGCCGTGGCCGTGGCCGTCGTCTTCTTCGCGGCGGTCGTCTTCTTGGCCGTCGTGGTCTTCTTCGCGGCCGCAGCCGTCGTCTTCTTGGCGGCCGTCTTCTTCGCCGGGGCCTTCTTGGCGGCGGTCTTCTTCGCCGTCGCCTTCTTGGCCGGGGCTTTCTTGGCGGTCTTCTTCTTCGCCGGGCCCTTGGCGCGCTTCTCGGCGAGCAGCTCGTACCCGCGCTCCGGCGTGATCGTCTCGACGTCGTCGTCCCGCCGCAGCGTCGCGTTGGTCTCGCCGTCGGTGACGTACGGGCCGAAGCGGCCGTCCTTGACGACCACCGGGCGCTCGCTGACCGGGTCGGTGCCCAGCTCCTTCAGCGGCGGCTTGGCGGCAGCGCGGCCGCGCTGCTTGGGCTGCGCGTAGATCGCGAGGGCCTGCTCCAGCGTGATGTCGAAGAGCTGGTCCTCGCTCTCCAGGGAGCGCGAGTCGGTGCCCTTCTTCAGGTACGGGCCGTAGCGGCCGTTCTGCGCGGTGATCTCGACGCCCTCGGGGTCCTTGCCGACGACGCGCGGCAGCGACATCAGTTTGAGGGCGTCGGCGAGGGTGACGGTGTCCAGGGACATCGACTTGAAGAGCGAGGCGGTGCGCGGCTTGACCGCGTTCTTGCCGGTCTTCGGGGTGCCCTCGGGCAGGATCTCGGTGACGTACGGGCCGTAGCGGCCGTCCTTGGCGACGATCTGGTTGCCGCTGTGCGGGTCCATGCCCAGTTCGAAGTCGCCGCTCGGCTTGGCGAGCAGTTCCTCCGCGTACGCGACGGTCAGCTCGTCGGGTGCCAGGTCCTCCGGGACGTCGGCGCGCTGGTGGCCCTCGGCGTCCTTCTCGCCGCGCTCCACGTACGGGCCGTAGCGGCCGACCCGGAGCATGATGCCGTCGCCGACCAGGAAGGAGGAGATCTCCCGGGCGTCGATCGCGCCGAGGTCGGTGACCAGTTCCTTCAGGCCGCCGAGGTGGTCGCCGTCGCCGTTGCCTGCCTCGGAGGCGGCGCCGGCCGCCTCGCCCTCGCCGAAGTAGAAGCGGCGCAGCCACGGCACGGACTGGGCCTCGCCGCGGGCGATGCGGTCGAGGTCGTCCTCCATCTTGGCGGTGAAGTCGTAGTCGACGAGGCGCCCGAAGTGCTTCTCCAGGAGGTTGACCACGGCGAAGCTCAGGAAGGACGGCACCAGGGCGGTGCCCTTCTTGAAGACGTAGCCGCGGTCCAGGATCGTGCCGATGATCGACGCGTACGTCGACGGGCGGCCGATCTCGCGCTCTTCCAGCTCCTTGACCAGCGTGGCCTCGGTGTAGCGGGCCGGCGGCTTGGTGGCGTGGCCGTCCGCGGTGATCTCCCGCGCGCTCAGCGGGTCGCCCTCGGTGACCTGGGGCAGCCGCCGCTCGCGGTCGTCCAGCTCGGCGTTCGGGTCGTCGGCGCCTTCCACGTACGCCTTGAGGAAGCCGTGGAAGGTGATGGTCTTGCCGGAGGCGCTGAACTCGGCGTCCCGGCCGTCCGACGCCCGGCCGCCGATCTTGACGGTGACGGAGTTGCCGGTCGCGTCCTTCATCTGGGAGGCGACGGTCCGCTTCCAGATCAGCTCGTACAGCTTGAACTGGTCGCCGGTCAGACCGGTCTCCGCCGGAGTGCGGAAACGATCACCCGACGGGCGGATCGCCTCGTGCGCCTCCTGCGCGTTCTTGACCTTGCCGGCGTACGAGCGCGGCTTGTCCGGCAGGTACGAGGCGCCGTACAGCTGCGTCACCTGGGCGCGGGCCGCGGAGATCGCGGTGTCCGAGAGCGTCGTGGAGTCCGTACGCATATAGGTGATGAAGCCGTTTTCGTACAGCTTCTGCGCCACCTGCATGGTGGACTTCGCGCCGAAGCCCAGCTTGCGGCTGGCCTCCTGCTGGAGCGTGGTCGTACGGAACGGGGCGTACGGGGAGCGGCGGTACGGCTTGGACTCGACCGAGCGGACCGCGAAGTCGGTGTCCGCCAGGGCGGCGGCCAGCGCGCGGGCGTTGGCCTCGTCCAGGTGCAGGACGTCGCTGTTCTTCAGCTGCCCGTTGGCGCCGAAGTCACGGCCCTGGGCGACGCGGCGGCCGTCGACCGCGGACAGGCGGGCGGCCAGGGTGGCCGGGTCGCTGGTGTCGCCGGCCCGGCCGGTGGAGAACGTGCCGGTCAGGTCCCAGTACTCGGCGGAGCGGAAGGCGATGCGCTCGCGCTCCCGCTCGACGACGAGGCGAGTGGCCACCGACTGCACACGGCCGGCCGACAGCCGCGGCATGACCTTCTTCCACAGGACCGGCGAGACCTCGTAGCCGTAGAGGCGGTCGAGGATGCGGCGGGTCTCCTGGGCGTCGACCAGCTTCTGGTTCAGCTCGCGGGGGCTGGCGACGGCGGCGCGGATCGCGTCCTTGGTGATCTCGTGGAAGACCATCCGGTGGACCGGCACCTTGGGCTTGAGGATCTCCTGGAGATGCCAGGCGATGGCCTCGCCCTCGCGGTCCTCATCGGTGGCGAGGAAGAGTTCGTCGGACTCGGCCAGCAGCTCCTTGAGCTTCTTGACCTGGTCCTTCTTGTCGCTGTTGACGACGTAGATCGGCTGGAAGTCGGCGTCGACGTTCACGCCGAGGCGGGCCCAGGGCTCGCCCTTGTACTTCGCCGGGACCTCCGCCGCGCCGTTCGGGAGGTCGCGGATGTGCCCGACGCTGGCCTCGACCACGTAGCCGGGGCCGAGGTAGCCCTTGATCGTCTTCGCCTTGGCAGGCGACTCGACGATGACGAGTCGGCGGCCGCCGCCCTGTGCGGTCTCGCTGGTCGGGGACAACTTCGCTCTTCTCTCCGGTCGACGCTGGGGGTAACCCCCCGGGCCGGAGCTCTGGGGGACACTGCGGTGACGCTTGACGCTGCGGAGTGTGACGGTACATCCCGCCCTCGTGTCAAACGGAAAAACCCCGCAACGCCACTCGAACGGTAACCCGACTACATGCCTTCATGCCGCCCGGACCGGACACGGGCCGGTGACCGGGCCCGGCGCGTTCCGGGTGCGCGGCGGGGCCGGGAAGGTACGGCGGGACTCCTGAAGGCCGGGTCACGCTGGCAGGATGGACGGCGGCCGTATCCGTTCCCACGCGCCGTCCGTTCTCGTCACGCACTCCCGGGGGTTTCTGCGGCGATGTCGAATCAGCACCCGGGGCGGTACCTGGCGCCGGTGCGGAAAGTGGCTGGTGAGGGCCCGGATGAAGAAGGGGCAATCGCCCGAGCGGGCCATGTTTGTCCTGAATCAGGGCAACTACGCCAGGTCGCCGGACGCGCGAACCGCCGCGCGGACATCCCCGCCCGACCCCTCACGGCCGGCCGGTGAGCGCTTCATGAGCACCCCCTCCTCCCCCGTGGCCGTACGGAATGCCACGCTGCGCCGGGCGGCGGCCGCCGTCGCCATCGGGGCCGTCGGCGCGGCCTACCTGTGGCACACCAATCCGCACGAACCGGGGCATGTGCTGCTTCCGTGCCCGTTCCGCTGGGCGACCGGGCTGTTGTGCCCGGCGTGCGGCGGGACACGTATGGCGTACGACCTGATGCACGGCGACCTCGTGGCGGCCTTCCACGACAACGCCGTCCTGCTGACCCTGGGCGTGCCGGCCGCCGCGTACATGACCGGACGGTGGCTGTACGCGGGACTGCGCGGGCGCCGCTTCAGGGCCCGCCTCGGGGCGCGCGGCAACGCCGTCGTGCTCGGCGTCGCCGGCATCTGGATGCTCGTGCGCAATCTCACGGGCTGAAACCGGCCGCCGGGCGCGCCGCGGGGGAAGCGGCGCGCCCGGCGGACCGTGCGTATCGGTATGTGCCGGACGCGTCAGGTGTGCCGGATGGGGCATGTGCGCCGGATGGTGCAGGAGCGTCTGACGCGTCAGGTGGATCGGATACGGCGGATGGGTCGGTACGTTTTGGGCGTATCGATAGGGCCTGCAGGACGGTTCAGCGCACCGTGACCGTGATCACCGGCGAGGTCACGCCGCCGCCGGCCATCCTGAGCTGGTTGGCGCCCTTGATGCCCAGCTTGACGCGGAGCGAGTAGCCGCCGGTCTTGTTGATGCCGACGCTCGCGGGCAGCGAGGCCCACTTGGCGCCCTGCTTCTGCTGGACGGTGACCTTGGTGCCGGCCTTCAGGCCGGTGGAGGTGCCGGAGATACGGAATTCCTGCCACGCCTTGACCGAGCCGGTGCTCGCCTTGGCGGTGAGCGTGGCCTTCTGCGGCGCCTTGGCGGCGACGGAGTGGGCGGCCGGGGCCGCGGGGGCGGCGGAGGCGGCGGCGGCGGTCCCGGCGACGAGTGCGGCGCTGAGAACACCTGCGGCGGCGAGGCGGTATGCACGGTTCATGACGTGTTCCTCCCTGTTGGGCCGGTTGATGGCCTTCACTCAGGAACACGGGTAGATGGCCGTTCCGGTTGCTTCCCGGGCGAGTGGTTTTTCTGGGGCGGTGGATGTGAACGGGGCGTGGGGGCAATGCAGTTGAGCGGACAACGAAAGGGGAGGGATGCGGGGCGGCGGGCGTATCTTGCGAAGACGGAGGGGAGGGTGAATGCGTTCCATCCGGAAGCTTTGCGCATACTTCCGCGGCACCGGGCGGCCTGCCTCAGCGCCGGACGGCCCGAGCCGCCCCTACAGCAGCAGCCAGCACCCCGTCCCCAGGAACACCACCCCGAAGAGCAGCGCCAGCGCCGTGCCGGACGACCGGCTCACCCCGTCGGCGACCGGCTGCCCGGTCCGTGCGCACATGCCCGTCCACACCAGCAGGCCGGCGCCGAACAGCGCGAAGGACACACCGGCGAACGCCTCGGGACCACTCTCCATGCGCGCAGGGTGGCACTCCCGGGCGGCGCGGGGGCGAACCCCGGGTGAATGCCACCCGTCCGGCCCCCGCCGCCCCTCGGGGCGCAGGCGGGGGTTCAAAGACAGGCTCTCAGCCCTGCCCGGCCGGTACCGGCTCCAGGAAGCCCTGCTCGACCAGCGTCCGGATCGCGTCCGGCGTACGGTCGCGCAACAACACCGGGTCTTCGCCGACCAGTTGCGCGATCGCGTCGAGGATGCGCCCGGCGGGCAGCGAGCCGTCGCAGACCCCGGCGAAGCCCGCGCCGACCGTGTCCACCTTCGTGGCGCGCCGCATACCGCGGTTCTGCCGCAGCACCACGTGCTCCGGGTCCTCGGCGCCGGGCAGCCCGACCTGTTCCTGTACGACCTCGTCGGCGAGCCGGAAGTGTCCGGCCAGCAGCGCCGCGTCGTCCGTGGCGCGCAGATAGTCCTGGCGTTCGAAGTGGCCGACGACCGAGGTTCCCAGCGGCTGTTCGACCGGGTGCGGCCACTCCTCGACCGTGATCGACGGGTCCTCGGCGCCGGACTTGCGCAGTGTGATCCACCCGAAGCCGACGGCCTTGGTCTTGCGGGCCTCGAACTCCTCCAGCCAGGCGTCGTAACGCGCCGCGTACTCCTCGGGGCTCGTACGGTGGTCGCCGGCGTCCCGCAGCCACAGCTCCGCGTACTGCGTGACGTCCTGGACCTCGCGCTGCACGATCCACGCGTCACAGCCGCGCGGCACCCACGAGCGCAGCCGGTCGCGCCAGTCCTCGCCGTCGACGTGCTGCCAGTTGGCGAGGAGCTGGCAGTATCCGCCGTCGTTCAGCCGGGCGGCCGCCTGCTGGACGATGGTGCGGCACAGGTCGTCGCCGCCCATGCCGCCGTCCCGGTAGGTCAGCCGGGCGCCCGGCGAGATCACGAAGGGCGGGTTGGACACGATCAGGTCGTACGTCTCCTCCCCCACCGGGTCGAACAGCGAGCCTTCCCGCAGGCCCGCGACCGGCGCGCCGGACAGTGCCAGCGTCAGTCCGGCGATCCGCAGCGCCCGCGGGTTCAGGTCCGTGGCCGTGACCTCGGTCGCGTACGCGGAGGCGTGCAGGGCCTGGATGCCGGAGCCGGTGCCGAGGTCGAGGGCCTTGGCGACGGGGGTGCGGACCGTGATGCCGGCGAGCGTCGTGGAGGCACCGCCGACGCCGAGCACCAGCTGCGAGCGGTCCACGCCCGCGGCCTCCTCGGCGGCCCGGATGCCGCCCGCTCCGCCGACCGCGCACCCGAGGTCGGAGACGATCCACCAGTCCTGGCCGTCGGGGCCGCCGTACGGGCGCACGTCGACGCTCGCCCGGACCTCGTCGCCGTCGCGCACCAGCCAGCCGTCGGTGAGGCAGTCGTCCACCGGCAGCGCGACGGCGGCCCGGTCGTACGGCACCGGGCGCTGGAGCAGGAACAGCCGCACCAGGGTGGCCAGCGGGCCGTCGCCCCGGGTCGCGCGGAGCGCCGGGACGGTCTCGCTGCGGGCCAGCGCGGCGTAGGCGGGCGCGCCGAGCAGCTCCAGCAGGCCGTCGGCGGTGAACCCGGCGGCGCGCAGCGCGTCGCGCGTCCGGGCCGTGCGGGCGGCGGAGTCGGGGTCTCGCAGGTCTGCGGTGGGGAGGTGCGTACTCACGCTCCCATTGTCAGCCCTACCACTGACAAACGGCCACGGCCCGGCCGCGCCGCGGCCACCGGGTCACGCCGGACGGCGTGTCGGACACGGCCCCCGCCGGAACTGACGGCGCGCCGGACGCGGTACCGCCGCACCTGACGGCGTGTCGGCCGCGTCCGGCGCCCGGTGGCTCAGTCGCTCAGCGTCCGGTGGCTCGGCGGCCCGGTAGGCCGGTACCCCGGGCCCCTCGTGGCCCCGGGCCCCCTCGCGGCCTACTTCTTCGGCTTGGCCGACCCGCCGCCCTCGGTCGCCTTCTGGTTCTGGCAGCCGGACTGTCCCGCCATCGCCTTGCCGACGTCGCCGGACTCCAGCTTCTTGAACGCCTGTTCGCTCTTCTTGTTGAGCTTGTTGATGCCGTCGGACAGCGACCGCAGGCCGTCCGCGAACTTGCCCTTGTCCCCGGTGTCCAGGCCGTCGACCTGCTTCTTGAGGTCGGCGTAGCCCTTGGAGAGGTCGTTCAGCTCCTTGACCGCGTTCTTCTGGGACTCCTCGCCGCCGTCGGCGGGCGGCGCCCCCGCCTGGCCGAGGGACTTCGACAGCGACGCGTAGGCGTCGGAGATCTGCTGGAACGCCTTGGAGTCGGCCTCCTGGACCTTCTTGGAGTCGGTGCCGCCGCTGTCGGCCGTCTGCATGGACGTGTTGGCGTCCTGGATCTTCTTGAACTGGGCCTGGGCGGGGTCGCAGAACTTCTTGGCCCAGTCGTCGAGCTTTTTGTTGCCGTCGTCGCTGCAGCCGGTCAGCGCGAGCATCAGTGCCGCGCCGCCGGACAGCGCGGCCACAAGCGTCTTCTTCACCGGATTGGTCCCTTCCATGGCTCTCGGCCCCGGAACATACACGTCCGAAGGCCCTCGGCCATGAGCCGGTCGGTCCGTACGACCCGCATTGAAGCCATTTGCACCAAGCCCTGTGACGCGCCCGGCCGCACAGCAGTGCGGGCGGAGCACGTGCTCAAAGCACGCCCTCCGCCCGCCCGTTGAGCGGCGCGAACGCCCCGCCCGCTAGGAGACCACCGCCGGGTCGGCGGTCTGCGCCACCTTTCCGGAGTTGTTGTCTTCGTCACCCACCGCGATGCCGCGGCGCTTGGAGACGTACACCGCGCCGACGATGACCGCGATGGCCAGCGCGGCGACCACGATCCGCACGCCGATGCTCTTGTCCGCGCCGTAGCTGAACTTCACGACGGCCGGCGCGATCAGCAGCGCCACCAGGTTCATGACCTTCAGCAGCGGGTTGATCGCGGGGCCCGCGGTGTCCTTGAACGGGTCGCCGACCGTGTCGCCGATGACGGTCGCGGCGTGCGCCTCGCTGCCCTTGCCGCCGTGGTGGCCGTCCTCGACCAGCTTCTTCGCGTTGTCCCAGGCGCCGCCGGAGTTGGCCAGGAAGACCGCCATCAGGGTGCCGGTGCCGATCGCGCCGGCGAGGAACGAGCCGAGCGCGCCGACGCCGAGCGAGAAGCCGACGGCGATCGGTGTGAGCACCGCCAGCAGGCCGGGGGTGGTCAGCTCGCGCAGCGCGTCCTTGGTGCAGATGTCCACGACACGCC
Source organism: Streptomyces sp. NPDC033221 (assembly GCF_055577005.1). Classification (NCBI taxonomy): domain Bacteria; kingdom Bacillati; phylum Actinomycetota; class Actinomycetes; order Kitasatosporales; family Streptomycetaceae; genus Streptomyces; species Streptomyces sp. NPDC033221. The sequence goes on along the minus strand of NZ_JBVIQN010000010.1, from coordinate 183,429 downwards.
CGTACTCGGGCTGCTCGGTGTAGTCCATGATCCCGGGCTTCTCGCGGAACTGCCGCCGCACCTCGTAGACGACCGCGCCGGCCGACCGGGACACCGCGTTGATCGCCAGCCCCGAGAAGAGGAAGACGACGGAGGCGCCCAGCACCAGGCCGACCAGGTTGTTCGGCTGTGAGATGTCCAGGCTCAGGCCCATGCCGCGGGCGGCGTCACCGACGTCCCGTACGGCTGTGGCGATGGCGTCCCGGTACGAGCCGAAGAGCGCCGCCGCGGCCAGCACCGCCGTGGCGATGGCGATGCCCTTGGTGATGGCCTTGGTGGTGTTGCCGACGGCGTCGAGGTCGGTGAGGACCTGCGCGCCGTCGCCGGTGACGTCACCGGACATCTCGGCGATGCCCTGCGCGTTGTCGGAGACCGGGCCGAAGGTGTCCATCGCGACGATCACGCCGACGGTGGTCAGCAGGCCGGTGCCGGCCAGCGCCACCGCGAACAGCGCCAGCATGATGGACGTACCGCCCAGCAGGAACGCGCCGTACACGGACAGGCCGATCAGCACCGCGGAGTAGACCGCGGACTCCAGACCGATGGAGATCCCGGAGAGCACCACCGTCGCCGGGCCGGTCAGGGAGGCCTTGCCGATGTCCCGTACGGGCCGCCGGGTGGTCTCCGTGAAGTAGCCGGTGAGCTGCTGGATGAGCGCGGCCAGCACGATGCCGATGGCCACCGCCACCAGCGCCAGCATCCGCGGGTCGCCGCTGCGGGCCAGGATCGCGGGGTCCGAGACGCCGGACAGGCCGGCGTAGGAGGACGGCAGGTACGTGTAGACCGCGATCGCCACCAGGACCAGCGAGACGGCCGCGGAGATGAAGAAGCCGCGGTTGATGGCGGTCATGCCGCTGCGGTCGGAGCGCCGGGGCGCCACGACGAAGATGCCGATCATGGCGGTGAGCACGCCGATGGCCGGGACCAGCAGCGGGAAGGCCAGTCCCGAGTCGCCGAAGGCGGCCATGCCCAGGATGAGCGCGGCGACCAGCGTCACGGCGTACGACTCGAAGAGGTCGGCGGCCATGCCCGCGCAGTCGCCGACGTTGTCGCCCACGTTGTCCGCGATGGTCGCGGCGTTGCGCGGGTCGTCCTCGGGGATGCCCTGCTCGACCTTGCCGACGAGGTCGGCGCCGACGTCCGCGGCCTTGGTGAAGATGCCGCCGCCGACCCGCATGAACATCGCGATCAGCGCGGCGCCGAGACCGAAGCCCTCCAGGACCTTGGGGGCGTCGACCGCGTAGACGAGCACCACACAGGACGCGCCGAGCAGACCGAGCCCCACGGTGAACATGCCGACGACGCCACCCGTACGGAAAGCGATCTTCATGGCCTTGTGCGAGACGGCGGTGAGATCCTTTTTCGCCTCGCCCTCGGCCGGCGTGGCTTCCCGGGCGGCCGCCGCGACACGCACATTGCTGCGCACCGCCAGCCACATCCCGATATAGCCGGTGGCGGCCGAGAAACCGGCGCCGATCAAGAAGAAGACGCTGCGCCCGGCGCGCTGCGTCCAGTTGTCCGCGGGAAGCAGCATGAGCAGGAAGAACACCACCACGGCGAAAACGCCGAGCGTGCGCAACTGCCTGGCGAGATAGGCATTCGCGCCTTCCTGCACGGCGGCGGCGATCTTCTTCATGCTGTCGGTGCCCTCACCGGCGGCGAGCACTTGCCGCACCAGCACCGCCGCGACGGCCAGTGCCGCGAGCGCCACGACGGCGATCACCAGCACCATGCCGCGGTTGCCCGACGTCAGCGATGGCTCGGCCAGGTAAGAGGGGTGTTCCAGCAACTGAGGGGTGTAAGGCCCCGCCATTCGTCCTCCTTGACGTTTGGCACATGGGCGCGCGGAAGCACGCTCAGGCGTCCTGAGCAAAGGTGTGGACGGATTGTAGGTAGCGGCACCGGATCAAAACAGTGCGCCTCAAAGGGAATTCGCCGGTGACGGCCGAGATCGTTCGAAGAACGGACGGAGATCGGACAGAGATCAGGCGATGAAGCAGCGAAGATCGAAAATAGCGAGGCCGTTGCCGCGCCCTCACAATTCGCCTGGACGAATGAATGTGAATAATTCGCTGACAACTGAATGATGATCTCAGAGTCCTACCTAACGCCGCTGCTCACGGGGCCGTGGACGAGTACCGGGCGGACCCGTCCGGGCAGCTGCCGGGCCGACGTTCACCGAGTGGCGCGGGGACGCCCACGGACGCGCCGGTATGCCCGGCCGCCGCGCGGGGTGCCGGTGGCGCCACGGGCGGGCCCGGGCGGCGGTACGGGGGTGGTGGGCGCCAGGCGGCGCAGGCGTCCCCGTACCGCCACGGAAGTACGCACTCCGGTAGGGGCCACGCGGCCCCGGGGCGACGGCGGACCGTACGCCCGGTACGGCCGGGTGGGGAGGCGGAGGGGGCCGGGGCACGGGGCCGGTGGGTCCGGGGAGCCCGATGGGTACGCACGTGCGGAGCGTACGGATGTGGCCTGAAGAGGGGGGTGGGGGCGGCCGGCTCCCGAGTGGCCGGATGGCGTGTCCCCGGCCGTCGGCAAGACGCACGAAAGAGTCGGGGCGCGTACGGCTGAATGGGGGCGTGCGGGTGGGAGGGAGGGCGTGACGGGGGCGCGCGAGGGAGAGAGAGGGCGCAATCGGGGACGCGCGGGCGGAGATGGTTCGTACGGATGCGCGGGGAGCCGTTGCAGATGCGCCGGGAGCCGGAGGGAGCCCGGGGTCATGGCGCGCGACGGGGCGATGGTGCGGCGCACGTCTCTACATCGGCCGACCCACCACGCGGGCAGCCTTACGAGAGCGCCGGCCCGCTATGGCACGGTCGGCCCTTACGAGAGCGCCTGCCCGCCATGGCGCGACTGGCCTCTTAAGGCAGGGCCAGCACCCACGACAGACCAGCACTACGGCAGCACCGGCGTACAGCAGGCAGGACCGCCCTACGGCAGAACCCGCGTACGACCCCCGCTACGGCAGAACCGGCGCCGGCGTCGTCGGCCAGCTCATGCGGATGATGCCGCCGGTCTCGCCGGAGGTCACCTCGACGTCGTCGACCAGCCCGCTGATGACCGCGAGGCCCATCTCGTCGTCGCTCTCCGCCGCGTCGCCGTTGTCCGAGGCGGGGCCGCCGGGCAGCGGTTCCCCGTCGAGGCCGCGGACGCCGGGCACCGACCCGGCACCGGCCGGACTGCCCGGTACCTCGTCGCCCACCTCGATGGAGAACTTCTTCTCGTCCTCGACCAGGGCGACCCGCACCGGGGCCGAGATGTTGTTGGTGCGGTGCAGCCCCACCGCACGGGTGCACGCCTCGCCGACGGCGAGCCGAACCTCGTCCAGCACGGCCTCGTCCACCCCGGCCCGCCTCGCCACGGCAGCCGCGACCAGTCGCGCGGTCCGGACGTGCTCGGGAAGGGCGCTGAAGCGGAGTTCGACGGTGGCCATGCCATCCCCCTCGGTATGCGGGCGTGCAACGCAGGGGGCCGGACCGCCAAGCCCGGTTCCCCCCACTGCTTCCAACCCCCGCGCCGCGGCGCGGGGACCGGCGAGCCGTCAGTCGGTGGCTGCGACGGCTTCGTCGACCGAGGTGTGAATCGGGAACACCTTGGTCAGTCCGGTGATACGGAAGATCTTCAAAATGCGCTCCTGGTTGCAGACCAGGCGCAGCGAGCCCTCATGGGCACGCACCCGCTTGAGCCCGCCGACCAGAACGCCGAGCCCCGTGGAGTCCAGGAAGTCGACACGCTCCATGTCCACCACGAGGTGGTAGCTTCCGTCGTTCACAAGCTCGACCAGCTGCTCCCGCAGCTTGGGCGCGGTGTATACATCAATCTCGCCACCGACCTCGACGACCGTACGGTCGCCAACGGTCCGGGTCGACAGGGACAGGTCCACGGATCCTCCAGCACCTTGCTATCGAGCGGTCGCCCCCCATGGATCGGCAGCCGCGATGGCATTCAATCACTTACCAGCAGGCGTGCACGACGCCTTGTGCGCATTGTCCGTCACACCGGTGACACACTCGGTGCCGATGGCCTCCAATCAGCTGCCTCCGGACGGGGGCACCAGCCCCTCCCCGCGCACGGTCCTGGACCGTCTCACCCAGGGGGCGTCCCGCGCTACGCGCATCACTCATACGGAGCACTTGCCCCCGCGCATCGGCAGCCATGCGGAATGGCCCGCACGGATCCGTCCGGAGGTGACGGAAGCCGTCCGCGCGGCCGGGATCGAACGTCCGTGGGCCCATCAGGCCCGCACGGCGGACCACGCGTTGCGGGGCGAATCGGTCGTCATCGCCACCGGCACGGCGTCCGGTAAGTCGCTCGCCTACCTGGTCCCGGTGCTGTCCGGGCTGCTGGACGGTTCGGAGGCCCCGAACGGCCGCGGCGCCACGGCCCTGTACCTCGCGCCCACCAAGGCGCTCGCCGCCGATCAGCGGCGCGCCGTCGGCGAACTCGCCGCGCCGCTCGGTACCGCGGTGCGGCCGGCCGTGTACGACGGCGACACGCCGGTCGAGGAACGCGAATGGGTGCGCCAGTACGGCAACTACGTCCTGACCAACCCCGACATGCTCCACCTGGGCATTCTCCCCGCCCATCCCCGCTGGTCCTCCTTCCTGCGTGCCCTGCGGTACGTCGTCATCGACGAGTGCCACACCTACCGCGGCGTCTTCGGGTCCCACGTGTCGCAGGTCATACGCCGCCTCCGGCGTGTCTGTGCCCGGTACGGCTCCGAACCGGTCTTCCTGCTGGCCTCGGCCACCGCCGCCGAACCGGCCCAGGCCGCCGAACGGCTGACCGGGCTGCCCGTGGCGGAGGTCACGGAGGACGCCTCGCCGCGCGGCGAGGTGGTCTTCGCCCTGTGGGAGCCGCCACTGACGGAGCTGCACGGCGAGCAGGGCGCCCCCGTACGCCGTACCGCGACCGCCGAAACCGCCGACCTGCTGACCGACCTCGCCCTCCAGGACGTCCGCACCGTCGCCTTCGTACGGTCCCGGCGCGGCGCCGAGCTGATCGCCCTCATCGCACAGGAGCGGCTGGGGGCGGTCGAACGGTCGCTGGCCCACCGGGTGGCCGCGTACCGGGGCGGCTACCTGCCGGAGGAACGGCGCGCCCTGGAGCGCGCCCTGCACACCGGCGACCTGCTCGGCCTGGCCGCCACCACGGCCCTGGAGCTGGGCGTGGACGTCTCCGGGCTGGACGCCGTCCTGATCGCCGGTTATCCGGGCACCCGCGCTTCCCTGTGGCAGCAGGCCGGCCGTGCCGGACGCTCCGGACAGGGCGCGCTCGCCGTGCTCGTCGCCCGCGACGACCCGCTGGACACCTACCTCGTGCACCACCCCGAGGCGCTTTTCGACCAGCCCGTGGAGTCCACCGTCCTGGACCCGGACAATCCGTACGTGCTCGCCCCGCACCTGTGCGCGGCCGCCGCAGAACTCCCGCTCACCGAGGATGACTTTTCGCTGTTCGGCCCGGCCGCCCCGGGGCTCCTCCCCTCCCTGGAGGCGCGCAAGCTGCTGCGCCGTCGAGCCAAGGCGTGGCACTGGACCCGCCGCGAACGGGCCGCCGACCTCGCCGACATTCGCGGGCAGGGCGGCTCGCCCGTACAGGTCGTGGAGGCGGGCACCGGCCGGCTGCTGGGCACGGTGGACGCGGCTGCCGCGCACACCACCGTCCACGACGGCGCCGTACACCTCCACCAGGGCCGTACGTACCTGGTCGAGCACCTGGACCTGGAGGACGGCGTGGCCCTCGTACAGGAGGCGAACCCGCCGTATTCGACGACCGCCCGCGACACCACCGCCATCGCCATCCTGGAGACCGAGACGGAGGTCCCGTGGGGCGACTCGCGGCTGTGCTTCGGCTCGGTGGAGGTCACCAACCAGGTCGTCTCCTACCTGCGCCGGCGGCTCATCACGGGCGAGGTGCTGGGCGAGAGCAAGCTGGACCTGCCGCCCCGTACGCTGCGCACCCGGGCCGTGTGGTGGACCGTCACCGAGGACCAGCTCGACGCGGCCCGCGTCAATCCCGAGCAGCTCGGCGGCGCCCTGCACGCGGCCGAGCACGCCTCGATCGGCCTGCTGCCGCTGTTCGCCACCTGCGACCGCTGGGACATCGGCGGCGTGTCCCTCCCCCTGCACCCCGACACCCTCCTTCCCACCGTCTTCGTCTACGACGGCCACCCGGGCGGCGCGGGCTTCGCCGAGCGCGCCTTCCGCACCGCCCCCGAGTGGCTCGCAGCCACCCGCAAGGCCATCGCCTCCTGCGAGTGCGAGGCCGGCTGCCCGTCCTGCATCCAGTCCCCCAAGTGCGGCAACGGCAACGACCCCCTCCACAAGCGAGGCGCCGTACGCCTCCTGACCGAACTCCTCAAGCACGTGCCGGAACCGGCGGGCTGACCTCCTGAAACCCGAAGGCCTGAGACCCGAAGACCCGAAGACGTCGCCGGTCCCTTCCACCGTGCCGCCGGGCCACTACGCGATCGCCCCCGAGCCGTGGGGCGCGCCCCCCTTCGAGCCCGCCGGCCCCCGGGCACAGGCGCACAACGGACGACCGTGCCCTGCTCATTCCTCCCGGCATGGACGGCATGGTCTCCGACGGCCCCCGGGACACGGTGATCTCCACCCTGACGATCCGCCCGGCCTCCAGCAGGTCACCGGTCCAGACGAACACCAGGGCTGCTGCGACCCATTGGGCACGGGTGGCCGCAACATGGCGTGTGCTTGCGGAACACTCGTCGCCACCCTCACCGCCGACTGCATGGGCCCGTACGAGCTGCATCTCGATCCGCTGCGCGTGTTCGCCTACGAGGAGGCGCCGTCCGGGGCGCTGTGACGCGCCCCGGTCGCCGTCGCGGCCGTCAGGTCTCCCTCCCTTCGCCGCTCCTCTCTTCGCCCTCGCCCGCCACCGCCTTCGCCACCTCCTCCACTTCGAAGATCATCAACGTGCCCCGGCTGCCCGCACGGACCGCGTGGGTCACCCCCGCCGGGACCATGTACATCTCGCCCTGCCCGACCGACACGGCCGCGCCGCCCACCGACAGCTCCAACCTGCCGTCGAGCACGAACAGCGCCTCGGCCGCCCCGTGCGCTTCCTCCTCTCCCGGCGACTCGTCCATGCGCAGCACCTTCACGCAGGCCGTGCCCACCTTCCCCAGGGAACGGGAACTCCAGGCCGCCGACAGGGCAGCCGCCGCCTTCCGTACGTCGATCACACTCACGGCACGCCTCCCGGCGGGCCCTCCGGTCACGCCCGAAGAGCCCGCACATCAAGATCAATGGATGATCCGGACGCTATCCGGGCATGGGCGGCGGGTGGTCGACCGTTCGGTCAAACCTGCTCGCCGTCGTCGGCGGGCCCGCGCGGGCGCGGATGTCCGAGGCGAACGGGCCGGTACGGGCCCGGGCCGTGACGTCCGCGGTGTCCCCCCGTACGGCGCAGCGCACCAGCCGGGCGTCCTGAGCGGCCGCCACCTCGCGAGCGGCACCGCAGGCGGCCGACGCGCCGTGCAAGGCCGAGTCCGCCGCCGCGAGAGCCGCCAAGTCCGCTGCCGCGCCCGCGCGGTGACGTGTCACGACCGCCTGGGCCATCGCGATCACCACCGCGAACACCGTGCACAGCGCCATCGCCGCGAACACCGCCCACACCGTGGCCGAGCCCTCATCTCCCCACCGTTTCCTCCGCAAGAGCCGTCGCCTCCCCTCGGAGCGTCAGCGTCAGCGGGCCGGCACCCGGCGACGCCGCCTCGACCCGAACGCGCACCAGGTCGCCCTGCCGCTCCAGCGCCACCCGCGCGCCGCGTGGAGCCGCGCCGCGGGCCACCGCGCCGACGACCGCCGATGGTTCCGACCGGGCCGCCGCGCGGGCCCCGGCACGCGCCGCGTCCACGCACTGGATCTGCGCGCAGGCGGCCATCAGCCCCCAGAGGAGCAGCCCGGTGAACAGGACCAGCGCCGGGATCACCAGCGCCGTCTCCGCCGTCACGTACCCCCTGTCGCGGCCGTCGTCAGACCTGGACACCGAGGGCCTTTCCGATCACCGCGCGCAACGCCGACTCCACCGCGCCGCCCGACATCACCTTGTAGAGCACGGCCGCGGCCGCGCATGCCGCCAGGGTCCCCAGGGCGTACTCCGCCGTGGTCATGCCCCGGTCGACGGAGGCCCTGTCCCGCACGGCCGCAACGCGCCCCTCCAGCCACCTTCGTACGAACATTCCATCCCCCTTGAGATCGCTTCCGTTGTCCGCGAGCCGGTATGGCCCGGACAGTTGTGAGCCGTCATGAGTTCGGCGGCGTGCGTCATGAGCTGTGCGTGAGTGCCGAGGCCAGGCCGTACAGGACCGGTACGACGCCGAGCGTCAGGAAGGCGGGCAGGAAGCACGCCGCCAGCGGCATCGTGACCAGCACTCCGGCCCGGCGGGCCCGTTCGGCCGAGGCGCGGGACGCCTGCGCCCGCAGTTCTGCCGCGATGCGGGAAACGCCGTCCACGGCCGGGACCCCCGATATGCCCGCCCGCTCCATGCACCGGGCCAGTTCCCGGGCGCCGGGAAGCGCGCCGAAGCGCTGCCAGGTCGTCGCGGGGTCGCCGCCCAGCCGGAGTTCCGCGGCCACGCGCCACAGTTGCTCGCCGACGGTTCCGCCGAGTGACCGTCCGACCGCCTCGGCGGACGCCCGTGGACCGGCTCCGGCTGCCAGGCAGGCGGCGAGCAGGTCGGCGGCCGGTGCCAGAGCCGCGCGCAGTTCGGCCTCGGCCGCCTGCCGCGCGGCCCGTGCTTTCGTACGGCGCTGCCACCGCCCGGTTCCGTACGCCGCGGCGAGTCCCAGTACGCCACCGGTCACCCCGCCGACGAGAATGGCTACGACGCACACCACCACGGCGGCGCCTGCCCGATCCCGGACGATCCCGGCCCACCGTTGTCCTCGGCGTTGTCCTTGGCGTTGCCCTCGGCCGCGCTTCGGCTTCGGTACCGGGCGCCGGCCCGCGCCGTCGTCGTGCCGTACGGCCTCGGGCAGGACCGACCGGGCCCGGCGCCGGGCGGCCCGTACACCGCGCGCTTCCCTGGCCGCGGCCGACGCGCACACTCCGGCGGTCAGGAGGAGAAAAACAATCCCCAGGGTGTGGACAACTTTTTGGACGGCGCTCAGTACCTCATCGGCGGCCACGGTCGCCTCCCCCGGCAGTTGCGATGATCCGCGCCGTCCAGGCGACTCCGCACCACTCCAGAAGGCCGCCGACCAGCAGGCACGCCCATCCGGCGGGAGTGTGCAGCAGCACCCGGAGCGGGTCGGCGCCGAGGGCGCTGCCCATCGCGAGCCCTCCGGCGGGAAGGAAAGCCAGCATCAGGGCCGTCGCTCTCGGTCCCGCCAACTGGGCGCGGAGGTCGTCTCTTTGGGCGCGGCTCGCGCGAAGAGCCGCCGCGATCCGCTCCAGGCCGGCGGCCAGTCCGGCCCCGCCGTCGACGGCGACCTGCCAGCACGCCGCCACTCCGGCCAGCCCCTCCGCACCCGGCATCCGCGCCGCCGCCCGCAGGGCCGCCGGTACGTCCCCGCCGAACCGGGCCGCCGCCATGACCGCCGCGCCCTCCTCACCGAACCCCGCGGCTCCGGTCGCCACCAGGGCCTGGCCGGGCTGCCGTCCGGCCCGCAGTTCGCCCGCCACCGCCTCGCACAGCTCGATCACCGCCGCGCCCCGGCGCTCCCGCTCCCGTACCCGCTCGCGGGCCCTGAGCCATCGCCGGACCAGGAAGAGCGCCACCACCGCGGCAAGCACGGGCGCCACCGAGCCGCCCAGCACACCGAGGGCGATGCCCGCCGGCAGACACCACAGCTCCTGTCGGACGCGAGCAGGTTCGCTTTTTCCACCTCCGCCCCCCGGAGAGGATTTGTACGCCGTCCACACCACCCACGTAGCCCAATGGGCCACCTGTTGCAGCACCCACCGAAGCCCGAACCCGCCTTCGGCGGGACCTATTGCCCGGCTCCGCCCCTCCGGCCCCGCCTGCTCCCCGTCCGCGAACAGCAGGCGTGCCCGTCGTACGGCGTCGCTCCGGCCACCGGACATCCACACCACCGCTCCCGCGCACAGAACGGCCGCACACACCGGCCCTGTGACCGCGCCGACATCACTCATCCCGCCCCCCTCCCCCGCTCGCACAGGCCCATCAACCGGGCCCATCCCTCGCTCTCTTGGAAGCCGCCCGGCGCCCACACCGCGGCCGGCACGGTCACCACGAACCCGTCCCGGTCCCGCTCCAGGACGTCCACCCGGGCCAACCGCCGCCCACCGCCCCTGTCCCGCACGAGATGCAGCACCACCGACAGCGCGGCGGCCAACTGGCTGTGCAGCGCCGCCCGGTCGAGTCCGGCCGTCGAGCCGAGCGCCTCCAGGCGCGCCGGGACATCGCAGGGGGCGTTCGCATGGACCGTGCCGGAACCGCCCTCGTGTCCCGTGTTCAGAGCCGCCAGCAGGTCCGTGACCTCGGCGCCGCGCACCTCGCCGACCACCAGCCGGTCCGGCCGCATCCGCAGTGCCTGCCGCACCAGGTCCCGCAGGGTGACGCGGCCGATGCCCTCCTGGTTCGCGGGGCGGGTCTCCAGCCGTACGACATGGAGGTGATCCGGCCTCAGCTCCGCGGAGTCCTCGGCCAGTACGAGCCGTTCGGCCGGTCCCGTCAGGCCGAGCAACGAGCTGAGCAGTGTGGTCTTTCCGGAGCCCGTCCCGCCACTGATCAGGAAGGAGAGCCGGGCGTCCAGCACGGCCCGCAGCAGCCGGTCGCCGTCCGGTGGCACCGTCCCCGCCGCGGTCAGTTCCGCCAGGGTGAAGGCGCGGGGGCGCAGGACGCGCAGCGACAGGCAGGTGCCGGCGACCGCCACCGGGGGCAGTACGGCGTGCAGGCGGGTGCCGTCGGGAAGGCGGGCGTCCACCCAGGGGTGGGCGTCGTCCAGCCGCCGCCCGGCCACCGAGGCCAGCCGCTGGGCGAGCCGGCGCACCGCCGCTTCGTCGGCGAAGCGCACCGGCGTGCGCTCCAGGCCGCCGCCGCGGTCGACCCAGACTTCGTCCGGCGCGGTGACCAGTACATCGGTCACCTCCGGCTCGGCGACGAGCGGTTCGAGCGGGCCGCTGCCGACCAGCTCCGACCGCAGGGCGGACACGACGCCCAGCACCTCCGCGTCACCCAGCAGGCGCCCCTCGGCCCGCAGCGCCATCGCGACCCGTGCGGGCGTCGGTTCCGCGCCCGTCCGGGCCAGCCGCCCGCGCACCGCCTCCAGCAGCCCGGCGCCGGCGCCCGTACCGGCTGCGCCGGCGACGGCCCGGCCACCGGGCGGACGTGCCCCGGTCGTTCCCGGGGCATCAGCTCCCGCATACCCCCTCATGGCTGCCACCCCCCGCCGGCCGTCCACCGGCTCCCGGCAGCACCCGCTCCCAGAAGGCCGTGCCGAAGTGGCGCAGTGGGCCACGGGGGTTCGCTCCCGGGGGCGCGCCCCGGGCCAGCTCGTCCGGTAGGCCGGGCTCCCAGGCCAGTTCTCCGGCCAGTGGGAGGCCGAGCAGCCGGGCGGCCTCGTCCGGCACCAGTTCCGTGGCGCGGCCGGTGCCCGCGTCGGGGCTGCCGCGCGTCACCACCCGCACATCCGGCAGGACCGTACGGACGAGGGAGGCCACGCGTCGGGCTGCCGCGAGCGCCCGTAGTTCGGTGGGGACCACCAGCAGTCCGACATCGATCTGCGCGAGGGCTTCCACCACCGCTTCGTCCAGCCGTCGCGGCAGGTCCACCACCACGGCGCCGCCCCGTCTGCGCGCCGCCGCCATGACCGCCCGCATCGCCTGGGGCGGGATCGCCACCGCGTCACCCCGGTCCCAGCTCAGTACGCGTAAGGAGTGCAGCCGGGGCAGCGCCTCCTCCAGTGCGCCACCGCCCACCCGTCCGCGCGACTCGGCGAAGGCGGGCCAGCGCAGCCCCTCCTCCTTCTCGCCGCCCAGCAGCACGTCGAGGCCGCCGCCCAGCGGGTCCGCGTCGACCAGGACGGTCCGGCTGCCCGCCCGGGCCGCCGTCACGGCCAGGGCACAGGCGAGGGTGCTCGCGCCGGCGCCGCCGCTGCCGCCGATCACCCCCACCGTCACGGCCGCCGGGCCGACGCCCTCCACCGCGTCGGCGATCCGGTCCACGAGCCAGCTCTCGCCGCCGGGGAGCACCAGCACCCGTTCCGCCCCGACGGCGACGGCCAGCCGCCACAGCTGCCGGTCGTCCGCGCCCCGGGCGACCAGCACCACTCCGTCCCTGCGGCCCGCTCCGCACAGCATCGGCGCGCAGTCGTCGCCGACGATCACCAGGGGAGCCGACGCCCAGCCCGGGCTGCGGCCCCGAGGGGCGCCGTGGGCCACTTCGGGCGTCGCGCCGGCTGCCGCGCACAGTCTCAGAAGGTCATCCAGGAGGTCTTCGTCCTCGGTGACGACCAGCGGTCCGCCGGGCCCTTCGGCGGGCCTGGGCGGTTGATCGGAAGTCATACGTCCGGCCACGTTCCGTTCCCCTATCGCTACAGAACTCACACATCCGCGAACTCGCGGAGTTTCACCGTGCAGCGATCCGGAAAATCCCGTGGATCTTGGTCCAAAACTGTGGACAACTCAATGGTTGTGAATATCCCAGTCACCTATACCGGCGACCTTGTAAGCTCCCTCAGAGCAGCGCGACGACTACCCAGAGTGACGCGACATCGGATGCCGGCGAGCCCTGGCCGGGCGATGAAGGGGAAGCGGCCGATCCGCCTCGGACGGGCAAAAACGCGTCCGGACATGCGACGACCCCCGCCGGGGGGGAGAGCGGGGGTCGTCCCCACGGCCGACTCGGGGGGGGAGGAGTCGGACCGGGTTAGCACGGTCGCGAACGATCCGTGACTTCCATGGTGTACCCGAGAGCCTTCTCAGGCAAACCCACGCGCCACACCTTACGCCGAATGGTGGGCGCCTATGCTCGCCCCGTGGAAAACCACTCCGTGCCCCACTCGGCGACTCACTCGACACCCCGCACAGCCGCGTTCTTCGACCTGGACAAGACAGTCATTGCTAAGTCGAGCACGTTGACCTTCAGCAAGTCGTTCTACCAAGGCGGCCTGATCAATCGCCGGGCCGTACTGCGCACCGCCTATGCCCAGTTCGTCTTCCTCGCCGGCGGCGCCGACCACGACCAGATGGAGCGCATGCGCGCCTACCTGTCGGCACTCTGCCGGGGCTGGGACGTGGCCCAGCTCCGCGAGATCATCGCGGAAACCCTCCACGAACTGATCGACCCGCTCATCTACGACGAGGCCGCCTCGCTCATCGAGGAGCACCACACCGCGGGCCGCGACGTCGTGATCGTCTCCACCTCGGGCGCCGAGGTCGTCGAGCCGATCGGCAGACTGCTCGGCGCCGACCGTGTGGTGGCCACCCGTATGGTCGTCGGCGCGGACGGCCGCTTCACGGGCGAGGTGGAGTACTACGCCTACGGCCCGACCAAGGCGCAGGCGGTCCGGGACCTCGCCGCCTCCGAGGGCTACGACCTGGCGCGCTGCTACGCGTACAGCGATTCGGCGACCGACGTACCGATGCTGGAGGCGGTCGGCCACCCGTACGCCGTCAATCCGGACCGCGCGCTGCGCCGCGAGGCCGCGAACCGGGGCTGGCCGGTCCTCTCCTTCACCCGGCCGGTCCAGCTGAAGCAGCGGCTGCCGTCCCTGGGCATGCCGTCGCGTCCGGTGCTGGCCACGGTGGCCGCCGTGGGCGCGGCAGCCGCGACCGCGGGCCTCGTCTGGTACGCGAGCCGGCGGCGCCCGGTTTTTGCCCGTATCACCCGAGTTTGAAGGGAAAAGTAAAGAACTGTGGCGAGGGGTTCCGCTTCCCCCGCGGCAGGAGTACAAAGGACGTAACGGCCCGCGAGACCGAGGACATCCGAGAGGAAGACCTTCTACGCAGCAAGGCCCCACGGACCGAAGCACGGAAACCGGGCACCCACGCGACGCCGACCCGTCGATTACGGGCCAGCCGAACCAGGTAACGGGCGAAGTCTCCGACCTGATCGGCACATACGGAGCGCGCTTGGTAACCCGATGGACGTGCCAGCGGCGGTACCGGAACGACTGGGTACCGCCGCAACCCTTTGCCCGGGCGCGCTAGAAAGCCCCCGGAAGAACCTCCGTCACGCCGCCCCGCGCTGCATCGCCTCGCACACCGCCGTGCTCTCCCGCGCGCCCAGCTCCGCCGCCCGGCCGCAGTGCGCGATCCACGCCGCCACGCCCTCGGGGGTGCCGGACACATAGCCCTCCAGCGCCGCCACGTACGCGGCCCGGTCCTGTTCCGCGTGGCCGACCTCCGCCGGGCAGACCGACTTCGGGTCCAGCCCGCTGCCGACCAGCACAATGCGCTCGGCGGCGCGCGCGACCAGGCCGTTGTACGAGCCGAAGGGCCGCAGCGCCAGCAGTTCGCCGTGCACCACGGCAGCCACCACCAGAGCCGGCGCCTCACTGCCCGCCAGCAGCAGCCGCGCCAGCCCGTCCAGCCGTCCGGCGACCTCGTCGGCGTCCGGCAGTGGCAGCTCCACCAGGGGCTCGTCGACCGGTTCGCCCGCCAGTCGCGGCCGCCCCACCGACTCCTGCGTCGCGTCACCACTCGCCGCCACCAGGTGCAGCCGGGCCAGCACCCGTAGCGGCGACTGCCGCCACACACTGAGCAGTTGCCCGGCCTCGGCGGTCAGTCGCAGCGCCGCGCCGACCGTACGCGGTTCGCCCTCGACGCCGAAGTCGGAGCGCCGCCGCACCTCCTCCAGCGCCCAGTCGGCACCGGCCAGCGCGGCGGAGGCACGCGCTCCGCGCAGTGCCGCCTCGGAGGTGATCTCGTTGCTGCGCCGCCGCATGATCCGGTGCCCGTAGACCCGGTCCACGCTCTTGCGCATGGAGTCCACGGAGTCGGCGACCCCCGGGAGGGAGGCCAGGGTCGCGAGCGGATCGGCTGTCGTACTCATGGGTACGACCCTACGCACCCCGGACGCCGCAAGACCGAACCGCTCGAAGGAGTGGTCTTCTTCACCCGAACCTCTCACCCCAGGCAACTCGGCGATTACGCTTCGTTACCATGAAGATCGCGTTCGTGGGCAAGGGCGGCAGTGGGAAGACCACGCTGTCCTCCCTGTTCATCCGCCACCTCGCCGCCGCCCGCGTCCCCGTGATCGCGGTGGACGCCGACATCAACCAGCATCTGGCCACCGCCCTCGGCATGGACGAGGCGGAGGCCGCCGCGCTGCCGGCGCTCGGCGCACGGCTCCCGCTGGTCAAGGACTATCTGCGCGGCACCAACCCGCGTATCGCTTCCGCCGAAACGATGATCAAAACGACGCCGCCCGGTGACGGCTCCCGGCTGCTGCGGGTCGTCGAGGACAACCCGGTGTACGCGGCCTGCGCCCGGCCCGTACTCCTGGAGGGCGAGCCGGTGCGCCTGATGGCGACCGGCCCCTTCGCCGAGTCCGACCTCGGGGTGGCCTGCTACCACTCCAAGGTCGGCGCGGTCGAACTGTGCCTGAACCACCTCGTGGACGGCCGCGAGGAGTACGTCGTCGTCGACATGACGGCCGGCTCCGACTCCTTCGCCTCCGGGATGTTCACCCGCTTCGACCTGACCTTCCTGGTCGCCGAGCCCACCCGTAAGGGCATCGCGGTCTACCGCCAGTACAAGGACTACGCACGGGACTACGGCATCGCCCTCAAGGTCGTCGGCAACAAGGTCCAGGGGCCGGACGACGTCGCCTTCCTGGCCGACGAGGTGGGCGAGGACCTGCTGTTGACGGTGGGCGACTCCGCGTGGGTACGGGCCATGGAGAAGGGCCGGCCGCGCCGCTTCGACCTGCTGGAGGCCGACAACCGGCAGGCCATGAAGGAACTGCACGCCGCCGCTGACGAAACGTACGAGCAGCGCGACTGGGAGCGATACACCCGCCAGATGGTGCACTTCCACCTGAAGAACGCGGAGAGCTGGGCGAACGCGAAGACGGGCGCCGACCTGGCAGCCCAGGTCGACCCCGCCTTCGTTCTCGCCGAGGCCGCAGGGACCCCGCAGCCTGCCTGACTTCCCCTCAGGCGAGGTGCGGGTGCGCGACGACGCGCGCGCCCGCCACTTCGCGCCCCGCTACTCCGCGTCCCGCCGCGCCGGCTCGGCCGGGCCGGCGGGCCCGCCCGGATCACCGGGCTTCGCGGACGGGGCGCCGGGCTTCGCCGAGGGGCCGCCGGGCTTCGCGGACGGTGCCGTCAGATAGCTCCTCCAGCCGCCCTTCGGGGCCCCGCCCACCGGCAGCCCGCGCAGCTTCTCCACCACCTGCGGGTCCTGCGCGTCCAGCCAGTCGGCCAGCTGCTTGAAGGTCACGCAGCGCACGCCCTGGCGGGGGCAGATGGTCTTGATCGCGTCCTCGACGGCGCGCATGTACGTGCCGCCGTTCCAGGACTCGAAGTGGTTTCCGACGATCAGCGGTGCCCGGTTGCCCTGCTCGGCACGGTCGAACGCGGCGACCAGGCCGTCCCGCATCTGCCGGCCCCAGGCGGCGTGCTTCGCCGGGTCGCCCCTGGTCGTACCGGACTGGTTGGCCAGGAAGTTGTAGTCCATCGAGAGCGTCTCGAAGGCCCGGCCGGGGACCGGGATCTGCTGGAGCGGGAAGTCCCAGATGCCGTCGATCTGCCGGGGCCACAGCTGCCGGCCGCCGACGGAGCTGGAGTCGTAGCGGAATCCCATCGACTTGGCGGCGGGGATGAGATTGCGCTGCCCTTCGAGACAGGGGGCGCGGCCGCCGACGAGTTCCTTGCTGTAGTCGAAGGGCAGCGGCTTCTCGGTCTTCAGCCCGGTGTGCGTCTTCCAGGTCTTGACGAACGCCTCGGCCTGCCGGATCTCGCTCCGCCACTCCTCCGGCGACCAGGTGCCCACGCCGCCGTTGGACCCGCAGAAGTGGCCGTTGAAGTGCGTGCCGATCTCGTTGCCGTCCATCCAGGCGCCGCGGATCTGCTCCACGGTGGCCCGGACGCCCTTGACGTCGTTGAAGCCGATGTCGGAGGCGCCGGGGCTGTGCTTGGGCGGGTGGTACGCGTCCTTCCGGTTGCCCGGGAGCAGGTAGACGCCGCTGAGGAAGTACGTCATCCGGGCGTTGTACTTCTTGCCGACCGCCCGGAAGTGCGAGAACAGCTTCTGGCTGTCCTCGCCGGCGCCGTCCCAGGAGAAGACCACGAACTGCGGCGGCCGCTCACCGGGTCTGAGGCGTTCGGCCTTCGGCTGCATCGGCTGGGTCCCGGTGTACGCGGTCGAGCCGTCGCCGATGAGTTTGGCCTGCTGGGCGGTGCGCTGCGGCGCGGCCTGGCCCCCCTGGGCGCCGTTCGGGCCGCTCCCGTTGCCACCGGCGCAGCCGGCGACCGCCGCCAGCGCCATCGTCGTGACCAGACCGGCCGTGACCCTTGCTGCGGCTGCCATCAGCCACCTCACTCCCTGAGCTGCGAACTGCGAAACGGGAACATCGAAAAAACTGATTAACCGTTTTGAAGCTCGCATAAGCCATGGAATGGGCCGTAAGAGACAAGCGACTCGTCGTGGCATTCACTCGAAAGACGGAACGGCGGACCCGAATGCCTGAAATAGCTTCTCTATGCCTTTACGTGTCATTACGCTTCGTTTACCGATGCTTGAGAGTCACCGGACCGTCACGAACCGTGACACCAGCCGGCCGGCTCGCGTCCCGCCGCAGTACACCGCCGCCCACGATCGCGCCCCGCGCGACCGCGCCGCCCCGGAGGAGACGGGAATGTCGCAGCTCCAGAAGCCGCCAGAGCCACCCGGTGCCCCGAGCACACCCCGTACGCAGTCCCCGCCGCCCGCCGGCCGGGCCGCGCCCTGGCACGGCGACCTGTCCGCCTCGGTCGTCGTCTTCCTGATCGCCGTACCGCTCTCGCTCGGCCTCGCCCTGGCCACCGGCGCGCCCCTCCAGGCGGGCCTGGTCGCCGCGGCCGTCGGCGGCATCGTGGCCGGGCTGCTCGGCGGCGCGCCCCTCCAGGTCAGCGGAGCGGCAACGAGCCTGCTCGTGGTCACGGCCGAGCTGGTGCAGCGGTACGGCTGGCGGGCCACCTGCGCCGTCACGGTCCTCGCCGGCCTGGCCCAACTGGCGCTCGGCGCCGTACGGGTGGCCAGGGGCGCGCTCGCGATCAGCCCCGCGATCGTGCACGCCATGCTCGCGGGCATCGGCGTCACGATCGCCGTCGGCCAACTGCACGTGGTGCTCGGCGGCAGTCCCGACAGTTCGGCGGTCGACAACGTCGCCGCGCTGCCCGGCCAATTGGCGCATCCGCACCTCGCCGCCCTGCTCATCGGCGCCGTCACGGTCGCGGTGCTCGCCGGTTGGCAGCGGCTGCCCGGGCGCGCCGGACGGGCGCTGGGCAAGGTCCCGGCCCCGCTGGCCGCCGTGGCCGCCGCCACGGCCGTCGGCGCGGCGCTGCCGGTGCCGCGCGTCACGCTGCCCGACTGGTCGCTGCAGGCCCTGCCCGCCCTTCCGGACGGTCCGGTCCTGGGCATCGCCGCCGCCGTCCTCACGGTCACCCTGGTCGCCAGCATGGAGTCGCTGCTGTCGGCGGTCGCGGTCGACCGCCTCGCCACGGACCACGCCGTACCCGCGCCCCGAACCGACCTGAACCGCGAACTGGCGGGCCAGGGCGTCGCCAACGTGCTGTCCGGACTGCTCGGCGGACTCCCGGTGGCCGGCGGCGCGATGCGCGGCTCGGCGAACGTGCGGGCGGGTGCCGTCAGCCGCCGCGCCACCGTGCTGCACGGCGTCTGGGTGGTGCTCTGCGCCGGCCTGCTGGCCACGGCCCTGGAGCTGATCCCGCTGGCCGCGCTCGCCGCGCTGGTGATGGTCGTCGGGGTACGGATGGTGAGCTTCGCACACATCAGGCATGTGCAGCGGCACCGGGAGTTCCCGGTCTACGCGGTCACCCTGGGCGGCGTGGTGCTCTTCGGCGTCCTGCAGGGCGTGACCCTGGGCATCGGGATCGCGGTCTTCCTGTCGCTGCGGCGGCTGACCCACACCCGGGTCACGGTCGGTGCCGAGGACGGCCGCCACCGGGTGCGCGTCAATGGGCAGTTGACCTTCCTCGCGGTGCCGAGGCTGACCCGGGCGCTCGCCCAAGTGCCCGCCGGCGCGGACACCGTCGTCGAACTGGGAGGCTCGTTCATGGACCATGCCGCGTACGAGGCCCTGCGGGCCTGGTCCGACAGGCATCGTGCGGGCGGCGGCTGGGTGACGCTCGGCGGCCGCGCCGGACGCCCGATCGCGGAGCCGGCCAGCGTCCACCACTGCCGCCCGTGGACCCCGTGGCGCAACCACCACTGCACCCGTCCGCCCGAGGAGTCCGCGGCCGCGCCGCGCACTAGCGGTGATCAACTGCTTGGCGGGGTCAGGGCGTTCCAGCGCCACACGGCCCCGCTGGTACGCGACGAGCTGGCGCGGCTGGCCCACGAAGGCCAGCGGCCCACCCAGCTCTTCCTGACATGTGCCGATTCCCGCCTGGTCACCAGCATGATCACCGCCAGCGGCCCGGGCGACCTGTTCACCGTGCGCAACGTCGGCAATCTGATGCCGCCGCCCGGTACGGACGCCGCCTGCGACTCGGTGGGCGCGGCCATCGAGTACGCGGTGGAGGTGCTGAAGGTCGGCTCGCTGACCGTGTGCGGGCATTCGGGGTGCGGTGCGATGCAGGCGCTGCTCGGCGCGGACCACGAGCCGGGCGCGCAGACCCCGCTCGCGCGCTGGCTGCGGCACGGCCGTCCGAGTCTGGCGCGGATGCAGCGGATCGGCCGACTGGGGCGGGGCGAGGTCGCGCTGGCCGAACGCCCGGTGGCCGACGATGTGGAGCGGCTCGCGCTGGTCAACGTCGTCCAGCAGCTGGACCACCTGATGTCGTACCCGTGTGTCGCCCACCGCGTCGCCGAGGGCGCGCTCACCCTGCACGGCATGTACTTCCATGTGGCCGAGGCCCAGGCGTACGTCCTCGACCGGGCCACGGGCACGTTCTGCGCGGTGGGGCCCCGGGCGGCGGCGGTGACGGCGTAGCCGGCCGGTGACCGGGCGTCAGCCCGCACCATCCGTCCCACCCCTTCCGGTGCCCTCTTGCCCGACCCGTAAACGGCACTTGACCTGCGCACAATAAAGGTCTAAACCAATTTTTGTCCACAGGCCTTGTCAGGCCGGGTGGTGGGCTGATGAGCTATGGCCGGGAGAGACATCGCACGCCCCTGGGAATGGGAGATGACGTGAGCAACGAAAGCCTGGCCAACCTTTTGAAGGAGGAGCGGCGATTCGCGCCGCCCGCCGAACTGGCCGCGAACGCCAACGTCACCGCCGAGGCGTACGAACAGGCCGCGGCGGACCGGCTGGGTTTCTGGGCCACCCAGGCCAAGCGCCTGACGTGGGCGAACGAGCCCACCGAGACGCTCGACTGGTCCAACCCGCCGTTCGCCAAGTGGTTCGCCGACGGCAAGCTCAACGTCGCGTACAACTGCGTGGACCGTCATGTGGAGAACGGGCTCGGCGACCGCGTCGCCATCCACTTCGAGGGCGAGCCCGGCGACACCCGCTCGATCACCTACGCCGAGCTGCAGCGGGAGGTCTCCCAGGCCGCCAACGCGCTGACCGAGCTGGGCGTCACGGCCGGCGACCGGGTCGCGATCTACCTGCCGATGATTCCCGAGGCCGTCATCGCCATGCTGGCCTGCGCCCGGCTGGGCGCGCCGCACTCGGTCGTCTTCGGCGGCTTCTCCGCCGACGCGCTGGCGACCCGCATCAACGACGCCGACGCCCGCGTGGTGATCACCGCGGACGGTGGTTACCGCCGCGGCAAGCCGTCCGCCCTCAAGCCCGCCGTCGACGAGGCGCTGACCAGGCCCGGTACGGAGAACGTACGCAGCGTCCTGGTCGTACGCCGCACCGGCCAGGAGGACGTGGCCTGGACCGAGGGCCGCGACGTGTGGTGGCACGACATCGTCGGGCGGCAGAGCGGGACCCACACCCCGGAGGCGTTCGACGCCGAGCACCCGCTGTTCATCCTCTACACCTCCGGCACCACCGGTAAGCCCAAGGGCATCCTGCACACCACCGGCGGCTACCTCACCCAGGTGGCGTACACCCACCACGCCGTCTTCGACCTCAAGCCGGAGACCGACGTCTACTGGTGCACCGCCGACGTCGGCTGGGTGACCGGCCACTCGTACATCACGTACGGGCCGCTGGCCAACGGCGCCACCGAGGTGCTCTACGAGGGCACGCCCGACTCCCCGCACCAGGGCCGCTGGTGGGAGATCGTGCAGAAGTACGGCGTCACGATCCTCTACACCGCGCCGACCGCGATCCGCGCCTGCATGAAGTGGGGCGACGACATCCCCGCGAAGTACGACCTGTCCTCGCTGCGGGTCCTCGGTTCGGTGGGCGAGCCCATCAACCCGGAGGCGTGGATGTGGTACCGCAAGCACATCGGCGCCGACCAGGCCCCGATCGTCGACACCTGGTGGCAGACGGAGACCGGCGGCATGATGCTCAGCCCGCTGCCCGGTGTCACGGAGACCAAGCCCGGTTCGGCGCAGCGCCCGCTGCCCGGCATCGCGGCCACCGTCGTCGACGACGAGGCCCACGAGGTGGCGAACGGAGGCGGCGGCTACCTGGTCCTGACCGAGCCGTGGCCGTCCATGCTGCGCACGATCTGGGGCGACGACCAGCGTTATCTGGACACGTACTGGTCGCGCTTCGAGGGCAAGTACTTCGCGGGTGACGGCGCGAAGAAGGACGAGGACGGCGACGTCTGGCTGCTCGGCCGGGTGGACGACGTGATGCTGGTGTCCGGCCACAACATCTCCACCACCGAGGTCGAGTCCGCGCTGGTCTCGCACCCGAAGGTGGCCGAGGCCGCCGTCGTCGGCGCGACCGACCCGCAGACGACCCAGTCGATCTGTGCCTTCGTCATCCTGCGTGGCACCGCGGCGGAGGACGAGGGGCTGGTGGAGGAGCTGCGGGCGCACGTCGGCAAGCAGCTCGGCCCGATCGCCAAGCCCAAGCGCGTGCTGCCGGTGGCCGAGCTGCCGAAGACCCGCTCCGGCAAGATCATGCGGCGGCTGCTGCGCGATGTCGCCGAGAACCGTGACCTGGGTGACGTCTCGACGCTGACGGACTCCGGCGTGATGGACCTGATCCAGGCGAAGCTGCCCGGCGCGGCGAGCGAGGACTGACCGGGGAAGGGGCCGTCCGCCGGCCGATCAGAAGCACCACAGGACCCACCGCGCGCTCCGGGAGAGCGCACCCGGTGGCCGGGCATCGGCGCCTCGCGCTCGTACGCATGTGCCGATGACTGACCACCGCTCCGAGGGGCACCCGTCCGCAGGCCGGCCGGGTGCCCCTCGCCTGTTCCGGGCGCCTCCGCACCCGCCGCCGGGCGGCCGATCGCACCATATGCCCGTAAGGTGAAGATCGCCGGATTGTTCCCCCCGCAGCCCGGGTACAGTAGGGATCGCGTCAAGAACGCGACAAATACCAAAGGTGCGCCGGGAAGTCTGGTCGGCAACTGCAACAGCCGTATCCAGCTGCCGAAACACCGGAGGTCCTCGCGTGAGCGCGCCCAACAACCGCCGATCCATATTCCTCGGGCGGATGTCCCTGCCCGAGCGGAACTTCATCGCGGATGCCCTGCGCGCCGAGACCGTGGGCGGCGTCCTGCTGCTCGTCGCCGCCGTCGTGGCCCTCGTCTGGTCCAACACCCTGGGGGACAGCTACGAGTCGGTACGGGGCTTCCACCTCGGCATCGGCTCCATCGGACTGGACCTGTCCGTACAGCACTGGGCCGCCGACGGCCTGCTCGCCGTCTTCTTCTTCGTCGCCGGCATCGAACTCAAGCGCGAGCTGGTCGCGGGTGACCTGCGCGAACCCAAGAAGGCCGCCCTCCCGGTGGTCGCCGCGCTGTGCGGCATGGCGATGCCCGCCCTCGTCTACTTCGTGGTGAACACCGTCGGCGGCGGCTCGACGGACGGCTGGGCGGTGCCGACCGCCACCGACATCGCGTTCGCACTGGCCGTCCTCGCCGTCATCGGCACGTCCCTGCCGTCCGCGCTGCGCGCCTTCCTGCTCACCCTGGCCGTCGTCGACGACCTCTTCGCGATCCTGATCATCGCGGTCTTCTTCACCTCGCAGCTCAACTTCCTGGCGCTCGGCTTCGCCGTCGTCGGCCTCGCCGTCTTCTACCTGCTGCTGCGCAAGGGCGTACGCGGCTGGTACATCTACGTACCGCTCGCCCTGGTCATCTGGGGCCTGATGTACAACAGCGGCGTACATGCCACGATCGCGGGCGTCGCCATGGGCCTGATGCTGCGCTGCCACCGCCGCGACGGCGAGGAGCAGTCCCCCGGCGAGCACATCGAGCACCTGGTGCGGCCGCTCTCGGCCGGCCTCGCGGTGCCGCTGTTCGCCCTCTTCTCGGCGGGAGTGTCGGTTTCCGGCAGCGCGCTGCACGACGTGTTCACCAAGCCGGAGACGCTCGGCGTCGTCCTCGGCCTGGTCGTCGGCAAGGCGGTCGGCATCTTCGGCGGCACGTGGTGCGCGGCCCGCTTCACCAAGGCGGAGCTGAACCCCGACCTGAAATGGCCGGACGTCTTCGCCGTCGCATCGCTCGCCGGCATCGGCTTCACGGTCTCGCTGCTCATCGGCGAGCTGGCCTTCACCGACGATCCGCTGCTGACCGACGAGATCAAGGCGGCCGTCCTGACGGGCTCGCTGATCGCCGCGGTGCTGTCCGGGATCCTGCTGAAGATCCGTAACGCCAAGTACCGCAAGCTCTGCGAGGACGAGGACCGCGACGAGGACCAGGACGGCATCCCGGACGTGTACGAACTGGGCAACCCGGAGTACCACCTGCGGATGGCGAAACTCCTCGAAGCGAAGGCCGCGGAACACCGCCGCCTTGCCGAAGTGGCCTCCGGCGCGAACGCCGGGGACGATGGTCCGGCATGATCTGAGAGGCTTTGCATCCGGGAGAAGACAAGAGGGAGACGTCGATGAGCACTGCCGACGACGGCGCGGACCGCAGCCTCGGGCAGCTGGTGGCCTCGGCCACCGCCGAGATGTCCGCGCTGGTGCACGACGAAATCGCACTGGCCAAGGCCGAGCTGCGGCAGGACGCCAAGCGGGCCGGCATCGGCAGCGCCGCGTTCCTCGTGGCCGGCGCGCTGGCGCTCTTCGCGCTGCCGGTCCTGAGCTTCGCCGCCGCCTACGGCATCCACAACCTCGGCCTCGGCCTCGCCTGGTCCTTCCTGATCGTCGGCGGCGCATTCCTGGTCGTCGCGCTGCTGCTGGTCCTGATGGCGGTCAGCAAGCTCAAGAAGATCAAGAAGCCGGAGAAGACCATCAGTTCGGCCAAGGAGACGGCCGCCGTACTGGGGAACGTCAAGCCGCATCCGCGCGCGGTCCCCGCGGACCACCCGGTCCTGGAGTCTGTGACACGCTCCTCCGTATGACGGCTCCCGACAGTTCCGACTCGGTCGTACGTCCCGACGGGCCCTGGACCCACCGGGACGTGGCGGCCAACGGCGCGCGTTTCCACATCACCGAGATGGGTGACGGCCCGCTGGTGCTGTTGCTGCACGGCTTCCCGCAGTTCTGGTGGACCTGGCGCCACCAGCTCCCGGCGCTCGCCGGGGCGGGATTCCGTGCGGTGGCGATGGACCTGCGGGGCGTGGGCGGCAGCGACCGCACGCCCCGCGGCTACGATCCGGCCAACCTGGCCCTGGACATCACCGGGGTCGTACGGTCCCTCGGCGAGCCGGACGCCGCGATCGTCGGGCACGACCTCGGCGGTTACCTGGCGTGGACCGCCGCGGTGATGCGCCCGAAGCTCGTACGGCGGCTGGCGGTGTCCTCGATGCCGCACCCGCGGCGCTGGCGCGCGGCCATGCTGGCCGACTTCAAGCAGAGCCGGCAGAGCTCCTACATCTGGAACTTCCAGCGGCCGTGGCTGCCCGAACGCCGCCTGATGGCGGACGACGCCGCCCTGGTGGGAAGGCTGATCCGGGACTGGTCCGGGCCCCGGCTGCCCGAGGACGAGGACGTCGAGACCTACCGGCGGGCGATGAGCATCCCCTCCACCGCGCACTGCTCGATCGAGCCGTACCGCTGGATGGTGCGGTCGATGGCCCGGCCGGACGGCATCCAGTTCAACCGGCGCATGAAGTGGCCCGTACGGGTACCGACGCTGCATCTGCACGGCTCGCTCGACCCCGTGATGCGCACCCGCAGCGCGGCCGGTTCCGGCGAGTACGTGGAGGCCCCGTACCGCTGGCGGCTCTTCGACGGGCTCGGGCACTTCCCGCACGAGGAGGACCCGGCGGCGTTCTCCACCGAGCTGATCAACTGGTTGCGGGACCCGGAACCGGACCGGTAGTCCGCGGGGGCGCGGCAGGTGGCGCGGGTGCCTGATGGCGCGACACGCCGACCGGATCCGAACGCACGTATGACGAACAGCCAATTGCCGCCCGCATAGGCCAATTGACGGGCCGCCGGGCGATTACGGGCCCCGGGGCACGGGCAGAGTCGTGGGTATGGGCTGGACGCACGACTACCGTGACGTGGCACGCAACCGCCGCAGCAACGCCGCTGCCGTGGGCACTCAGGAGAGGGGAACCTCGGACCTTGTGTCCGGTGAGTCCCCCGGCTTCGACCACCCGCTGGGCATTCCGCACATCCTGCGCCGCCGGGCGCGCTGGATGACCGCGCGCCTCAAGCATCCACGGACCTGACCCCGCCGGAGCCCCGGGCCCGGGCGCGGGCGTCCGCCTGCCCGCCCGGCCCCGTGCGGCCCGGCGTCCCCGTCACATCGCGCATCCCTGGCTGTCGACCGGCCGCTCGGACGTACGCCCCTTGGTGATGTCCTCGCGGATCTCATCGGCGGTCAGCGCGTAACCGGTGTGGGCGTCGTCCAGGGACTTGGCGAAGATCACTCCGTACACCTCGCCGCTCGGCGTGAGCAGCGGGCCGCCGGAGTTGCCCTGCCGGACCGTGGCGTACAGGGAGTAGACATCCCGGCCGACCGTGCCGCGGTGGTAGATGTCCGGGCCCTTGGCCTGGATACGGCTGCGGATACGGGCCGCGCGGACGTCATAGCCGCCGTTCTCCGGGAAGCCCGCGACGATGGCGCCCTTGCCGGTGCTCGCGTCGCCCTGCGCGAAGCGCAGCGCGGGCGCGGACAGGGACGGCACGTCGAGCACCGCGATGTCGCGCTCCCAGTCGTACAGGACGACCTTCGCGTCGTACGTACGGCCTTCGCCACCGATCTGGACGGTCGGCTCCTTGACGCCACCGACCACGTGCGCGTTGGTCATGACCCGGTGCGGCGCGAAGACGAAACCGCTGCCTTCGAGGACCTTGCCGCAGCCCGGGGCCGTACCGACGACCTTGACGATGCTCTTGCGCGCCTGCGCCGCGACCGCGCTGCGGGCCAGCTTGGGGTCGGGCGCGGGCACCGGGTGGATCGGCTCGTTCGAGAACGGCGTGAAGACCTGCGGGAAACCGTTCTGCGCGAGGACCGAGGAGAAGTCCTTGAACCAGTTGCTCGCCTGCTGCGGCATCACCTGCGAGACGCCGAGCAGCACCTTGGAATTGCGGACCTCCTTGCCCAGCGTCGGCAGCGAACTGCGCGCCAGCATGGAGCCGATGAGCCAGGCGACCAGCAGCATTGCCAGGACGTTGACCAGCGCGCCGCCGGTGGCGTCCAGGGCGCGCGCCGGTGACCAGGTGATGTAACGCCGCAGCTTGTTGCCCAGGTGGGTGGTGAGCGCCTGCCCCACCGAAGCGCACACGATCACGATGGCGACCGCCGCGATCGTGGCGAAGGTGCCCGGTGTGGCGTCGTCGGTGACCTGGTTCCAGATCACGGGCAGCAGATAGACCGCGACCAGGCCACCCCCGAGGAAGCCGATCACGGACAGGATGCCGACGACGAAGCCTTGGCGGTAGCCGACCACGGCGAACCACACGGCCGCGAGCAGCAACACGATGTCCAGCACGTTCACGCCCGCCACCGTCTCACGCGCGCCGGTCGAGCGGGACCTGCTTGGCACGGTCCCACGGCAGCTCCCACCCCGCGTAGTGCAGGATCCGGTCAATCACCCCGGCGGTGAAACCCCAGACCAGGGCGTCATCGACGAGGAAGGCCGGGCCCACGTGGCCGCTCGGATGACGGGCCGTGACGCGGTGCGCGGGGTCCTTGAGATCCGCCACGGGAACCGTGAAGACCCGGGCGGTCTCCGCCTCGTCCACCGCCCCCACCGGGCTCGGCTCGCGCCACCAGCCCAGTACGGGCGTGACGACGAAGCCGCTCACCGGGATGTACAGCCGCGGCAGCACCCCGAAGACCTGGACGCCCGACGGGTCCAGGCCGGTCTCCTCCCACGCCTCGCGCAGCGCGGCGCGCACCGGGCCGTCTCCCTCGGGGTCGCCGTCCTCGGGGTCGAGGGCACCGCCGGGGAACGAGGGCTGGCCGGCGTGCGAGCGCAGGGTGCCGGCGCGCTCCATGAGCAGCAGCTCCGGGCCGCGGTCGCCGTGCCCGAAGAGGACCAGTACGGCGGACTGCCGGCCGCCGTCGGCGGGCGGCAGGAACCGGCTGAGCTGGTGGGGCTCGATCGTGGCGGCGGCCCGGGAGACCGGCGCCAGCCACTGCGGCAGCCCGTCGGCGCTGACGGCAACCTCGTCGACGGCAACCTCATACGCCGCGGTCTTCCCGTACTGCTCCCGTGCGCTCGTCATACGCGCCCCCTCAGGCCTTGGATCGGTGGGATCGATGGTCATGCGGCCGTGGCCGGTCCTATTCGAGCTGAGTCCGAAAACGACCGGTTCGGTTCCCCTCCGGCGTGTGACGGTTTCGTCCCGGGTGGAGTGGCGGTGGATGAGCGGGCGCCGGAAGGCCGGGCGCCGACAGGCCGGACGCCGGAAAGACGGTCGCCGAACGGCCGGAGC
This sequence comes from Streptomyces sp. NPDC033221, assembly GCF_055577005.1. Lineage (NCBI taxonomy): Bacteria > Bacillati > Actinomycetota > Actinomycetes > Kitasatosporales > Streptomycetaceae > Streptomyces > Streptomyces sp. NPDC033221. The sequence goes on along the minus strand of NZ_JBVIQN010000010.1, from coordinate 155,372 downwards.
CGGGCGCTCCGGGCACGCCGGGCGTGCACGGCGCTCAACGGCCCGCCAGCGGCGGCGCGGGCTGCCCCGGATAGTCGGCCGGGGGCCGCAGCCGCTGACCCGGCTGGCCGCCCATCTCGTACTTGAGCAGCTTCTTCGCCTTCTCCGGGTCCAGCTCCCCCTCGCCGTACGACGGGCAGTCGTGCGCGATGGGGCAGGCGCCGCAGGCGGGCTTGCGGGAGTGGCAGACCCGGCGGCCGTGGAAGACGACCCGGTGCGAGAGCATCGTCCACTCGCTCTTGGGGAAGATCTCGGCGATCTCCGCCTCGACCTTCTCCGGATCCTGCTGCTCGGTCCAGCGGAAGCGCCGGACCAGCCGGCCGAAGTGGGTGTCGACCGTGATGCCCGGTACGCCGAAGGCGTTGCCCAGCACGACGTTGGCGGTCTTGCGGCCCACGCCCGGCAGCGTCACCAGGTCCTCCAGGCGGCCGGGCACCTCACCGTCGAAACGGTCCCGTAGCGCCGTCGAGAGGCCCAGCAAGGACTTCGCCTTGGCCCGGAAGAACCCCGTGGGCCGGATCAGCTCCTCCAGCCGCTCCGGCTCGGCGGCCGCCATGTCCTCCGGGGTGGGGTACGCGGCGAACAGGGCGGGGGTGGTCTGGTTGACCCGCAGGTCGGTGGTCTGCGCGGACAGGACCGTGGCGACCAGCAGCTCGAAGGAGTTGCGGAAGTCCAGCTCGGGGTGGGCGTACGGATACACCTCGGCCAGCTCGCGGTTCATCCGGCGGGCACGGCGCACCATGGCCGTACGGGACTCGGGGTTGGCGGGCTTGGGGACGGCCTTGGCGGCGGTCTTCTTCGCCGTGGTCTGCTCGGCGGCGGTCGCGGATGCGGTCTTCTTTGCGGCCGTCTTCTTCGCGGCTGTGGTCTTCGCGGCCGTGGTCTTCTTCGCCACCGCCTTCTTCGCTGCGGCCTTCTTGGCCACCGTCTTCTTCGCCGTCGTCTTCTTCGCGGCAGAGGCTCCGGTTGCCCCCGTGGCGGCGGACTTCTTCCGGGTCGTAGCCGTACGTACCTTTTCCCCGGATTTCACCGCCTTTGCGGCCTCGGCGGGCTCCTGTTCGCCCACAGCGGAATCACGGCCCGCGCTCACTCGCTCAGCCCCCTTGTCCTGTGCTCTCACCGGCGTATTGGACACTCGGCCAGACTAAGGCCACCCACTGACATCCGGTCCGATCGCCGGTGCCCGTGGGTCCAATCGGCCCCCTGCCGTATGGCTTGCGCCACGGGTCCGGCATCCTTGTGATTGATCGCACTGTTTTGCATTCCGGCATGATGGGGACCAAGGTCCCTTTGAGCATGTCGACAAGGAGAGATCTCGTGGACGACGTTCTGCGGCGCGCACCGCTCTTCGCGGCGCTCGACGATGAGCAGGCGGCCGAGCTGCGCGCCTCGATGGGAGAGGTCACGCTCGCCCGCGGCGACGCCCTGTTCCACGAAGGGGACCCGGGCGACCGCCTGTACGTGGTCACCGAGGGCAAGGTGAAGCTGCACCGCACCTCCCCCGACGGGCGGGAGAACATGCTCGCCGTCCTCGGCCCCGGTGAGCTGATCGGCGAGCTCTCCCTCTTCGACCCGGGCCCGCGCACCGCCACCGCCACCGCCCTCACCGAGGTCAAGCTGCTCGGCCTCGGCCACGGCGACCTCCAGCCCTGGCTGAACGCCCGCCCGGAGGTTGCCACGGCGCTGCTGCGCGCCGTCGCGCGCCGGCTGCGCAAGACCAACGACCAGATGTCCGACCTGGTCTTCTCCGACGTTCCGGGCCGTGTCGCTCGTGCGCTCCTGGACCTGTCGCGCCGCTTCGGCGTGCAGTCCGAGGAGGGCATCCACGTCGTGCACGACCTCACGCAGGAGGAGCTGGCCCAGCTGGTCGGCGCATCGCGCGAGACGGTCAACAAGGCCCTCGCGGACTTCGCGGGCCGCGGCTGGCTGCGCCTGGAGGCGCGCGCGGTGATCCTGCTGGACGTGGAACGGCTGGCGAAGCGTTCCCGCTGACGCACACCGGCTGCCCACACCGGGCGGCGCTGCACACCGGGCAGCACCGAAAGGGTCCTTCTCCTGCGGGAGCGGGACCCTTTCGCGTGAAACCGGCCGGACGGGCCCTAACCCGCCCTCGGCAGCTGGCCGGCCGGACGGGCCCTACGCCACTCTCGGCAGCTGCTGCGTGGCGCAGTGGATACCGCCCCCGCCCTCACCGACCGCGTCGATGGTGATCTGCCGGATGTCGCGGCCGGGGTGCAGTTCGCGCAGCACCCCGGCGGCCCGGTCGTCGGCCCGGCGGTCACCGAAGCGCGGGAGCACCACCACGTCGTTCGCCACGTAGTAGTTGAGGTACGAGGCGAGGAACTGCTCCCCCCGGTCTCCGATCGCGTACAGGTCGGGCTCCGCGATCTCGACGATTTCCAGCGGCCTGCCCCGGGCGTCCCGTGCCTTCGCGAGGACGCCACGGGCCTGCTCGTACACCCGCGTCCAGACGTCCGGGCCGTCCCCCTGCCAGGGGCGGTTCAGGGCGACGACGCCCGGCTCCACGAAGCGCGCGACGGTGTCGACGTGGCAGTCGGTGATGTCCTCGCCGCGCACACCCGCGATCCAGATCACCCGGGTCACGCCCAGGACACGCTTCAGCTCCCGTTCGATGTCGTCCCGCGTCCTGCCGGGGTTGCGGTTGTCGTTGACCAGCGAGCTTTCGGCGGCGAGCAGCGTGCCCTCGCCGTCGACCTCCAGGGAGCCGCCCTCGGCCGTGATCCCGGCGTCGATACGGGCCGTCTTCGCCCGCTCCAGCAGCGTCCGGGCGACCTTGGCGTCGTGCGGGTGGCGCTGCTTGCCGCCCCAGCCGTTGAAGTGCAGGTCGACGCCCTCGCGGGCGGGCCCGGGGGACGCGTCCGGCCGGGTCACGAAGACCGGCCCGGTGTCCCGTATCCACAGGTCGTCGACCGGGATCGGCAGGATCTCCACCGCCGCGCCGCACGCGCGGCGCGCCCGCATCTGCTCCTCCGGTCCGGCCAGCAGCACGACCGGCTCGTATGCGGCGACGGTACGGGCGAGCCGGGCGATGTCGCGCTGCACGGCGGGGGCCTGCCCGCCCCAAAGGGAGTCGGCCGGCGGCCAGGCGAGGTACGTCGCGGCGTGCGGTCGCCATTCGGCGGGCATCCGGGCCGGGGCGGACGCGGCGACGGGCGCGGCAGGCCCGGCGGCCCCGTGGGCCCCGGCAGACCCGTCGGCCCCGGCGAGCCCGTCGGACCGGGGCGCCCACGCGGCGTACGCGAGTCCCGTACCCGCCATAGCTCCCAGGCCGCCGAGGCCGAGCAGCCCGCGGCGTGACAGATGACGTCGAGGTCGGTTCATGACCGGCTGTTCTCCTTTCCGGGCCGCCCATCGGTGCCGGACGCCCCCCATTCCTGACTGAAATTTCAGTCAGGTTCGTGGACCGAACGTAGCACCGGCAAGAACCGATGGCGACCGGTTACCGGTGAGCGGGCACCGAGTACGGTGGGTGACTGTGTCCGAACGCCGACTGCAGATCCTGGAAGCCGCCACCCGCACCATCGCGCGGAGCGGCGTACGCGGCCTGCGGGTGGAGGAGATCGCGGCCGCGGCCGGCGTGTCCACCGGGCTGATCTACTACCACTTCGGCGGCCGGGCCGAACTGCTCCGCCGCACCCTGGACTTCATCGGCGAACGCGCCGAGCGCAGCACGGCACCCGACCCGGAGACCGTCCGCACGGGAGGCCCGCGCACACAGTTGGAGGAGATGCTGCTGCGCGAGCTCCAGGACACGCCCGAGCTGGTGGAGAACAGCACCGCCTGGGGCGAGTTCCAGTCCAGCGCCATCTTCGACGCCGGGCTGCGGGAGCAGTTGCGCGAGGCGACCCGGCAGTGGACGGACGACGTGGCCGACCTCGTACGGGAAGCGCAGGCCGCCGGCACGGCCGACCGGAATGCCTCGGTGGCCGACGCGGCCGAGCGGCTGACTGCGCTCGTGGAAGGGCTCAGCACCCGCTGGCTGAGCGGCTCGATCCCTCTGGAGCGCGCTCGCGAGCTGCTCCGGGGCGGCATCGAACGCGAGCTGGGACCGGCGGAAGAGGCCTGAGGGGCCGGCGGCAGAACCCTGAGGGTTCGCGGAAGGAACCGGACGCCGACCACGGCCGCCCGCCGCCCCCTCGGCTCAGATCAGCCCATGCTCCCCGAGGTAGTCCAGCTGCGCCCTTACGGACAGCTCGGCCGCGGGCCACAGTGTCCGGTCCACGTCCGCGTACACGCTCGCGACGACCTCCGAGGGCGTCCGGTGCCCCGCCTCGACCGCTGTCTCGACCTGGGCCAGCCGGTTGGCGCGGTGCGCGAGGTAGAACTCGATCGCGCCCTGGGCGTCGTTCAATACGGGCCCGTGGCCGGGGAGCACGGTCGTGACGCCGTCGTCGACCGCCAGGGACCGCAGCCGCCGCAGCGAGTCGAGATAGTCGCCGAGCCGGCCGTCCGGGTGTGCGACGACGGTGGTGCCGCGGCCCAGGATCGTGTCGCCGGTCAGTACGGCGGCGTCGGCCGGGAGGTGGAAGGAGAGCGAGTCGGCGGTATGGCCGGGCGTCGGTACGACCCGCAGTTCCAGCCCGCCGGTGGTGATCACGTCCCCGGCCGCCAGCCCCTCGTCGCCCAGCCGCAGCGCCGGGTCCAGGGCCCGTACGGACGACCCCGTCAGCTCGGCGAACCGTTCCGCCCCCTCGGCGTGGTCCGGGTGACCGTGCGTCAGCAGAGTCAGGCCGACCCGCTTGCCGGCCTGCTCGGCCGCGTCCACGACCGCCTTGAGGTGGCTGTCGTCCAGCGGTCCCGGGTCGATGACGACCGCGACGTCCGAGCCGGGCTCGGCGACGATCCAGGTGTTGGTGCCGTCCAGGGTCATCGGGGAGGGGTTCGGGGCGAGCACGCACCGGGCGCGTTCGGTGGCGGGCCCGGCGATGTCCCCTCCGCGGGGCTGGCCGGGAAGGGCGGCTGCGTACGTCATGCGGGGGACTCTCCCGTGGTGGTGGGCGGGGCGGGGGCGGTGCCCCGGGGCGTGGGCGCCGCGCCGGGGGTGATGTGTTTGGTGAACTCCTCGTGCCCCGGCCAGCTCAGGACGATCTCCCCGTCCTTGAGCTCCGCCTGTGCGAGGACCGGCGTCAGGTCCCGGCCGCCGGCCGCCGCGAGGGTCTCGGCGGCCGTCCCGTACGCCTCCAGGCCGCGCAGTGTCGAGATCGTCGGCGGCATCATCAGCAGCTCGCCGCGGTCGTATCCGGCGGCGGCCTCGGCGGGGCGGATCCACACCGTGCGGTCGGCCTCCGTGGAGACGTTCCGGGTACGCTGCCCCTCGGGCAGCGCGGCCACGAAGAACCAGGTGTCGTAGCGGCGGGGTTCGAACTCCGGGGTGATCCAGCGGGCCCACGCGCCCAGGAGGTCGCTGCGCAGGACCAGGCCGCGGCGGTCCAGGAAGTCCGCGAAGGACAGTTCGTGGGCGACCAGCGCCGCGCGGTCCGCCTCCCAGTCGTCGCCGGTGGTGTCCGCGACCACGGTCCCGGCCGAGGACCCGGCGAGCAGCACGCCCGCCTCCTCGAAGGTCTCCCGGACCGCCGCGCAGACCACGGCCTGTGCCGCGGCCGCCGCCTCCTCGCCCGCTCCGAAGCCGAGCCGGGCGGCCCACTCGGCGCGCGAGGGCCCGGCCCAGGCCACCGGCCGCTCGTCGCGCGGGTCGACGGACCCGCCCGGGTATGCGTACGCGCCGCCCGCGAAGGCCATGGAGGTACGTCTGCGCAGCATGTGGACGGCGGGGCCGCCCGCGTCGGTGTCCCGCAGCAGCAGGACGGTCGCGGCCCGGCGGGGCGCCGCCGGGGTCAGCTCGCCGTGCGCGAGGGCCCGGATGCGGGCCGGCCATTCCGGCGGATACCACTGGCCATTGGGGGTCGACGACATGGCCGGATGCTATGCGCTTGCGCGTGGATGTTCGAGGGGGCAAGTGCTGCCGGGGCGGCCCGGAACCCGGTGTTCATGCGCGCGGGGCGGGCCGGGTTTCCCCGGCCCGCCCCGCGAAGTCACGTATGCGGCCGCTCAGCGCCGTATGCGGCCGGGCGACGGCTGTACGCAGCCAGATGACGCCGTACGCGGCCGGATGACGGCCGTACACAGCCAGGCGACGTCAGTCCACAGCCGTCCACAGCCGTCCGCAGCCGGGCGACGTCAGTCCGCGACCTCGACCTGCATCTCGACCTCGACCGGCGCGTCGATCGGCAGTACGGCCACGCCCACCGCGGAGCGGGCGTGCACGCCCTTGTCGCCCAGGACCTCGCCCAGCAGCTCACTGGCGCCGTTGATGACGCCGGGCTGGCCGGTGAAGTCGGGGGCCGAGGCGACGAAGCCGACGACCTTCACGACCCGCACGATCTTGTCGAGGTCGCCGATGACGGACTTCACGGCGGCCAGCGCGTTCAGCGCGCAGGTCGCGGCCAGCTCCTTGGCCTGCTCCGGGCCGACCTCGGCGCCCACCTTGCCGGTGACCGGCAGCGCGCCGTCCACCATCGGCAGCTGGCCGGAGGTGTGGACGTACGCGCCCGAGCGCACCGCGGGCTGGTACGACGCCAGCGGCGGCACGACCTGCGGCAGCTTCAGGCCCAGCTCGGCGAGCTTCTCCTCCACCGCGCTCATGCCTGCTTCTCCCGCTTCAGGTAGGCCACCAGCTGCTCGGGGTTGTTCGGCCCCGGCACGACCTGGACCAGCTCCCAGCCGTCCTCGCCCCAGGTGTCCAGAATCTGCTTGGTCGCATGCACGAGCAGCGGCACGGTCACGTATTCCCACTTGGTCATGGGGCCGAGCGTAATGCCTGTCCCCGCGGCGTGCGGACGCGGCGGGGCGGCCCGGGGGACCCGGCGGGCACCCGGTCCCGCACACGTGGGGATCCAGCCTTCCGCAAGCGGCCCCCGCCCTTTCCGCGGTACGGCGCGGGCGCCCCGCACACCGCGTGTCGTGACTGTTTCACGCCCCCGGCGCACAACCTGACGCCGGTCCCGTGCGTAGCCCGCCACCGGACTGGTTAGGCTCCTTGGCGTGAGCAGGCTCCATGTCGTCAGCGGCAAGGGCGGTACCGGCAAGACCACGGTCGCCGCTGCCCTCGCCCTCGCCCTGGCCACCGAGGGACGCCGTACCCTCCTGGTCGAGGTCGAGGGCCGGCAGGGCATTGCCCAGGTGTTCGAGACCGAAGCGCTTCCCTACGAGGAACGCAAGATCGCGGTGGCGCCCGGGCCCGATGGCGGCAGCGTGTACGCGCTGGCCATCGACGCCGAGCGGGCGCTGCTGGACTACCTCCAGATGTTCTACAAACTCGGCGGCGCGGGCCGCGCCCTCAAGAAGCTGGGCGCGATCGACTTCGCCACGACCATCGCGCCCGGACTGCGGGACGTCCTGCTGACCGGCAAGGCGTGCGAGGCGGTGCGCCGCAAGGACAAGCGCGGGCGGTTCATCTACGACGCCGTGGTGATGGACGCCCCGCCCACCGGCCGCATCACCCGCTTCCTGAACGTCAACGACGAGGTCGCCGGCCTGGCGAAGATAGGCCCGATCCACCATCAGGCGCAGGCCGTGATGCGGGTCCTGAAGTCGCCGGAAACGGCCGTCCACCTGGTGACGCTGCTGGAGGAGATGCCCGTCCAGGAGACCGTGGACGGCGTCGCGGAGCTGCGCGCCGCCGGGCTGCCGGTGGGCGGCGTGGTGATCAACATGACCCGGCCCGAGGTGCTGGACACCGGCGAGGTCGACATCGCCGCCAACGGGGCACGCCGGGGCATCGCCGAGGCGCTGGCCGAGGCGGGCCTGCGCGGCGGCCGCCGTGGCGCGGCCGGTGTGAAGTGGGCCGACGGGCTCATCGACCCGCTCCTCGAAGAGGCCCGCGAACACGCGCAGCGCGTCGACCTGGAACGGGCCGGGCACGCCGAGCTGGCCGGACTCGACCTGCCCAGTTACGAGTTGGAGCTGCTCCCCGAGGGAGTGGACCTCGCCGGGCTGTACCGGCTCGCGCGAGACCTGCGGAAACAGGGGCCCATATGACCGCGGACGCAAGCACCCGGGACGACAGCGCCGCACCGTCCCGGCGCACCGCGCAGCCCGCCTCCGGGCACGGCGCGCTGGACTCCCCCGCCGCGCTCCTCGAAGTGGACCCGCTGCTTGACGACCCGCGCACCCGCATCGTCGTGTGCTGCGGTTCCGGCGGCGTCGGCAAGACCACGACCGCCGCGGCCCTCGGCGTACGCGCCGCCGAGCGCGGCCGCAAGGCCGTCGTCCTGACCATCGACCCCGCCCGCCGGCTGGCGCAGTCGATGGGCATCTCGGAGCTGGACAACGTTCCCCGCCGGGTCAAGGGCGTCGACGAGAGCGCGGGCGGCGAGCTGCACGCCATGATGCTGGACATGAAGCGCACCTTCGACGAGATCGTCGAGGCGCACGCGGACGCCGACCGGGCCCGCGCCATCCTGGAGAACCCCTTCTACCAGTCCCTGTCGGCCGGTTTCGCGGGCACGCAGGAGTACATGGCCATGGAGAAGCTGGGCCAGCTGCGCAGCCGCGACGCGTGGGACCTGATCATCGTCGACACCCCGCCCAGCCGCTCCGCGCTCGACTTCCTGGACGCGCCCAAGCGCCTCGGGTCGTTCCTGGACGGCAAGTTCATCCGGGTGCTGATGGCGCCCGCGAAGGCCGGCGGGCGGGCCGGCATGAAGTTCCTCAATGTCGGTATGTCGATGATGACCGGCACCCTCAGCAAGATCATGGGCGGTCAACTGCTCCGAGACGTGCAGACGTTCGCCGCCGCCATGGACACCATGTTCGGCGGCTTCCGTACGCGCGCGGATGCGACGTACCGGCTGCTCCAGGCACCCGGCACCGCGTTCCTCGTCGTGGCGGCGCCGGAGCGGGACGCGCTGCGCGAGGCCGCGTACTTCGTCGAGCGGCTGGCCGCCGAGCAGATGCCGCTGGCCGGGCTCGTCCTGAACCGGGTGCACGGCAGCGGCGCCGCCCAGCTCAGCTCGGAACGGGCACTGGCCGCCGCGGAGGCCCTCCTGGACCGCGACCGGGCCGCCTCCGAGGACGATGAGACCTCGGATGACGCACCGAACGATGCGTCGGCCGACGGCCCGGGTGACGGCCCGCGCGACGGGCACACACCGGGTGCGGGGAAGCCGTCCGACGGCCGGTCTGAAAATCTTGGCGGGAACGGCATTGTGGATCTAGCGGACGGGAAGGCTGATTCTCGTACCGCCGACGGCCACTCCCCCGCCGCGGCGGACCCACGAACAACTGACGACACCCCGTCGGCGGCGCGGCTCGCCGCCGGGCTGCTGCGGTTGCACGCCGAGCGGATGCAGGTACTGGCACGCGAGCGGCGTACGCGCGACCGCTTCACCGCGCTGCATCCCGAGGTCCCGGTGGCGCAGATCGCCGCGCTGCCCGGCGACGTGCACGACCTGGCGGGCCTGCGGGCCATCGGCGACCGCCTCGCCGTACAGGAACCGGCGCGCGAGGACGACCGACAGCGGCAGCACACCGAAGACTGACGCGCGCTGGCGAGGGCTGGCGGCCGCTGAGGTGAGCTGACGAGGACTGAACCGGGCCGCACGCCGTACCGGTCAGCACCGGGCCGCCACAGGGGCCGAAAGGCCCGTACAGGGACCAAGAGGCCACAGAGCCAAGGGACCAACGCCGACACGGCCTCGGAGCCCTGGGACACGGCAAAACCCGGAACCGGTGCCGGAGAGCCAGGCATGGGGGAAGCCAGCCACGGGGGAGAGTCAGGCATGGAGGAGCCAAGCACCGGCCACTCCGCACCGAGCACACCCGTACGACCAGAGCTCACACGGCCACGGCTCACATGGCCACAAGCTCAGACGGCCCCAGCTCGGACGCCCGCGGCACGACTGCATCCGTCCTCGGCATGCTCACGCACGGCCGCAGCCCGCGCCGGAAGCACCCACGGCCCACACCGGGCCGCAAGCCGACCGCACCGGACCACATCCGTCCGCATGCCGATCACATCCGCATGCCAGCCACACCGGTCCGCGTCGGATTGACCCGCGGACCGCCCGGCCTACGGCAGACGGCTACAACCGCCTAGCCAACCGCGGCGTAGTCCTCGTACGTACCGTCGTAGCGGTTGCCGTACGCGTTGTCGTAGGTGTTCTCGTACGTCTCGTCGTCCTCACAGTCCACGGGCAGGATGCCGGTGCTGCGCTCGTATTCCGTACGCGCCGTCTCCAACAGCCGGCGCCACGAGGTGACGGTCGGGCGGCGGCGCAGCAGCGCCCTCCGCTCGCGCTCGGTCATGCCGCCCCAGACTCCGAACTCCACGCGGTTGTCCAGGGCGTCGGCCAGGCACTCCGTCCGCACCGGGCATCCGGTGCAGACCGCCTTGGCACGGTTCTGGGCCGCGCCCTGAACGAACAGCTCGTCCGGATCGGTGGTGCGGCAGGCTGCCTGTGTACTCCAGTCGGTTACCCAGCTCATGCTGGCGCCGTCCTCTCCCGAATCGAGGCTCCCCCACGGCGGCAAGCGGCATATTCACCGTTGCCAGTTGAGGACGTTACGGAAGGCGAGCAGGGCGCAACACCCCCTTCGGGCCCAATCTTGAATGGCCCGAACGGACTATGCGTACGAGGCAGATCACCCAACGGAGTGAGCCGGTGGCATACGCCACGTTCCCGGCACCATGGGGCAGTTCGCCACTGCCACAACGGATTCACTGCAACAGAGGGGGACGTACGGGACAGGCTTCGCGCACGGAGGTGGGGTTGACGAACCGGCGTGATCCCTCGGCCGCGCCGGACGGGATCAGGTTAAACGAACAGATGCGCCCCTGTCCGGCGATTGAGAACGTAGCTACATCATGAAGTCGTAGCGGCCGGTCGCCGGTGCGAAGCCCCCCCGGAGGCATCGAAACGCAACCGACGCCCTCCCGGAGCCACAGCCCCCAACCCGCACGTTCGAATCCCCACCCGCCCTCACCCTCATCGCTCCCGCCCCCCTGCCTCCTCCTCCACCCCCTCCCCCGACTGTCCGGACGGCCCGGCCGCGCCCCGCTACGCCCCGCTCCCTCAGCACGTGACACCCGAGGGCTTAGGCTGCCCTCATGGGTAAGAAGCGCGACGGCGGGGGTCTGACCAAGACCCAGCAGGCCGCTAAATTCCTGGGTGTCAGCGTGCTGGCCGGAGCGGTGCTGGCGGGCCTGGCCCTCCCCGCCGCCGGCGCGCTGGGACTCGCGGCCAAGGGATCGGTCGAGGGATTCGACGAAATCCCCGCCAATCTCAAGACTCCACCGCTGAGCCAGCGGACCACCATCCTCGACGCGAGCGGCGGCGAGATCGCCAAGGTCTACTCGCGCGACCGCACCGTGGTCGGCCTGAAGGACATGTCGCCGTACGTCCAGAAGGCGATCGTCGCCATCGAGGACGCGCGTTTCTACCAGCACGGCGCGATCGACCTGAAGGGCATCCTGCGCGCGCTCAACAAGAACGCGCGGTCCGGCGGCGTATCCGAGGGTGCCTCGACGCTGACGCAGCAGTACGTGAAGAACGTCTTCGTCGAGGAGGCCGGCGACGACCCGGACAAGGTCGCGCAGGCCACCCAGCAGACCATCGGCCGCAAGGTCAAGGAGCTGAAGTACGCGATCCAGGTCGAGGAGGAGCTGGGCAAGCGCAAGATCCTGCAGAACTACCTGAACATCACCTTCTTCGGGCAGCAGGCCTACGGCGTCGAAGCCGCCTCCCAGCGGTACTTCAGCAAGCACGCCAAGGACCTGACCCTGGACGAGTCCGCGCTGCTGGCGGGCATCGTGCAGTCGCCGAGCCGGTACGACCCGGTCAACGACCCCAAGGAGGCGCAGCGCCGCCGTAACACCGTGCTGCAGCGGATGGCCGACACCAAGGCCGTCACGCAGGCCGAGGCCGACGCCGCCGCCAAGAAGCCGATCAAGCTGAAGGTCAGCCGGCCCAAGAACGGCTGCATCACGGCCGGTTCGGGCGCCGGGTTCTTCTGCGACTACGTCCGCGAGGTCCTGCTGAACGACCCGGCCTTCGGCAAGACCCGCAAGGAACGCGGCAAGCGCTGGAACCAGGGCGGCCTGACGATCCGTACGACGCTCGACCCGCAGACCCAGAGGTCGATCCAGTCGGCCGTCACCGGCCGCGTCTACGCCAACGACCCGGTCGCCACCGCGGCGACGATCGTCCAGCCCGGCACCGGAAAAATCCTGGGCATGGGCCAGTCACGCCCGTACGGCTTCGGTCAGAACCAGACCCAGATGAACCTTTCCGTCAACCAGAAGATGGGCGGCGGCGCGGGCTACCAGCCCGGCTCGACGTTCAAGCCGGTGATCGCGGCGGCGGCTCTGGAGGCGGGCAAGAGCCCGGACCAGTCGTACTCGTCGCCGTACAAGATGCCGTACCCCAGCCCGGTCCCCACCTGCACGGGGCAGTGGACGGGCCGGGACGTCGTCGGGAACGAGAACACCTCCGAGGTCGGCCCGTACGACATGAAGGAGGCGACCGCGAAGTCGGTCAACACCTACTTCGTGCAGATGATCAGCGACATCGGCATCTGCCCGGTCGTCAAGATGGCCGAGAAGATGGGCATCCAGCGGTCCAACGGCAACCCGGTGGAGCAGAAGCCGTCCATCGCCCTGGGCTCCCCCGAGGTGTCCCCGCTGACCATGGCCGGCGCGTACGCCACCTTCGCCAACGGGGGCGTCGCCTGCTCGCCGGTCGCCATCGAGTCGATCACGGAGGCCTCCGGCAAGGCACTGACAGTGCCGAAGACCAGCTGCCGGCGCGCGATGTCGGAGAAGACCGCCAAGACCATCAACGCCCTGCTCAAGGGCGTGGTCGAGGACGGCACGGGCAAGCAGGCCGGACTCCAGGGCCGGGACAGCGCGGGCAAGACCGGCACCACCGACAACCGGTACGCGGCCTGGTTCACCGGCTACACCCCGAACATGGCCGGCGCGGTGTGGGTGGGTGACCCGGCTCACAAGCGCCGGATGTTCGACATCACCATCGGCGGCACCTTCCACGACAAGGTGTACGGCGCGGACACCCCCGGCCCGATCTGGCGCGAGGCGATGTCGGGCGCACTGTCCGGCAAGCCCGCCCCGACCCTGCCCACCGTCCCGCTCGGCGACTCCGGCAAGGACAAGGGCGACGGCAAGAACGGCGGTGGCGGCGGCCACGGCCGACCCGGCGGAGGCGGCCACGGCGGCGGGCACGGCGACGACAAGCCGGGCGGCGGCTGGGACATCCCCGGCTTCCCCGGGCTCTTCGGGGGCGCGGGCGACTGACGCGGCGGGCGACTGATTCGGCGCGGGCAGGCAGAGGGGCGGGGACTGCGAGCGGGAACTCCGAGCGGGAGATACGAGCGGGGACTGCGAGCAGGAACTGTGAAGGGGCGCTCCCACCAGACGGTGGGGCGCCCCTTCCGTACGGGAGGCGGGGGAAACGCCCGGCTGGGACCTCCGCCCCGCGCCTTCCCTCCCCTCGCCCCTCCCTCAGTCCCTCAGTCCTTCAGTCCTTCAGTCCCTCAACCCGCGAGCAGCTTCTTGACCACCGCGGCCACCCGGCCGCCCTCGGCCCGGCCCGCGATCTTCGGGTTCACGATCTTCATGACGGCGCCCATGGCCCGCGGCCCCTCGGCGCCGCCGGCCTTCGCCTCGGCCACGGCCTCGGCAACGATGTTCTCCAGCTCCTCGTCCGAGAGCGGCTTCGGCAGGTACTCGGCGAGCACCTCACCCTCCGCGCGCTCCCGCTCCGCCGACTCGGCGCGGCCGCCCTTGTCGAACGCCTCGGCGGCCTCCCGGCGCTTCTTCGCCTCCCGCGCGATGATCTTTTCGACCTCGGCGTCCGACAGCACGCGCGCCTCGGTTCCCGCGACCTCCTCCTTCTGGACGGCGGTCAGGGTGAGACGGAGGGTGGAAGAGCGCAGTTCGTCACGGGCCCTGATGGCCGTGGTGAGGTCGTCCTGCAGCTTCGACTTGAGCGTGGTCATGACGTCGAGTATGCCCGTACGCGGCGCCGGACGCTTCACCATTACCCACCGGCAAGCGGCCCGAGCACCTCCCCGGCCCTCCTCGGCCTTCCGTGGCCTCCTCCCCCCTCCGCAGCCGGCCACCGACGCACCGATGGGCGGCACCCCCGCTCCCTCTGCAACGATGGGAACCATGCGCGCCCGTTACGGAGTCCCCCTGTCCATCGCCGCGGCCGGTGCGGCGGGCCTGGCCTACGCCGCCGGATTCGAAGCCCGTTCCTTCAGACTGCGCCGGGTCACCGTGCCCGTACTGCCGCCCGGCATGCGGCCGTTGCGTGTCCTCCAGGTCTCCGACATCCACATGGTCAGCGGCCAGCGCAAGAAGCAGCGCTGGCTCCAGTCGCTGGCCGGGCTGCGCCCCGACTTCGTCATCAACACCGGTGACAACCTCTCCGACACCGAAGGCATCCCGGAGGTGCTGGACGCGCTCGGCCCGCTCATGGAGTTCCCGGGCGCGTACGTCTTCGGCTCGAACGATTACTACGGTCCAAAGCTGCGCAATCCCGCCCGCTACCTGATCGAGAAGGCCCAGAAGCGGCACGGTCTGAACGGCAACGCCCCTGCGGTCGGCGTCGTCCACAACCCGTGGGAAGACCTGCGCGACGCCTTCGACACGGCGGGCTGGGTCAACCTCACCAACACCCGCGGCCGCCTGAAGCTGGACGGCTCGGCCGGCGGCTTCGAGATCGCGCTGACCGGCCTGGACGACCCGCACATCAAGCGGGACCGCTACTCCATGGTCTCCGGCGGCCCGGAGCCCGACGCCGACCTCTCCCTGGCCGTCGTACACGCCCCCTACCTGCGTGCCCTGGACGCCTTCACCGCCGACGGCTACCCGCTGGTCCTGGCCGGCCACACCCACGGTGGCCAGCTCTGCATCCCCTTCTACGGAGCCCTGGTCACCAACTGCGACATCGACACGCAGCGGGTCAAGGGCCTGTCCACCCACACCACGGGCGGCCACACCTCCTTCCTCCACGTCTCCGCGGGCTGCGGCACCAACCGCTACACCCCGGTCCGCTTCGCCTGCCCCCCGGAGGCGACGCTGCTCACACTGACCCCCCGGAACTGATCCCCCGGCCCCGCCCTCTGCAGGGCGGCGCTCCTCCCCTCAATTCGCACACACGCTCTGCATCACCCCCCACTCCCGTCTAGCGTGGGGGGATGATCGACCCCACCAGCGCTCGCGTCCCCAGTTCCCGCCCACCCCAGGCCACGTCCCACGCCTCCACCCGGTACGCCCGGGGAGCGGCGGCCGCCTCGGCCCAGACCCCGGCCTCCGCGGTCGTGCCACCGGTCCGACGCCCGCTGGCCGCCGCCTTCCGCCTGCTGATCGCGCTGGCCGCCCTGACCGGCCTGGTCCTGGACATCGCGATCACTCCGGACCTGGGCCGGCTCTTCAGCTACTTCACGGTCCAGACGAACATCGCCGTGGCCGTCTTCTTCGCCTGGTCCGCCTACCGCGCCTGGGCCGCCCGCCCCCCGATCTCCACGCGGATCAGCGGTGGCGTCCTCCTGTACATAGCCATCACCGGTCTCGTCTTCCACCTGGTCCTCACCAACGACTCCAACAGCTTCTCGATGACCGGCACCCCGGAGCACGACGCCGTCCGCACCGTCTCCACCCAGCTCCTGCACACCGTCACCCCCATCGGCGCCGCCCTCGACTGGCTCCTGCTCACCGCCCCCCGCGGCTTCCGCTGGCGCTACGCCGGACTGTGGCTGGCCTACCCCTTCCTCTACCTCCCCTTCGCCCTCATCCGCGGCGCCCTCCTCTCGCCCGGCACCGAGGGCCGCTACCCGTACCCCTTCCTCGACGTCGACCTCCACGGCTACGCCGGCATCGCCCTGAACACCCTCATCTTCGGCTCCGCCTTCTACGCCCTCGCCCTGATCCTCGTCGCGATCGACCAGGTCAGGCCCCAACCGCGTCGCCCGGAGAACCGGATTTCACCTATGGGGATCGGTCCGCTAAAGTAGAGCTCGTTGCTTCGGGGTGTGGCGCAGCTTGGCAGCGCGCTTCGTTCGGGACGAAGAGGTCGTGGGTTCAAATCCCGCCACCCCGACTGAAGGAACACCAGGTCAGGGGCCTGATCCGCTAGAGCGGGTCGGGCCCCTGACTCGTTTCGCTTTCATTTGGGAGCCACGCAGGGGGCCAGTCCTGGAGCTCGCCTGTCGGGTCCCCCTCAGCGACACCCGAGGGGAACGCGTGCCGAGGAATTCCAGAGCACGCAATGCAGTGAGCCAGGACACGTTTCCGGCGGGGCCAGGGGAGCAGTAGGTGCCTCCTGCTGCCACTTGAGTCACCGCGCTTCGTCGCTTCGTTCGCCCCGCAGACCAACGTGTGTGCCGACGAGCGGTACAGGGATGAGCGCGGCAGAGCGCGGCTGAGCAGCCTGCCGCCTGAGCACGGGGCCGGGGCAGAGACTTGCCGGATTGCGCAGCTGTGCCGCCTGCTGATCCGATGGGATCGGCGAGGCGGCGATCACAACGCGGCTTATCGCGTCGGTCGTTGCGCAGTGGATGAGGGGGCGGGCGACACCCCCGTACTGCATATCCCGCCCGCCCCCTCAATCTCTCATCGCAGCTCGGCTCATTCGTGAGCCGCTGCGGGGCCAGGATTACTGCCGCCTTCGTCTATGGCGGTTTGCTTCCACTTCGGCGGCGAAGCGGAGCCACTGTTCGGCGCAGCTTCGTGCGGCTCGTGCCACTGTGTCCACGCGGTGCCTCGGGACGGCCGCGGCCATGTGCTGCCATCTGCGCTCGTCGCCCGTGGCCTGCATTCTCAGAAGTTGCAACAGTGCCCGGCCGGCATCTGTGCGCATGGCGGGGTCTTTCAGCAGCCTGTCCAGTGCGGTCTCGATGGCAGTCGAGGTGATGTGTGGGAGCAGGCTCAAGGGAGCTGTTGGCGGGGTGTCTCGGGCGGTGGAGTTGTCCGGGCCGGGGGCCGGGGTGAGGGAATGCGCGCGGCCGTTCTGCACCATGCTTTTCTTCATTTTCCCGATCCGTTCGGTTGAACGGCTGCGCGACTGCAACGCCACCCATCTGGGAGGTGCCATGGGTGGCGGTGCTCCGCTCCGGCCGCTGCGACTGGGTGCCGGTCGACCGCCGCGGTGACGGCCCTCCCGGCTTGGCTCGGCGGAAGAGGATGGGTCTTCCGCCGAGCCTTGCTACCTCGCCCCCGTGGGCACCTGGCAGCGTGATGTGCCACCGCTGTCCCCCGTGCGCATCCCGCCGCCCCGCCCCCTGGCGCGTACGGCATGGGTCTGCGCCCGATCGGGTGACCGCATCACGTTGCGTTGCCCTGGTCTCATGATGGTCCGTTTCCGGGTGATCGCCAGAAAGAGGAAACGACGTTTCCCCTTGGGGGAGGTGGGGGCGGCTTGGGGTGGTAAGGGTGAGTTGGTCTGCGGGTGAGCGTGGGTGGGGGCGGGCCTGCGGGGGGTGGTCGGCCGCACAGCTTTTGGGGCATGGCGGGTAGTCACTGCGTATGGCGGGTCAGGAGTGCTCCCAGCTCCGTGCGTTGGTGGAGTACGGACCGGCCGTCGCGCGTCGTGGTGAGCAGCCCGGCGCCGCGGAGGGCCGCCGCGGGGGCGGAGGCGGTGGCGTTGCTTACATTGAGTCGGCGGGCCAGGCCGGTAGTGGTGTGGGGTGTGGCGAGGAGGACGAGGATTTCGGTGCGGGTGCGGCCGAGGACGGCGGCCAGCGCTTGGGATGGGTCGAGCGGGGCGGACGGGCCGGACGCGTCGGGGCGCGGGAGGGGGAGGCCGGGGCCGGCCGGGTAGGTGATGGTCAGAGCGTGGCGGGTGAACTCGGCGCGGTGGAGGTCCTGTACGAGTGGCCACACGGGGCGCAGGAGCGTTTCGAAGGCCGTGTTATGGGCCCTTCGCAGGAGGTTCCAGGCGTCGGTGTCGTCGCGGTACAGGTCGCGGATCCAGGGCGGTGGCGGGCACGTACTGCCCTCGTACACGCGCCGCATTTCGGAGCGGAGCACGTCCTGCCGGGTGGCCCGTACGGTGTCCAGCCCCTCCTCCAGCGAGTCGCTGAACACGTCGAGGAAGCGGGGCGCCCGGCGTGCGGTTGCCGGCGCCCACCGGGGTGCATCCGGTCGGGGCGGCCACGCTGTATCTGGTCGATGAGAAGCGGGCGGATCCGTGGGAGGCGATCGCCGTACGTGAAGTGCTGGTCACGGTGTTCTATCCGGCGCGGGCTGTCCAAGGCGCGCCGCTCCCGCCGCAGGTACGCCCGGAGTTGCCGCGTACGGGCGTGGACTGAGCGGCCACCAAGACCCATGCGTACGTGGACGCGCCCGCGCAGTGCGTGCGGCGGCCGGTGCTGCTCCACAGTCCTGGCGGCGCTGATCCGCGCGCGCTCAATACCTCCGTGGCCGAGGACTTGGCGAGCCACGGGTGGGTGGTGGTGACCGTCAATCACCCGGGGGACGCGCTCGCCGTCGAGTTCCCGGTGGCGCGGGAGGGCCGGGAGCTGGTGCGCACGACCGTGTTCCGGGGGGACCCCCGGGCGGTCTCGGAGCAGTTCCGGACGATGATCGCGACGCGGGTCGCCGACCTGCGGTTCGTGCTGGACCGGTTGGCGGAGCTGGCGGCCGGGCATGGTTCTGACGCGGCGGGGCGGCCCGTACCGGAGGGGCTGGCGTATGCGCTGGACCTGCGACGGGTGGGTGTGTACGGGCACTCGGCGGGTGGCACCGCGGCCGCCCAGGCGCTGTACGAGGACCCCCGTATCGGCGCGGCGGTCGACTGGGAGGGCTTCCTCGACCAGGCGCCGGACGCGGCCGGGCGCCCCGGTGACCTGCTTCCGGTCGCCCGGGACGGGGTGGATCGGCCGCTGCTCCTGGTGGGCACGGACGGCTTCACCGGCCGGGCGCGGCTGGAACGTTCCTGGGCGGCCATGCTCGCCCACCCGGGGAGACACACGCGCCCCCACCATCTGCCGGAGCGTTGGTTGACGGACGTCAGGAAGTCGCGGCGTACGGCGCCGCGGTCTTAGGGCCGTACGCCGTGGGACGCTATGGTCGGAGCGCAGGCCAGAGGGACGAGGGGGCGGCCGCCGATGATGCCGGACGAGGCAGTGATCGGCTGTGCCGGGGAGCTGGTTCTCGGGACCCGTGGCGCCGCCGGGCCCGGTGAGGTCCTGGTGAGTGTCAGGGGTGGGACCGAGACGTTCCTCGCCTGGTCCGACGATCCCCTGCCGCGGGGGACGGCCGTGCTCGTGGTCGAGTCCCGGGGCAGTCGCCAGGTCGACGTGATCAGATGGGCCGATCCATTGGACGCGTTGGCCGGTGACACCGGCGACGCCGGTTGAGGAGACGACGAAGGATGTTCGGTTACCGCGTTCCCGCCCCCGACGAGGCGATGCTGATCTCGGGTGGCAGGCGTGGGCTCGGGGGTGCGCCGTTCCGCGTCGTGACCGGCCACGGCAAGTTCGTCCTGCCGGTCTTCCGCAAGACCCGCTTCCTGACCCTGGCGATGTGCGAGTCGGAGGTCGTCGAGACCTGTGTGACCCGGCAGGGCATCGCCCTGACGGTACGGGCCGTGATCGCCTTCAAGGTCGGCAACGACACCGAGAGCATCGTCAACGCGGGCCAGCGGTTCCTCTCCGACCAGGACCAGATGTCGGTGCTGACCGGCCGGATCTTCGCCGGTCACCTGCGGTCCATCATCGGGTCGATGACGGTCGAGGAGATCGTCACCGAGCGGCAGAAGCTGGCCACCGAGGTGCTGGACACCTCGAAGTCCGAGATGGCGAAGATCGGGCTGCATGTGGACTCGTTGCAGATCCAGTCGATCGACGACGGCGACACCGGCTACATCGACGCCATGTCCGCCCCGCACAAGGCGGCCATCCAGCGGCAGGCGCAGATCGCGCAGGCGCAGGCCACGCAGGCCGCGGCTGAGGCGGAGCAGGAGGCGGCGCGCAAGCAGGCCGAGTACGCGCGGCAGACCGCCGTCGTCCAGGCCGAGTACTCGGCCCAGGTGGACCGTGCGCAGGCCCAAGCCGCGCAGGCCGGGCCGCTGGCCGAGGCCCACGCGCAGCAGGAGGTGCTGGACGCGCAGACCGAACTGGCGGAACGGGCCGCGCAGCTGCGCCAGCAGCAGCTGGTGGCCGAGGTCGTCAAGCCCGCGGAGGCGGACGCGGAGCGCATCCGGGTGCTCGCCGTGGCCGAGGCCGAGCGGATGAAGATCCAGGCGGAGGCCGCCGCGTCGTACGACCGGGTGGCGCTGGACCGGATGCTGATCGACCAGCTCCCGCAGATCGTGAAGGAGGCCGCGGCCGGCCTCTCCGGCGCCAACGTCAACGTGCTCAACGGCGCGGACGGGCTGGGTGAGATCGCGGCCGGGCTGGTCGGGCAGGGGCTGACGATCCTGGATTCCGTACGGCGCAATCTGGGGGCGCCGGAGGAGGGCTCGGCTGACGGGCGGGTGCCGGAGCAGGGCAGCGGGCGGGTGGAGATCGAGTAAGCGCGTCGGCAAGTGGGGGGCGGGGTCGTACCGGCGGGCGGGCACGCGCCGTACCCACCCGCCCACCGGTACGGATCAGTGGCGCCGGCCGGCCTGGGCGCGGGTCCCGGCGACGGCCAGGGAAGCGGCGGAGATGCCGACGGCGGTCATGGTCGCGGTGACGGCGCTCTGCCGGGTCAGGCTGTCCGCCGTCAGCAGGACGGTGGCGGCGATCACCGAGGCGACGATGTTGCCGGGTAACAGGTAGAGCAAGAACGTCAGTTGGGCGCGGGCCGGACTGCGTGGCGGTGCGGGCTCGGGGGCGTCGGGGCGGCCTTGGTGGAGGGTGGTCCAGCGCTGGGTCTCCTCGTGCTGTTCGCGGGAGCGTTGCAGGCGGGCGACGAGCAGGAGGGCCGCGGCCGTGAGCGCCCCGGCGGCGATGACGGCGCCGAGCGCGGGCCAGGGGGCCGGGGTCAGCAGCAGGACGGCGACCAGCGCGGGCGTGGACCAGAAAGTGACGCAGGACGCGGCGGCGATGCGGTGCGAGTACGGGCGGTCGGGGCCGGCGCGCAGGGCGGCGGCCGCGGGGAGGTACCAGACGCAGCCGGCGGCGAAGAGCGCGGTGGCGCCGAGGGCGAGGGTGGCGTGGGACACGGGGATTCCTCCCTCGGGGGAGAGGGGTGGGTGGCGGTGCGGCGGACGGGTTCTCTGGGACGGGCCGGGCCCTGGAGCGGTGCCCACGGCTGCGGGGGCGTCGGCGTGCCCCCGCAGCCGCGGGCCGGGGACGTCAGGTGCGGCTCGATTCCAGCGCGGCGACCTCCGGGTGGTGCAGGTCGAAGGCCGGGGATTCGCTGCGGATACGCGGCAGCGAGGTGAAGTTGTGGCGGGGCGGCGGGCAGGAGGTGGCCCATTCCAGTGAGCGGCTGTAGCCCCAGGGGTCGTCGACGGTGACCTTCTTGCCGTATTTGGCGGTCTTCCAGACGTTGTAGAAGAAGGGCAGGAAGGACAGGCCCAGCAGGAAGGAGCCGATGGACGAGAGGGTGTTGAGGGTGGTGAATCCGTCGGCGGCGAGGTAGTCCGCGTACCGCCTGGGCATTCCTTCGGCCCCGAGCCAGTGCTGTACGAGGAAGGTGAGGTTGAAGCCGACGGTGAGGGTCCAGAAGGTGATTTTGCCGAGCCGCTCGTCGAGCATCTTGCCGGTGAACTTGGGCCACCAGAAGTGGAATCCGGCGAACATCGCGTACACGACCGTACCGAAAAGCGTGTAGTGGAAGTGCGCGACGACGAAATAGGTGTCCGAGACGTGGAAGTCCATGGGCGGGGAGGCCAGGATGACGCCGGTCAGGCCGCCGAAGACGAAGGTGACGAGGAAGCCGGTGGCCCAGAGCATCGGGGCCTCGAAGGACAGCGACCCCTTCCACATGGTGCCGATCCAGTTGAAGAACTTCACTCCGGTCGGCACCGCGATCAGGAAGGTCATGAAGGCGAAGAAGGGCAGCAGCACGCCGCCGGTCACATACATGTGGTGGGCCCATACGGTGACGGACAGGCCCGCGATGGAGATCGTGGCGGCGATCAGCCCGATGTAGCCGAACATCGGTTTCCGGGAGAAGACCGGAATGACCTCGGAGACGATGCCGAAGAACGGCAGGGCGAGGACGTAGACCTCGGGGTGCCCGAAGAACCAGAAGAGGTGCTGCCAGAGCAGTGCGCCGCCGTTGGCCGCGTCGAAGATGTGCGAACCGAATTTACGGTCCATTTCGAGGGCGAACAGGGCGGCGGCCAGTACGGGGAAGACCATCAGGATCAGCAGCGCGGTCAGCAGCACGTTCCACGTGAAGATCGGCATCCGAAACATCGTCATGCCGGGGGCGCGCATACAGATGATGGTGGTGATGAAGTTGACCGCGCCCAGGATCGACCCGAAGCCGGAGAGCGCCACGCCCATGATCCACATGTCGGCGCCGACGCCGGGCGAGTGCACCGCGTCCGAGAGCGGCGCGTACGCGAACCAGCCGAAGTCGGCGGCGCCCTGCGGGGTGAGGAAGCCGGCCGCCGCGATCAGCGAACCGAACAGGAACAGCCAGTAGGCGAGCATGTTCAGTCGCGGGAAGGCCACATCCGGCGCGCCGATCTGCAGCGGCATCAGCCAGTTCGCGAAGCCGGTGAACAGCGGCATCGCGAACAGCAGCAGCATCACCGAGCCGTGCATCGTGAACGCCTGGTTGAACTGCTCGTTCGACATGATCTGCGTGCCGGGGCGGGCCAGTTCGGCCCGCATCAGCAGCGCCATCAGGCCGCCCACCAGGAAGAACACAAACGCCGTGACCAGGTAGAGCGTCCCGATCTTCTTGTGGTCGGTGGTGGTCAGCCACTCCAGCGGGATCCGGCGGCGGACCGGGCGGGGGCCGAGTACGGCGGGCGGCGGGGCGGCGGCGGCAGGCGGTGGGCCGGTGACGGTGCCGGACCCGGCCCCGGAGGCAGACGCGGACCCGGTTCCACTCCCGGACCCGGTCCCGCTCCCGTCGGCCGCGCCCCGGTGCCCGCCCGTATCCCGGTGGGTGTCCGTCCCGGTGGCGGACCCGGCCGGGGTGCCGGGGTTTGCCTCCGATCCGGGGTCTGACTGCGTACGTGTATCCGATCCGTCCACCGGGCTGTGTCCTTCACCTCTGGCGCATGACTCCGACTCTGGCCGGGAAGAGCCTCAGCACGGGGGAGAGACCGGCTCTTCCCGGCCTCACCAGGGTCGTTCGCGGCGCGTCCGCCGCCATAGGGCCGGGCGGGCCGGGACGGCCGCCGACGGTCCCTCTCCTGATCGGCCTACCGGCCCGGCGCCGGGCCGGGCGCGGCGGGCTCACGGCGCAGCGCATGCCAACCGGCCTCGTATCGCACGCTTTCCGGCCCGTTGGCGCACCGCCTACCGCCCGCCCCGCTGCTGCTCCTGCTGCCCCCGTATCCGCCCGGCGATCACCGCGGCCTGCACCCGGCGGCCCACACCCAGCTTGGACAGGATCGTGGAGATACGGTTCTTCACCGTCTTCTCCGCGAGGAACAGCCGGTCCGCGATCTCCCGGTTGGTCAGGCCCTCGCCGATCAGCTCCAGGATCTCGCGCTCCCGGGGTGCCAGCCGGTCCAGTTCGGACTGCGGGGACGCCTCGGGCTGCTGCGGGGCGCGCAGCCGCGCCATCACGCGGGAGGCCGTGCGCGGGTCCAGCATCGACTTGCCCGCCGCCACCGTCCGTACGGCGTTCACCAGGTCGGACCCGTTGATCTGCTTGAGGACATAACCGGCGGCGCCCGCCATGATGGCGTCGAAGAGGGCTTCGTCGTCGTCGAAGGACGTCAGCATCAGACAGGCCAGTTCGGGCATCCGGGCGCGCAGTTCGCGGCACACCACGATGCCCTCGTGGTCGCCGCCCGACGGCTCGCCCCGCTCCCCCAGCCGGACGTCCAGCACCGCCACCTGCGGGCGTACGGCCGGCACCCGGGCCAGCGCCTCCGGGCCGCTGGACGCCTCCCCCACGACCTCGATGCCGTCCTCAGCGTCGAGAAGGTCGCGGACGCCCCGGCGGACCACCTCGTGGTCGTCGAGGATGAAGACGCGCAGCGGCTGCGCGTCCGGTGCGGTGGGTCCGGTGGTTTCCATGGGGCCGGTGGATCGGGTGGACCGGGTGGCTCCCGCGAATCCGGTGGTTCCTGTGGGTCCGGTGGTTCCCATAGGTCCCGTGGCTCCCGTGGTTCCCGTGGGTCCGGTGTGCTGGTTCATGCGGCTCTCGATCTGTCGGCCGGGCGTGCGGGGATACCGGTCCGGGACCGGGGGACGTGCGGTCCGGCGGGGCGGGCCGGTCGGCGGCCGCCCGGACCGGTGGCCCGCCGCCGCCGTAATACCCCCTGAGTCCGCGCGCGTCGGCGCACCGCCCAGCTGGAGATGGGCGAGGTACGCGATACGCGCGCAAAGGGGTGCGAGGGCACCACACACCTGGTCACCGGTGTGCGGCGAGGGCCGAAAGTCCCGGGGGAATAGGGCCGTTTGGGCACCTTTGCCTGGTGCCATACTGACGCGCCCCATCCCCTTCAGGAGGTCCGCTCATGCCACGCCTCGCGTCGTACGCCGTCACGGTCAGAGCGCTCCGAGCCGTTCCGGCCCTCCCGGTCTCCCCCCTCGTCCCGTCCTGCCCGTCCTGCCCGTCCTGCCCGGCCGCCGCGGCCCGTACGTCCCCGCGGGCCAGCGTCGCCATGGGTGCCGGTGCCGCCGCCACGATCCCGGCCGTACGTTCATGAGTGGCGTCAACGACGATTACCACGCCCTGCTCGCCCGGCACGAGGCCATGCGGCTGCGCCGCCGTATCCTTTCGCCGCGTTCGGAGCGCGAGGAGACCGCCGCCCAGGAGCGCCCGGCCTACGGCGGCCCGTCCGACGGGCCCCGAGCGATCGGCCGGCCCGCGATCCACTCCGGGAACGTGTCCGGGTCCGCGGGACCGTACCCGGCCGCTTCGGGCACCGACGCATACGACGGTGCCGCCGACCAGCGGGTGATCACCGAGTACCTGGAACTCGTCACGCCCTTCGGCGAGCTGATCACCCGTCTCTACGAGGCGATGTTCCGGCGGTGGCCCTACCTGCGGTCGCTGTTCCCGGAGTCGATGGAGTTCCAGCGCGCTCATCTGGCGCGCGCCTTCTGGTACTTGATCGAGAACCTGCACCGGCCGGACGACATCGCGGAGGTCTTCGGCCGGCTCGGCCGCGACCACCGCAAGCTCGGGGTGCGCCCGGTGCACTTCGAGGCGTTCGAGGCGGCGCTGTGCGAGGCGCTGCGCCGTACGGCGGGGCCGCGCTGGGCCGAGGCGGTGGAGCAGGCGTGGGTGCGGATGCTGCGGTTCGCCGTCGCCGCCATGGTCAGCGGCGCCGAGGCCGCCCTCGCCGAACCGCCGTACTGGCAGGCCACGGTGACCGCGCACGAGCGCCGCCGCCCGGACCTCGCGGTGCTGCGGGTGCGGCCGCACGAGCCGTATCCGTACCGGGCGGGGCAGTACGCGGCGCTGGAGTCGCCGCGGCTGCCGCAGGCGTGGCGGCAGTACTCGATCGCCTGCGCGCCCCGGACCGACGGCGAGTTGGAGTTCCACGTACGGCAGACCTGCACGGGCGGCGTCAGTGAGGCCCTGGTGGCGCACACGCGGGCCGGTGACGTCCTGCGCGTCGGTCCGCCGCGCGGGTCGATGACGCTGGACGACGAGCTTGCGAGCGACCTGGTGCTGGTGGCGGCCGACACCGGCTGGGCGACGGTGAAGGCGCTGCTGGAGGAGTTGTCGGCGCGCCGCGGCCACCGCAGCGTACGGCTGTTCCTCGGCGCGCACAGCTTCGCCGACCTGTACGACGCGGGCGCGCCGTCGGAGCTGGAGCGCGGGCGGCCCTGGCTGCGGGTGACGCCCGTGATCGGCCGGCGTCCGGAGACCGGCGGCGCCTTCGAGGCGGACGCGTACGGCCACGACGCGCTCGCCGAGGCGGTGGCCGACGCCGTGACGCGGCACGGCGACTGGTCGGGGCATCTCGCGTACGTCAGCGGGCCGACCGCGGTGGTCGGCACGACCGTGGCGCGGCTGACCGCCGCCGGGCTGCCGCCGCACAGCATCCGCCACGACCCGCTCTCCGACATCCTGCGCCCGCCGTCCCGCCCCGGGGAGGCGGCCGACGATCCGGCGGCGGGCGGGCCCGCCGTGGTGTCCCGGTCCCGGGGTGCCGCGGCCGGCCGGACGACGACCGCGAGCACCGCGTTCGAAGGAGCCGACTCATGAGTGTGCCGACGACCGCCTCCACCGTACGTACGGGGACCGAGGCCGAGCCCGGTCTCGCGACCGGCCCTGCCGTCATCTCCGGCCAGGCCGCCACGGCCGGCCCGGCGCTCGCGCGGCACATCGTCGTCATCGGCGCGGGCATCGCCGGGCTCGCCGCCGCGCACCGGCTCACCGGCGCCGGACTGCGTGTGACGCTGCTGGAGTCCACCGGCCGGGTCGGCGGCAAGCTGCGCTCGGGCGAGATCGCCGGGACGCCGGTCGACCTGGGCGCCGAGGCGCTGCGGGTGCCCCGGCCGGAAGCCGTCGACCTGGCGCGCGAGGTCGGTCTCGGCAACCGGCTGCGTGTCCCGGCCACGACGGACGCCGCGCTGTGGACGCGGGGCGCGCTGCGGCCGATCCCGAGCTGCCGCGGGCGGGACGTCCTCGGCAGGGCCCGTACGGCCGATACGTACGAGGTGTCGCTGCGGGCCGCCGTACCGCAGCTCTTCGAGGCGGCGCGGCACGATGGCGCGCTGCTCACCGGCGTACGGAAGGTGCGGCGGCGGTCGGCCGAGCAGCAGCGGCGGATCGCCGAGGAGCGGCAGGCGCTGGAGCGGCGGCTCGCGGAGGAACGGCGGATCGCCGAGCAGCGGCGCCTCGCCGACCGGCCGGGGGCCGCGGGCCGGACGCGGTCCGGGCCGTTCGTCCCGCGCCCCCGCTCGGGGTTCACCCGGCCGGAACCGGGCGCGGGCCGGGCGGAGCGGGAGTTCACGGGCGGGCTGTCCGGTGCGGCCGGGAGCATCTCGCCCGAAAGCTCCGGAGGGGCCCGCACGATCCCGGACCTGTCCCGCGGCGGCCCCGACTACCTGGGCCTGGACGGGGGCGCGGGAACCCTGGCGGGCGCCGTGGCCGAGGCCGTACGCGCCGCCGGCGGCGAGATTCTGCGCAACACCCCCGCCCTGGCGCTGACCCGGGGCCCGTATGGCTGGGAGGTGCGCACGGCCGCCCGCACCCTGCTCTGCGACGGCCTGGTCCTCGCGACCCCGGCCTGGACGGCGGCCACCCTGCTCGCCGCCGAGTCGCCGCTCGCGGCGGCCGAGCTGTCCGAGGTCGCCTATGCGTCGATGGCGCTCGTCACGATGGCGTTCCGGCGCTCGCACCTGGAGGGGCTGACGGCGTTCGACGGGCGGTGCGGCTTCCTCGTGCCGCCGGGGGACGGGCACACCATCAAGGCGTCCACGTTCCTGACCCGTAAGTGGGACTGGCTGTCGGAGCGGGCCAGGGATCTGTTCGTGCTGCGGACGTCCATCGGCCGGTACGGCCAGGAGGAGACCCTCTACCTGGACGACGCCGATCTGGTGAGCGCCGCGCTGCGCGACCTGGGCGAGGCCACCGGGCTGACCGCGCGGCCGGTGGCGACGGACGTGACCCGGTGGATCGGCGGGCTGCCGCACTACGCGGTCGGCCACCCGGCGCGCGTGACCCGGGTCCGCAACGGGCTGTCCGCGCTGCCGGGGCTGCGGCTGTGCGGTGCGGCCTACGACGGCGTGGGGGTCGCCGACTGCGTGGCGAGCGGGCAGCGGGCGGCCGACGAGATCATCGCGGCGGCCGTGGCCTGACACCGCCGGCCCGGGGGCGCCGGGGCGGGTACGCGCACATCGCAGCGCGTGGGTACGCGCCCCGGCGCCCGCACCACATCTCACGCGCGCGCACGGCCGGGCGCGCCCTCGGCCGACGCCCCTGCCGCCCCAAGTGTCCCGCCTGATACGGCGTCAAGCGGTGGCGTTCCGTGCCAAGATGGCCACATGGGGTCGCCACGAGGCGCTCCTGGTGTGCCGGGAAGTCTGGTCGGCGGTCGGTTCGACGTGCGAGCAGGGCCGGGTGCCCGGGGCAGGTGGCCATGGCAGGCATCGATGAGACGCTGCGGGACCTGGCGGGGCTCAAAGGCGTCCTCGGCGCCTCGATCGTCGACTACTTCAGCCGTCTGACACTCGGCGCGGTCGGCGATCCGGCCGGCCCCGACCTCGAAGCGGCGGCCCGCGGGGACACCGACGTGGTGCGCGCCAAGCTGTTCACGCTGGAACTGATCGGCTACCGCCCCGAGCGCATCGAAGACATCATCGTCACGCTGGACGACGAGTTCCACCTCATCCGCCCGTTCACCCGCCGCAGTTGCCAGGGCATCTTCGTCTACCTCGTCCTGGACCGGGCCAGAGGCGACCTGGAGGCCGCGCGGGAGAGCCTGCGCAAGGTCGAGTCGGAGCTGGACGTCTGAGACACCCACCACTCTGCCGGAACGGTCCGCCGCATCCACCGGGCGCGTTGAGCCGCCGGAACGCGGCGGACGGGGAAGAGTGGGTACGCGCAGGACCGGCGGAGCCGCGAGGCGGCGGCCACGACACGGTGAGGGCACGCCGCTCGGCAGCACGCTGCCGGGACGGCGAACCGGAGGAGGCGGACGATGCACGTGGGACTGCTGCGTACCGTGGGCGCGACGACGGCGGTGTACGGCCTGGCGGTCACCGCCTGGCCCGGCCTGCTGGCCAAACCCTCCGGCCTGGCAGCGGCGGACGGCCGGACGGCCCCGGCCACCCGTACCGCACTGCGCCCGCTGGCCTGGCGCGACGCGGCCTGCGGCCTGGCACTGGCCCTGGCGCCTGCGGGACCGGCACTGCGGACCGCCGCCTGCCTGCGCATCGCGGCGGACTTCGGCGACGCGGCGCTGCTCGGTGCGACACTTCCGGGCCGGGCCCGGCGGCGGGCGGCGGTGGCCGTATCCGTGGGGTGGGGCGCGCTGTCGGTCGCGGGGGTGCTGTGGCCGGCGCCCGATGCGCGTGCGCCGCGTACGCGCTCCTGACCCGCACGCCCCTCCCCTCCCCCCACGAAGCCCGGAGCGACCCGCGTGAGCACTGTCTCGATCGCCCTGTTCACCTCCGACCTGCGGGTCCACGACAACCCCGTCCTGCACGCCGCCGCGAAGGGCACGGGCGGCGTCGTACCGCTGTTCGTCCTCGACGACGGCGTACGGGCCGCCGGCTTCGACGTGCCCAACCGCCGCGCCTTCCTGGCCGATTCCCTGGCGGACCTGGACGGCGCGCTGCGCGCACGCGAGGGCCGGCTCGTCGTCCGTACGGGAGACGTCGTCGAGCAGACCGCCAAGGCCGCCGCCGAGGCGGACGCGCGCGACGTGCATGTGGCGGGCGGGGTCAGCGGCTACGCACACCGCAGGGAGGAGCGCCTGCGCCGGACGCTGGAGGCCGACGGGCGGCGGCTGCACGTCCACGACGCGGTGGTCACCGCCCTCGCGCCGGGTGAGGTCACCCCGGCCGGCAAGGACCACTTCGCGGTCTTCACGCCGTACTTCCGGCGCTGGCAGGCCGAACGCCTCCGCGACGTACTACGGGCGCCCCGGCGGGTACGGGTGCCCGAGGCGGTCGGCTCCCTTCCCGTACCGCGGCGGCGTGACGTGTCCGGGGGGTCGCCGGGGCTGGCGGCGGGCGGCGAGGCGGAGGGCCGCCGCCACATGTCGGCCTGGCTGGGCAGCCCCCTCCGCCGCTACGCGCAGCGGCAGGACGACCTCGCGGGGGACGCGACATCCCGCCTCTCCCCGCATCTGCACTTCGGCACACTGTCCGCCACCGAACTGGTCCACCGTGCCCGCAGTGCGGGCGGTGACGGTGACGGCGCCGAGGCCTTCGTACGGCAGCTGGCCTGGCGGGACTTCCACCACCAGGTCCTCGCCGCCCGCCCGTCCGCCGCGCACACGGACTACCGGACGCGGCACGACCTGTGGCGCCGCGACGAGCAGGAGGCCGAGGCGTGGCGCACCGGCCGTACCGGCTACCCGATCGTGGACGCGGCGATGCGGCAGCTCGCGCACGAGGGCTGGATGCACAACCGCGCGCGGCTGCTGACCGCCGCCTTCCTGACCAAGACGCTGTACCTGGACTGGCGGCTGGGCGCGGCGCACTTCCTGTCGCTCCTGGTGGACGGCGACCTCGCCAACAACCAGCTGAACTGGCAGTGGGCCGCGGGCACCGGCACCGACACGCGGCCCAACCGCGTCCTCAATCCCCTGGCCCAGGCGAAGCGTTTTGACGCCGACGGCGCGTACGTACGGCGCTGGGTGCCCGAACTGGCGGACGTACCGGGCTTGGAAAAGGGCGCGATCCACCAGCCATGGAAACTGACGCCGGCCGCGGCCAGGGCGAAGCTGGGCTACCCGGAACCGGTGGTCGACCTGGCCGACGGCTTGGCGCGCTTCAAGCGGGCGCGGGGGCTGGACTAGGGCGCTGTCGCCGGAAAACTTTTCCGGGGAAGTGCCCCGAACCGGCCTGCCCCCGAGCCCTTCTCCTACGACCGTCTTCCAACGGGAACAGTCGAGGGAGAAAGACCATGAATCGGAGGCTGCTGCCGGGAGTGGTGCGGGTGGCACTGCTGGGTGGGGTGATGGCACTGGCAGACCTGGTACTGCCCGCGGGCACGCTGCGGGACCTGCTGGTGCTGTGCGCCGACGCCGTCATCGGCGCCATCGCGCTCCGTCCACGCCCCCCGCACCACCGTGCGCGGTTCCTGCCCGCCCGTGCGCCCCGCTCGTGGCGGGCCGCCGTGCAGTCCCGCGTGCGACGCTCGTGCTCCGGCCACGGGCCGGAGCGCACGGGGGTGAAGCAGTGACGGCATCAACCAGCATCAGGCAGCCGGCGACCGGCAAGGACAGCACCGACTTGGTCAGGCGCTTCCAGGCGGCCACGGACCGGCGGGCACGCCGCGCCATCTTCGAAGAGCTGCACCAGGCATACGACGAACGCCTGTACGGCTTCTGCCTCAAGCGGCTGTTACCCGACCGGGACGCCGCGCAGGAAGCGCTCCAGGAGACCTTTCTGACGGCCTGGGTCCAGTTGGAGCAGCTGCAGCATCCGGAGGCCCTGGAGTCCTGGCTCTATCAGATCGCCTGGCGGCGCTGCGCACAGCAGCGGCGGAAGAAGGCCCGGACCACCGCGGCCATCGGTGCCCCCCTGGAGAACTGGGAGGAGACGATCGGCCGGAAGACGGCCCACCGGCTGCGGCAGATCGCGGCGGACGACACCGACTTCACGGCCCGGCGCAGCCGCGCCCTGGCCCTGATCAGGAACATCGCAGCGGCGCAGGGCCCGGTCCGGCAGCGGTTCCACGAGCTGTACGCCGGTCAGGAGCTGACCGGCGACCTCTTGGCGCAGGGGCTCGGACTCGCCAGCGGGAACACCAAGGACCACATGGAGGCGCTGCAGAAGGCCTTCAAGTCCCATGTGCTGGCCAAGGATCCCCGTAACCGGGCCGCGTGCGGCGGGCTCGACAGACTCCTGAACGACGCCGTGACGTCCCGGAAGGCCGCTGCCCTGGCCGCCGAGGCGCAGGGCGACCACGCGGCGGCCGAACGGAACCGGCGGGAGGTAGCAGCCCTGGAACGGTTCCTCGCCGCCCCGGGCAGTACCGAAGCCCTGCCGCACTCCGTGTGCGGTTCCGTCACCCGCCACACCGGCAAGTGCCGTACGTGCAAGGGCAACGGCACGCGCAGTGTCGCCCGCTGGTTCCCCGTCGCCGCGCCCTTCGCGTTCGCCGACCTCCTGGCGGACCTGGCTCGGGAGCGGTTCGACCGGTCCGACCTGGTCGCCGCCGGTTCGCCGGCCGATGGCGGGTTCACGACGGAGGTCAAGAGCCCGTCGGCCGCGCGGAGCGGCCGGCGGTCACGCCAGGCGCGCCGCAGCGGCCGGAAGACAGCGCGCAACGGTGCCTACGGTGGTTGCGCCGGCGGCCGGAACAGGCCGGGCGGCGCACCGGGCATCGGGCGCCGCATCACGGTGAACACCCTCGTGGCGTTCGCGCTGGGCCTGGGCGTCGCGTACGGAAACGGCGGCGGCCTTCCGATGGCACAGCTTCCCTGGAGCTCCACGGCCCCGCCCGGGGAGCCGCGCGGCACCTCGCCGGCGTCCGCAGGCGGCTCGGCCCGCCATCCGGGCCCAGGGCATACGAAGGCCGCGCCGGCGCCGAGCGGGTCGGCCGCCACGGCCCCGGCCCCCGGGGCCGCTCCGGAGGCGGGGAAGGCGGCGGGTCCGGCTGCCGGTCCATCGGGAGACCCCCGTCCTCCGGTTTCCGCGAAGGCCCCCATCGGAACCGCACCGTCCACGACCGAGGAGCTGCCCCAGGAACAGCCGCCGGACGAGAAGGTGACGGAGGACGAAGAGGTGGCGGAGGACGAGAAGGTGGCGGGAAACGAAAGCGTGACGCAGCCGTTCGAACAGGTGCCGGTCGGAGACGGCGCGCGCGTCGGGCCGTCCGAGCCGCAGACACCGACGGACGGACCGATATCGGATGGGCCGGCATCGAACGGACCGGCATCGGACGGGCAGCCCGGAACCGGCCCCTTTGTCGAACGGCCCGGTCACTACCAGGATTTCCGCACCCGGTCGACGACTCCCGTCGACGAGCCCGGTTAGTTCGCATGCCGGGCGCCGTGACGGCACGGTGATCCGTCAGAAGCGTTCCGGGGGGGGCCGCCCCGCCCGGCGGGCCCCCGCCAGTGGTTCCCCGATGTCGCTCATGGCCGGGTATGACCGGCGGTTCCGGTCAATCGGCCGAGCCGTGTTCTCGGGCGCCGTTCCCGTGGCTAGCCTGTGCGCCGACCTGCTCCACTCGTACGCACGAAGGAGAGCGATCATGGTCGACATCCCCACCACACCCGGCATGGCCTGGGACGAGGTCTCGTCCCTGCACGGGCAGATCGTCGGCAATCCCTCCGTGGCCCCGAACGCCGACGGCCGGCTGCAGGTGTTCGCCCGCGGCAAGAACGAGCAGGCCCTGTGGACCATCTGGCAGAAGCGCGACGGCGGCTGGAGCGACTGGGAGAACCTGGGCGGCTCGCTGGGCAGCGAGCCCAACGCCATCCGCGGCCTGGACGGCCGTATCTCGGTCTTCTACAAGGGCGCGGACGGCCACCTGCACCACGTACGGCAGGGCGTCATCGACGGCGGCTTCAGCCCGGAAGAGGTCATCGTCCGCAACGTCGGCGGCGACCCGGTCCCGGCCGTGAACGCCGACGGCCGCCTGGACGTGTTCTTCCGCGGCACGGACACCCAGCTGTGGCACGTGTACCAGCAGAACGTCGACTACGAGAACTGGGTGGCGCCGTCCAGCCTGGCCGGCGGCGTCCAGGGCAACCCGGCGGTCGCGCGGGCCGGCGACGGCAAGCTGGAGGTCTTCCACCACAGCACCAACGGCAACCTCTACGACAACCAGCAGAAGGTCCCCGACTCCAGCGACTCGTGGAGCGGCCACTTCGAGCTCGTACGCAACATCGGCGGCGGCATCGAGGCCGGACTCGACTCCAACCAGCGCATCCAGGTGTTCTTCCGCGGTACGGACACCCAGCTGTGGCACATCCAGCAAAAGGCCGGGTACGACTCCTGGACCTCCGCGTCCAGCCTGGCCGGCGGCGTCCAGGGCGCCCCCGCGCTGGCGCGGGCGGCCGACGGGCGGCTGGTGGTCTTCCACCACAGCACCAACGGCCACATGTACGCGGCCGAGGAATCGAAGATCAACGGAGTGGACTGGAGCGGCCACTTCGAGCTCGTACGCAACGTGGGCGGCGACCCCGTGGTCGGCACCAACCGGGACGGACGGCTGGAGCTGTTCTTCCGCGGCACCGACGAGGCGCTGTGGCACCGGCCGCAGAAGTTCGTGTGAACCGCCGGGCTCCGGTGAGCCCTACGGGCACGACGCCCGAGACCGTGGCGCCTACGGGCGCGACGCCTTGAGCGAGTACATGAGCGGGACGCGGGGACGGTCGGCCGGCAACCGGTAGCAGCCGTCGTCCCCGCGTTCCAGCGAGCCGAAGCGCTGGAACAGCGTCATGTCGTGCTCGTGCAGGAAGTCGATGCGCAGCCCGGCCGCCGCCAGGGCGGACACCACGTCGCCGAGGGTGTGCTGCCACTCGACACGGCGGTTGTTGACCGTGGGGGCCGCGAAATCCGTGTACGTACCCGGGCTCTCGTCCACCCAGGCGTCCCGGCTGAAGTAGTCGTACGTGACGCGCGAGGCGCTCGCGTCGTCCAGGACGTCGGTCAGCGGGTGGAACTCGGCGAGGTAGAGGAACCCGCCGGGGGCGACGAGCGACGCCACCGTCCCGGCCCAGCGGCGGATGTCCGGGAGCCAGCAGAGCGAGCCGATGCCGGTGTAGACGATGTCGTACGCGGGGAAGGCCGCGATCGTGTCCGCGGGGGCGGCCCCGGGGGCGTTGGCCAGGGTGTTCGCGGCGGCGACGGCCTCGGCCGCGTCATACACGTCGGCCGCCACGAAGGAGGCACGGTCCGGGCCGATGCCGAGTTCCGCCGCCAGGGCGCGGGCGGCCTCGATGGCGGGCTCGGAGAAGTCCAGGCCGACGACGCGGGCGGCACCGCGGTGGGCCCAGGACAGCGTGTCCTGGCCGATGTGGCACTGCAGGTGCAGGAGTGACTTGCCGGAGACGTCACCGACCTCCGCCACCTCGAAATCACGGATGACGTCGCGGCTGCGGCGGAAACCTTCCTGGTCGTAATAGTCACTCGCGAGGTGGATGGGAACCCGCTCGTCCCACATGGCCCGGTTGGCCGCACGCCAGTCGTCAGGTCCCGTGTGTGTCATCATCCGGCGAAGTTATCCACAGGCTGAGGGCCGTGTCAGCGGATTTTTTCCGGGCCTGCGCAGAATGGGGCCATGACTGACGAGACCACCAACGCCAACACAGACGGTTCCGGGGCGGACGCCCCTGGGGAGGCCGGTTCTCCCGGGGCCGCGCCGGACTGGGAGAAGCGCTTCCGGGCACCGCGGGTCGGCCTGCCCGAGTGGGCCGAGGACGCCCCGGACCGCTCGCTGTTCGTCTCCAACGCCACCGGCACCTTCGAGCTGTACGCCTGGGACCGGGCGAGCGGCGAGCAGCGGCAGGCCACGGACCGGCCGAACGGCACGACGGACGGCACGCTGACGCCGGACGGCGAGTGGATCTGGTGGTTCGCCGACACCGACGGGGACGAGTTCGGCGTCTGGCGGCGGCAGCCGTTCGGGGGCGGCGCGGACGAGCCGGCCGCACCGGGGCTGGAGGCCTCGTACCCGGCGGGCCTGGCGCTCGGCCGGGACGGCACGGCGGTGATCGGCCGCTCCACGGACGAGGACGGCACCACCCTCCACGTCGTACGGCCCGGGCAGCAGCCCGTGGAGATCTACCGGCACCGCGAGTCGGCGGGCGTGGGCGCCCTGTCGCACGACGGTTCGCTGATCGCCGTCGAGCACACCGAGCACGGTGACGCGATGCACTCCGCGATCCGGGTGGTGCGGCCGGACGGCTCGACCGTCGCCGAGCTGGACGACACCAAGGGCGGCACCGAGGAGCTGGGCCTGGCGGTGATGGGCTTCGCGCCGGTGGACGGCGACTCCCGGCTGCTCGTCGGGCACCAGCGGCGCGGCCGCTGGGAGCCGATGATCTGGGACCCGCTGTCGGGCGAGGAGAGCGCCCTGGACATCGACCTGCCGGGCGACGTCGCCGCCGACTGGTATCCGGACGGCGCGGCCCTGCTGGTGGAGCACGAGTTCCGGGCGCGCGCCGAGCTGTGGCGCTACGAGCCGCTGACCCGGCAGCTGACCCGCGTCGAGACGCCCGCCGGGACGGTCGCCGGGGCGACGGCGCGGCCGGACGGCGCGGTGGAGTACCTCTGGTCGTCGGCCGCGCAGCCGCCGGAGGTGCGCTCGACGAACGGGCAGGTCGTCCTCGACCCGCCCGGGATGAAGGCGCCGGGCT
Source organism: Streptomyces sp. NPDC033221 (assembly GCF_055577005.1). Taxonomy (NCBI): domain Bacteria; kingdom Bacillati; phylum Actinomycetota; class Actinomycetes; order Kitasatosporales; family Streptomycetaceae; genus Streptomyces; species Streptomyces sp. NPDC033221. The sequence goes on along the minus strand of NZ_JBVIQN010000010.1, from coordinate 119,223 downwards.
CGGTGCCGGTGACCGACGCGTGGGTGGAGGGCCCCGGCGGCACCGTCCACGCACTGGTGCAGCAGCCGGCCGGCGCTGGCCCGTTCCCGACGGTCTTCGAGATCCACGGCGGCCCGACGTGGCACGACAGCGATGCTTTCGCGTCCGCGCCCGCGGCCTGGGTGGACCACGGCTTCGCCGTGGTGCGGGTGAACTACCGCGGCTCGACGGGTTACGGCCGGGAGTGGACGGACGCCCTCAAGCACCGCGTCGGGCTGATCGAGCTGGAGGACATCGCGGCGGTGCGCGAGTGGGCCGTCTCCTCCGGGCTGGCCGACCCCGAGCGGCTGGTGCTGTCCGGCGGCTCGTGGGGCGGCTACCTCACCCTGCTCGGCCTCGGCACCCAGCCGGAGGCGTGGGCACTGGGCCTGGCGGCGGTCCCGGTGGCGGACTACGTCACCGCGTACCACGACGAGATGGAAGCCCTGAAGGCGATGGACCGCACGCTGCTGGGCGGCACGCCGGAGGAGGTGCCGGAGCGCTTCGAGGCGTCGTCGCCCCTGACGTACGTGGACGCAGTGCGCGCGCCGGTCTACATCTCCGCCGGCGTCAACGACCCCCGCTGCCCCATCCGCCAGGTGGAGAACTACGTCGACCGCCTGAAGGAGCGCGGCCACCCCCACGAGGTCTACCGCTACGACGCGGGCCACGGCTCCCTGGTGGTCGAGGAACGCATCAAGCAGGTCCGCCTGGAACTGGACTTCACCCGCCGCCACCTGGGGCTGGGCGGCAACGGTGAGCTGAAGGGACAACAGACCGGCTGAGCAGGCAAGTAGGCGGGCCCCGCACCATCACGCGGGGCCGCCCCGGCCTCCGGCCTGCTCCGCCTCACCGGACGCAGGGCTCGCGTTCTTGCCGTGACGCTTCTCGTCGGGGCGCGGGTTTGGGCGCTCGGCGTCCGCCGGACGGGACGGCTCGGGCACTCGGCGTCCGCCGGGTGGGGCGGCTCGGTCTCCGGCCGGGGCATCGGGGGAGCCGTCTCGCCGTCGGTGTGCCGGTGCGCCCCCCATGGCCTCGATGGGAGCGAGGGCCGCCCCGGGCCCCTGCCCGCCCCGCATCCCACCCCGTACCCATCCCCCGTCCCCGTTTCCCGCCCCCCTCTCCCATCCCGGACAATGGAGGTTCGTACGTGGAACGGAGCGGGGGAAAACTCCCGCTCGTCTTGTGGCAGGAGAGCACTCGCGGTGTCCCAGAAGCATGAAGCCCCCTCGGCCGGCGGCGACCGTCTCGACCTGCAGGCCGACTGCGGCAGCTGCTTCGGTCTGTGCTGCGTCGCGCTGCCCTTCGCCGCCTCCGCCGACTTCGCGGTCGACAAGCCCGCCGGCAAGCCGTGTACCAACCTCCAGCAGGACTTCAGCTGCGGCATCCACGCCCGCCTCCGCGACAAGGGCTTCTCCGGCTGCACGGTCTTCGACTGCTTCGGCGCGGGCCAGAAGGTCTCGCAGGTCACCTTCGGCGGTCGGGACTGGCGCAGCGAGCCGGGCACCGCGCGGCAGATGTTCGACGTGTTCCCCGTCGTGCGCCAGCTCCACGAGCTGCTCTGGTACCTGACCGAGGCGCTGGCCCTGCCACCCGCCCGGCCCATCCACAAGGAGCTGCGCCGCGCGCTCAAGGAGACAGACCGGCTCACCCGCGGCAGCGCCGACGCGCTCGCCGAGGTGGACGTCGCGGCCGTACGGCAGGACGTCAACGCCCTGCTGCTGCGTACCAGCGAACTGGTGCGGGCCGCCGTTCCCGGCCGTAAGAAGAACCACCGGGGAGCCGATCTGATGGGCGCCCGGCTCAGGGGAGCCGATCTGCGGGGCGCCAATCTGCGCGGCGCCTATCTCATCGCCGCCGACCTCAAGGGCGCCGATCTGCGGACCGCCGACCTGATCGGCGTGGACTTCCGTGACGCGGACCTGAGCGGCGCCGACCTCACCGGCAGCATCTTCCTCACCCAGGCCCAGCTCAACGCGGCCAAGGGCGACGCGGCGACCAAGCTGCCCGAGGACCTCAGCCGACCGGGGCACTGGAAGCAGCGGGCCTGAAGCGGTAGGGGCCGAACAGCGGGCTTGAAGCAGCGGAGGCGTATCCCGGCGGGACGGTCAGGGACGCGGCGCGTCGGCCGCCTTCGCCGTCTCGTCCGCCTCCGGCACCAGCCCCAGCGCCACGTCCCTGGCCGCCTCCGCCTCCCGGCGGAAGAGCCGGAACCACATGAAGATCACGAACCCGGCGAAGACGAACCACTCGCCGGTGTACCCGAGGTTCTGGAACGCCTTCAGGTCCAGCCCGCTGCCCTCCGCCGCCACCGGCGGTACGGCCACCAGCGGCGCCTCGGCCTTGGTCACGGTGATCCAGGCGTCGTACACGTCGTACGGCACGATGTTGACCAGCGACGCCGCGCTGATCATGCCGAGCTGCCCGGACGGCAGTCCGCCGCCCGCGTGCACCCCGTCGGTGCCCTGGTTCTCGGACGCCTGCAGGGCCCCGGTGACCGTCACCGCACCGCTCGGCGGCGCGGGCACCTTCGCCTTGGTCTCCGGCGCGTTCGCGTCTCCGGGCAGCCAGCCCCGTACGACCGGCAGCGCCTTGCCGCCGTCCGTACGCAGCAGCGCCAGCACGTAGAAGCCGCTCCGGTCGTCGAGCCGGCGGTCCGGTACGAGCAGCTGGTGCCCGGTGTCGTAGCGGCCGGTGGCGGTGGCCTGGCGGCCGGAGGTGACCTTGTCCACCGGCAGCAGCTCGTCCAGCGGCCGGGCGGCCGCGGTCTTCGCCTCGGCGGACCGGTCCTCCTGCTGGTGGTGCGTATCGACGCGGTCCTCGAAGCGGCTCAGCTGCCAGCTGCCCATGAAGATGCAGAAAGGGATCGCCAGTACGGCGAAGACGTTGATTCCCCACCACCGCGGGGTCAGCAGGAACCGGTACACAAGGCCAACGGTACGGGGAGCACCGCCCGGCCCGGACGGCGGGGCCGGACCGCCCCTGCCCGCCACGGCCCCGGCCGACCGGCCCGGGCCGCCTGCCCCTACTGCGCGGGCAGCGCCTCGGTGCGGTAGACCGTCCCGGCGCAGACGTCCGGGATCTTGGCGTCCGACGCCGCGGGCTCGCCGGCCTCCGGAGTGTGGTTGAGCACGATGTTGCCCGGCGGGTTGGAGCCGCCGCTGCCCGGGGACCCGTCGTTGCCACCTGCCTGGCCGCCGCCGGTGGTGGTGCTCGCGACGCCCTCACCGGAGGACGACGAGGCGCCCGGCGACTTCTCACCCGGTGCCTTGGAGGGCGCCGGGGACGGTGACGGGGGCGGCGCGGTACAGCCCGTGGTGCCGCCGCCCTCCGCGGGCACCCACGCGAACTTGACCTCGTACGCCTGGCCCGGCTTCAGCACCAGCTGGTCCGGGGTGGTGATCGGGTCGGGCAGGCCGGGGGCCGCGTCGCCCGCGGTGTGGTCGACGACACTGACCCGCGAACTGTCCGTACTGCCCTGGGCGAGTACGCCGACCTCGCCGCCGCCCTCGACCGAGCAGGTGGTGTCGGAGGTGTTCATCACGCGGAACGAGCCGTAGACGCGGCCCGCCGAGTCGGCGTGCCCGACCGAGCTGACACCGTTGCCGAGCTGCGCGCGCGAACAGGCGGGCGAGGTGACGTCCATCGTCCCGGACGGGTAGGGCGTGCCGGTGCTGGTGCCCGACGGCTTGCCGTTCTTGTCCGGGCTCTTGCCCGGCTCGGCGGGCTTGCCCTCTTCGGTCTTCTTCCCGCCGTGGCCGGCCGGCGGCTTGCCACTGTGCTCCGTGCCCTCGCCGTGCGTGCCCTCGGTGCTGCCCGGCGTGCGCTGCGTACTGGCGGCGTTGGCGGGGCGGTCCTCGGGGCCGTCGGCGAAGTCGGCGACATGCACCATCGCGGGGATGGACGTGCCACCGAGCAGGATGGCCGCGGCGGCGCCGACCACGGCATGGCGGCGTCGCCGGCGGCGGGCCGGGACCGCGCGGCGCAGCTGTTCGAGCGAGTCGGGGGCGGGCTCCAGGTCGCCGACGGCGGAGCGCAGCAGCCGCCGGAGGTCGTCCTCACCGACACTGCCGCCGAGACCGCCGAGACCGGCGGGACCGGCCGGGTCGTCCCCGCCGCGGTCGGCGTCGTGCCCGGCCTGGCCGGTCCGGTCGGTCTGACCGGTCCGCTCGGTCTGGCCGGTCCGCTCGGTCCCCTGCCGTTCCTGCGGCTCGTCCTTCGGGGTCTGAGGGTTCTGCGGGTCCTGAGGGCCCTGGGAGCTGTGTGAGTCCTGGGTGTCCTGCGGGCTCTCTGCGCCCTGCGGGCTCCGTGTGGTGTGCGGGTCCTGTGCGCCCTGCGGGGCTTTCACGTCCTGCTGGTGCTGCGGATGCCGCGGCTCCCCCGGGGTACGGGAGTTCCGCGGGCCTTGCGGGTCCTGCGGGTCGTACGGGCCGAACTGCTTGCCACTCATGCGGGAGCCTCCATGGCGACGCGCAGCGCCGCGATACCCCGTGAGCCGTACGCCTTCACCGAACCGAGCGATATCCCCAAGGTCTCGGCGACCTGGGCCTCGGTCATGTCCGCGAAGTAGCGCAGGACGAGGACCTCGCGCTGGCGACGCTGCAACCCCCGCATCGCCTTGATCAATTGGTCGCGCTCCAGGAGGTCGTACGCGCCTTCCTCGGCGCTCGCCATGTCGGGCATCGGCTTGGAGAGCAGCTTCAGCCCGAGGATGCGGCGGCGCAGCGCCGAACGGGAGAGATTGACGACTGTCTGGCGCAGATAGGCGAGGGTCTTCTCGGGATCGCGCACCCGGCCCCGGGCGGAGTGCACCCGGATGAAGGCTTCCTGGACGACGTCCTCGCACGAGGCGGTGTCGTCCAGCAGCAGCGCGGCCAGGCCCAGCAGTGATCGGTAGTGCGCGCGGTAGGTCTCGGTGAGATGGTCGACAGTCGTGCCCGCAGCCATCGCGTCGTCAGTGTCCCCACGCTGAGAGGAGATCTGCGCGGGCTGCGCGGCGGGCCACGGGGCGATCACCGGCATACCCCCGGGCATGCGGGGCCGCAACGGCCGCACTGCTGTGCCGCCGGAGCCCCCTGGGGCGATCGCGATGCCGAATACCTCTGCCACGCCTGTTGGACACGTTTCCCCCCATCAGGGTTGTACGCGCACGACACCGTCTTTGACGGCGGGTCAAATGCCCTCATGCGTACCAGCTCTTCCCCAATACCCCATTTGTCCCACAGGTCCATGGACACCCTTGAGGGGCGGCCACAAAGACGCTCCCCGCCCAACTACCGGTTGCAGTAAGGGGGGAGCGAATAGTCGAACACGGCGTCGGGCCAGTTCAAGTGGTTTGGACCAACGAGTCGCTCACAGGACCTTCACACAACTCACAAGGTATCTCCTGAGCGGATCAGTGACAGCACCAATCGGGGCAGTAACCGTCCCGAAGCGGTGCCCCTCGGCCACGAACGACGCTTCCCGGCCATCGAGCGTCGCACATCGGCCCCATATACCGCACGCCGGGCCCCGCGTACCGGCCGCCATGCACCAGGCACCGGCCCCAGTCCTCGGCCCAGCCCTCAGAGCCCCGGCCTACGCCGTCATCTCCCCCGCGACCACCTCGGCGATCTGCACGGTGTTCAGCGCCGCGCCCTTGCGCAGGTTGTCCCCGCACACGAAGAGCTCCAGCGCCCGGGGGTCGTCCAGCGACCGCCGTACCCGCCCGACCCAGGTGGGGTCCGTACCGACCACGTCCGCGGGCGTGGGGAACTCGCCGGCCTCCGGATCGTCGCAGACCACGACGCCGGGCGCGGACGCCAGGATCTCGTGCGCCCCGGTGACCGTGACCTCGTTCTCGAAGCGCGCGTGCACGGTCAGCGAGTGCGTGGTGATCACGGGGACGCGTACGCAGGTCGCGGAGACCCGCAGATCGGGCAGCCCGAGGATCTTCCGCGACTCGTCACGGACCTTGAGCTCCTCCGAGGACCAGCCGTCCTCCTCCAGGGACCCGGCCCACGGCACGACGTTCAGCGCGACCGGCGCCGGGAACGGCCCGAGCGTGTCGCCCATGGCCCGCCGTACGTCGCCGGGCGTGGTGCCCAGTTCCGTACCGGAGACGGCGGCGAGCTGGGAGCGCAGGGTGTCGACGCCGTCCTCGCCCGCGCCGGAGACGGCCTGGTACGAGGAGACGATCAGCTCGCTCAGCCCGTACTCGGCGTGCAGGGCGCCCAGCGCGACGATCATCGACAGGGTGGTGCAGTTCGGGTTGGCGACGATGCCGCGCGGGCGTACCCGTGCCGCGTGCGCGTTGACCTCGGGGACCACCAGCGGCACGTCCGGGTCCATCCGGAACGCCGCGGAGTTGTCCACGACCACCGCGCCCTTGGCGGCGGCGATCGGCGCCCACTGCGCGGAGACCTCGTCCGGTACGTCGAACAGTGCGATGTCGATGCCGTCGAAGACCTCTTCGCCCAGCGCGAGGACCTCGACCTCCTCGCCCCGTACGGTCAGCTTGCGGCCGGCCGAACGGTGGGGGTCCCCCCTGCTCGAACGCAGTCGAGAGCTCGGGGGAGAGGCAACGAGCCGGATCTCGCCCCAGATGTCGGCCCGCTCGGAGAGGAGACCGAGCAGGACCGTGCCGACGGCGCCGGTGGCGCCGACGACCGCCAGATGCGGCTTACGGGCCGCGCGGTCAGCCGCGCGGCCCGTAGCCGTACCCGAGAAGGGTGTGGTCATCGACCGGTGCCGCCGTAGACCACGGCCTCGTCGCTCTCGCTGTCGAGGCCGAAGGCGCTGTGCACGGCCTGCACGGCTTCCTTGACGTCGTCGGCGCGGGTGACGACCGAGATGCGGATCTCGGAGGTCGAGATCAGCTCGATGTTCACGCCCGCGTTGGACAGCGCCTCGAAGAAGGTCGCCGTGACGCCGGGGTTGGTCTTCATACCGGCGCCGACCAGCGAGATCTTGGCGATCTGGTCGTCGTAGCGCAGCGAGTCGAAGCCCACCGACGCCTTGGTCTTCTCCAGCGCCGCGACGGCCTTGCGGCCCTCGTCCTTCGGCAGCGTGAAGGAGATGTCGGTCAGCCCCGTCGAGGCGGCCGACACGTTCTGCACGACCATGTCGATGTTGACCTCGGAGTCCGCGATGGCGCGGAAGATCGTCGCGGCCTCGCCCGGCTTGTCCGGGACGCCGACGACCGTGACCTTCGCCTCGGAGGTGTCGTGCGCGACGCCCGAGATGATCGCCTGCTCCATGGGCTGGTCCCCTTGCGGTTCGTTGCTGACCCAGGTGCCGCGCAGTCCGGAGAAGGACGAGCGGACGTGGATCGGGATGTTGTAACGGCGGGCGTACTCGACGCAGCGGTGCAGCAGCACCTTGGAACCGGAGCTGGCCAGCTCCAGCATGTCCTCGAACGAGATCCAGTCGATCTTCCGGGCCTTCTTCACGACCCGGGGGTCGGCGGTGAAGACGCCGTCCACGTCGGTGTAGATCTCGCAGACGTCCGCGTCCAGCGCCGCGGCCAGCGCCACGGCGGTGGTGTCCGAGCCGCCCCGCCCCAGCGTGGTGATGTCCTTCTTGTCCTGCGAGACGCCCTGGAAACCGGCGACGATGGCGATGTTGCCCTCGTCCACGGACGTCTTGATGCGGCCCGGCGTGACATCGATGATCCGTGCCTTGTTGTGGACGGAGTCGGTGATGACACCGGCCTGGCTCCCGGTGAAGGACTGCGCCTCGTGACCGAGGTTTTTGATCGCCATCGCCAGCAAGGCCATGGAGATCCGCTCTCCGGCGGTCAGCAGCATGTCGAACTCGCGCCCCGACGGGATCGGGGACACTTCCTGCGCGAGATCGATCAGCTCGTCCGTCGTGTCGCCCATCGCGGAGACCACCACAACCACCTGGTTGCCGTTCTTCTTGGCCTCGACGATTCGCTTGGCAACGCGCTTGATGCCCTCGGCATCCGCAACGGATGAGCCGCCGTACTTCTGCACGACAAGGCCCACGTGCGCTCCTCGCAACTGTCTCTTCGGGAGTTTCCTCCCGGACCCCCGGAACTGGGGGTACTGCGGTCGGCTCAGTCTAACGAGCAGGCGGAATCCGCCTCGCCAATACCACATGGTGAGACACAGTGCTCACGTCACGAACGTCCGTGGACCGGCGCGGGCGCGTCGTTGCGCCCCGCTCGGCCAGCACATGCCCGCTTCTCACAAGGACACACGGAAAGGTAACCCAGGTCACACCGGGCATCAGGGCACACCGGGCCCGGGTCACACCGAGCCCAGGTCACATCGACCCCCGGATCACACCGGACTCGGTGCCCGCCCCGGCTGCCGTGGGGGACGCGTACCCGGCCGACGGCCCGGATCACGTCCGTACGACCCCGAGTCCCGGACCCGCCCTCACACCTCGCGCAGCCCCAGCGGCCCGGCGATCTCCGCCGCCATGACCTTGCCGGCCTCCTCGGCGAGCCGCTCCTCGTCGCCGTCCGCCGCGTCGCTGTCCGTGTCCAGGCCGTCCAGCTCGTCCAGCGGCTGGTCCAGCCGTACGTGGGCGACCAGCGACTGCAGCGCGCGCAGCGCCGCGCTCGCCGTCGGTCCCCAGTTCGACAGGTATGAGAACTGCCACCACCACAGCGCCTCGCTGACCCGGCCCGAGCGGTAGTGCGCCAGGCCGTGCCGCAGGTCCGTGATGATGTCCGCGAGGTCGTCGGAGATCCGGCAGGCGACGGGCGCGCTGCGCGGTACGTACGGGTCGAAGACCTCGGAGTACACGTCAATCGGGTCCAGCAGCAGCGCGAAACGCTCCCGCAACTCGTCGACGTCCGGCTCCGGGCCGACATCGGGCTCGTACCGCTCGTCCGGCACGATGTCCTCGTGCGCCCCCAGACGGCCGCCGGTCAGCAGCAGCTGGGAGACCTCCAGCAGCAGGAACGGCACGGCACTGTCCGGCTCGTCGCCCTTCGCCACCTCGGTGACCGCGACGATGAAGCTCTCGATCGAGTCGGAGATCTGTACGGCGAAATCGTCCGGGTTCCGCGTGGCGTCGTGCAGCGTGGCATCAGACATCGAGAAGTCTCCTCCCTTCGAAGGCCCGCCCGAGCGTGACCTCGTCGGCATACTCCAGATCGCCCCCGACGGGCAGTCCGCTGGCCAGCCGCGTCACCCGAAGGCCCATCGGCTTGACCATGCGCGCGAGGTACGTGGCCGTGGCCTCGCCCTCCAGATTCGGGTCGGTGGCCAGGATCAGCTCGGTGATCGTGCCGTCCGCGAGCCTGGCCAGGAGTTCCCGTATCCGCAGATCGTCGGGGCCCACGCCCTCGATCGGGCTGATCGCCCCGCCGAGCACGTGGTAGCGGCCGCGGAACTCCCGCGTCCGCTCGATCGCCACGACGTCCTTGGGTTCCTCCACGACGCAGATGACCGCCGGATCGCGGCGCGGGTCCAGGCAGACCCGGCACTGCTCGTCCTGCGCGACATTGCCGCACACGCTGCAGAACCGGACCTTCGCCTTGACCTCCATCAGCGCGTTCGCGAGCCGGCGGACGTCGGTCGGCTCGGCCTGAAGAATGTGGAAGGCGATCCGCTGCGCGCTCTTGGGACCGACGCCGGGCAGTCTGCCCAGCTCGTCGATCAGATCCTGGACCACGCCTTCATACACGGAACGTCTTCTCTCTCTTCTGCCGTGCTGCGTACGCTAGTTGGCTCCTCCCCGGAAAGGGAGCCCCATCCTGCGACGACTTCGGCCCCGTGGTTGCGGAACGGTGGTTCCACAACCGGCGCCGAAAGCCGGACCGGTGCCGGTTTCCGCCGGGTCGGTGGCGGATTGCCGCCGGGCCGGTGCCGGTGGCCCGCCGGGCCTGCGGCGGTGTCCCACCGGCCAGGCGGCTCATGACTGCTCAGAAAGGCAGGCCGGGGATGCCCCCGCCGCCCAGCCCCTGGGCGAGCGGGCCGAGCTTCTGCTGCTGCAGCTGCTGCGCGCTGGCATTGGCGTCCCGTACCGCGGCCATGACCAGGTCCGCGAGCGTCTCGGCGTTCTCCTCGGCGGTCCCCGCCTCGGGGTCCACCGCCTTCGGGTCGATGACCAGGCCCTGGAGCTCGCCGGAGCCGTTCACGGTCGCCTTGACCAGGCCGCCTCCCGCCGAGCCCTCGACGGGCGTTTCGGCCAGCTCCTGCTGGGCCGCCGCGAGATCCTGCTGCATCTTCTGGGCCTGCTGGAGCAGCTGCTGCATGTTGGGCTGACCACCGGGGATCACTACGTGACTCCTGCCGTACGACAACGATTGGTGCGGTAGCCCGAGCCTACGTGCTCGAACGGCGCCACGCCCTACGCCGTACGGAGGAGCACGGCTGTACGCCCGGACCACGGTCGTCCGGTACCCGCCCGTACGCGATCAGCACGACCGGTCAGTACTCGTTGGTGAACTCCTCGACCACCGTCGCGCCCAGCTCGCGGACGATCAGGTCGTGCCCGCTCAGCGCGGAGTCGACGAGGTCGGGGTCGTCCTCGGCCGGCATGTCGTCCTCGATCGACACCGGCGCGGGCTCCGGCTCCCGGTACGCGGAGTCCGCGGCGGCACCGCCCGAAGCGCCCGAAGCACCGCCTCCGGCACCGTAGGACCCGCCGGCGCCGCCAGAGCCACCACTGCCACCGCCACCGGAGGGCCCGGCCTGCCAGGTCTGTCCGGCCTGCCCGGATCCGGCCCCGTAACCACCGCCGCCTGCCGCGGCACCCGTCGGCGCCACCGCCTGCCGCGCCATCTGCGCACCCTGGCCGCCGCCCGACACGCCACCACCGGCGTCATACCCGGCACCGCCGCCCGGCGCGCCACCGGACGGGCCGCCCGGCCCGCCCTGGCCACCGCCCTGCGCCGGAGCACCGGAGGGGCCACCGCCGAAGCCGCCGCCACCGCCGAAGCCGCCACCGCTGTTGCCGCCGAAGCCGCCGCCCTGCGGAGCGCCCCCGCCGGGACCGCCACCGGGAGGATTGGCGCCCCCGGACGGGTCGACGATCGCCTCGACCTTCCACTGCACGTTGAACTTCTCGGCCAGCGCCTGCCGCAGCACGTCCTCGCTGCCGCCGTTGGCGAAGCTGTCCCGGGCACCGGCGTTCGGGAAGCCGATCTGCAGCGTCGTGCCGTCGAAGCCCGCGACCTGCGCGTTCTGGCTGAGCAGGATCCAGGTGAAGCGCCGGCGGCCCTTCACCGCCTCCAGAATCTCCGGCCACAGCTGCCGCACCTGCGCGGCCCCCTGCGCCATGCCCCCGCCGCCCGGCGCGGGCTGCTGAGTCTGCTGACCGTGCTGTACGGGTACGGACTGCCCCGAAGCCGACGGCATACCGCCACCGGACCCCGCGGCCCCTGCCGGCCCTCCGGAACCTGCTGCTCCCCCGGAACCTGCGGGCCCTCCGGAACCTGCTGGGCTGCCAGGCCCTCCGGCTCCTCCCGGACCGCCCTGCCCCGGCGCCGCAGCCGTGGGCCACCCACCGGGCTGCCGCCCGGCCGCGCCACCGGCCGTCTGCTGCCCCTGCTGACCGGGCCAGGCCCCAGGCTGCCGCTGCCCCGCTCCCGGGCCGCCACTCTGACCGGGCCAAGCTCCAGGCTGCGCCACCTGCTCAGCTCCCGAACCGGCCCCCGCACCAGCACCGGCGTCCGTTCCCGCACCCCCCGCGCCCGTACCCGCACCCGAGCCCGCGTTCGCAGCCCCCGGCCAGGCCCCAGGCGCAACAGCCGCAGCCTCCGTCCCACCGGCCCCCGCCTGCACACCACCAGCAGACCCACCACCGACAGGCCCGCCACCAACAGACCCATCACCAGAAGCCACACCAGCCGAACCCGCCCCGGCCCCCGCAGGCACACCACCCCCAGCTCCAGCCCCAGCCGCAGCTCCAGCCCCCGCTTCCGCTCCAGCGCCGTTCATCCCCCGCACCGCGGCGCGCGCGGCGGCGGGGCCGGCCGGGCCGGCGGGCGGGCCCGAAGGCGGCGTGACCGCATGGGCGCCCGGTCCCGGCACGTACTCGACCTCAGGGCCACCGACCCCCGTCGTCACCGGCCCGCCGAGGTGCAGCCCGGCCGTGCTCGCCCCGCGCTCCAGGCGGTCGAGGCGCGCCTGCACCGAACGCTCGTCGTCGTACGCGGCAGGCAGCAGCACCCGTGCGCAGATCAGCTCCAGCTGGAGCCGCGGCGACGTCGCTCCGCGCATCTCCGTCAACCCGACGTTGACCAGATCCGCGGCCCGCGCCAGCTCCGCGCCCCCGAATACGGACGCCTGGGCCTGCATCCGCTCCACCACGTCCGCAGGCGAATCGATCAGGCCCTTCTCCGCCGCGTCCGGCACCGCAGCCAGGATCACCAGGTCCCGCAGCCGCTCCAGCAGGTCGGCCACGAACCGCCGTGGGTCGTTGCCGCCCTCGATGACCTGGTCCACGACCTCGAAGGCCGCCGCCCCGTCGCCCGCGGCGAACGCCTCCACGATCGAGTCCAGCAGCGACCCGTCGGTGTACCCGAGCAGAGCCGTGGCCATGGCATACGTCACACCGGCGTCGCCCGCTCCGGCGAGCAGCTGGTCCATCACCGACATCGAGTCACGTACCGACCCGGCCCCGGCCCGTACGACCAGCGGCAGCACGCCCTCCTCGACGGGGATGGCCTCCTCCCCGCACACCTCGCCCAGGTAGTCACGCAGGGTCCCCGGCGGCACCAGCCGGAACGGGTAGTGATGCGTACGCGACCGGATCGTCCCGATGACCTTCTCGGGTTCGGTCGTCGCGAAAATGAATTTCAGATGCTCCGGCGGCTCCTCGACCACCTTGAGCAGCGCGTTGAAGCCCGCCGACGTGACCATGTGGGCCTCGTCGATGATGTAGATCTTGTACCGGCTGCTGGCCGGCCCGAAGAAGGCCTTCTCGCGCAGCTCACGCGCGTCGTCGACACCACCGTGGGAGGCCGCGTCGATCTCGATCACATCGATGCTGCCGCGCCCGTTCCGGGCGAGATCCTGACACGACTGGCACTCCCCGCACGGATCGGGAGTGGGACCCTTCTCACAGTTCAGGCAGCGCGCCAGGATGCGCGCACTGGTCGTCTTGCCGCAGCCGCGCGGCCCACTGAACAGATACGCGTGGTTGACCCTGTTGTTCCGCAGGGCCTGCTGGAGCGGATCGGTCACGTGCTCTTGCCCGATGACCTGAGCGAAGGTCTCGGGACGGTAGCGGCGGTACAGCGCAAGGGACGACACGCATACGACGATATCGGCCCGCACTGACAACCGGGCCGCCCCCGATCCCGGAAACGCAAACGCCCCCCACGCACCCGCCAGAGCTCACTTACCCTTGCTGCCTTCCGGCCCTGGGGGAGTTCGGTGAGATAGCGCCACGTGAGGGGCTGTGCCCAACCCTAGCGGATCCCCGCCCCCACGCACGACCCCACCCCACTCCAAGATCACTCCACCCTCCCTCGCGACTCCTCCCCGCCCCCCTTCCGACCCCCTCCGCCGGATCATGTTCGCGAGCACCCCTCAACGTCTTGTATTGTTTGCGGCGGAGGATTCGCCTAGTGGCCTAGGGCGCACGCTTGGAAAGCGTGTTGGGGGCAACCCCTCACGAGTTCGAATCTCGTATCCTCCGCCAGTGCCTCACCGGGCACTACGTCGAAGGCCCCTACCGTCCGCGGTGGGGGCCTTCGACGCGTGTGGTCTCAGTTTTGGTCTCAGTTGCGCAGGACGGACAGCCGTGGACTTCCGTGGGCAGGCTCCGGCTGCTCCATGCCCACGATCAGGGCCACCGGGGCCATGGTCGTCGACCGCATCGAGACCAAGATTCCTCTGGGATCCGCATGAGGCTTCGCGGCAACCGGCGGGCCTCACCAACCCAAGTCGGCTCCTGAACCAGCCGACGGAGAGACCGACCACAGCCTCACTGCCAGAGGGACAAAATAGGATGCCCAGCGGAAGCTCCACGGCCCTGAGATCGCTATCCGGACACGAGCAAGGACACCCCCAACTGATGGCAGTGACCCAGCAGGAGATCGAGAACCGGTTGTGGGACGCCGCCGATGAGCTGCGCGTGGCGATGCCCGAAGCGCAGTACTCCTCGGTCGTCTTCCCTCTGATGTTCTGGAAGTACCTGTCGGATACCTGGGAGCACACCCACCAGATCTTCCTCAAGGAGAACGAGGACCTGGACCTCTCAGCCGAGGAAGCCGACGAGGTTGAGTACAGCAACTACCAGACGTTCAAGATCCCCGTCATCTTCCCTGGCACCGTCGCCGAGATCCGCGCCTCTTGGTCAGCCATCCTCTCCACCGTCGCCCAGCACGGCCTCGGCCAGCGGGTTCGCGCTTCCCTCCAGGCCATCGAGTCGGCAAACCCTGACAAGTTCTCCCGACTGTTCGGGTCCATGACCTGGACCTCCGAAGCGGTGCTGCCGGGGGAGGTGCTGGCGTCAGTCATGCGGACGATGGACCGCGTCCCCAAGATGCACGAGGGCAATATGTCCCACGATGTGCTCGGCGGGGCGTACGAGTACCTGCTGAAGCGGTTCTCCGACGGGTCTGGCATCCGCGCCGGCCAGTTCTTCACTCCTCGCGAGGTCGTCGAACTGATCATCGAGCTACTGGACCCCAAGAACCATGAGTCGGTGTACGACCCGACCTGTGGGTCGGGCGGCATGCTCATCGCCTCCGCGAACCTCCTGAAGGCTCGCGGAGGCCGCGGATACACACTCAGCCTGAACGGGCAGGAAGCGGTAACGGATACCGCGGGTGTGGCCCGCATGAACCTCTTCATGCACAATCTGACCGAGTTCAAGGTCGAAGTCGGCGACACTCTGAGAGACCCGCGCTTCAAGAAGCCGGACGGGTCCGTCAAGCAGTTCGACATGATCGTCGCCAATCCCCCCTACAGCCTGAAGTGGAAGCCTTGGACCAATGACCCGCGCGCCATCGGCGGGGTCGCCCCACAGTCGTCGGCGGACTGGGCATTCGTGCAACACATGATCGCCAGCATGGACCCGCAGAAAGGCCGCGCCGGCGTCGTCCTGCCCCACGGCGTCCTCTTCCGAGGCGGCCAGGAAGCAGCCATCCGCAAGCGCGTTCTCGACGACGACCTGCTCGAAGCGGTCATTGGCCTACCTGCGAACCTCTTCTACTCGACCTCCATCCCCACAGCGATCCTGGTGTTCCGTGCACCTGGAACCAAGGCCAAGGAGCGACAGGACGGCGTGCTGTTTATCGATGCCTCCAAGCGGTTCACCAAGGCCAAGAACCGCAATATCCTCACCGACATCGACATCGCCGACACGGTGGCCGCCTACCACTCGGGCTTCGACGCCGACGGCAACCCGGTGAATCCCGACGGAGAGGGTGGTCTATCGGCGCGGTTCGTCCCCATCACGGAGATCGTGACGAACGGGTACGACCTCAACATCGGCCGCTACATCAAGCACGCCGCCGCCGAACAGGAAGACCTCGGCACCCTCATCGACGCCTACAACGTCGCCCGTGCAGAGCGACAGAAGACCGAGCAACACATGCTCGCCGTCCTCTCCGCCGCAGGGATCGAGGGCTTCGATGAGTGACGCGGTGCGAAGCGCGCAGGTCACCAACGTGACCAAAGGCTGGGTTCAAACACCCCTGAACATCACGTCTCTACCCGTGCAGGAGCGGGTCGCCGAAATCATCGGTGCAGTCGACGGCCAGACCACCGAACCTGGCACCGGTGCGGAGGCGGAGACGGCAAGCCTCCAAGCCGGCTTGCGCGCTGATTCCCTCGCTGCCAGCCAGTGTGATGAGTGGGAGGAAGTACGCCTCAGCGAGGTTTCGTTCCCGCTCGCTGGTCCCGCATTCAAGGCATCTACTTTCGCGTCGACACCTGTTGGGCCTCGACTCTTGCGAGGCATCAATCTCGGGCGGTCTGGAACGCGCTGGAACGATAGTGACACGGCCTTCTGGCCTGAGGCCGACAGCGGAGCATTTCTGAAGTACCTGTTGGAGCCGGGCGACGTCTGTATCGCCATGGATCGGCCGTTCACTCGTGATCGCGTTCTCCGGTGCGGGCTGATCCAAAGCGCCGACTTGCCAGTGCTGCTTGTTCAGCGGGTGACAAGGCTGAGAGCGAACCTCAAACGGATCATGCCCGAGTTCCTGCTCTTTGTGGTGCAGTCGCCGAACATGGCAGATCGCCTTGCTGGTCGGCAGACGCCCGGGGGCTACGCCCCACATATCTCGGGGCGGGACATCAGTGAGTTTACGTTCGCCCTGCCTCCGTTGTCGGTCCAGGAGCGGATCGTCGAGGTCATCGGCGCGGTAGACGCCCAGATCATCGCACTCGACGCCGAGGCCGAAGCGCTGGTAGGCGTATACCTGGCAGCAACATCGCTCCTCTGGCTCACCTCACAAGGCGGTGAGGCCGAGTCCAGGTCCCTCGGCGATGTGATGCACCTCGACATCCTTCGGACGCCAATGGAAGCGGGAATTACCTACCATCTCGCCGGAGTGCTCAATGCTGGCAAGGGACTCGTAGACAAAGAGGCGTTCGACGGGGCAGATACTGAGTACACCGCGATGAACGTCCTCCGGGAGAACCAGGTAGTGATGCGGAAGCTGACCGCTTGGGAGGGACCAATCACGGTAGTTCCAACGGAGTTCGACGGCTTCGTGGCGTCCAATGAGTTCCCGACCTTCACACTCACCGGTGATATCGCCCCGGAGTGGATGAAGCACGTCTGTCGAACACCTCGCCTGTGGGTTGAGATGCAGAGCAGGGTTGTCGGAACCGTGCAGCGCCGTAAGCGTCTCAATCCCGACCAGCTCCTGTCGGTGGCGCTTCCCGTCCCGTCCCGACCTGAGCAGGAGCAGGCAGCGAAGGCCCTGGACGCGTTCGAGGAGCAGATCGCGGTGATCCGTACCGAGTCCACCCGGCTCCACCGAGTCCGGGCGGGGCTGTTGTCCGGTCTGCTGGATCGAACCATCGACATCGAGTCCGCCGAGCTGGAGGTCTGATCCGTGGCAAAAGGCATACGGGAGCGCGAGTTCCAGAACTCGATGATCCAGTGGTCCCTCCCTATGGGGTGGGGATACAAAGCGGGCAGGTCGCTGCCGCGTGAGACGACGCAAACGGTGCTCGCCAGCCAGTTGCGGGACGCCATCGTCCGGCTCAACCCTGAGGTGATCGACGGGTTCGACATGAACGCCGTGGTCGAGGAGATCATCGCCATGGTCAACGCCGTAGACGGCGGGCTGGTGCGAGCCAACGAGCAGGTGCTGGAACTGCTGCGCGGGCACAAGGAGTTCCGGGGTGCCGACGGTGTGTGGCATGCCTTGAAGGTCATCGATTTCGAGCGCCCGACCAGCAACACCCTGATCGTGTCGGACGAGGTGACCATAACCATCCCCGGCAAGACTCCCCGCCGGTTCGATCTCGTGTACTGGGCCAATGGCCTCCCCCTCGTTGTCGTAGAGGTGAAGTCACCGACCGCCAAGTCCGGGTGGGTCGACGCCGCACGCGAGATCAACGACGTGTACTCCACCGAGTACCCATGGTTTTTCACCCCCAATGTCTTCGCTGTCGCTTCCGATGGGCTGAAGCTGAGGTTCGGTGCCGCTGGTGCGCCCCTGAACCTGTGGCAGCCGTTCCGTTCCACTGACGACGACGAGAACCTGTCCGGGCAGGCCGACGTGCAGCGCTCCGTCGAGCTGCTGCTCAACCCGGTCACGGTCCTGGACATGCTCGCCAACTTCGCCCTCTTCGACACCTCTGGAGGCGGGGCGGACAAGAAGTACCTGCCCCGCTACCCGCAGATGGAGGCCGCCCATCTGATCCACAGGCGGGTCCTGGCCAACGGCAAGAAAGGGCTGGTCTGGCACCACCAAGGCAGCGGGAAGACGCTGCTGATGGTGTTCGCTGCTTCGCTGCTGCTGGCTGACACCCGCACCGAGTCGCCCACGATCATCCTGCTCTCGGACCGAGCCCAACTCGTGCGCCAAACCTCCGGGGTATTCACCTCCGCGATGGGCGACGCCTACTTTCACCAGCCCTCCACCAGCAGAGAGTTGCGTTCTCTGCTGGCTGACGACGTGCGCGGCGTCATCTCCACGACTGTCCACAAGTTCGCCGACGCCGGCAAGAACCTGTCGACCCGCCGCAACATCATCGTGCTGGTCGATGAGGCACACCGCACCCAGTCATCCGAGGAAGAGTCCCTGGCGGGGCAGATGCGCGCAGCGTTGCCGCACGCGAAGTTCTTCGGTATGACCGGCACACCCATCAGGAACCTCGCCACCAACACCTTCGCCCTCTTCGGTGAGGAGACCGACCCGAACAGGGTGCTGCACCGGTATTCGGTGTCCCGGTCTCTCCAGGACGAGGCAACCGTTCCAGTCATGCTGGACCCACACCCGGTCACCTTCGAGATGAATGACCGGGCCCTACAGGCCGAGTTCGACCAGTTCGGCGACGAATTCGACCTCGACGACCCCGATCGTGAAACCTTGTCCCGCAAGTTCGGGCGCCTCACCTCGGTGTTTGCCAACCCCGAACGCATCGACACGGTCTGCCAGGACATCGTGGACCACTACCTGGCCGGCACCTATCGCAACGGGCTCAAAGCGCAGGTCGTCGCCTACAACCGTGAGCTGGCCGTGGCATACACGGACAAGATCAACGAGCTGCTTGCCGGTTTTGAGGCGTCGCAGGTGCTCGCCGAGGTCGGCAAGCATGATCGGATCACCGCAGAGGTGAATATCCACGTCTCGGACGCCAAGACCGAGGAAGCGGCCATGCGGCCCTACCGGCTCTCCGAGGTCGACGAGGAAGACCAGAAGCGGCGATTCCTCACGCCCGATGACCCGCTGTGCTTCCTGGTCGTGACAGCCAAGCTGATGACTGGGTTCGATGCCCCCAACGAGGGCGTCCTCTACCTGGACAAGCCGATGAAGGCTCACAACCTGTTCCAAACGATCACTCGGCCGAACCGCACTTGGGTGTCCCCGGCCGGATTCGTGAAGACCACCGGCGTGGTCGTGGACTACATCAGCCTGGCCGAAGAGGTCCAGCGTGCCGTCGTCGACCCCACCTCGGAGGGGTCCGCCAGCAAGGGCGGCGGGTTCGTTACCGACCTGACCGACCTGGTCGCCGAGTTCCGCACCACCTTCGCCTGCATCGAAGACCTTCTCGCAGATGTGGACAGCCTCGATCTCACGGCCCACGGGTACGAATCCGTACGTGTCATCAACGGCTTCCTGGACGCCAACCCTGAGGCCGCCGAGGTCTTCAGCAAGAACTACCGGCTTCTGGCCCGCCTGTACCCGCTCATCAACACGGACAAGCGGGTCGCCAAGTACCAGGAGGGGTTCGGGCTCTTCGGGTCTGTGTACACGACCCTGTTCAAGAAGTCTTCCGATGAGGAAAGGAAGGAGCGACTGGGCGAGTTGGGGCCGATGGTCCTGGAGATAATCAACGCCCACGTTCACTCCTTCTCGGTGGCCGCCTCCCAGGAAGAAGCCCTTGTCCTGGATGCCCAGGGCATCACAATCCTCAGGGAGCTGCTGGCCCTCGTCCGTCCCAAGCCCGACAAGAACGATAGCGAGGACAAGAGGCCGCCGTCTGCGGCGGAGATCCTGGCTCACATCAAGGCCGCCCTCGAGAAAGGCGTCGAACCGGGGTCCGCGAAGTACACCGCCCTGGCAGAGCGGATCAGGCAGCTGCGGGACCGGATCATCCAGAACGCCCAGGATGCCCTGGAGTTTCTGGCCGAAGCACTCCGGGTCGCCCGTGCCATCGTGAACGCCGAGAAGCACCCCGACGAAGCCGTCGTACTGGACGACGACCATGTGGGTGTCCTGTCGCGGATAATCCACGAACACGCACCGCCCGGCCTCACCGTCACGGAGCAGAACCTGGCCGAGGAGATCGACCAGGTAGTCAAGCGCACCCTCGCCCAGTCATGGGACAACGCTGAGGCCCGCAACCGCGGCGTCCGCCGTGCCACCGCCGCAGTCTTCCGCCGTTACATGTTGAAGCCGGTGGGAGAGCCGTACGGCTCCACCGTCGCCTACGTCGAAGCCCACTATCTGGTCGACTGATGTGCGCGCTGAGGCCCGGCAACCTGGGACGGTTGCCGGGCTCCGTCGCGTTAATCGGCCCTTGAGTTGACCCCTGGACCGCACTTGATGGCAGGTCAGTAGCAGCCGATGTCTCCGTACCTTTCCGGGTTCCTCGCCCGGTCCACAGCCCGTGCACAAGCCTCACCGAACGCAGCGGCGACAGCGTCCTGGTCCGTGCCGCGGACCTGGGCCTCGACCTCTTGGCCGGGGCGCCGCGTGGTGTGCCACCGGACCGGCAAGTCCGTGTAGAGATCGGTCTCGAACTCCCAGACCAGCACGGACCATTGCTCAGGGCGGCCTATGTTGAGGCGTTCGCCGTCGGGCAGGAATACGGCGTGGGCGTGGTGGACGAGCCGGCGGTCGGGCATCCGGTCACGGATAGCCCGGGTGCCCCCCGGTCCCTCGTGCTCCCACTGTGGCCGGTCCCAGTTCTCCACATGCGCAGGCTTGCCGGGATGATCGGCGCCCCATTGGGAGGCCACAGCCTGGGCGTGCTCGTGGTGCCGGAACGCGACGATTCGGCCCGACAGGTGGGCTACGTGGACCGGCCCGTCGTGTGATTCAGGACACTGGGGCGATTCAGAGGTTCCGGCCTTCAGCTCTGAGGCGTCCGGCTTGCCCCACAGCAGGCCGCCCACCTTCGCCGCCGTCTGCTGGAGCACCTGGCCGGTGAGGTGCTGATAGCGGCGACGCATCCGAGCGGACTTGCCGGGTTCCCAGCCCATGATGCGGTCGACGACCGCTTCGGGGACGCCGAGGATGAGAAGAACAGTCGCGGCGGTGTGACGGGCGTCGTGGAGGCGGCCGTCGCGGACCTTCGCTGCCTTGAGCAGGTCCTTCCACCGGTGGAAGTCGGTGTTGGGGTTGAGCGGCTCGCCGGTCGGTGAAGTGAACACGTACCCCTTCTCCACCCATAGGTCCCGGGCGAGGAGTCGCTCGCGCTCCTGCTCCTCCTTGTGCCGCTTCAGGAGCTTCAGCAGCTCCTCGGGCATGCCGATCGGCCGCTTGCCAGCGCGCGTCTTGGTGTCCTTCGTCTCGCGCCGCACGTTGATTTTCTGCGGGCAGTAGCCGGGCTTACGGCCGCACTTGTCGCCGCAACCGTGCTGGTAGCGCGGTCGCAAGCGACCCCGGCGTACGAGGATGACGCCCACCTCGAAGTCGACGTCCTCCCACTTCAATCCGAGGACCTCGCCTTGGCGCAAGCCGAGTGCGAGGGCGATGACCCAGCGTGCGGTGTTGCGCACCTTGGCGGACTCGGCGAGGAGGCGCTGGACCTCGTCCAGCGAGTACGGCTCGACCTCCTCCTCTTCAAGCTTGGGGGCCTTGGCGACCGAGGCCGGATTGACGGTGAGGTGGCGGCGGCGTACCGCCTCGTTGAGCGCGGTCTTGACCGTTCGGTGCGCCTGGTGGGCGGTGCCGGCGGAGCTGCCGTTCGCCTGCATCTTCCGGTAGAGACGCTCCAGGTGCTCGGGCTCCAGCTTCTCCAGCCGATGGGCGCCCAGGCCGGGGATGAGGTGGTGATAAACCGCGACGCGGTAGCCGTCGATGGTGTTCTCGCCGACGTTGGGTGCGGCAAAGCCAGGTCTCGACCGTCCAGGTCTGGCCGGCCTTGCGGACACCGGTGGAGTCGCGCTGCTTCTCCAGCTCGCGAACCACCTTGGTGACCTCGGCGCGGGTCTTGCGCCCGACGTGGCGGCGGTCGGGGGTGCCGTCGTCCTTGACGCCGACAGTGACGCGGCCGTGCCAGCGGCCGTCCTTGCCGAGGTAGATAGAGGATGCCCCATTGGGCTGACGGTTCTTTGCCATGCCCGCCCCCTTCAGGCCGCAGCCGTGAAGTCGACGGCGCTCGCACGCCTGGCAAGGAACTCGTTCACCGCCTCGGCGGGTACGCGGCGAAGGCTTCCGATCTTGACCGAAGGTATCTCCCCGGAGGAGACGTACTCGTACATCTTGGTCCGGCCGATGCCGATCCGTCGGGCGGCTTCGGCGACGGTGAGTCCGACAAGGGTGGAGTCGCCCGTGGAATCGCCGCGCTGGGCCATGAGTGCGCGGAGGGCGTCCTCGGGGACGCCGAGGACGTGGGCGATCTGGGAAACGGGCAGGGGGAACTGCGACAAGGGGCACTCCTCCCCGGCGCTCGGTCGCGGGGGCGGCAACCCCCGTTGACAGGCCGGTGGTGATGTCAGGGATGGGCGGTGTCGGGTTCTGGCCCCGTCGGGGGCGTTCCTCGGCGTTCGCAGCACCGAGGACGGTCATAACGGGGTTTCAGTTCAGCGGAGGGGGCAGCTTGCCCTGCTTTCTGAGCCCGGAGAAGGCGGGATGGGTGCGCTTGGCCCAGGCTTCGTCCTCAGCGACCTCGTGAGTCCTGAGCAGCTCCTCGATCTCGTCTTGCTGCTCTGGGTGGTCGTCCGTGTAGGCATAGAGCGCCAGTCGGGCTTCGCGCACTTCCTCGTACAGCTGGTCCAGCGCGTCCTTTTGGGCGAGGTACTCCTTCGACTTCTCCGTAAAGAGGCGGATGAGCTGCCGGGCAGCCACGCTGATCTTGAGCGGGGGCCCGGTGAGGTCGGACATGGAGATGCCGAACACCGTGCAGAAGCCGAGCGCCTCGTCGAGGTTCACCCGGCGTCGCGGCTTACCGCTCTCGATGCGCCAGATGGCGGATTGATTGATCGGGTGCCCGGCTTCGGCCATCTTCTCGGCGAGGGTGACGGTGCTCCAGCCGAGGGCTTCGCGCTCCAGTTTGATGCGCGCAGCAACGTTGTCCTCCGGCTCCGGACGACCGGGGCCGACGCGCATCGCGCCTTCCTCGCTGCTCACTCACACCTCCCCGCGGGTGACGGCTGGGGCCACTGCGGCCAGGATTAAGAGTGAACCGCATTGCAGAGAGAAATGCAACCCGTTGCATTATCGAATTTCTTGGGTATGGTGATCGTCCACCTCCGGACGGAGGCGGACGGCAAGACGCACAAAGCCCCCGGTGCTGCGAACACCAGGGGCCAAAGCGAAGTCCTCCACATAACCGCCCATCCCTGAACGATTCAACCGACTGACCGAGGTTGCCGCCTCATATGGCCAGCCGGGTGAGGAGCTCCATGGCCCAGAGTAGGGCCCCGCGACAGAAGAATCCATCCGGTCACGGCCCCGACGAGGCCAACGCGTACGCCGCTCCCGGCGGTGAGCCTCCGCACGCCGTCGACGCCGAACGCGCCGCCTTGGGTGCGTGCATGTTCCACCGCGACGCGGTGGTCGAGGTGCGCGGTGTGCTGGATGGCGCCGACTTCTACCGGCCCGCGCACGAGACGGTGTGGCGCGCTCTCCTCGCGCTGTACGCCGACGATGCGCCCACGGACCCGATCGCGCTGACCGAGTTTCTCGCCGGAACCGGGGAACTCAGCCGAATCGGTGGCGCCGCCTACCTTCACCAGCTCGTCGGCGCCGCGACCACGACTGGCAGCGCCACCTATTACGCCGACATCGTCCGGCGCAAGGCAGACCTGCGGCGCCTGCGCGAGAACGCGCTGCTTCAGTACCAGCGCACCGAGGAGCCAGGGGCCGATCCGGACGAGATACGCAGCGCCGCCGAGTCCGACCTGCGTACCGAGCGCGAACGCGCCCTCGCTTCCGACACCGGGCGGCTCTCCCGTTACCTGACCAACGGCTGGGACTTCGTCACCAAGGCCGCCGACACCCAGTCGATCTGGGGCACCCGGGATCAGACCGCCTGGGCGTCCGGCGAGAGCCTGATGATCGTCGGCCCACCTGGGGTCGGCAAGACGACTCTCGCCCACCAGGTCGTCCTCGCCCGCATCGGCCTCAAGGACTCGATCCTCGACATGCCGGTCGTCCCTGGCAAGCGGGTGCTGTACTTGGCTATCGACCGGCCCACCCAGATCGCGCGGGCCCTCGCACGCGGGGTCAGCGACGAGCACGAGGCCGCGCTGCGCGACCGGCTCGCCGTCTGGCAGGGCCCGCTGCCCGCAACGCTCGACAAGGAGCCCGACCTCCTCGCCGACCTCGCCTCCGCCCACCAGGCCGACACCCTGGTGATCGACAGCCTCAAGGACGCCGTCAGCACCATGGTCGACGACGCCCTCGCGGTCGCGTACAACAACGCCCGCGGACGCGCCCTCCAAAATGGCGTCGAGGTCCTGGAGCTCCACCACCAGCGCAAGTCCGGTGCGGAGAGCCCCAAGGCCCAGCGCCCTGCCCTGGACCAGGTCTACGGCTCCACCTGGCTGACCTCGGGCGCCGGCAGCGTGCTGTTCATCAACGGCAAGCCCGGCGACCTGGCCGTCACCGTCCACCACCTCAAGCTGGCGACCGGAGAGATCGGCCCGCTCCAGGTCATCCACGACCACGAGCGCGGCACCAGCACCGTCGACCCCACGCTCGACCCGATCACGCTCCTGCGTGCCACGAGCAGCGGGCTGACCGTGCGCGAACTGGCCGAGGTGCTCTCCGGCGAGCCTGAGCCGGGCCGTGGCGATGTCGAAAAGGCACGGCGCCACCTGGAACGGCTCGTCAGGGCCGGACTTGCCACCAAGGCCGAAGGCGCCGCAGGCGGCAACGGTGGCGGCCAGCAGACCCGCTACCACGCCTCCACACGCCACATCGGCGTCGTCTCCTGACCGCCTGGACCAAGGCCGGGACCGTACACGCCCCCGTACACGCGCCCCCTGCGTGTACACGGCCCTAATTAGGGCGCGCAGCGTCCACGGCCATGGCGAAACCCCTGGTCAAACGGTCACGCGACCGTACACGCCGTACACGCGCCCAGGCGTTCACGCGCGAGGCCCCCCTTAAAGGGGGGCTCGCGTGTACGCCCCCGCCGTGAACGCCTCTCCACGCCTCCCCACGAACCACCGCACCACCCTGGAGAACCCCGACTTGCATTCCCGTGCCTCCACACCCCTGACCGCCATACGCGGCAGCCGGGCCACTTGCGCTGCCATCACCCCGCTCCCCCTAGCTGAGACCAGCAGCAGCTGGCGTTCCACCGTGCTTCCGGATCTCAGGCTCGTGCCGACCGCGAGCAAGCACGACATGGCGAAGGTTGGGAAGTGATGACCAAGCACGCTACCGAGCGGTATGCGCTCATCGCAGCGGGCGCCGTCATCGTCGCCCTCACCATCGGCGGGTTCTGGCTCTCGTACGCGCACCTCGCCGAGGTCGCCGGAGCACATGGGCTCGGCGGCTCTCCCACTCGCCGCTGGGCCTGGCCCGCGACCCTGGACGCGTTCATCGTCGCGGGCGAGCTGCTGATGCTTCGCGCGGGCCTGCGTCGGGCCACCGACGGCTGGGCCATCGCGCTGACCTCCATCGGGTCAGTCGGCTCCATCGCGCTCAATGTTGCCGGGGTCAGCGGAGCGAGCGGCGCCAGCAGCGTTCCCCTGCTCGACTACGTGGTCGCTGCGGTGCCACCGACCGCCGCCCTACTGGCCTTCGGTGTCCTGATGCGCCAGATCCATCGGCTCGTCGACCGTCCTGCCGACCGGCCTGAACCAGCTTCCGGCCAGGCGTCGGAACTACCGGTCACCCTGCCACAGGCAGTCGCTTCCGCCCGCCACTCCGGTCCGCCTACCGCCCCTTCCGTACAGCCGCCGGAACCACCTCCCCAGGTTTCGGAGAGCAAGCCGCGCGGTGGTCGTCCGGCGGGCGCCTCTATCGAGGAGCTCGTGGACATCGGCCGGATCGCCGCCGCTGAGCACGGCAAGCTCACCCGGGACCTACTCCGAAAAGCGGTCAAGGACAAGGGACTGACGATCGGCAGCGGGCGGCAGACCAAGGTGATGGAGATCCTCCGGCCGGAACTCGAAGCCGCTGGGATCACCGTTGCCGCCAGCGGCTGACCGCCTGTCCCGCCGGGTGCGCGGAACCCATCCCGGTCACCCGGCCAGCCGGTCATCACCCCACTCGTCTCCCACCTACCCCCACCTGTGGACGAGGCGGCGACCACCCACGCTTCAACGGACCTCCCCGCCCGTCTGTCTTCCGTCCCGCGCTTTCTGGAGTACCGCTCATGACACACGACCCGCACCACCCCGAGGACACTCCCGACGAGCCGCTACCGCTGACGAAGTCCCCTAAGCTGATGGACCGATTGCGCCGCGCGTTCGGACGGGCTGCCCCGGGCGGAGCCAGTAGTACCCCGAGTCCGACTCAAGGCCGGAATCGGGGAATCTCCGCCCCGGGGGTGGCGGAGACGGCCCAGCGCCAGGGGACGCCGGGCCAAAAGGTCGGGTCCGCGGGTGGCCCCGAACCGGACACGCTCCACGCTGTCCAGCGCGAGATCCTGCGCCCCGTGCAAGCTGACGTCCTCGCCGCCGAAGAGCCCACCGCGCAGAGCGTGCAGAGCGTACAGCCCACGATCCGCCGTTTCACCGGCACGAAGCGCACCGTCCGCGTCGGCCCGCTGCGGTTCACCGGTGACGAGCACGCCCAGCTCCAAGAGACCGCCGACGAGCACGGCTACAAAGGCGAATCCGGCTTCGCCGCCGACATCGTCCTCGCCTTCCTCACCGGCCGGTTCACCGCCAACCTGCCCCTGTCCGAGGACCGCCGCCGCACCCACATCTTCCGAGCCCAGGTCCTGCGCCAGCTCAACCGTATCGGTGTCAACGTCAACCAGATCGCCCGCGCCCTCAACAGCGACATCACCCCACCCGAGATACGCCAGCGCCTCGACGATCTCCATCACCTGCTGGCCATGATTGCCGATGCCCTGCGCCAGCCCGCCGACCCGGAAGAAGAAGTCTCCGCATGATCGCCGCCATCAAGCGACCGGGCTCCAAGACCCGCGGTCTGCTCGCCTACCTCTACGGGCCCGGCCGCGCAGACGAACACCTCGACCCGCACATCGTCGCCGGCTTCGCCATGCTCGGCATGCCCGACCCCGGCCGCGACGAGAACGCCACCCTCACCGAACTCGCCGACTACCTCGACGAGCCCGTACGGCTACGTAACAGCGAGTTCGGCAAGAAGGTCACCGACCACGTCTGGCACTGCGCCGTCCGCGCCGCACCCGAAGACCGCTACCTCTCCGATGCCGAATGGGACGAGATCGCCCAGCGCATCGTGGCCGCCGCCGGCATCGCCCCCGACGGCGACGACCTGGCCTGCCGCTGGATCGCCGTCCGCCACGCCGACGACCACATCCACATCCTGGCCACCACCGTCCGCGAAGACGGCCGCCGCCCCAAACTCCACAACAGTGGCATCCACATCGGCGACGAATGCCGCCAGATCGAGAAGGACTACGGTCTGCGGCGCCTCAAGAAAGGCGACGGCACCGCCGCTCGTCGCCCCACCCAGGCCGAGATGCACAAGGCCGAGCGCCTCGGCTGGGAGCAGACCAGTCCCGAGTGGCTCCAGAGCCGCATCCGTGCCGCCATTCCCCACGTGACCAACGACGAGGAGTTCATCGCCTACCTCGAAGCCGACGACATCGAGGTCCAGGTACGGCGCGGCCCGTCAGGAGATCTCCTGGGGTATGCCGTCGGCCGCCCCGGCGACCACAACGAGGCCGGCGAGCAGATCTTCCACCCCGGCGGAAAGATCGCCTCCGACCTCTCCCTGCCCCAGATCAAGGCCCGCCTCGAATCCAGTCGGCCCGAAGATCACCCCACCGCCCGCCGCAACCGCCCGAGCACCCCATGGCACCAAGCCACCGATGCCCTCGACGCTCTCCACACCGATCTCGCCGACGACGCACGCGCCCAGGCGCACATCGCCGCCCTCGACGAACTGATCGAATCCACCGCCCAGAAAGCCCCCACCGCCCTGCACTCCGAACTCCACGCCGCGGCCACAGCGTTCTCGCGCGCCCAGCGCTCCCAGGGCCGGGCAGAGGACCGAGCCGCCCGCGCCCTGCGCACCGCGGCCCGCGACATCGCCCACACCGCCACCGGCCCTGACGGCAGCGCCCTCGCCGCCCTGGTCGCAGGGCTCGTCTGGGCCGCGGCCCTCGCGGGACGCTGGCACGAGGCCAAGCGCCATGCCCACCAGGCCGACGCTGCCCGTCAGGCCCTCCAGCACCTTCAGACCGCCGCCGACCGCGCCTTGGCCCCGACGCTCACAGACCTCGCGCAGCGCCAGCCGAAGGAGGAGACCCGCCATACCCTGGCCAGCGACGTACGCGCCGCCATCCCCGAGAACGCCGAGCGGATCCTCACCGACACCGGCTGGCCGGCCCTCGCCACCGTCCTCGCCGACGCCGAAGCCCGCGGCCACACACCCCACCAGCTCCTCAAGGAAGCAGCCGCCCAACGCGAACTGGCCACCGCCTGCCAACCCGCCCGCGTCCTGATCACCCGCATCCAGCACACCAGCCGTAACCCCCTTCCCCACCGCCGCGCCGCAGCAGCACCACCATGGCGTCAGCCACCGCCTCCGGGCAGGTCCAGGCCCCGCAGCCCGCAGCGGCCATGGGCCCCAACGGCCAGCGCCATCGACCGCGTCGGTAGGCCCCGCCACCCTTGCGGGGCCGGTCGTCGGCCCTACGAACGGCCCCTAGAAGAGCTCTGGCCCAGAGCTGGGCCGGTGCATGCCCCAGCGCTTCGGAGGCTTGCGAGATGCCGATGCCGGTGAGGATGCACCGCTTGCGCCGTGGCTGGATTGCGCCACCGCCGAGGCCGTTGTCAGTGCTGTGTGCCATCGTCACTAACCGTGAGCCGTGCGGCTCGCGACGGGTTATGAGAAGAGAGCAAAGGGGGAGGCATGGCCAGCGACGGCTTCGACGTAGATACCGACCAACTCAAGTCTGCCGCTCCGACATTCCACCGGGAGTCCGCTGCCCTGCAACGGGCGACGGCCAAGCTCCGGCACACGCTCGACGGGTTGGGGGAGCCATGGGGCGGTGACGAACAGGGCAAGAAGTTCGAGCACGCCTACGCCCCACACCGAACGGAGATCGAGAAGGCGGCCGCGGCCCTGGTCAAGGGCTTGTCCAGCATCACCAAGGCGATGAACGACATGGCAGCCAATCACGACGAGGCGGACCGGTCGGCCAAGTCCGGCTTAGAAGGTGGTAAGTGATGGGCGCCGCCGACAAGGCCAAAGAAATTGTCCAAGATCTCACTGGCATGTGGTGGCCCGAGGGCGACGAAGACGAACTCCGCGAAGCCGCCCGCGCCTGGCGTGCGTACGCGGACGACGTCGAGGACTGCACAGCGGCCTGCCACAAGAAGGCCCAAGACGTCATCGACACCAACAAAGGCAAGTCGATCGAGGCGTTCGGGGAGTTCTGGCGCAAGTACCACGGCGGCGGCAAGGGCTACCTCGACGATGTGGCCGCTGCCGCCCGCGACATGGCCAAAGCCCTGGACAAATACGCCGACCAGGTCGCCGAGGCGAAGAAGAAGATCGAGCACGAGCTGGAGATCGCCAGCGCGGTCCTGGTCGCCGGTACGGCCCTGGCCCTCTTCACCGGCGGCATCAGCGAAGTCGCGGCCGTCGGCGCCACCGAGGCGATCGTCGCCGCGGCGAGTACGGCAGGCGTCGCCGTCTCCGCCGCCGTCACCGAGATCGCCGGGACTGTCCTGGCCACCGCTGCCATCGGCGGGATCGAGGCCATCACCGTGGACGTGGTCGTCGCTCAGGGCGGCCGGAACCTACTCGGTGACCAACACGGAATCAACCTGAAGGAAGCGAGCTCCGCGGGTACGAGCGGAATGCTCTTCGGCGGAGCATTCGGTGCCGGCGCAAGTACCGCATCTCGCGTGGGTAGAGCGTGGGGCGCCAGAGGCGCTCAGGGCATCCACGAGGTCGAGCTGGCCGGGCTCACCAACCTGCGTGTGCCCAAGACGTCGGCAGAGATGAGCCGACACTACACGGCACGAATCGACCCTGATTCAACGATCCCCGCACCACCAAAAACGCCTGGCGATGCCCATCTCGCCGCCGGGGACCCTGTCTACTACCGCAAGGGAAGCACAGGCATCGGATACGACAAGGCAACGCTTACGAACCTCGATCTCGTGAAGCCAAAGTCCGGCTACCACGACGTGGTGATTCACGGCAATGATCGCGGGTTCTTCGAGCCGGGGCGAGTCAACGCACACGACAAGAGCTTCTCGGGAGGCGACACACACCCTGCGCAGATCGCTGAGGCTATCCGGAACAATCCCAGTTATGACGGGGGGCCAGTGAGACTCATCTCGTGCCACAGCGGCACGAACGGTGCAGGCGTGGACTCCGTGTCGGCAGCCCAGCAGGTGGCGAACGAACTCGGCGTTCCTGTAATGGCGCCAACCAACAAGGTCGGTGTGATGCCGGCCCTCGGCACCCAGCAACCCACCATCTACTCCAATGGATACTGGCGTACCTTCCTTCCTGTAGCTAACTAGGCCGGAACGAGGAGCAAGTCGCAATGAGGATTCTCGGACATTTCGAGGAATTTTGGCCGGAGCACGCAGGGATCCCGGACGGGACGATCAAGGACTTCACCCGCGAGGTCGGCGAGCCGGACGAGGCCCGCATTCTCGCCTACCTAGAGAACGGCAAAGATTTGTTCTTGGCGATGGGAGCTGTCGGGGATGTCCTTGGTTCTGACCAGCGAATCCTCAGCGGTGAGTCCATCGCTACCGACGGCGAGTGGGTCTGGAGGGCAGATCTTAGTTTCTACCTCCGGAAATACCACATCCAGCTATCGAAAGACTTCCTGGCTCGCATTCGCGAGCACGGGTATCGCCTTCCGGACGTGCCCGAGGGACAATTGATCAATCTGGCTAGCGAACTACCTGAAGTCATGTGACGGCGCGATTCCATAAGTATCCACGAAGGGGCTCTTCACCTGCCGTGAAAGGCCCCTTCGTCACGTCAGTAAACCTCTTGATAAGCCTTACGGTTTAGCCGGCACTCGGGACTGCGCTCGCTGATCGGACTCAGCCGTTCCGGGGCTGCCTACGGTTGTGCAGCCCTCTTTTGACCTTGGGCCCGTCCCGCGTCTGGATTGGCGTTGCGCGGGTGGGTGGGGTCGAGGAACCACGTGCGGGCCGAGAGGAGCCACCAGGTGCCGCAGAAGGCCGCGACGACGCCGACGGCGATCGGTGCATAGTTGAAGGTCTTGAGGGTGATCGGGGCGCTCTGGGGCAGCATGAACAGCACCGTGATCACCACGACCCATCCGACCGCGATTGTGCCGACGGTGGTGGACCAGGAGCCCAGGTGCCAGGGGCCGCGCTCGAAGCGGTTGCCCTGGCGCAGCCGCAGGTAGGTCGGGATCACGTAGGCGATGTAGAGGCCGATGGTTGCGATGGAGGTGACGGCCGCGTACGCGGTGCTGTTCCACAGGTAGGGCAGGCCCAGGGCGAAGGCGCCGCCGGTGGCGAGCCAGACGGCGTTGGTGGGGGTGCGGGTGCCGGGGTTGAGCTGGTGCCAGGTGGTGGAAAAGGGCAGGGCGCCGTCGCGGGAGAAGGCGTAGATCATGCGGGAGTTCGCGGTCACCGACGCCATGCCGCAGAACAGCTGGGCCACGATGATGACGAGCAGGAGCCACTTACCCGCCGCCGCGCCCAGCGCGTCCATGAGGATCTGGGCCGGGGGCACCCCGGTGGCCGAGGCGAGGGCACCGTCGTAGGACTGGATGGCGTAGGTGAAGCCGAACAGGAGGACGAACCCGGCTGCGAGGGAGACGAGGATCGAGCGGACGATCCCGTTGGGGCCGGCGGTGGAGGCGTCGATGGTCTCCTCGGTCATATGGGCGGAGGCGTCATAGCCGGTGAAGGTGTACTGCGCCATCAGCAGCCCGAGCAGCACCACGTACACGCTGGACGAGAAGCCGGTGTGGTTGACGAACTCACCGAAGACGAAGCCGGTCGGCTGATGATGGCCGGATACCAGGACCAGGGCGCCGCAGATGACGATCACGCCGAGGATGTGCCACCAGATGGACACCTCGTTGAGGAAGGCGACGATGCGCACGCCGAAGGTGTTCAGCACCCCGTGCAGGATGAGGATGAGTGCGAACAGCGTGATGGTGTGTCCGGGGGTGGCGGCGTAGCCGTACTGAAGGTCCAGTAAGGCGTTGAGGAAGGTGGCGGCGCCGAAGTCGACGCCCGCGGTCACGGCTATCTGGCCGAGGGTGTTGAACCAGCCGGTGAACCACGCCCACGCCGCCGCCGACCGCTTCGGGGCCATGCGGTGGGCCCAGAAGTACAGGCCCGCGCTGGTCGGGTAGGCCGAGCAGACCTCCGCCATGGCCAGCCCGACGAAGAGCGTCATGAGGCCGACGAACAGCCACCCCCACATGATCATCGCTGGGCCGCCGGTGATCAGGCCGTAGCCGTAGAGGGTCATGCAGCCGGACAGGACCGAGATGATCGTGAAGCTGACGCCGAAGTTCGCGCGGCCGGACATCGAGCGGGACAGCGTCTGCTGGTATCCGAGCTGCTTGAGGCGTTCCTCGTCGGAGACGCGGGAGACATCCAAAGGCACAGGGATTCCGTCCTTCTTACGGGAAAAGGGTGGGTCGAAAGGTCAGGGGCGCCGGCGCCGGGGTGGGCTGTAGGCCCAGGCACGGTGGCGCAGGAACAGGTCGTGGGCCGGGCCGCAATAGGACCAGGGGACCTCGGTGGCGTAGGGGCCGATCGCGTCGAAGACCTCCAGGGCCTCGCTGTGGCGGTTGGCGAACGCCAAAGCGTGCGCGAGGTAGTTGGCGTCGTCGGCGAAGCAGGCGTGCGGGTGCACCGCGCGATAGCGCCACCACCGCTCCAGCACCGGGTCGATCTGCGGGCAGTCGACCCACGGGTGGACGGTCAGCCCGTACGTGCGCGGGTTCAGCTCCTGCCGCAAGCGGTGCGCCTCCGCCAGAACGACCAAGGGAAGGACGGCGATCGGCAGCCCCTGGGGAGCGGTGGATGCCTGCTCATCAGCCCACCACGCCGCCTCGCCTTGCTGGCCGTGATTGCGGGAGAACAGGAAGGTGACGACCTCGTGGTGCGCCTCGCGGTTCCACGGGTCGCGCTGCTTGATCTCCTTCCATACCCAGCCGAGCGTCGTCCGGTCCGGGGCGTGGGTACGCAGCAGCGCGAGCATGACCACCAGGGGAGATACGTCCTGCGGCCACACCTCCAGCGCGGTACGACAGGTGGCCCACGCCTCCTCCATCAGCGTCCGGCCGCCACCACCACGGCCGCCGGCGATCATCGCGCGCAGCGCCTGCACGTTCGCCAGCAGAGCGAGGGCGTGCGGTGAGCGCGGCTCGGCCTTCGCCCAGGTGTCAGCGAACCTCAGCCGCGCCCCGGCCTCGGCGAGGACCTGAAGACGA
The DNA here is from genome assembly GCF_055577005.1 of Streptomyces sp. NPDC033221. Taxonomy (NCBI): domain Bacteria; kingdom Bacillati; phylum Actinomycetota; class Actinomycetes; order Kitasatosporales; family Streptomycetaceae; genus Streptomyces; species Streptomyces sp. NPDC033221. The sequence goes on along the minus strand of NZ_JBVIQN010000010.1, from coordinate 85,861 downwards.
AAGATCCGGCGGTCCCAGTCCTCACCGGTGGCGACCAGCAGATCCCGCGGGCCCTCCCACCGGCCCATCGCAGCGTCATCCAGGACGCGCCGCAGCACCTGGTCATCCCGCGCCGGATGCCTGTCGAGAGCAAGTCCGGACCTCACCTCCTGCCGCCCCAGCGAGCAGCCGCGCCGGCTACCTGCCGGCTCGCCACGACAGCCGTCACAGCGCCACGGGCGGCCTCAGCCGCGGTCCGTACGCAGATCACGCCGGATCGGCCCCGCCTGGCCTGCACGGCTGGGGCTCATCACACTGGCCGGAGCCGGCATGAGCTGTGGTAAGGCGGTGCTACGGTCGCCCGCGTGACGCTCTCGGCACCCTCGGCGCGCGCCGTTGACTTGCGAGTTGAACCGGTGGACATCGTTCTCGCTCACGTAGAGCAATCCCTTCAGGTCGAGCTGGACCGGGACACGGTGGTACGTAAACGCCGCTCGGTCGGAGCGCGGACGGACCGACGGACATGGATCCGTATCGAGAGGCGCGGGCTCGACAAGATCGGTGTGCAGGGTTGGAACGGCACCGAGTGCGCCGCGCGACTACAGGGCATCGCCCAGCCCACCTGGCGAGGCTGTGTGGTCTGGCAGTCCCCGGACGAAGGTGCGATGTGGCGGGCCGACGAGGCCGAGCTCCTGCCGGGACCGCCCATCGGCACCGCGGTCCTCAGCCGAGACCCGGAGCTGCGGGATGCGTGGTGGCAGGCGTTCAACGCCTCACTGGATGCGCTCGCGGCCCAGGACACCCACCGCGTCGCCACACCCGACACCGTCACCATCACGCAGGAGCTCGTCACCGAAGCCATCCGCAGCCTCTCCCCCGCCGACGGCCTCGACACGACCGTCAAGCGATGGGTGCCAGCCCACGCGGACCTGAACTGGGCCAACATGACCGCACCGACGTTCTCCCTCTTCGACTGGGAGGACTGGGGCAATGCACCACGCGGCCTGGATGCCGCCTCTCTATGGGCAAGCTCCCTCGCCGTCCCCGCCCTGGCCGATCGCGTACGCCGCGAACGGCGCCACGCCTTCGAAAGCCGGGACGGCAAGCTGATGACGCTGTTCGTATGCTCGAAGATGCTCGGACCGGACGCTCACCCACAGGATCCTCGCTTGGAGCCCGCGCGCCGGACGGCAGAGCAAGTCATCCGGCAGCTTCAAGCGGGCGGATCGCGGTCCGGGTCCGAATGAGGCACTGCACTCGGGAACAGCCCACATATCGACCTAGGTGACCAAGGCGCCCATCAATTGTCAGTGCCGGTGACTACGGCACCTGCGAGTCACTCGGCCTGAACAACACTGGGAGCGGTCTCGACCTTCGCAGGATCCGGGAAGAGAAGGGTGGGCTCGGTGAGGATGTCCCGATCGGCCTCGCTCTTGTAGATCTCGTCAACGCTGCCGAACCTGGCTTCGGCGTAGTCGAGTCCGAGTAGGGTCGCGGCCTGTCGGACGGACGCCTCATCGGGGCCCTCGATCTCGATGAACGTGGGGAGATCGGGCCAGGTGTCGAAGTCAAAGGCGACCTCGCCCAAGCGCCACTCCTCGCGGTAGTTCTCCTGGTAGCGAACCTCGCGGAGACCGAGCCGGCGGAGGATGTCCGCCATGGCGTGCAGGTCGGCGATCTCGGTCTCGATCTCGGTGGTGCCGTCGATCGTGGTGGAGTCGGTTACCTGCTTAAGGGTGAGCGTGGAGCGGGTGCCCTCGTCGCGCAGGCGGAGCCAGGCGCCGCCGTCGAGAGCGTCGTTCTCGAAGATCTTGCGGGTGAGGAGAGTGCGGGGGAATGCCTGGACGGCCCCCAGCCTGGTGAGCTTGTCCTGGAGGCCAGCGACATCGATTGCCAGGAACTTCGCCTCGTACTCGTGCTTCATCAGTCCTACTTTCCTTAGAGGTGGAAGGTGGGTGTGCGGGCTGCCAGCAGCAACCCCATGCGGTGGGTGTGGTCCTGGAGCTGTCCGACGTGCGCCCGCTCGATGAACTCGGTCGTCCGCAGCGTAAGCAGGACGTCCCAGTCACCGCTGAAGTAACGGCGGAGCTTTTCGGGGGACGTGTAGTGCTCGACCAGGTAGTGGCGCTGCTCGACAGGCATCATGAACTCTGCTCCGAACAGGCCGCCAGGGCGCACCAAGCACTGCATACGGCTGACGAACTCGGCGAGCGGAAGCTGGTGGTTGGCACTGTAGTGCCACGAGCAGCTCGTCCATATGGCGTCGCAGTGCACGTCCAGGGGTTCGCCAGTGAGAAAGTCTTTCTCTACGATCCGCACGCGGTCGTACAGTTCCTCCAGCTTGAGCCGATCGTTCAGGCCCAACGCCTGCGCCCGCTCGTTCCCCGGGAGCCGGACCTCGCCGCCGTGCAAAGCGATCGGGTCGCGCTCTACGGCGATGACCCGGTAGCCGGCGGCGGCCAGCGGCAAAATGAACTTGCCATCGCTGGCGCCGACCACGGTGACGGTGGCGTCAGGCGCACTGTGCTCCCTCAGCGTGGCAAGGAATTGGGGGAAGAAGGTGAGGGTGTGCTCCCACAAGCTCTGCGTCTGCACGGGCGTGCACTCCTTGGACGTTGGTGGTGAGGATCGCCTGGAGAACCTCGTCGGGACAGCGGTCGGTGGTGTCCACGCGGTGCATGGGGAACAAGGAGTAGGCATCGACGATGTGGCCCGAGGCAGCCTCGGCCAGGGCGTCCCAACGTGAGGCATGCTTGTCCCGCTCGGCAAGGCGGCGCCGACGTTCGCCTTCCGCACACACCAGGTGGTAGGTGACCGGCTGTGGCAGATCGGCAGGCAGCGTGACGCCAAGGCCCGCGCCGAGAGCACGGTGATTGGCCAGGCAGCGAGCGAAGTAGCTCTCCACGACGATCGGGGTACCTGCGGACAGGTGCCGACGTATTTCGGCTGCCGCGGTGAACAGTGCGGAAAGGTAGAAGCACATTCGAGCCTCGACGCTTTCCCCTCTGTCCACCTCCCGCCGCAGCGGCTGGTAGAAGGTCGGCACGGTCGGGACCAAGACGGCTTTCCGGGCGTCGGCCAGCATGGGAGCGATGGTCGACTTGCCGGTGCCCCGCAGGCCCTCGATGCTTTCGAACATCGGCCGCTCAGACACGGGCGTACACCACGTCCGGCACGGCGAGGGTGAGCTCGTCAGTGGGGGAAGGGCGGTGAACGATGTGATCGCCGTGTTTGTCGTACCAGAAGGCATGCGAGTCTTTGCCGACGGCTTTGCAGGACATGGTCAGTGCGCCACGTGGGTCGGCTTCGATCCGTTCGATCTCTACCGGGCCATCCGAATGAAGGCAGCGCTCGGGGACGCTGTGTTCGGACAGGTCCTCGTCAACGACTACCTCGATGGCCAGCTGGGCGTTTTGGAGCTGCTCGCGCAGGCGTGTATACGCGGTGGGGTCGGTGACCAGGAGTTCGGGGCGGTCGGCGGCGTGGCCGACGGGCCGTAGGCAGTGCAGCTTGAGCTGGCGTGCGCCGAGGTCCTGGAGAATGCGGGCCAGGGACAGCACCTCATTGATGTTGCGGGAGGTGACCGTCATGGTCGCCCCGGTGGCGACACCGAGCCCCCGTGCCAGATCGAGGGAGGCCAGCGCGCTCTGATAGCTGCCCGCCTTGCGGATGTGATCGTTGGTCGAACCGATGCCCTCAAGCGAGACCCGCAGCAGGTCCACGTACGGGGCGATCTCGGTCAGGCGGCGCTCGATCCTGTAACCGTTGGTGCAAATCTCCACCCGGAGCCCCAGCTCCTGCTTGGCGTACCGGACGACGCGGGCGAGGCCCTTGTAAACGAAGGGCTCGCCGCCGAGAAGCGTTACGGCATCAGTGTCGTACTCCTCTCGCATGAGGGTGAGCAGGTTGATGGCCTGCTCGGAGGTGAAAGCATCAGCCTGCTGGAGTCTCGTTCCGTGAAAGCAGTGCAGGCACTCGAAGTTGCAGCGATACAGCAGCTGCAAGTACAGCATCCGGATCCTGCGGATCCCGGTGACTTCTCCGATCACGTATGGACCCCCTCGGCCAGTCGTCTCGTCAGAGCTCTGATCGTGGCCGAGGGGACTGGGACCGCATCACCGCGTATACGGACGCTCCCGGAAACGTCCTGGGACGTTTTCAGCGTGCCGCGAAGGCGTCCAGAAGCGCGATCACTCGCGCTGTATCCGAGAGATCGGGAAGCACCACGGACGCGTTGGCCGCAGCCAGCTCTTCAGCACTGTGGATACCGGAGGCGACAGCGATGATCTCGGCACCGGCCGCCACGGCCGCCTCCACGTCGCGCGGAGTATCTCCCACCAGTACTACGGGCACATCCTTGCGCACGCCTCGCAGGAGCCGGGCCCGTTCGCACGCGACGGCTACGAGGTCGGGCCTACGTTCAGCATCGGCACCGTAGGCTCCAACCGGAAGGTCCAACAGCGAATCGAGACCGAAGGCAGAAAGCTTCACTCGGGCATTGGTCGCGATGTTGCCCGTCAGAACCGACGACACCCAGTCGTGACGCTCCGCCGCAGCCGTTAGCGCTTTGCGCACTCCCGGCAACACACTCCCCCGACGGCGAAGATCGTCTTCACGCTCCTCGCCTGCACGGGTGAGTGCATCCTCAACAACGGGCCAGTCAGGCTCCGCCACTCCGTGTTGCCGGAACATCCCACGCATGATCAGGCGGTCCGTCCTGCCCTCCGTCCGAGCCGGCCCCACCGGCGGGCTACCCACGAGGGCCGAGAACGCGGCGGCATAGATCTCCTTGCTGACGCCGGCATTTTCGATCAGCGTGTGGTCGATATCCCATAGGACAGTGAGCTGCATGGCGTCAGCCTAAGGATCCCTGCCCTTCCCCGGCCCACGGAGGCGTCCCAAAACGTCCTTGCCGGACCCCTGCCAGCACCGCTTCCATAGCGCCTGTGAACGATCGGCTGCACACCGTACTCGCCCAGCGCGGCGTCTCACCTGAGTCGCTCGCCGAGATTTGCGAGGTGGACCCCAAGACCGTCGGGCGCTGGCTCGGTGGACGCGTACCCCACCCACGTCATCGATTCCGCGTCGCCGGGCACCTGAGAGTGGAGGAGTCCTTCCTCTGGCCTGCCCCGCGGCCACGAAGAAGCAAGCCCGCCGCGGCGGTAGGCAGTGAGCTGGTCGGCACCTATCAGAACCGGGCCAGCGTTCCCCGGGACACGTGGCTCACCCTCCTCCGGGAGGCCAGGAAACAAATCGGCGTGTTGGTCTTCTCCGGCACCTTCTTCGCCCAGTCCAATCCGCACGTCACCAAGATGCTCGCCGAACGCGCTGCCGACGGCGTCCGTGTCCGACTGTGTTTCGGTGACCCGGGGGGCCAGTCCGTCGTCATTCGGGGGCGCGAGGAAGGCATCGGCGACACCCTTGCTGCCAAGATCCGCGCCTCCCTCACCTACTACCGTCCGCTGCTGTCCGCGGACGGTTGCGAGGTACGGCTGCACGACACCACGCTCTACACCTCACTCTTTCGCTACGACGACCACCTGCTGGTCAACCCACACGTCTGGGGGCAGCCAGCCAGCGCCAATCCCCTCCTGCATCTCAAAAGAGTCGACGACACGGGTTGGTTCGACAACTACGCTCAAAGCTTCGAAGCCGTCTGGGCCGCCGCGCGGCCATGGGCTCCCAACCAGGAGGGGAACGCCGCACATGGGCAGGACTGAGTACTACAACGACCCGACCGCCCCGAAGGCGAACACCCTTATCCCAGCCAGCAACTTGCTCGTGGTGGACGACAACGGAGCGATTCTCCTCCAGCGCCGCCGCGACACCGGGCAGTGGGCCCTGCCCGGTGGCGCCCAGGACATCGGCGAGACCGCCGCCCAGTGCGCAGTACGCGAATGCCTGGAAGAGACCGGCATCATCGCGGAAGTAACCGGCTTCCTCGGCGTCTACACCAACCCGAACCACATCGTCGCCTATACCGACGGCGAGATCCGGCAGCAGTACGAGAACACCTACATCGGCCGACCGGTGGGCGGCGCTCCCACGATTAACGACGAGGCCGACGGCGTCCGCTTCGTCCAACCTGCTGACCTGGACCAGTACGACATCCACGCCAGCATGCGCCAACAGATCGGCGACTACCTCGCCGGCACGTATCCCTATCTCGGCTGAGCCGCCGACGCCGCTTCCACCCGCTCCACCACCGCGAAGATCTCGGGTGACGCCCGACGAATGAACCGCCCCACCAGGCTGTCAGCCCCGTAGCGGCCCACGATCTCCGCGACACGCTCCTCGACTGTGGTCTGTTCGCCGTCGGGTGTCGTTGTCATGTCGCAATACACGAGCGCGTCTACGAGACACGGCTCTCCCAGCAACGGGAACTCCCGCTCCAGCACATCTCGCAACCCACGCTCCTCGGCTTCCAGCAGCGCAAACGAATGGTTCGCCACCAACCGCACCAGCCGCTCGTCCGCACCGTGCTCATCCCGGAGGAAGCGCGCCCCGTCGAGCGGATGAAAACCCGTCGCTGCCAGGCGAGGCGCGTATCCCACGTCATGCAAGATCGCGGCGGAAACCAGCAAGTCGGCGTCACCTCCCAGAACCTGCCTGAGCCACGCCGCACGAGCAGCAACACCCTGCGAATGCGCCCACCGCCGGGGAAGCACGTCGCTGAGCTCCGTCTCCGCCACCCGCCTCGCCCAAGCCACTATCGATTCGTCCATGGCCTGCTCCATGCCCGGCAGGAGACCGAACCAGTCCCACGCCGAGGCCCGGCACGAGTGCACTTGGCTGCTGCTTACGGTTTCCATCGTGCCCTCGTACGCGAAGTCACATTCGTATCCTCTGCAGCCGCCCGTCAGGGCACCTGAGCGGCTGCAGTAACTGACACGTCTACCCCCGTCGCAGAGCCACCTGCCTGGCTCTGCGACGGGGGCTGGATCAGGCCACTTCGTCGGACCACGCGGATGACGGAGTCGGCGGCTCCATCATCCGCACCCCTCATCGCACTGTCCGCCTATCCCATGGCCTCTCCCTCTTCCTCTTCCTCTTCGCCCCCGCTCCCCGGCTCAGCATCGACTACCTCGCGCCGGTACTGCGGGTGATCGAGGTCCATCTGCCGTGCCGCGTGCAGCGGCACCGGGTAACGGGCACGGTCGGACCAGAAGAGAGTCTGGTGACACAGGCGGGCGGTCATGGCTGCCAGCGCCTCACGTGCCTCGTCGGACGGGCCTCCGATGGGGAGGATTTCTGTTGCCGTCATGGCGTAGAAGTTCTGTGGCATCTCGCCTTTGCGGCGCTTCGAGCGGTCTTCCGATTGCACGGACTGCTCCGCTTCCCACCGGGTGCGCTTGGAGCCCAGCCGGCCGGCGCCGTTGCCGTCGTAGCCGCGAGGGACGTTGCACAGCAGCCATACCGGCGTGCCGAAGTCTGTGTCGACTTCGAAGAGCAGCGTCGAGGTGTCTTTGTCGACCGGTTCGGCGCCTTCCTTCTTGCCCATGTGGGTCACGCTGACGGGCTGGGGTACCTCGTCGTCCTCTGTGTTGAGGCGGATGACGGCCAGCGGGGCGTCCGCGCCGAGTCGTGCCCCAGGAAGTCGGTATCGGCTCCGGTTTCGGTCGTCGTCGTTTGCTGCCTGCCCTCGCTGTTCCCCGAGACGCAGATTCTGCAGGCCGTCCCACATCCGTCGTGCGGACTGTGCGTCCACTGTGACCGTGTACGGCACTCCGTCCAGTTCGTCGGCAAGGTCGCCGAGAGCGCGTTCCACCATGTCGGCGGCACCGTCCCACTTCTGTCGGTAACTCGTCATGTCGGCGGAGGGCTCGGGGTACGGCTGAGTATGGAAGGCGTTCTGAGCCGAGCAGTAAGGCCGCCACACGGGGGCCGTGGAGCTCCAGCCCAGCAGCGACCATGCCCCCTCCGGGGTCTGCGGCGGGACCAGTGCGGTGGCCGTAATGACGACCTTGGGCTCGCCCCTCTCGCCGTAACGGCGATTCTGCTGCCGCACATGCACCCCGACATGTGCCGTCTGATCCACTGGGAAGTCAGACTTGCCCTGGAGGGCGTTGGAGATCCGCTCGTCGGTGATTCCGAGCGAGCGGTACAGGTCGAGCAGCGCCATCTGTGCCGGGTGGTCCTCGCCTCCCGGCTCGACGACTCCCTCCTTCCCGCGCCCCACCAGGTACTGCGACGGGACGTCGAGGCGGGCCAGGACAGCCTTTGTCTGCGGTTTGGCGTCCAGGTCGGTCAGGTCACGGGCTTCGACGTCGGGGAAGTCGTCGCTGTTGGGGAATTCGGTCTCGCACCAGGCGCCGATCAGGACGCCGTCGCGTGATCTGAGCGAGGCGGCAACCGTCCCCACGGCCTCCGCTCGGTCCCGCCCATGACCTGGCCGCAGGAAGCCCGGCGCGTAGTGGAAGACGGCCGAGATGCGGTCCTGGTAGAGATCGAGCTCGTCGCCTTCTTTGGTGTCCAGGCCGACAGGGTCGAGCCCGAATGCGCGGCAGAACGTCTGCAGCATCCGCTGCCGGGTCTCGTCTCGGTACCACAGGCAGACGACGCGGAGCTTCTTGAAACCGGCCTCGTCCACGGAGGTGCAAAGCGACTGCGCCGACGGGAAGAGGCTTCCACACGGGCGCAGCGGTTCCTTGCTGCCGGTCCGTTCCCGCTCCTCCTTGCGGCGCTTCAATTCCTGGGCCGAAACCTTCTCAGGGTCGGTAGGGCGACGGGGCAAGGTCATCGCGGACTGGCGCATAGACAGGTGCTGTGCCTCGCCCCCGAAGACAGCTTCCGCATGGGCGCGCAAAAGCCGCAGGTGGTGCATGCCGACGCCGGTTCCGATGGGGTGCTGGTAGTTCTTCGCGGGGATGGGCCAGACCTGGCCAGGATGTTCGCGGGGGAACTGCAGCTTTTCCTTGAAGGCCCTGGCCCGCTCGTGGACTTTTTGCTCGCGCTCGGAGCGGTCGGCGATGGTCTGCAGAATCGAGTAGTCCATCTTGAGCCGGCCAAGCGCTTGCAGTGCCTGCCGAGGGACCGTCTTCGCACCGCCGCGCCCGTTGAGCTTGACTTCCAGGACCGGGTGGCCCTTGCCGTGCTGGACGGCCAGAGCTGTGGAGCTGAAGATCAGCGAGGAGGAGATGCGGGAGACGCGCGCGTCCAGGAGCAGTACAGGATGGTGCACGTTCGGCAACGTCTTCAGGCGCACCGATGTGCGGCACACGGCGTAGCGACCGCCCCCCTCGTTCTCCCAGGGATCGTCCAGAGCGACCAGACCGCCCGTGATGTCGGGGCGCAGGGTGATCTCACGTCCGTTGGAAAGCTGGAAGGGAACGCCTGCGAGGCGATCCGCCAGTCCCCAGCCCACGCTCTTGTACACCCAGTTCGGGGCATCCGGCTGCTCTCCCTTCGCCCCTGCCAGGTGCTCTCGCAGAGCGAATACCTGCTCAGGAGTCTGCGCGATACGCATAGCGAGCTCAGGCGGCCGTCGTAGGTCGATCGTCTCGATCTGCTCGCCGAGAGCGAGGCCGTGGGTCAGGGTGAAGGCTTTGGATAGGAGGCCACTGTCGATCGGCTGCCGGGATACCAGGAATGGTGATGCGCCCGTGGGTTCGAAGTGCACGTATCCACCAGTGATGACCTGGAGAACGGTCGTGGCGATGGTGTACGGCGCCTGGGCCTCCTCCTTGCCGAAGCGTTTCTTGCACTGGCCGTTGAAGGTGCTCCACAGCTTGCGGGTCTCCGCGTCCAGCCGGCGCACGTGGACCGTCGTTTCCCCCACCAGGCCGGGAGTGCATCGGTAGGCGAGAGTGTGCAGGTACTTGCCCGGCTCAAGGATCTGGTTGTTCACTCGTCTCTTCTTCTTTCAGTGGGTGAGGGTCGGGTCGATGCCGGCGTAGGAGAGGAAGGCGTTCAGAGCTTCCCCGTACAGATCGTTCATCTGCCGCTTCACCGCGGGCGGCCATTGTTCGTGGATGCGGCGCAGGACGGTTTCCAGGTCGGAGCTCCAGGTGTCTTCGTGGAAGGCGTAGTCGACCAGGTGCAGGACAGCCTCGGTGCCGCCCCGGCGGGCCCGCCCGGCCAGCTGGATCAGGTCAACGACAACGCCCGCGACCACCTCTTCCTGCAAGGACTTGGGCATCGAGGTGAACTGGGGGGCTGCGCGAAGGATCAGTTCGAGCCGCTGCCACGCGGCGGAGCGTGCCTCCTCCAGCGCGTCCTCGGGATCGGCCGCGCCGCCCTCCGGGAGTGCGTGGAGTCCGGCGGCGTTGACGCTGGCGTACATCTCTGCGGGTTCGGCGAACAGCGCCAGAGGACGGACACAGAGGTAGACCGAGCGCACCGCGGAGCGGATTCCAACGACGATGTTCAGGCCGCGAGCGATGAGAGACAGGGGGACGACCAGTACGTTGCCGTGTTGGGGGAAGTCCTCAAATTGCTCGGCCGTGAGCCTGGTGGCGATGTTCTCCCTGGGTAGGTCCGGGTCAGGGCTGTGCCGGTCGCCGTCCCGTACGGCGACGCAGAGCCCTTCGCGGTAGGTGCCAGCCTGGGCGATGCCGCGGGCGAGCCAGGCGCACTGTTGGTAGGAGTTGGCCACGACCAGGACGTGCGCGCGGTCCTTGTCCTTGGCTCGCTGTCGCTCCAGCTCCCGGTGAATGTACTGGTCGAACAGCTGCGTGCCGAGCTCGATCAAGGCTCCCTTCTTGCGGCTGGGGTGCTGGCCCGAGATTTTGATCGGCTCGCCGTACAGGGGGTGGCCCTCGCCGTACTCGATGCGGTGGCGTCGGGCGCGGATCGATCGTGCCTGGGCGTCGGTCATCCACCATCGCACAGGTGCATGGACGTGCTCACGCACCGCCTGGGGGAAGTAGGCCGTGGCGGACAGCCCCATGACAGGGCGCTCGACTCCGGCCAGGCAGAGTGAGACGAGGCCGCCCAGCTCGGCAGTGAAGGTGTGCGGGTCACCGGCGATGCTCTGCGCGACGAGTTCAGCGCTGCGTTCCCTGTCATCGAGGCCGGTCACCCGGTAACCCGTGAGGGAGCGCCCCAGCAGGCCAAGCGGAAGGACGGCCGAGACGGCACTCGGGCTGAGCGTTTCCGCGATTCGTTGCGCAGAGCGGAGCCCGGAGGGGCGGTGGTGCTGAGCGCAGGTCCGCAGTTCGGAGAGCGCTTCGTCCAGCTCTGTCATGGTCGCCCGGGTGACGAGAAGGTTGACCGCCTGGGCACGCCGGTGCGGGTCCTTCACCCGTGACTCCAGCAGCTGATGTAGATCGAGCTTCACCGCGTCCAGCAACCGTTGGCCGCGCGGGGCCACCAATGCCTCCAAGGCCCGGCGCACCTCGTCCCAGCCCACCTCCGTCGGATCGGTCTCCGCGACACGTGGCTGTAGGTAACGGGCGGGCATGAGACCCTGGAGACGCTGGGCTAGGTCAGCTGGAAGGTCGGCTTCTGCTGAAGTGTCCAGGTCCGGCCAGAGCAGGCGGATCAGCTGCCGATCGCGGCCGCGGGCCAGGTGCCAGCGCAGCCCGGTCCGGTCCGGAACACGATTCACGGCGCGCTCGTCGTCCAAGACGTCCAGGCGCAGCGCGTTGCTGCACACGGCGAGCAGCAGGAACTCCGCCATCAGCCGTACCTGGCCGACCGACGACAGTAGGTCTGCCTCGTCCGAGATCGGCAGTCTCTTCGCGTCCGTGTCCATCTCCTGCGGTACCGCCGTCCAGTGCCGTCGCGAGTGCAGGACGACCTCGCCGGCGCATCGGTCCACCGCTCTCGACTGGAACTGGTCGACCTCGTCGACAAGGACGGCGTGGCAGGTGCGCAACGCGAACTCGGCAACGCTCACCCCGTGGACGGGCCGTCCGTCGAGGTTCACGCCGATGCGCAGGTTGCCCTGAAGGAAGGCGAAGTGGTTCGTCACGACCACGTGCGCCGAGCAGGCTTCGTAGACAGGGGCGAATTTGCCACAGGTGGGAATCCAGGGGCAGGCAGATGCGCCCACGCCTTGTCGGTACAGGGACAGACAGGGCTCCCGGCCAGGCGGGTAGTCGGCGCTGGACTCCAGCAGCGGTCGCTGGGCGCAGCCGTAGGAGAGCGGATCCACGTCTCGTTCGCCGCTCTCACCCCACTCCCCAGGTGCCTGCGGATCCTCGTCGATGAGCCGGGCCAGCTTGTGCGCGCGCTCGTGCATGCCGGAGGACGACATCAGGTGCGCGCAGCCGGTCTCATGCTCGATGACGCCGAGGTCCTGCAGGACGTGCAAGTCGGACCGGATCTTGCGGGTGGTGGCCAGGCACGCCTTGATGTCGGGCAGCACGATGGTCACCCGGTGGCCCTGCTGGGCGAACCAGGCAGCCAGGACGCGCACCAGGACGCTTTTGCCTGTCCCGGTAGGGGCGTGAAAGATCTCCAGGCCGCCCGCCGTCATCCGCAGCGCTTCCTGCGGGCTGACGGAGTCGGACGTCTGCAGGACGGAGAACAGGCCCTTGAGCGTGGCGTGGAGGTAGCGCTTCTCCTCCGGCTCGCCGCTCTCGATCTGCGCGGCCAGTTCGAGCAGGTTCTCCGTGGGAATGCGGGGGTTGTCCAACGGGGACGCGGAGTCGACGTGCGGCAGGCGGTCGTGGCCAAACGCTTCGGTGAAGCCCGGATAGGTGGGGATCGTCAGCCGGCCGTGCACCTGTCCGACCTGGGGTACGTAGATTTCTCCCGTCTTCCAGGTTCCGGGGCCGGCGAACTCGGGGGGCTTCGGCCGCGCACTGGGCCGCCGGTACCGGGCGATCTGGCGGTCGACGTAGGCCAGCAGGTCACCGCCGACCCGAGGAACAGCCGCCTCGGCGGTGAGCGGATCACCGCCCACAGGCTCGAAGGTGAGCAGTTGCTGTGGTTCACCAGGGTTCTCTTCGCCGAAAGCCGCGAGAAGTGCGCGGGCGGCCGGGGTGAAGTTCCGTACGTCGCCGAGCCTGCCGGGGGCGTTGCGAAACACGTCGACGATGCGGCGGCGTTCCTCGCTCGTCAGTTCCGGCCATCGGTCCCACGCCCGGAACTGCCCGGTCAGCAGGAAGGCCGCTTTGCGGAAGGGGGCGGCGGGCGCATCGCCGCCCACGGACGTGTCGGGAAAGTAATGGGCGGCCAGTGCGAGCGCGGCGCACAGGGCTGTCCTCTCTGCGGAAGGCGACCGGGTCACGACCAGGCCACCCCCGAACGCTCACAAACCATCTCACCGAACTCGGACGCGGTAGTCACTTTCAATCCATACTTCTCCCCCACCCCCGACAGAAGGGGCACCTGGGTGGCCCGGTGGTCCGGAACCACCAGCCACTCCGCTCCGCCGCTGTCGCCTTCCTGCGCGTGGATCAGCTGCGCGAGCGCGGTGCCCGAGGTGTAGTCCTTCACATCCACGCGGAGTTCCTCCTCCTTCCGGGCTCGCTTGCGCCCGACATGCACACGAAGGTCGTAGGCATCCAGGGCGGGCCACATCTCCACCTTGAGGCCACACTCGACCAACCGGTCCCGCAGGGCCAGCTCCGCCAGCCCAGGGACGCAGGTGTACCGCCACACACCCCGGACCAGGGCCTTGTGTCCCTCGACGGGTCTCGCCTCCGGGACGATCTCCAGGTCGGGCCAGAGGACGGCTTCCCGGCCAAGCGGGGGTGGCGGAGGTGGTTCCGGCAATAGTTCGGGCGGCACAATCCCCTCGACAGGGCGGAAGCGGTAGGAAGCGCCCATCTCCTGATGCGGCCTGTGCCAGCAGGCGACCACACCGATCTGCCGACCCGCCTCATGGCGCAACGCAACGCGCATCGGCCACCGGCACACCGGACACGCGAACCACCAGCCCCGGTACGTCGAGGCGTAGGGGATGTCCCCGTACAGATCCACGATCAGCGGAGGCAGTCGCAGTTCATTCAGTTCGCTCACCGGGCCCGCCGGGTAGCGGATCAGGTCGGTACGTCCGCTCTCGTAGACCTTCTGGTTACCCGCCTTGCACAACTGAGCGAAGGCCGTCTCCTGCGCAACCTCGTCATCCAAGTCACGCGCACTGATCAGACCGGCGCCCCGGCCCCTCTTTTGCAGGACACGAAGCACCAGACGCTGCTCCGCGTCGATGTCGAATGCGTCTTCCGTGACGTGCCCGTCGGAATCGACCGCGCGCAGTTCGTCGACGTCCCACCCGGGAACGCCCTCGGGCAAGAGCCGGGAGGGATCACCGCGCACCTGACGCCGGAAGTCAGCGAAGGACAGCTCGCTTCCCGGACCACGCGCAGCCAACAGCGCACCATGGCACTCCATCAGCGTCCCGAGACGGGAGGAGGGCTTCACACCGGGGGCCGTCACCGCGTCGGCGGCACGCAGCACCGAGCGCGCCACGAGGGACTTCACCCAGATCTCATCGACCGGCCGAACATCATCGTTCGTCGCGTTCTCCATGAGTCCAGAGGGTAGAAGCCACCACTGACAATCCGCCTGGCGACTTAAGGCAAAGACGTATTACGAGTCACCGTCAGCGATTAGCGTGAAGCCTGTGAGATCGACCCGGGGGTATCGCTGACGGTACTCGTCCAGGTACTCGACTGCGTGCCGCAGACCCACCGGGGTCAGCTTCCACCGATAACCGACGACGTGGCTCCCGTCGGCCGCGAGCACCGGCACCTCGTCGATGAATCCGCGACTCGGCCGCCCTGCCGACTTACTCTTGTAACCGACACCCAGGTAGAACGGCGCCCGGCCGGACAGTGTGTCTCCCTCCAGACCGTCCGGGCCCGCCCTGGCCACCCGGGCCAAGACGCCCCACAGCCACTCGGACAGCAGCGGCATATCGGGCTGCTGCTCCGCGGACTCCCCCAGCCCCACGCGAGCGGCTGCCCTACCCCGCCTCGTCATCTCCACCCGCACCCTGGTCACCTCGCCTGCTACCGGGTGGCGCACTACATCAGTGCTGGTCACCAACAGCCCGCGGCGTTCCAGAGCATGCACGGTCGCACCGGCTCCGGGATCGTGAACGCCCGTGTAACGCAATCGCTCCTGCAACCGCGTATAGCCCACGACGCGTGCTGGTGCACGCAGAGCGAGAGGCAGCTTGCGCCACTCCGCAGGCCGCGGCACCGGCAGATGGTGGACCCTGCGCATCCACATCTCCGTCTCCGTCATGCGCTCATCACGCAGGACTTCGCCGAGGTAGACCCGCTGCCGCTCGTTCAACGACCGCCAGGCAGCGTCAGCCGACCCGCTCGGTGCCCTCGGGGCCCGTCGCCTCGGCCGCACCGGCGCCGGCTCGTCGGGGCGGGTACGCATCCAGGCGTCCACCACCATGCGCACCGGCACGCCATAGATCTTGGCCAGAGCGGCGGGAAGTCGTCCCACCACGTCGTGGTCCCGCCAGTTCCGGCCACGTACGGGACGTCCCTGTTCCAGAGCGGAGAGCCGCGGCGCAGACAGACAGAGGTCACGCCCGACGGATGTCCTGCGCAATAGCTCGACTGCCCGGTCGAGCGGCAGGCCGGCAGCGAAACGCAGGTCGACGAGCCCTTCCTCACCCCGGCGGACCCCGGTGAGCTCCTCCACATCGCAGCGCAGCGCCTCGGCCATCTTCTGCAGCCGCTGCGGAGTCGGCGTGTGCCTGCCCTCCTCATAGAAGAACACCATGCGCGTCGACACACCGATTCGCCGGGCAAGTTCAGCCTTCGACAATCCTGCCTGCTCACGCAGCGCCGCGAGGCGTCCGGGTGTGATCATGCGCTTGGGCAGTGGCATGTCTCCATAAAACTGCAATGAAGACTTCATGGCAAAGGCATCTAGCGTCGCTGGTAACCCTTCTCTGTGTCGCCCACACGTACAGGCCATGCGCTGGGCCCCTGGATGCCGTCACCGCAGTGGACAAGAAGCATCGGTCGGCCGGATAGACCCACGACGGGGTGGGGACGTAGGACATGTCGGCAGCCGAGATAGGGAGGGCCGAGTATGGGAACGGTGCTGTTGGTGCTGGCCGGGGTGGCTGTCATCACGGCCTTGTACGCGTCGGGCAACGCGAGACACGGGCCGAGCGGGCGCGGCTCGCGGAGCAGGACCGCGTACAGGCCCGCCGATCATTGGACACGGTGTGGGTGATGGTCGACCGAAAGCTTGTGGTGTACATAGCCGAGCTGTCCCGACGGGAGGCTGCACCGCGTCCAGCGCGTCAACAGCGCCGATGGTCTGGACGCCGATGCAAGATCGCGACCCAGTGCAAGCGGTATGCGAGACATCGCTCGATCGGCAGCCGGGGCTTTCAAACGTTCAACGCCACCGTCCGCTCCGACACGGAGCCGACGCCTCACCAAGCCAGCCTTCGTCTTCGCCTGCAGGCACCAACTAGCGCTCGTCGACATCGATCACCTGGGCTTCTGGAACAGCGGCATGCCGCTACCCAAGCTTCTGGACCTGGACATCGGCCGCTCCTAGAACAACCGGACATCTGAGGGAACCGGGACTCCCCACCGTGCCCGCGCGAGTCTCTGACCATCGGAAAGGGCCAGTTTCTCTGGTCTCAGTTTTGGTCTCATTCGCCCCCGTCCAGCGCCGTTCGCCGCCCACCTTGCTCCCCGGCCCGCCCCAGGCCAGGACACCCCTGTCCCCCACCGAACCCGCAGACGAAGACTTGGAAAGCGTGTTGGGGGCAACCCCTCACGAGTTCGAATCTCGTATCCTCCGCCAGTGCCTCACCGGGCACTACGTCGAAGGCCCCTACCGTCCGCGGTGGGGGCCTTCGTCGCGTTCCGGAGCGGCTTCCAGCGGCTTCCGGTTCGGTCGACCGCCGGGGCGCCTCCCGGGCGGCCGTGTCCTGGGCGTGGGGTCGGTCACACGCGAGTGCCGCGCCCGGCTGGAAGGCCGTCCGGAAGCCCGCCCGGAAGCGGTTGCGCTTCCGGACGGGCCCGGTCTGCCGGCGGGACGGCCGTCAGAACTGCTGCTGCTTCGCCCCCGGCGGGAGGAAGCAGGACGTGCTGACGGAGAGGCGCAGGGTGTTCGGGGGCTTCACCGTGTCGGCGATGATCAGGAACTTTTCGGTGGGCTGCTTGCCGTAGAGGGTCACCTTCTGGGCCTCCGCCTCCTCCGTGTAGTCGGAGACGTTGACGCCGTGGTCCTTCAGGGCCGCGCGCAGCTTCCGTACGGCCGCGATGTGCTGTGCGCGGGGCAGGTGGGCGTACACGGTGTACGTGAGGCTGAAGCGGCCGTCTTCGGCCACCTCGTCGTTCTTGCCGACGCAGGACTCGAAGTCGGTGAACGGTCCGGGGCTGTCGGCGATCGTCACCTCGGCGTAGTGCGCCATGGTCGAGGTGTAGCTCTTGGCCCAGTTGAGGGCGTCTTCCCGGCTCTTGCGCGGCAGGGGGGCGTTGATGTTGTCGGACGGCTGGTCGGCGCGGTCGGACGGCTGGGACACGCAGGCTCCGGTGAACAGGAGGGACAGGAGGGACAGGGCGAGCAGGGGGCGGGAGAACGGTCTGCGGCTGCGGCGTACGGGCGCGTCGGAGGACAGACCGCCGCCCGTCCGGGGCGCGTCGGAGGACGGGCCGCGGCTCACGGGTGGGGTCCCAGCGGGACGTTCGGGCGGTTCGGGTCGCCGACCGGTTCCTTGGGGGCGGGGGTCGGCGAGGAGCCGGCGATGATCTTCCCCTGGTTGGCGAGGCTCTGGCTGGGGCCGTCCTTCGTCTCGTCCCAGTAGCCGCTGTGCCCCTCGGTGTCGACCTTGAACCGGTGCCCGCCGAACATGTCCGTGATGGCGGGGTCCGAGCCGAGGGTCGCGCCGGCGGCCCACTTGATGCCGTCGTCCTCCGCCCGGCCGACATAGACGTGGTCGGGGTCGATGTTGAGCTCGTCCGCGTTCCGTACGGTCATGCCGGGGCTGCCGACCACGGCGATGTCGTCGGCGCCCAGGCCCCCGTCGTGCGCGGCGGCGGCGCCGACCACGGTGGAGCCGTAGCTGTGGCCGAGCACGGTGAGGTGCGCCGGTTCGCCCTGGTGGGAGGCGCGCAGTCCGTGGGTGAAGTTCCGCAGGTCCGGTGCGGCGTCCTCGGCCCGGCCGGTGCCGGCGACGGAGAGGTTCGCGGCCTGGGAGACGGGTATCTCCGGGGTGTCGTAGCCGAGCCAGTAGACCGTCGACGTGCTCGCCGTCGGGTCTTCGCGCATGGCGGCGCGCTGGAGCTTGTCGATGCGGTCGAGCTGTCCGCCGGTGGACTCCATGGTGGTGTCGGTGCCGGGCACCTGGACGGCGACGTTGTCCGCCGTGTCGGGATTCCCCTGGGCGATCACGGCCTTGCCGTCGCCCTTGGGGTCGAAGTCGAGCAGGAAGAGCTCCTTGCGGCCGGTCTCGCCGTCCCGCTTGTCCATTTCGCGCTGCAGCGTCTGGAGGTTGTTGAGGCGCTTGTTGTAATCGTCGGTGGAGTACTTGTCGTGGTACTCGTAGTTCTCCATCCCGCTCAGCTCCTGCTCCAGGGCGAGCCGGTTGGCGTCGTCACGGACGTTGGAGGGCAGGCCGTCGGTCTTGCCGATCACCTCCGGGTGGAGAGCG
Organism: Streptomyces sp. NPDC033221; assembly: GCF_055577005.1. Lineage (NCBI taxonomy): Bacteria > Bacillati > Actinomycetota > Actinomycetes > Kitasatosporales > Streptomycetaceae > Streptomyces > Streptomyces sp. NPDC033221. The sequence goes on along the minus strand of NZ_JBVIQN010000010.1, from coordinate 67,347 downwards.
GCCAGGGAGGCGCGCTGGTCCGGCGTGAGGTCGTTCCACCACTTGGCGGCTTCCTTGGGGTCCTCCGGCGCGACGGGGGCGGCCAGCAGGTCCATCTTCTTGCCCAGTTGGGCGACGTCGTCCCGGGCCTCGCCCGCGGAGTCGTCGATGTTGCCCTGGAGGATGTCGCCGTCGAGGACACCGAGGCCCTTGGCGGCCTCTTCGTCGGCCTCCTTGGCGTCGTCGAGGGCGATGTCGATGTCCCGCTGGTACGTGTCCATCAGCATGGAGAGGGAGGCCCGGTCGGCCTGGGCCTGGGTGTCGTCACCGGCTGTGGCCTCCTTCTGGCTCGCCGACGGCGACAGCTTGCCGTCGTCCCCCACGACGAAGCCCTCGGCCTCGGCGCCCTTCACGCTGTCGCGCAGGCTCTTCTGGGCCGCTTGGAACTTGGCGTGCGCGACGGTGATGACTTCGGCGATGGCCATCGCCTCCGTACGGACGATCCCGAAACGTTTCTCCAGGTCTTCGAGGAAGAAGAGCGCCGCGTTGGCGTCGTCACCCTCCCACTGGGCGTGCAGCGGCCCGGTCACCTTGGAGCGGTGCTGGTCGTTGAGCGTGTCCATGGTGGTGGACAGCTTTCGCCACGCCGCGGCCGATTCCTCGAAGTCGGAGAGATCCTGCTTCAAGAGGCGTGCGTATATGGAACTCACTTGCGCTTTCCCCCGTCGGGACGGTTTCCCGTGTCGGTGTCATGAGAAATCCGGGCGGTCATGAAGGGTCCGGGTGGGTGGGTGGTGGGTGGGAAGGGGCCGGTGGGTGTGACAGTGACTGTGGAGGTAACTGTGAACAGGCCCGGTCGCGGTGGCCCCGAGCAGCCCACCCGTCCCTGCTCACCCGAAGGGCGAGCCGTCGACCGGGGCCGACATGGGCTTGGCCTTCGCCATGTCCTCCGGCGTCCACTTCGCGCCGGGATCCGGGCCGGTGTACGCGGGGCCGTCGGTCCCGGGCCGGTTGGCGCCCGGCATGGGATGCGTGCCCTCGGAACCGACCGCACCCGGTCCGCCGATGGCGCCACCCGGACCCGGCAGCCGGCTCGCGCCCGGCATCGGGTGAGTACCTTCCGAACCCACCGCACCCGGCCCCCCGATGGCACCACCGTCGCGATCGAGGAAACGGTTCGCTCCCGGCATCGGGGAACTGCCCTCGGAACCGACGGCACCGGGTCCGCCGATGGCACCACCCGGGCCCGGCAGACGGTTCCCGCCCGGCGTGGGATGGGTGCCCTCCGAGCCCACCGCGCCCGGCCCGCCGATGGCGCCCGGACCACTCGCGGGCGCGCTCATCGACTGCAGCCCCGACTGGGTCTGCGCCTGGTCGCCGGTCTTCTCGAAGTCCCGGTAGGTGTCCTGATCGTTCCACTCGTGACCGGATGCGGTCGCACGGAGATTGTTCGCGCCCGATTTCGCACGGGCGTGCATCCCGTCCAAGGAGGGCTTCCAGCTGTCGGCGATCTGCTGGAGAGCCGTACCGACCGCCCATCCCTTGAGCGCCTGGGCGGCGTCCTTGGACGTGGAGATCGCCTTGTTGTTCGGGTCCTTCATGTCGTCCGCTATCGCGTCCTCGGCCTGCGCGGACGAACGCAGCTCCGCCGGGTCAACCGCCGTCTTACCGGACACTCGTGTGACACCCTCCCCCGTAGTTGTCATGCCGCTGGCAGATTACCCAACGCCAACCGGGCGCCTGACCAGGGCCACAGGCCGGGACGTCAGGCCGGCTGGCACGCGACGACGGCCGGGCGGCAAGTCGCGGGGGGCCAAACCATGAAGATGCCCTCGCCGGTGCCCGTGCCGGTGCCGTGTCATACGTCCCGTGACAGGCGTACTTCACGCCTTAGCCAGGGTCGCTCCCGTGCGGTACAGCTCCACAAGCAGTGGGCGCAGGGACTGGCCTGCCGGGGTGAGGCGGTAGCGGGTTCGTACGGGAAAGCCCGGGAGGCGTTCGTGGGTCAGGAGGCCGCGTTGTTCGAGGGTGCGCAAGCGGTCGGTGAGTACCTTGGGGCTGATTTCGGGGAGGCGCGTGCTCAGGGTGCGGAAGGAATGCGGGCCGTGCATCAGCTCGCGCCGGACGAGGGTTGTCCAGCGGCCGGAGATGGCGGCGAGGGCGATTTCGACCGGGCAGTCGGGGTCGGGGCGGGTGGTGCGTCCGCGGACGTCGGGTACGAGTCGCCGTCCCAGCCGGTGGGCGTGCCGGGCCGGGCCGCCGCGGCAGGGCCGGGTAGGTGAGTTTCTGTTTGGTGAGCTACTTCGGAGGCGGCTTTGCTGCCGTCATGAGCGTCGAACCGAACATCGAACGGGGCCATGCGCCCACTGTTTCCCTGACCACCGTCCCGGAGCAACACCCGGCGGTATTCGCCGCCGCCTTCAACACCGGGGAAGTCGCCGAAATGGTGCGGGTCTATGAGCCGGGCGGCGTCTTCGTCCCGCGTCCCGGCCGGCCGGTTACCGGGGAGGCCCTGGCCGAGGCGACGGCAGACCACCTCGGATCGGGGCTGCCGATCACCGTACGGCCCCGGCATACGTACGTCGCCGACGACATCGCGCTGCTGATCGTCGACTGGGTCATCGACGGTCCCGGGCCGGACGACGGTCACGTGCACATCGAGGGCACGGCCACGGGCGTTGCGCGTCGGGGAGCGGACGGGCTGTGGCGTTATGTCATCGACAATCCGTTCGGGACGGAACGCGTACCTGTCTGACGGTGAGTGGCGGGGAGGGAGTGGCACCCGGGCCGGTCTGGTGGCTTTCCCCTGGCTGGGTAACCGGGCTTCCATGGGTGAGATTCTGGTCGGTACGTGTTCGTGGACGGATCGGGCGCTGGTTTCCAGTGGGTGGTATCCGCCGGGGCGGCGGGACGCGGAGGGGCGGTTGCGGCATTACGCGGGGCGGTTTCCGGTGGTGGAGGTCGATGCCACGTACTACTCGCTGCCGAGTGAGCGCAACAGCCGGTTGTGGGCGGAGCGGACGCCGGACGGGTTCCGGTTTGATGTGAAGGCGTTTTCGTTGCTCACCGGGCATCCGACGCGGCCTGCCGCATTGCCCGTCGATCTGCGGTCGGCCGCCGCGCGGCGCAGGGAGTACGCGAACGGGGACGACGGCGGGCTGCTGGACGAGGTGTGGCGGCGGTTCAGTGGGGCGGTCGGGCCGCTGCGGGCAGCCGGGCGGCTCGGCACGTTGCTGTTCCAGTTTCCGCCGTGGTTCGCGCCGGGCGCGCGGGCGGAGGCGTTTCTCAGGCGGTGCCGGGAGCGTACGGAAGGCTGGCCGGTGGCGGTGGAATTCCGCCATCCCGAGTGGTGGCGGGACAGGGAACGGCAGGCGTCGACGGCGGCGATGCTGGAGGAGCTGGGGGTGGCCACGGTGGCCGTGGACATGGTGCAGACGTTGCCTGTGTCGATACCTCCGGTCACTCCCGTCACGGACGACCGGTTGGCTGTGGTGCGCTTTCACGGCCGTAACTCCGCCTGGGGTACGGGGAGTAAGGAGGAGCGGTTCCGGTACGCCTATACGGAGGCGGAGTTGGCGGAATGGGTGCCGCGCCTACGAGCGATGGCGGAGCGGACCGGTCGGGTGCACGTGCTGTTCAACAACTGCTGCGCGGACGCGGCTGTACGCGCAGCCGAGTCGATGAGGGAGTTGCTCGGCCTGCCGCAGGGGGCGGAATAAGGGGTGGGAGCGCACACGAATGCCCCGGGGGCGCGCGGTGGTTGGGGATGACACGCGCGGAATGTGGGGAATGTAGTGGGGAGGGCTCACTGACGGGTGCTTACTGACGGGGGCTTGCTGCGAAGGGCTTGCATCGTTTTCGGGCGAGAAGGTCCTCCGGGCCTATCGCGCGACTCGTTGCCTCACTTCCCACCACGAAAGCCACCACCGGTGGCCACCACCGAAAGGCACCTCATGCTGCACGGCGTCGACATCTCCGCCCACAACACCTCGTACGACGCGAAGGGCCTGGACTTCGTGTTCATCAAGGCGACCGAGGGGCGTTCCTACGCCAGTCCGCATCGGGCGGATCAGGCGGCCAAGGCCCGGGAAGCGGGGTGTGTGGTCGGCTTCTACCACTTCCTGTGGCCCGGGAACATCGAGGCGCAGGCCAGGTACTTCGTCGAGAAGTGCGGCGCGAAGGACGGCGATCTGCTCGCCGCCGACTGGGAGACGACGAGTTCCGGTACGCATGCGAGCGGGGCGCAGAAGGACCAGTTCCTGCGGGAGGTGAAGAAGCTCGCTCCGCGCCATCGCGTGCTGCTGTACACCAACGTGTCCTTCTGGAAGGGGCACGACACCACGTCGTACGCGGCGGACGGGCTGTGGATCGCCGATTACGTGAGCCCCGGCAAGCCGCGGATCAAGGGCAAGTGGCTCATCCACCAGCACACCGACCGGCCGCTGGACAAGAACGTCGCGCAGTTCGAGAACCGCGACGCGCTCAAGAAGTGGGCCGCCGGCGGGTAGAAATAAGCACGTACCGATGCTCGTATCAACTCGTCGACTCGTGCGTGACCATCAGGGGGAGCACTCATGAAGGCTGCGGTCTATCTCGCGCATCCGCGTCCGGGCAGTTTCAATCACGCGCTGGCCGATGCCGTCGCCGCGGAGCTGGGTGGCCGGGGGTGCCAGGTCGTCACGCACGATCTGTATGCCGAGGGGTTCGATCCGCTGTTGTCCGCGGACGGTACGGAGACGGTACGGGCGGCCGAGGAGCCGGATGACGCGTGGACGGCGCGCCACCGGGCCGAGGTGGCGACGCTCGATGCCATGGTGTTCGTCCATCCGAACTGGTGGGGCATGCCGCCGGCCGTGCTGGCGGGGTGGGTGCAGCGGGTGCTGGCGCCCGGTGTCGCCTACAAGCTCGGGTCCGCGGACGGGGAGCCCGTCGGCCTGCTGAGGGCCGGGCGGGCGCTGGTGCTGAACACGTCCGACACTCCCGCCGAGCGTGAGGAGCGCGAGTTCGGTGACCCGCTGCAGCGGATCTGGGCGGCGTGCGTCCTGCCGTACGTGGGTGTCACGGACGTCCGGCGGCATGTCTTCCGTACCGTCTCCGACTCGACCGAGGCCGACCGGTCGGCGTGGCTGCGTGAGGCACGGGCTCAGGCAGCCGCGCTTCTGGTCCAGGTGTGCTGTCCCCGGATGTCGGATGACAGGTGACGCGCCCACGACGGGTGCTTGACCGCGGTGGTCAGTTGGCGGTGGCCACCGGGCTGACCTTGATGTTCTCGTCGTACGAGCCGGCCAGCTTCAGCGCATCCGCGGGCCACTTCAGGGACACGCTGTGGGTCTCGTTCGGCGGCGTCACGATGATGTTGGTCGGGGAGGCGAGGCTGTCACCACTGAAGTCGACCTTGTAGGAGATGTTGAAGGTGGCGGTGTCGCCGGGCTTCAGGTCGGTGATGCGGGGCTGCCCACCGCTGCGGTGGACAGGCGCGGAGGTGCCGTCGGCGTCCTTCAGGTCGACGCCCGCGTAGCCCGCTGCCGAGCAGGTCCTCGCACCCTTGTTCGTCATCCGAACGGTGACGTCGCCCACCTTCTGGTCGGGCGTGCTGTCCACGGCCTCCATTTTCAGCTCGCTCGTGCGGCAGGACTTGCCCTTACCCGCGCCTTTGCCCCCGCCCTTCACCGCGCTCTTCCCCGCGCCCTTCGCCGCACCGTTCCCGGCCCCGGCCTCAGCCCCGGAGCCGGCGCGGGACGAGGCGCCGTTGCCGGAGTCCGGCTTCGCGTCGCCTGCCTCGTTGCCGTTGCCCTGCGTTCCGGTGGAGGGGTCCGCGCCGCCGGCCTCGGCGGGCGCGGCGGCGTCCGGCTGGCTCGCGGGCTTGGACGCGGCGGCGTCCGAACCGGAGCAGGCGGTCAGGGTGAGGCCGGCGGCCGCGGTCAGGGCCGCGGCGGCGATGCGCAGGGTGCGGCGACGGGTGGTGCGGGCCGTGGTGTTGGAGCTCATTTCGGGTCCCCCCGGGGAAGTCGGTGTCGGTCTTTCCTCCGTACGACATTCACTTTGGCCGGGGCCACTACCGCCGGGCTGCCGCGCCGCTAACACCCGGCTAACGCGGGTACGGGGGCGCGCCGTGGGCCCGGGAGGAAACCGCGGACGCAGGTGCCGCCTCCCGCTCGTACACCAGCCTCCCCGCCGCGTAAGTGGCCCGGACCGTCCGGTCGTCGCCCAGGATGCTCAGGGCGAAGAGAAGGTCCTCGATGTTCTCGGCGCGGGCGGTGCGGGCGGCCAGGAGGGGTGTGGCGCGGGGGTCGAGGATGGCGAAGTCGGCTTCCTGACCGGGGGTCAGGGAGCCGATCGTGTCGGCCAGGCCGAGGGCTTCGGCGCCGCCCCGGATCGCGAGGTAGAACGTCTTGACGGCGTCGAGGGCGTGTCCGCGCAGCTTGGCGACCTGGTGGGCGTCGCGCATGGTCTGGAGCAGGGCGAAGCTGGTGCCGGCGCCGATGTCAGTGCCCAGGGCTACGGTGAGTGGGTGGTCGCCTTCCTTGGCCTCGCGGAGGGGGAAGAGGCCGCTGCCGAGGAAGAGGTTCGAGGACGGGCAGTGGGCGACGGCCGTGCCGGTGCGGGCGCAGCGGTCGCGTTCGGAGGGGGTGAGGTGGATGCCGTGGGCGAGGACGGTGCGGGGGCCGAGCAGGCCGTAATGGTCGTAGACGTCCAGATAGCCGTCGCGGTCGGGGAAGAGGGAGCGGACCCAGGGGATCTCGTCGCGGTGTTCCGAGACGTGGGTGTGCAGGAGGGTCGTGGGGTGGTCCGCGCGTAGGGCGCGGGCGGCTTCGAGCTGGGCGGGGGTGCTGGTGGGGGCGAAGCGCGGGGTGACGGCGTAGAGGTTGCGGCCCTTGCCGTGCCAGCGCCGGATCAGGTCGAGGGATTCGTCGTAGCCGCGCTGTGCGGTGTCGAGCAGGGTGTCGGGGGCGTTGCGGTCCATCAGGACCTTGCCCACGGCGATGCGCAGGTCGCGCCGCGTCGCCTCTTCGAACAGGGCGTCGGCCGAGCCGGGGTGTACGGAGGCGAAGGCCAGCGCCGTGGTGGTGCCGTTGCGCAGCAGTTCGTCGCAGAAGGAGGCGGCGACGCGCCGGGCGTACGCGTCGTCGGCGAAGCGCTCCTCGGATACGTAGGTGTGCTCCAGCCAGTCGGGCAGTTGGGCACCGAAGCCGGCGATGGCGTCCTTCTGGACGTAGTGCGTATGGGCGTCGACGAAGCCCGCGGTGATGAGGTGGCCCGGGTAGTGGACGGGTTCGGTGCCGGCCGGCAGCCGGTCGCGGGTGTCGGCGTACGGGCCCGCGGCGATGATGCGGCCGCCCTCGCAGATCAGCAGTCCGTCGGGGTCGTGGACGAGGGCTTCGGTGTTGCCGGTGCGGAAGGGGTCGGCGCGGAAGTGGACGAGGGGGCCGCGTACGGCCGAGACCGAGGCGGGGGTGGAAGGGGCTGGAGTGGAAGGGGTGGGGGCGGGGGTTGGGGTGGGGGTGGGCGTGCTGGTGGTCATGTGCGGGCGGGTACCCGTTCCGGGCGGGGATGCATCTGGCGTACGTCAGCGGGGCGGCCGTCCCGTACAGCCGAACGGGTCGGGTATCGGCCGTGGGCGACAGAGACGGGGGCGGGGACGGCAAGACTGTCACCGGGCCGGCTGCCGGGGACGGCGCCGGCCGGGTGACGACCGGTCGCCACAACCGTCGACTGTCGAGGAACAGGGGCCGAATGGGCGGGAGTACGGGCAGGAGTGCGGACGGGAGCGCAGGTAGGGATGTGGGTAGGGGTGCAGGCAGGGCTGTAGGCAGGGGGGCTGGCCGGCGGGCGGGGTGGTACGCGGTACGGGCGGTGGTGGCGGTGCTGGTCCTGGCGGGGCTCACGGTGGGCGGTGCCGCCGTCGCGACGCCTCCGGGCGAGCGCCCCGGGCTGCCGGACGCCGCGTACTCCGCGCTCTCGGCACATAGGGCACTACCGGCGCACCCGGCCCTGACGTCACCCGCTGCCCCGGCCGCACGCACGCTCCGGGCGCCGGGCTTCGCCCACCTTCCCCGTAACGTCGAAGCGACCAGGGCGGCCGTCATCCGGCTGGTCAACCGTGAGCGGCGGAAGGCCGGCTGCCGTCCCGTACGGGCGCACCGTACGGTCACCGAGGCCGCGCAGCGGCACAGCGACCACATGGCCCGCGAGGGCTCACTCTCGCACCGGGAGCGCGGCGGCTCGGGGCCCGGCAGCCGGCTCTCGGCCGTCGGTTACGACTGGCGCCGCGCGGGCGAGGACATCGCGCGCGGCCAGCGTGGGGCCACGGAGGTCGTCCGGGCGTGGATGCGCAGCCCGGAGCACCGGGTGGTGCTGGCCGACTGCGCGTTCCGGCACGCGGGGGTGGGCATCAACAACGGCACCGACGACCGCGGCCCTTGGTGGACGCTGCTGCTGGCCCGGCCCGCCTGAGCGGCACGACCAGCCGACCGGACTGCGATACGTACGGCTCCGGGTACGGGTGACGAGGTACGGGTGACGAGGTACGGGGGGCGAGGCACGGGCTCCGGGGAACGCGATGCGCAATGCGCGACACGGAGATTCCCCGCACCCCAGAGCCCCGCCAGCCCCCCACCTCACCCCGCCGACGAAACAGCACCCCCGCCCGCCGCACGCGAAGCGGCCCCCGCCCGTACCCCCGCAGCCCGCTCCGCCAGTTCGCCGAAGAGCAGCCCGAAGGCGGTCCACATGGCGAGCTGGATGCCGAGGGCGGAGAGCCGGAACTTCCACAGCAGCAGGGCGGGGAAGTCCGCCGGGAGTTCGTTGACGGCCGGCAGGAACGCGTAGGCGAGACCGACGGCCACGGCGAAGGCGGTCAGGGCGGCGACCGTCGCGTACCAGTTGCCCAGGCGGGGCGCGAGCCGCTTGCCGAGGATGACCGCGGCGACGGTCAGTAGCACGCTGAGGGCGATCATCAGGAAGTACAGCGTGGTGCGTTTGCCGATGGAGTCGGGGTCGCCGACGGACGGCGGGTTGGCCGGGTACTTCAGGAACGGTACGAGGTAGACGGCGGCGAACACGGCGCCGGCGAGCAGCAGGGCGGTGGCGCGCGGGCCGAAGCGGCCGGCGCGCCCGAGCACGAAGCAGTAGGCCAGGGCGGCGATCCCGCCCAGCGCGACGCCGTACACCAGGACGCCGGTGGCCAGGCCGGCGGTGGACTGCACCGTGCGGCTGACGACCTCGGCCTCGTGTTCGTGGGCGTGCGCGTCCTCGAACGCGATGGCGGCGTCGACCTGCGGTTCGCCCAGGAGGTAGGCGACGAGCAGGGCGAGCAGGCCGGCGGCGAGGCCGGCCAGCATGCCGCGCACCAGGAGGGATCTGACGGTGGCGGAGTTCATGTGCGGATTCCCCCGGTCAGTGGCAGGGGAAGCCGAGCAGGTGGCGTCCGTCGTGGACCCACTCGTGCACGTCGGTGCCGGAGAGGAGGGAGGTGGCGCCCTGTTCGGCACCGACGAAGTAGAGCAGGACGAGCATGAGGATGCCGCCGAAGACCGCCCACGGCAGGACCGTCCTGATCGGCAGCGTGACGGGTGCGGCGGACGGGATGGCCGGGGCTGATGCGGCGGGGCCGGTGGTCGGCGGTACGGCGGACTGGGCCATGGCGGAACCTCCTGGGGGAACTCGCGTCCCGGTCGGTGGGAGTCGTAACGACAGGACGGGTCTGGCTCACCCGTCGGTCCCGTACTCCGTACGGGCCCGGTCCGGGCTCACAGTGGCGCGACCGCGCCGGGATTCCACCGGCTTCCGTCATGTCATCGTCAATATCATCGGGAACGTACCGCGTGGCGGCGGCGGGGAAAAGGCCCCGCGGGCGGGCGAGCGGATGCACGGCGGCGGTCGCGCGCCCCTCTGTTGCCCTTGTGCGCCATCAGGTTTTCCGCGACGGAAGAGGTGCCCATGACAACTCGGGTGATGTTGCTCTCACCCTCCTTCGACGACGCCCTGCGCACGGTGCGCTTCCCGGCCGACGAACCGCTGACGCCGGACGGGCTGCGCCGGGCCCGCGCCGTACGCGCCGCGGCCGCCGCCCTGCCCGCCGACCGAGCCCTGACCTCCCCTTCCGCGCGCTGCAGGGAGACGGCCGAGGCGCTCGGCCTGCGGGCGGTCCCGGACGCGGGCGCGGCGGGCTGCGCGATGGGCCGCTGGCGGGGCCTGGCCCTGGAGGACGTGCTGGCCGCCGAGCCCGCGGCAGTCGGGGCCTGGCTGTCCGACGCGGACAGCGCGCCGCACGGCGGCGAGACGCTGGCGCAGCTGCTGGGCCGGGTGGCGGACTGGCTGGCGGGCCTCGCGGCTGAGGGCGGCCGGGTCGTGGCCGTAGTGGAGCCGGACGTCGTACGTGCGTCCGTGGTGTGTGCGCTGGGGGCCCCGCCCTCGTCCTTCTGGCGGGTGGACGTACCGCCGCTGGCCGTGACGGTGCTGAGCGGGCGGGACAGGCGGTGGAACGTCCGGATGGCGGCGGAACTCGGGCAGGGGGCGGCGCCCCAGGCGCCCCAGGCGCCCTAAGGGAGCGCGCGCACCGCCGTATCCTGGACGGAAACGGTTATTGCACACGACTCGCAATAACGAATCCGGCGGGAACGAATCCGGCGGGAACCGGGTACCAGGAATCAGGAACGAAGGAGCGGTGCGGTGTCATCTCCAGGCTCTCCAGTGGTGCTGGGGATCGAGTCCTCCTGCGACGAGACCGGGGCAGGCCTCGTCCGGGACGGGCGGCTGCTCGGGCACGCGGTGGCGTCCAGCATGGACGAGCACGCGCGCTACGGCGGCGTCGTACCGGAGATCGCGGCCCGCGCGCACGTGCACTCCCTCACGCCCGTCGTCCGCCGCGCCCTCGACGAGGCGAACCTGACCAAGGCCGACATCGGCGCGGTGGCCGTGACCACCGGCCCCGGCCTGTCGGGCGCCCTCCAGGTCGGCCTGGCCGGTGCCAAGGGCCTGGCGTACGGGCTGGGCGTGCCGCTGTACGGCGTGCACCACCTCGCCGGGCACGTCGCCGCCGACACCCTGGAGCACGGCCCGCTGCCCGACCCCTGCATGGTGCTGATCGTGTCCGGCGGGCACACGTCCCTCCTCCTCGTACGGGACCTGGCACGCGACCCGATCGTGCACCTCGGCGACACCCTCGACGACGCGGCCGGGGAGTGCTTCGACAAGGTCGCGCGGGTCTTCGGCCTGCCGTACCCGGGCGGTCCCGCGATCGACCGGGCCGCGCGCGAGGGCGACCCGAAGGCCGTCGCGTTCCCGCGTCCGCTGACCGGGCCGCGCGACGACCCGTACGGCTTCTCCTTCTCCGGCCTCAAGACGGCCGCCGCGCGCTGGGCCGAACGGCACACCGGCGGCGAACTGCCCGTGGCGGACGGCGCGGCCTCCCTCCAGGAGGCGGTGGCCGACGTGCTGACCCGCAAGGCCGTCGCGGCCTGCAAGGAGCACGGCGTGGGCACGCTGGTGGTGGTGGGCGGCGTGGCCGCCAACTCGCGCGTACGGTCCCTCGCCGAGGAGCGCTGCCAGAAGGCAGGCATCACACTGCGGGTACCGCCCCTACGGCTGTGCACGGACAACGGCGCGATGATCGCCGCCGTCGGTGACCTGCTCGTACGGGCGGGCGCCGAGCCGGCTCCGCTGGACCTCTCGATCGACCCGTCGGCGCCGCTGGAGTACGCGGCCCTGCACCCGGTCGCCAGGGCGGCCGCCAGGGCGGCGAAGGCCGCCGCGTAACGGCCGCCGCACCCTCCCCCTCCTCCTACCCGACCGCCCGGAGCCCCCTTTGCGTACCGCCGAGATCCGCACCCGCTTCCTCGACTTCTTCGCCGAACGCGGCCACACCGTCGTCCCCAGCGCGCCGCTGCCGACGCCGGACCCGACGCTGCTGTTCGTCAACGCGGGCATGGTGCCCTTCAAGCCGTACCTGACCGGCGAGGTGGCGGCGCCCTGGCCGCGGGCGACCAGCGTGCAGAAGTGCGTACGCACCCTGGACATCGAGGAGGTCGGGCGCACCACCCGGCACGGCTCCTTCTTCCAGATGAACGGCAACTTCTCCCTCGGCGACTACTTCAAGGAAGACGCCATTCGCTTCGCGTGGGAGCTGTCCACCTCGCCCGTCGCCGACGGCGGATACGGCCTGGACCCCGAGCGCATCTGGGTCACCGTGCACCACACCGACGACGAGGCCCGCACCCTGTGGCGGCAGATCGCCGGCCTGCCCGACGAGCGGATCGTCTCGCGCGGCGACGAGGACAACTTCTGGTCGATGGGTGTCCCGGGGCCGTGCGGGCCCTGCTCGGAGCTGTACTACGACCGGGGGCCGAAGTTCGGCCGGGCGGGTGGTCCGGAGGCCGACGAGGACCGGTACATGGAGTTCTGGAACCTCGTCTTCATGCAGTACGAGCGCGGCGAGGGCACCGGCAAGACCGGCTACCCGATCCTCGGCGAACTCCCCCGCCAGAACATCGACACCGGCATGGGCCTGGAGCGGATGGCCACCCTCCTCCAGGGCGTCGACAACCTCTACGAGATCGACGAGACCCGCCCGGTCCTGGACCGTGCCGCCGCGCTCGCCGGCGTCCGTTACGGCGACGACGAACAGAACGACGTACGGCTGCGTGTGGTCGCCGACCACGTCCGTACCGCCCTCATGCTGCTCGCCGACGGCACCACCCCCGGCAACGAGGGCCGCGGCTACGTCCTGCGCCGCATCCTGCGCCGCGCCGTCCGCTCCATGCGCCAGCTCGGCTACGAGGACCGGGCCCTGCCGGAGCTCCTCGCGGTCGCCCGCGACTGCATGGCCCCCAGCTACCCGGAGGTCGCCGAGTCCTACGACCGGATCGCCGACCAGGCGGCGGGCGAGGAGGACGCCTTCCGTGCGACGCTGCGCCAGGGCACCGCGGTCCTGGACACCGCCGTAACCAAGGTCAAGGCCGAGGGCAGCCGCTCCCTCCCGGGGAAGCAGGCCTTCCTCCTCCACGACACCTACGGCTTCCCCATCGACCTCACCCTGGAGATGGCCGCCGAACAGGGCGTCGAGGTGGACCGCGAGGGCTTCGCGGCCCTCATGCGCGAACAGCGCGAACGGGCCCGCGCCGATGCTCGCGCCCGCAAGTCGGGCGGCGCCGTGGACACTTCGGCTCTCCGCACCGTCCTGGACGAACACGGCCCCACCGACTGGCGCGCCTGGGACACCCTGGAGACCGACTCCAAGGTGCTGGCCGTACTCGGCGCCCAAGGGCCCGTTCCCGTGGCCCGTGAAGGCGAAATCGCCACCGTCATCCTTGACCGCACCCCCTTCTACGCCGAATCCGGCGGCCAGGACAGCGACGCCGGCCGTCTGTCCGGCACCTCGGTCGAGGCCGAGGTCCTGGACGTACAGCGCCCGCTCCCCGGCCTGGTCGGCCACCAGGTACGCGTCACCGCCGGCGAACTCGCCCTCGGCGACTCCCTCCACGCGGCCGTCGACCCCGAGTGGCGCCTCGGCGCGCGCCAGGCCCACTCCGGCACCCACGTCCTCCACGCCGCCCTGCGCGAAATCCTCGGCCCGACGGCCCTCCAGTCCGGCTCGTACAACCGCCCCGGCTACCTGCGCCTCGACTTCCCCTGGCGCGGCGGCCTGTCCACCACCGCCCGCAGTGAGATCGAGGAGGCCGCCAACCGGGCGCTCCGCCGCGACCTTCCGGTGGGCGTGAAGTGGATGACGCTCCCGGAGGCCAAGGAGCTGGGCGCGCTCGCCCTCTTCGACGAGACGTACGGCGAGAAGGTACGGGTCGTCGAGATCGGCGGCGCCTGGTCGCGCGAACTGTGCGGCGGTACGCACGTCAGCCACGCGTCCCAGGTGGGCGTCGTCGCCCTGACCGCCGAATCCTCCGTCGGCGCCGGAATGCGCCGCCTGGAGGCCTCCGTCGGCATCGAGGGCTTCGGCTACCTCGCCCGCGAGCGCGACCTGGTCACCCAGCTCGCCGAACAGCTCCAGGGCCCGCGCGCCGAACTCCCGGACCGGGTCGCCGGTTTGCTGGAGCGCTTGAAGGCGAGCGACCGCGAGAACCAGCGGTTGCGGCAGCAGGCCACCGTGGCGCGCGCTGCCGGGCTCGCCGATGCCGCCGCACAGGCAGGGGCCTTCCGCGTGGTCACGGCCACCGCAGACGGCGGCACCGACGCAGCCCGCGCGCTGGCCATGGCCGTACGCGACCGGCTGCCGGCCGGGCAGCCCGCCGCGGTGGCCGTCGGCTCGGCGGCGGACGGCAAGGCGGCCCTGGTGGTCGCCCTGAACAAGGCCGGCCGCGAGGCGGGCAGCTCCGCGTCCGACCTGGTCAAGCGCCTGCTGAACGGACGCGGTGGCGGATCGCCGGAACTGGCACAGGGCGGCGGGCTCCCGGCCGAACAGCTGCCGCAGACGCTGGCTGCGCTGCCGGGGCTGCTCGGGGAGTGACCCCGAGGGGGCGGCCCCTGCCCGGGGCCGCCCACCGCCGCCCCGGCTAGGGAACGTCCCCGTCCCGCCCCTCCCTGTCGAGCACGAACCACACGCCCTTACGGGAGCGGGTTTCGGTGTTGGGCCGGTAGATGCCCCACCGCGACGCCAGGCACTCGACAAGGAACAGCCCCCGCCCCGAGTCCCCCTCGGAAAGGGCGGGCAGGCCGAGGAGCCGGCTGCGCGGGGCGTCGTCCCACACGGCCACGCGTACGTAATCGGGGTTCACGGCCACATCGAGGCGTACGACGGCCGCCCGGGTGTGCCGGTACACGTTCGTGACCAGCTCGCTGACCAACACCCGGGCGTCATCGGCCAGTCCGCCGTTCCCGGACAGGGTCAACAGGTCGGCCACGACGGCCCGGGCGATTATCGGTGCGGTGACACCGTTGGGCAGCTCGAACCGGAACGAGCGACGTGCTCCGGCGAATGCGGGGGTTCGTTCCGGGGATGCGAGAGTCATGGCTACGTCTCCCAACGCGGTGTTACGCGCTACCCGCCGCCGTGGCTCTGACCTCCCGTACACATGCCCGAAGTCACGTGTGAGCGGCTGCACTTCGGTGACCCGGCGTGCGGCGCGGTGCTGCCAGGAACATAGGGTGAAACCCTGCACCGGTACAACCCTGTACCCCGAATATTGACCCTGAAGGTGGACCCGTACCGCCGTTCCCGGCACACTCATCGATGACAAGGGGAAGGGTCACATGCCACCGAGGGATAATCCGACCGCCCGCCAGGTCCGGCTCGGTGTCGAGCTTCGGAAGCTGCGCGAGCGGGCCGGCAGAACGGCGCGCGAGTCCGGCGGCCTGCTCTCTACCGATGCGGCCCGGATCAGCAACATCGAAGCCGGTCGCCTCGGGATCAGCGCAGAACGCATTCGTCGCTTGGCCACCTTCTACCAGTGCGATGACGAACCGCTCATCAGCGCCCTGTGCGGGATTGCCGCCGAGCGCAGGGGAACGCACTGGTTCGACGATTACCGGGGCATCCTTGCGCCCGGTTGGCTGGACATCGCCGAACTGGAGTTGCACGCGACGGCAGTCCGCACGTTGCAGTCGACCACCATGCCCGGACCGTTCCAGACGGAAACCTATGCGCGAGCCTTGTTCGAAGGCGTGACGCCGACATTGCCAGCGGACGAGGTAGCGGCTCGCGTCGAACATCGACTCAAGCGAAGAGCGACGTTCGAAGGCTCGACGCCGACCCGATACGCGGCAACCCTGCACGAGGCTGCCCTACGAATGCGGTTCGGCGGACGCAAGGTCGCACGCGAGCAGCTCGAATACCTCATCGAGGTCTCACACATGCCCGCCGTTACCGTACGGGTGATCCCGTTCACGAACGAGAGATTCATCGAGGTCACTCAGCCGGTCATGTACGCACACGGCACCGTCCCTCAGCTGGACACCGTACAGATCGACTCGGCCTCCGGCGGACGGTTCCTCGACGCGGAGGCCGAGTTGAAGAAGTACCACGGCCTGTTTGCCATCGCCGAACGCGCATCTCTCGATGAAACGAAGTCACGGCAGCTCATCCACCACATCGCACAAGAAATGTGAGACGAACAGCATGAGTGCAAGCGTCCCGGTCGCCTGGCGGAAATCTTCCTTCTCCGGCGGCGAAGGAGAGAACTGCGTCGAAGTGGCGCTACATGACGGCCATGTCATGATGCGCGAAAGCGACGAACCCGCCAGCACAATATCGACCACACGTACGGAGATGGCCTCGTTCCTCAAGGGTGTGAAGAACGGCGAGTTCGACCACTTCGGCGACTAGCTTCACCCACCGCACATCTGTGCGCTGCGAGCACACCCCCGCCCAGTCAGGTGGGGGTTTTTGCATATGCCGCTCTGCATGTTTGTACCGGTACACACTTGCAAGCCATATCCGTGCGGCGCTACGTTCACCGTGCGACGCCACCCCGACACCGCATTCATTGGGTGAGCGTCGATTTATGCCCCATCGCCGTACGGCATGAGGGACCCGCCCAGTTCCCGTGGATCGACCGGGAGCGGGCAACGCCATTCGCACGAAAGGCAGCACTGTGCCGCAAAGTCAGGTAACTCCCTGGGGCATGTCGCAACTTGCCCCGTACCCGAACACGACCCATCTCCCCCACAGTCGCATCGACATCGATCCTGCTACGCAGACCAGCCGATATTTCACGGCCGACGGTCACCGGCTCGACATGGCCAAGCACGGCACCGGCACGGATACCGCGAGCCGGACGCAGACCGGCGGGGACAGCGGCGGAAAGAACCCTGCGGCGCCCCAGGATGATGACCTGGTCCACGACACCGATTCCGACTGACGTGGGCGCGCCGCCCGTACTCGTCGTGACCGCCCTCGGCGACGTCACCGCGGACCTGGTGGTAACCGAACTGCACCGGCGCGGAGCGCCTGTTGTGCGGCTCGACCCGAGCGTCGACTTTCCGGCCGGCGCCCGCATGGCCGCGGCGTTCACCGACACCGGAACCAGAACCGGCGCCGCCCTGCACGGCACCGTCGAGACGTCCACGCGCAGGCTGGACCTGGCGTCCGTACGGTCCGTCTACTGGCGGCGCCCCACCCCGTACGGCAGTACCGGCCCCGGCGGACCCACCGCCACACGCTTCGCCAACTCGCAGTCCGGCGCCGGATACACCGGCGTCCTCGCCTCGCTCCCCACGGCCCGGTACGTCAACCACCCGTGGCGGAACCGCGACGCCGAATACAAACCCGCCCAACTCGCCTCCGCCGCCCGAACCGGCCTCACCGCCCCGCCCACCCTGGTCACCAACGACCCTCGTGCCGCCCGCCGCTTCGTCAGCGACCACTCCGCCGCCGTCTACAAACCCGTACGCGGCGTACATCTCCCCGCCGAGGACGGCACCGGCCGGACCATCTGGGTCAAGACCGTCGACCCGGACGAGATCGACGACCGGGTGAGCGCCTGCCCGCACCTCTTCCAGGCGTGCGTACCGAAGGTCGCCGACATCCGCCTCGCGGCCGTCGGCCACGAGGCCTTCGCCACCCGCATCGACACCACCGGCGAACACCTCGACTGGCGCCAACACCAGGACCTGCTGACCTTCACCCCCGTACCCACGCCCCCTGCCATCCGTACCGCCGTACGCGCCTACCTCGACACCTTCGGCCTGTCCTTCGGCGCCTTCGACTTCGCCCTGACCGCGGACGGGCAATGGGTCTGGCTGGAGACGAACCCGAACGGCCAATGGGCCTTTGTCGATCCCCCCACCTGCGCGGCCATCACGGCTGCCCTTGCCGACTGCCTCCAGAAAGGCACCACCCCATGAACGACCCCGGCGCCCAACGGCGCGCCCTCGCCGAGCGGCTCGTCGCTGACGAGTGGCTGCGTACGCCCGCGTGGCGTACGGCAGTTGAGGCCGTACCGCGTGAGGCGTTTCTCGGGCCCGCCATCTACCGGCCCAGTCAGCCTCCCGGCCCGACCACATGGACCCCGGCCCGCCGGAACCAGGCCGACCCCGCCCAGTGGTCGACCTGGGCGAACCAGAACACCACGTGGGTGACGCAGATCGACGGTGTCCTCGCCGAAGACGCCACCGCCCCCGTGCAGGGCGCACCCACCTCATCCTCGACGCTGCCCGGGCTCGTCGTGCAGATGATCGAGCAGGTCGGCGCCGAACCCGGCGACCGGGTGCTGGAAATCGGCACCGGCACCGGGTACTCCACGGCCCTCCTGTGTGCCGTGCTCGGCGCGCAGGACGTGACGTCCGTCGAGGTCGATCCCCGCGTCGCCGAGCGGGCCCGCAAAGCCCTCGCCACCCTCGACCAGCATCCGCACCTCATCGTCGGCGACGGCCTGCTCGGCCACCCCGGGCACGGCCCGTACGACAGACTCGTAGCGGCCTGCTCGGTCCGCCACATCCCCCACCGCTGGCTACAGCAGGTACGCCCCGGCGGCACCGTCCTGGTCACCTTGGGCGGCTGGATGAGCGGGCACGGCCTGGTGCGGCTCACCGTGGACGACGAGGGCGGCGCGTCCGGCAGGTTCCTGCCCGGGTACACCTCCTTCATGATCGCGCGTCCGCACGATCACCCACCGCACGGCACCATCGAGCTGCTGCCCGGCAGCGAACGCGAAACCCGCGTCTCCCCCGCGCTGCTCGACGACTGGACCGGACGGTTCGTCGCACAGCTCGCCGCCCCCTCCGCACACCGTCTCGGGGCCGGCGATGAGCAGCTTCTGATCGACGTGGCCACCGGATCGCAGGCACGCACCCGGCGCAGTCCCGACGGCGAGGGGTGGACCGTCGTCCAACGTGGCCCGCTCGCCTTGTGGGACCTGGTCGAGGCCGCCGTCGAAGCGTGGCAGGCCGCCGGCGCTCCGCATCAGTCCGGCTTCGGTATCACCGTCACCCCGGGCTGCCAACGCGTATGGCTCGGCTCCGCGGAAGGGCCGGGATGGAGGCTTCCCATCTGAGAACAGGCCCCCGTCTCCGAACGGTTCGACTCACGCACGGTGCGACTCCCGCCCCGATGGGAACGCTGCGGACCCCACCCCGCCCCCATCGCTGTACCTACTGGTATGTACAGTCGGCGTGATACGTCGCCGAACCCTCTGGAGGCCCCATGCCACTCGTCCGTATCGACGCCATGGGGTGTGACGCCCAGCGGCTGAAGGCACTGGGGCGGGCCGTCCAAGAGGCCCTGGGGGAGGCGATGGGGTTTCCGGAGGACGATCGTTTCCAGATCTTGAGCGGGCACGACGGGGAGCGCGGCGTGCTGCGGCACGGCACCTATCTCGGCGTGCAGCGGGACGACGGGATCGTGTACGTGGCGATCACCTTGCGGGGTGGCCGGCCGGCCGCGCAGAAGCGGGTGCTGTACCGGCGTATCGCCGAGCTTGCCCAGGAGTACGCGGGCACGGAACCGCGCAACGTGTTCGTCGTCCTGACCGAGAACAGCGACGCCGACTGGTCGCTCGGCAACGGGGAGGCCCAGTACCTCGACTGAGCGGGCGGGGCGGCGTCCCGGCGTGCGGATCTTTCCCGAGGTCCGGGTAGTGCAGCGGCCCGCGGGCCCTGTATGTCTTACCCGTATCTTTCGAATTATCCGAGGCAGTTCAACGGAGGGAACCCACCATGACCGCAATGCCCGCACCCAGCAGACGCACCCTGCTGGCCGCCGCGACGGCCACCGCCGCGGCACCCTTTCTCGCCGGGCTCGCCGCGCCGGACGCGTACGCCGCGACAGCCGCCGCGAGTGATGTGGAGATAGCGTCCAACACCGTCCTGTACGCGGACCCCTCGTTCGTCGAGGGCACGGACTACGCCCGCCGCCACCGCCGCCACGCGATGTTCGACGACAGCCACGCCGAGCGCCACGGGTTCGCCAAGTCGGTGATCCTCGCCCCGCACGGCGGCGGCATCGAGATCGGCACGTCCGAACTGTGCCTCGCCATCGCCGGATACGACCCCAAGGACAACGCGCCCAGGCCGGCCCAGGGCCCGGTCTACGACTACTGGATGTTCGAGGGCCTTCTCAAAGAGGACAACGGCAAGCTCCACATCACCTCCTCCAACTGCGACGACCACGTCGCCCGCGCACTGTGCGCCGGGAGCCTGAACGCCCTGAGCCTGCACGGCTGCAAGCCCGAGCAGGCCCAGCTGCCGAGCGGGACCCCGGCCGTGCTCGTCGGCGGCCGCAACGCCACGCTGCGGTCGTACCTGGTCGCCGAGTTCAAGGCGGTGGGCATCCGCGCCCAGGACGCCACCGGCATCCCCGCCCTCGCCGGCACCGACCCGGAGAACATCGTCAACCGCACGATGCCCGGCATGGGCGCCCAGCTGGAGATCACCACGGACCTGCGCAAGTCGATGTTCGTGCACAACACCGCCGACGGACGGAAGCTGGAACAGAAGCCGGTCTTCTGGGACTTCGTGAACGCCGCCCGC
Organism: Streptomyces sp. NPDC033221; assembly: GCF_055577005.1. Classification (NCBI taxonomy): domain Bacteria; kingdom Bacillati; phylum Actinomycetota; class Actinomycetes; order Kitasatosporales; family Streptomycetaceae; genus Streptomyces; species Streptomyces sp. NPDC033221. The sequence goes on along the minus strand of NZ_JBVIQN010000010.1, from coordinate 46,953 downwards.
GCCGCCCTCAGGCGCCTGGAAGCGGGGCAGAAGATTCTCTGAGCCGCCCTCAGTCCGTCGCCGTCAGCGGCCCGTACGCGTCCGGGCGGCGGGTGGTGAGGAACGGGAACAGTTCCAGCCAGTCGCGGCGGGCGTCCAGGTCGAGGTCGGCCACCAGGACGGCGGGTTCGTCGCGGGGGGCCTGGGCCAGGACGCGGCCGTACGGGTCGATGATGAAGGAGCTGCCGTAGAAGGTCAGCGGGCCTTCGGTGCCGATGCGGTTCGGGACGATCATGAAGGTGGCGTTGGCGATGGCGTTGCCGGTGATCACCTTCTGCCACAGCGGCTGGGTGTCGAAGCCGGGGTGGCCGGGCTCGGAGCCGATGGCGGTGGGGTAGACCAGGACGTCGGCGCCGGCCAGCGAGTAGGCGCGGGCCAGTTCCGGGAACCACTGGTCCCAGCAGGTGGGCAGGCCGAAGGTGGCGTTCGCGACGGGGACGGTGGGGAAGGCGTCGGGGCCGGCCGGGCCGGGGCGGAACCAGTGGTCCTCGTAGTAGCCCTCGGAGACGGGGATGTGGGTCTTGCGCGTACGGGCCACGAGGGTGCCGTCCGGGGCGACGAGGACGGCGGTGTTGTAGCCGAGGCCGTCGGGGGCGGGGGCCGGGTCCGCGCGTTCGTAGAGGGAGGCGTGTACGTGGACGCCGTACTCGCGGGCCGCCTCGGTGGCGAAGGTGACGGTGGGGCCGGTGCGCAGGTCCTCCGGTTCGACGGGGGCCGGGTGGTCGGCCTTTCGGAGGACCGCGAAGTACGGGGAAAGGGTCAGTTCCTGGAGGCAGACGACGCGGGTGCCCTCGGCGGCGGCCAGTCGGATGCCTTCCTTGAGGGCTGCGCGGTGTTCGTCCGGGTCTTGGTGCCAGCGCTGCTGGACGAGGGCGACGCGCAGCGGGGTGCGCTCGGCCGGGCGGGTGCGGGTCGGCGAGGCGGGCGGGGTGAGGGCCGTGATCACACGCATGGGGGCTCCCGGGGAGGGGTGCGGAGGGGGCTGGGAGGCAGGTGCCGGAACGTTCCGGCAGGGGCAATGTAGGGCTTGCCGGAACGTTCCGGCAAGGGGGTGGGTGGAGGGCGGAGCTGGTGGCCCGGCGGCGTACGCGCGGCTTGGGGCCCGTACCCGTACGTCTAGACTTGCGCCCCGTGACCAGCCGCCGCACCGTGACCCTGCTCGACGTCGCGCGGGCCGCCGGGGTCTCCAAGAGCACCGTCTCCGACGCGCTCCAGGGCTCCGGCCGGGTGGCGGAGGACACCCGCCGCCGGGTACGCGACACCGCCGACCGGCTGGGCTACCGCCCCAACAGCGCCGCCCAGCGGCTGCGCCGCGCCAGCACCGGCGCGATCGGACTGCACCTGCCGCGCACCGCGACCCGGCTGGACTACTACATGACCCTCGCCTTCGGGGCGGTGCACCGCGCCCAGGAGGACGGCCTGGACGTGGTTCTGCTGGCCCCGGACGGCGGGGGCGCCGGGCGGCTCGCCTCGCGTGTGGACGGGCTGCTCGTGATCGACCCGGAGGCCGCCGACGCGACCGTGCCCGGGCTGCTCGACGCGGGCGTCCCGGTCGTCACCGGCGAGCGCTACCTGGGCACGGGCACCGCCCCGGCGGGCGCCGTGGTCTGCGACAACGCCGCCTCGCTGACCGCGCTGCTGGACCACGTACGGGAATCCGGCGCCCGGCGCCCCGCGCTGCTCGCACCTGCGGGCACCTCCGCGTGGGCCACCGCACTGCGCGAGGCGGCGGACGCCTGGGGGCGCGCGCAGGGGGCTCCTGGGACTTCCGGGGCTACTGAGATTCCTGGAGCCGCCGGGACCTCCGGGGCCGGGGCCGAAGTCGCCGTACGGACCGTGCCGTTCGCCGCCACTCCCGACGAGGCCGCGCAGGCCACCGCCGACCTGCTGACGGCCGACCCTTCCGTCGACGCGGTGGTCTGCGCGGCCGACGGAGCCGCCACCGGCGTCCTGCGGGCCGCCTCCGCACTCGGCCGTACGGTCGGGCGGGACCTGCTCGTCGCCTCCTGCGTGGACGGCGCGGCCCTGCGCGCCTGCGCACCGCCCGTGACGGCGATCGACCTGCGCCCCGACGCGTACGGGCGGGCCTGCGCCGCCCTGCTCTGCGACATCCTGGCCGGCCGCGCCGCGCCGCAGACCGTCCGCCACCACGGCTGGTCCCTGCGGGTACGGGCGTCCAGCCGCCCGTAGAGGGCGGTGGAGGGGCCGGGCCGTACGCCTGTCGTGAGGGACGCGCGAGACGGCGGCCGACGCCCGTGACGCGCCGCCGATCGCGATCCGTTCCGGTCTTCAACCGGTCGTACGAAGACATACTTCGATTACGTCCCGGTCGCGTCCCGCCATCATCCAGCTGATCACGCGCCCGGTGTGATCCCGGCACGCCCGCCCCGAAGACGCCGCCTTACCTTGGCATCCTCGCATGGACGGTGATGCACATGGCGTTCGGCTCCGCCCGGCCACCCCGCGGGAAACTGCCCGCCGAACTGACGAGCTTCGTCGGGCGGGCGGGTGAACTGGCCGCCGCTGAACACCTGTTGGCCACGGCACGCCTGGTGACCGTGCTGGGCCCCGGCGGCGTCGGCAAGACCCGGCTGGCACTGCGGGCCGCTGCGCGGGCGGCGGGAAACCACGCGCACGGCGCCCGCTTCGTCGAACTGTCGGGCCTGCGGGACCCCGGCCTGCTGCCGGAGGCCGTCGCCGGCACACTCGGAGTGGCCGGGCGGGCGTCGTGCCCGCCCGTGGACGCGCTGACCGCGTACCTGGCCGAGTGCGAGCTGCTGCTGATCCTGGACACCTGTGAGCACTTGCGCGACGCCTGCGCGACACTGACCGGCCTGCTGCTGGCCCAGTGCCCCGGCCTGACGGTCCTGGCCACCAGCCGGCAAGCGCTCGACGCGCCCGGTGAACATGTCCTGCTCGTACCGCCCTTGCCCCTCGGGGACACCGGTGGTGCGAGCGGTACGGGCGGTACGGGCGGTACGGGCGGTACGGGCGGTACGGGCGGTACGGGCGGTACGGGCGACAGTGACGCGCTGACGCTGCTCGTCCAGCGGGCCGCCGCCGTCGCGCCCGGATTCGCCCTGACCGACGGCAACCGCGCGCAGGCCGCCGCGCTCTGCCGCCGTCTGGACGGCCTGCCGCTCGCCATCGAGCTGGCCGCCCTGCGGCTGCGGGCCCTGCCGCTCGACCGGCTCCCGGCGCTGCCCGGCGACACCTTCGCGCTGCTCGGCCCCGGCCGGCCGGCATGCCTGCCACGGCACCGGACACTGCGCGCGTCCGTGGACTGGAGCCACGGACTGTGCACGCCCGCCGAACGCCTGCTGTGGGCGCGGCTGTCCGTCTTCGCCGGGCCCTTCGGCCTCGCCGCCGTCGAAGCGGTCGCCACGGACGCGGAACTGCCCGCGCGCGGCGTCCTGACGCACCTGGCCGGGCTCACCGAGAAGTCGGTCGTGCTGCGCCTGGACGAGCGCGGTGACCGGTATCGGCTGCCTGTCCATCTGCGCGAGTACGGTGCCGAGCAGCTGCGGGAACGGGAGCGGGGAACGGGCGGCAACAGGAGCGGCGGCAGGAAGTTCCGGCGTCGGCTCGTCGCCCACTACCGGGCGCAGTTGGGCGACTTCACCTCCGACTTCGCGTCCCCTGAGCAGCTCAGCCGCTACCGCACGCTGGCGGCCGAGCGGGAGAACCTGCTTGCCGCGCTCGCTTACGCCCGGGACGACGGCGGCCTGCTGGGCCTGACCGCCGTCATGTGGGCGTACTGGCTCTGCGCCGGGCAGCCCGCCGAGGCCACCGCCTGGATGACCACAGCCCTGCGACAGCATCAGCGGCAACGGCGACCACCCCGGCAGCCGACGCAGGAACGGGTCATGACGCTCGCCTGGTGCTCGATGTTCACCGGCAACCAGGGCGACCGGGCAGGCGCCGCCGCCCTCGCCGCCGAGGCGGCCGGCGCCGCGGACCGGCTGGGCGACGCGCGCGCCTCCGGGTGGGCCGCGCTCGCCGCCGCGGCGGCCCGCTTCCACGACGGCGGACCGGCCCACGGGCCCGTACTCGTCCGTGCCGCCGGTTCACTGCTGCACGAGGCCGGGGACCGTACGGGCCGGCGGATCGCCGCCCTGCACCTGAGCTTCGCCCACCTCCTCGCCGGACAGCCCGCGGCGACGCTCGGCACCGCGCGCACCACCCTGGACCTGCTCGGCGAGGGCAGCGAGGAGTGCTACGTACAGGGTTCGCAGCTGTCCACCTGCGGACTCGCGCACATGATGCTCGGCGCGCCGGACGAAGCCGCGCACGCCCTGCGCCGCGCCGTACAGCTCAAGGGCTGCCTGGAGGACCTGCTCGGCGTCGCGTCCGCGGCGGAACTGCTCGCCTGGCTGGCGGCCGACGAGGGACGGGCCCGGCGCGCGGCCCGGCTCTTCGGGGCCACCGCCGTGCTGTGGCAGCGGATCGGGCCGCATCCGATGGTCGGCAACACCCAGTTGCAGGCCCTGCACGACCAGTACGAGCAGCAGGCCCGTACCGCACTGGGCGTCCGGCGGTTCGCCGCGCTGTTCGCGGAGGGCGCGGCGTTCTCGCTCGCGCAGGCCGTCCGGTACGCCGCCGAGGACGAGCGGCAGCCACCCGGCACGGACCGCCACCGAGCCCTGACGGCCCGCGCCGACCCCGCATCCGGCGCCCTGACCCGGCGCGAACGCGAGGTCGCCGAACTGGTGGCCGCCGGACTGTCGAACCGGGAGATCGCCGAACGCCTCGTCATCTCCAAACGCACCGTCGACGCCCATGTCGAGCACATCCTCGGCAAGCTGGGGTACGCGTCACGGGCCCAGATCAGGGCCCTGCTGACGGGGGGCGGGAGAGGAGAGGGAGAGGGGGAGGGCAAGGGAGCGGGACGTGGTTGAGCGCCGGGGCGCGCGGCGCGCTCCCCGAGCGGGCGTGCGCCGCACCTAGGTATACCGATTCCGCAGGGCTACCGATGCCCGCACGGCACCGGTCGTTCCAGGCTTGCGGTCCCTCGCGTACCGACGTACGCCGGACCCCACCGCGGAGGCACGGCCCCATGCAGAAGTCCCGGTTCCACCGGCCGGCCAAGCTGCCCGGCCGGGACGCCGCGGCCGGCGAACTCGAAGCGCTGCTGCGGGCCGAACGCCTGGTCACGGTGACCGGCCCGGGCGGCGTGGGCAAAAGCGTCCTGGCCGCCGAGGTCGCGCACCGCATGGCGGACGGCCGGTGGGCCGCCACCGGGTCCGGCGACCTGGCCGCGCTGGACGACCCCGGCCTGGTGCCGCACCACCTCGCGCGCGCCCTCCGGGTCAACGGCGACCCCGCCCGCCCGCAACTCGACGCGTTCGCCCGCGCGGTGGGCAGCCGGCCGGTGCTGCTCGTCGTGGACACCTGCGAGCGGCTCGCCGGTCCCTGCGCCGAGGTCTTCGCGCGGCTGGTGGCGGAGTGCCCCGGCCTACACGTTCTGGCCACCAGCCGCAGCACACTGACCGGGCCGGGCGCCGCGTTCCCGCTGCGCCCGCTCCCGCTCGGCGCGGCCACCGCCCTGTTCCGGACGAGCGCCCGGCAGACCGGCGCCGAGGACATCGGCTCCGGGCCCGCCCGGGAGATCTGCCGTCTGCTGGACGGGCTGCCGCTCGCCGTACGGACCGCGGCCGCACAGCTGGGCCGACGGACCGCGGCGGACCTGCTGACCCGCCTGTCCCACCCGGAATACGTCCTCGACGTACCCGCCCCGATGCCCGGTCTGCCCGAACGCCTGCGCACCCTGCGCGGTTCGCTGCGCTGGAGCCTCCAGCTCTGTACGCCGCTGGAACGGCTGCTGTGGGCCCGGTGCAGCGTCTTCCCGTCCGCCTTCACGCCACACGACGCGGACGTGGTGTGCGGGGACGAGCGGCTGCCGGCCGAACCCCTGGCCGCCGCCTTCGCGGGGCTGGCGCGGCAGTCGCTGATTCTGCGGGAGGGGGGTACGGGGCAGGAGGCGGGTTCGGGGGCGGGGGCTGGGCCGGAGCCAGCGTCCGACGTGCCCTTTTACATGCCGCGCAGCACCCGGGCGTACGGCAGGCAGTGGCTCGTGGAGCTGGGCGAGGAGCGGGAGTTGCTGCGGCGCTGTCTGGCGTGGTCGCTCAGCAGCGAGTGAGCGAGTGATGGAGGCGGTCTGGTGGGCTCTTGCTGGGCCCTTGCCGGCCCCCTGCTGAATCGGCCTCCCGGAGTCCTGGCCCCCTCCTCCCCCTCACTCCGCCCAGTCGGACCCCCGAATCACCTCCACGAAGTCACCGCGCTCGAAGCCGGGGACGAAGTGGGCGAGGACATCGGCCTTCACATTGCCGAAGGTGGTGCCGGGGCGGTCCTTGATGCCGTCGGTGAAGGCGGCCAGGATGCGGTTCTTGAAGTCGGGCCGGGGGTGCGCCGCGACCACGGCGGCCCGCTGCTCGTCGGAGACGGCGTGGTAGCCGATGCCCAGGACGTCCAGTTCCACGCCCCGGGTGACCAGGGCCACCTCGGGCGCCATGCGCAGCGGGATCTCCGGGGTGGTGTGCAGGGCGATCGCCGTCCAGACCAGGTCGGCCTGGTCGCCGGTGATGCCGTGCCGGTGCAGGAAGCCGCGTGCTTCGTCGGCGCCGTCCATCTCGAAGCGCTGGTCGGTGCGGCGGTAGCGTGCGGTCAGTCCGAGGTCGTGGAACATCGCGCCGACGTAGAGCAGTTCCGGGTCGAATTCCAGCTTCTGCTCCCGGCCACGCAGCGCCCCGAACAGGAACACCCGGCGGGAGTGGTCGAACAGCAGCGGCGACGCGGCCTCGCGTACCAGTTCGGTCGCTTCCCGCGCCAGGGCGCTGTCCGGGATGCGCACATCGGCGATCACCTCGCTCATGACGTCCTCCTCTGTCTCGCTTCCACCTTCGCCCGGCGGCCCGTCCGGCACCACCCTGTCAGGTACGTTTCCGCCGTTACGCCTCACGCTGCGTCGCGACCCGGCTACGCTGGTGCGCTTCACGTGTCGCCACGCGAGCGGGGCCCCCGATGCCGCAGCTCCCCGTGGCCGGGACGGACGCCGCGCGCCGCGCCCCGGCCACCATCCCCCTCGGCCGCTTCCCCCGGCCGCCGCGCGGAACGTTTCCGCTCGATGTCGTGGCGCTCGCCGCCGTGGCGCTCTGCGTCGCCCTCGGCCACCTGCTCGGCCGCCCCCTCGCCTTCCTCTACCTGCTGCCCGCGGCCGCCGCCCTCCCCGCGCTCCGCCGCTCCAGCGCGCCGCAGGTCTACGCGGCGGGAGCCGCCGCGGTCGCGGGCGTGCCGGCCCTCGGCTGGGGCCGTCCGGCGCCGCTGATGCTGGCCGCGGCGACCGGGGTGCTCGCGGCCACCGCGCTGACCGGCCGGGCGGCCTCCCGTAACCGCTGCCAGGCCGCCCGCATCGACGACCTCGGGCAGCTGGCCCGGGTGACCCAGGCGGCGGTGCTGCCCCGGCCGCCCGCGTCGGTCGACGGGGTGCGGCTGGACGCCCGGTTCCTCGCCGCGGCGCCCGGGGCGACGGTCGGCGGTGACATCTGCGGCGCCGAGCGCACCCGTTTCGGTGTACGGCTGCTGATCGGCGATGTCTCCGGCAAGGGCCTGGACGTCGTCTCGGCGGCTGCCGAGACCCTGCACATCTGGCGCGAACTGGCGCACCACGAGACCAGCCTGGCGGGCATCGCGCTACGGCTGGACACGGCCGTCACCCGCATCCACCGCAGCGACGGCTTCGTGACCGCGCTGCTGCTGAACATCGGCGCGGACGGCCGCGTGGAGGTGCTCAACTGCGGCCATCCGCCGCCGCTGCTCGTGCGCCGGGGCCGGGCCTCGTGGCCGGCCGGGCCCGAGCCGGTACCGCCGCTCGGTCTGCTGCGGCTGGCCGACGATCACTGCCCGACCGCGGTGGTGCGGCCGCAGGCGGGCGACTGGCTGGTGCTGTGCACGGACGGAGTGGCCGAGTGCCGCAACGGGAACGGGGAGTTCTTCCCCCTCGCCGAACGGGTGACGGCCCTGTCCGTACTCGCACCGGAAGTGGTGCTCGACACCCTGGAGGACGACCTCGCCCGGCACCGCGGCGCCTCGGTGCGCGACGACGCGATGCTGCTCCTCATCCGGCCGCCCGCCCCCGGGGATCCGTCCGGCTGACGGGTCCCGCCCGGTGGCGCTGCGTCGCGTACGGAGCGAGCGCCGCCGTCACGGTCGCCTCCAGCACCTCGAAAGGGGCCCCCGTACGGGAACGGAGGTTGACCCCGTACGCGAGCAGGGCCAGCAGTTCGGCGGTGGCGTCCAGGTCCGTATCCGGAGTGAGCTGCCCGCGCCCTTCGGCCGTACGGAGCACTGCGCGCAGGGCGCCCACCAGCAGCCCGTGGTGGTCCTCCAGCAACCGCCGCACGTCCGGCTCGGCGCTGGACGGGCCGGTGTGCGCGTTGGCGACCAGGCAGCCCCACCGGGCGTACGGGCCGCGGCAGCGCAGGCGGATCAGCTCGGTGAAGAACTCGGTGACGGCGGGCAGGCCGCGCGGGTCCGCCGCCAGCCGCTCGAAGGCGGGCCGCGACCACTGTTCGACGTACCGGCGCAGGGCGGCGAGGTAGAGGTCCTGCTTGCCGCCGAAGGTCGCGTACAGGCTGGAGCGGCTGACGCCGGTCCGGTCGACCACGTCCTGGATGCCGGTCGCGGCGACGCCGCGCTCCCAGAACAGCCGGACCACGGCCTCCAGGGCCGCGTCCGGGTCGAAGTGCTTGATGTCCGGCATGGTTCCGGGCCCGCCGCCTCTCCTCGCCTGCTCTCGAACCTTCTTGAATCAGCCGTTCCAAGATAACGCCGCCCACCCCTTGGCAACGGGTCCGGCACCCGCGTAACTTGAAACGACCGTTCCAAGTTCCACGCGCCCAGATACCCGTACGGCCGCACGCCCGTATCACCCGCACGCCTTCAAGGACAGGTGGACGAACCCATGAGCCTCAGCGCCGAGTTGCACGCCTTCTTCGCATCCCGCTACCCGGAGATCCCGGCCGCCGCCCGGGCGGTCATGGAGCGCGCCGGACGCGAACTCGCCGAGTCCGGCCGGGCCGATGCGGCGCCGGGTCCCGGCGCGACGGCGCCCGACTTCACCCTGCCCGCGGCGGACGGGCGGAAGGTTTCCCTGAGCGCCCTCCTGGCCGACGGCCCGGTCGTGCTCACCTTCTACCGCGGCGCGTGGTGCCCGTACTGCAACCTCACCCTGCGGGCCCTCCAGCAGCACCACGACGCCATCACCGCGCGCGGCGCCCGCCTGATGGCCGTCTCACCCCAGATCCCGGACGAGTCCCTGAGCCTCACCGAGAAGCACGAGCTGGCCTTCGAAGTGCTGAGCGACGTGGGGTCCGAGGTCGCCGAGCGGTACGGCATCGCCTTCGACCTGCCCGAGGACCTGGCCGCCGTGTACGACTCGTTCGGCTTCGAGATGCAGCGCGTCAACGGCGGGCATCCGCGCACCCTGCCGCTCCCCGCCACCTTCGTCATCGACCGTACGGGGACGGTCCGCTGGACCTTCGCCGACCCGGACTACGTCAAGCGCGCCGAGCCGGCGGACATCCTGGCCGCCCTCGACGCGCTCCAGGACTCCTGACTCACCCCTCACCCGCCCCTCCCCCACAGGGACAAACCGTAAAATAAGTGGCAAACCAGGCCCCTGTCTGTCACCATCCCCCCCATGACCACACGCAGCTTCGACGACCTGGCGGCCGAGGCGGATTCCGTATCCGTCGAGGGCTGGGACTTCTCCTGGCTGGACGGCCGGGCCACCGAGCAGCGCCCCTCCTGGGGGTACCAGCGGTGCCTGGGCGAGCGGCTGGCGCGCGCCGCCGCCGCGCTGGACATCCAGACCGGCGGCGGCGAAGTCCTCGCGGGCGCCGGGCCGTTGGCGCCCGTCATGGCCGCCACCGAGTCCTGGCCGCCGAACGTCGCGAAGGCGACCGCGCTGCTGCATCCGCTCGGCGCGGTCGTCGTCGCCGACCCGGACGAGCCGCCGCTGCCCTTCGCCGACGGCGCCTTCGACCTCGTCACCAGCCGCCACCCGGCCACCGTGTGGTGGACGGAGATCGCCCGCGTGCTGCGCCCCGGCGGCACGTACTTCGCCCAGCACGTGGGCCCGGCCAGCGTCTTCGAGCTGGTCGAGTACTTCCTCGGCCCGCAGCCCGAGGAGGTACGGCGCCGACGCCACCCCGACGACGAGAGCCGGGACGCCGAGGCCGCCGGCCTGGAGATCGCCGATCTGCGCGCCGAATCGCTGCGTACGGAGTTCCATGACATCGGCGCGGTGATCTACTTCCTGCGCAAGGTGATCTGGATGGTGCCGGGCTTCACCGTGGACCGTCACCGCGACCGGCTGCGGGAACTGGACGCGAGGATCCGGGCGGAGGGCCCGTTCGTGGCCCACTCCACCCGGTTCCTCATCGAGGCCCGCAAACCGGCCTGACGAAGGCCGGGGCCCTCACGCCAGATCCACCAACTCCTCGTACTCCCGCCCCCACAGGTCCTCCGTACCGTCCGGCAGCACGAGCACCCGGTCGGGCCGGAGCGCCTCGACGGCGCCCGGGTCGTGGCTGACCATCACGATCGCGCCGGGATAGGTGCCGACCGCGCCCAGCACCTCGTCGCGGGAGGCAGGGTCGAGGTGGTTGGTCGGCTCGTCCAGGAGCAGGACGTTGGCGCGCGAGTGGACCAGACCGGCCAGCGCCAGCCGGGTCTTCTCACCGCCGGACAGCACCCGTACCGGCTTGTCGGCGTCGTCCCCGGAGAACAGGAACGAGCCGAGGACGTGCCGGGCCTCGCCGTCGCTCAGGTGCGGCGCCGCCGCGGCCAGGTTCTCCCGGACCGTACGCGCCGGGTCCAGCGTGTCGTGTTCCTGCGCGAAGTAGCCCAGCCGCAGGCCGTGCCCGGCGACGACCCGGCCCGCGTCCGGCGTCTCCCGGCCGGCCAGCAGCCGCAGGAGCGTCGTCTTGCCCGCCCCGTTGAGGCCGAGCACGACCAGCCGGCTCCCCCGGTCGACGGCCAGGTCCACGCCGTCCAGCACCCGGTGCTCCCCGTACGCCTTGGCCAGACTCACGGCGCCCAGCGGCACCCGGCCGCACGGCGCGGGCTCGGGCAGCCGGATGCGCGCGGTCTTCTCGCCGCGCCGGGCCGGTTCGAGCGCGGCCAGCATGCGGTTCGCGCGGCGGGCCATGTTCTTCGCGGAGACGGCCGTCGCGACGTTCGCACGCATCTTGTCCGCCTGGGTGTGCAGCGCCGACGCCTTCCGTTCGGCGTTGGCACGCTCCCGCGCCCGGCGCCGGTCGTCCGCGGCGCGCTGGGCGAGATAGGTGTGCCAGCCGGTGTTGTGCACGTCGAGGGCGGCCCGCGCCGGGTCCACGTGGAACACCCGGTTGACGGTGTCGGCCAGCAGCCCGGTGTCGTGGCTGATCATCACCAGTCCGCCCCGGTGAGCGGCCAGGAATCCGCGCAGCCAGGCGACCGAGTCGGCGTCGAGGTGGTTGGTGGGCTCGTCCAGCAGCAGTGTGCCGTGCCCGGCGAACAGGATGCGGGCCAGTTCCACCCGCCGCCGCTGCCCGCCCGAGAGCCCGCCCACCGGCTGGTGCAGCACCCGCTCGGGCAGCCCCAGCCCGTCGGCGACCCGCGCCGCCTCGGCCTCGGCCGCGTACCCGCCGAGCGCCTGGAAGGCGTCCTCGGCCCGCACGTACGCGGCCATCGCCTTCTCCTGCGCGCCCGCGCCCACGGCCCCGGCCAGCGCTTCCCCGGCCCGGTGCAGTTCCGCCGCGGCCCGGTCCAGGCCACGCGCGGACAGGATGCGGTCGGTGACGGTGACGGCCGGATCGGCCGCCCGGGAGTCCTGCGGGAGATACCCGAGGCTCCCCGTACGCACAATCTCCCCGGCGGCGGGCCGTACCCGCCCGGCCAGGGTGTCGAGCAGGGTCGTCTTCCCCGCCCCGTTACGGCCCACCAGGCCGACACGGTCGCCAGGGGCGACGTGAAAGGACACATCGGACAGCAGAAGCCGGGCCCCGACGCGCACGTCGGCACCACGAACGGTAATCATGATTTGACACTCCGGAACAGCTCAAGGACACACGGGTGGCGCGAAAGCGAGTGTCCGAGCTAGGAAATGCGGGGTGTCGACATGAACCCGAGGGTAGGCGGCGGGTCGGCGGAATGCATCCGGATTTCCGCGGGGCGCCGGGAGGAGCCGACGGATACGGGCCTGACGGCACCCCGGACCAGCGGCTAGAGGATGTCCGACGGGCCAGGGTCGGGCCCCTGATGCTTCCGGGGAAGAGCCCTCCCCCGCCCGGGCAGCTGCCCTCCCGGCGGCACGTACCGGAGCTTTCCGTCGGCGTCGGTCATTGCCGTGAACCCGGCCGCCCGGAGCATGGTGGCGTTCCGTTCCTTGGCGAGAGCGGAGAACTCGGGTCGTTTTGGACCCGGACGTCCGGAGGTCGTGCCGCGTCCGGAACATCCGGACATCCGCTGGTCCCGGCGCCTCCCGAAACACCTGATACGGGGCTAAGGTTCGCGGCGTACACACTGAGTTGTGCTGCATCGCAGGTCACCACGTAGCAGCCTGCCGGGTGTGCCCGTGCCCCTGGATGCGGCGGCATTTGTGGGGGCTCCATGCACGAGATGGTCAAGGGTGGCAACGTCGGACTCGCGGCCCTGAGCGAGGACACCGGTTCACTGATGGTGAGCCTGAGCTGGAGCAGCGCGTCGGGAGACGGCGACGCGGATGTCTCCGTACTGCTGCTGGGCGCCGGCGGCAAGGTGCGCGGCGACGCGGACTTCTTCTTCTACAACAACCCGGCCGCCGCCGACGGCAGCGTGCAGTTGCTGGGCAAGACGCCGACGGCCAACGGCAGCGAGGACCGCGTCAGCATCGACCTGACGGCGGTGCCGGACGAGGTCGAGCGCCTGGTGGTGGCGGCCAGCCAGTACGGCACGGGCCGCTTCGGGCAGCTGGACGACCTGCGGGTGACGGTCGCCGACCGGACGGGCGAGGTGCTGCTGGGCTTCTCGATCGCCGACGCCGGGGAGGAGAGCGCGTTCATCTTCGGTGAGCTGTACCGGCGGGGCGGTGAGTGGAAGTTCCGTGCGGTCGGGCAGGGCTACGAGACGGGGCTGGCGGGCCTGGCCACGGACTTCGGCATCTCCGTGGACGAGGAGGAGGAACCGGCCGCCCCGGTGGACGAGGAGGAGCCGGCCGCCCCCGGGGGCGCGGTGGGCGGGGCGGAGACGCCGGTGTCCGCCGGTCCGGTGGTGATTCCCGCGCCGGCGGGGGAGATATCGGTGGCCACCGAGGCGGATGCGGCGCCGGTCGCCGCGCCCGCCCAGTCGGCCGGGCCGGACCCGGCCACCGAGCGGCGGTCCCGCGGTCCGCGTACGGCGAAGAAGAAGATCACGCTGCCCAAGGTGGCGAAGAAGTCCCTTGCCGAGAACGACAACTGGCGGCAGGCCCGGCTGTTCCCGGCGCCCACGCTCAAGAGCGACCGGGAGCGCGAGATGCGCGCGACGTCGGTGCTGCTGGCCGTGCTGGCGCAGGTCCCGGAGTTCGGGCGGCGGCTGACCGCGGGCTTCGGCGCCCCGGCCGGCCGGATGCAGACGTTCACCGAGGTCACCCTGCCGAACGGGGACACGCCCCGGCGCCCCGACGGGGTGATCCGGGTGGAGCGGGCGGGCAAGCTGTGGACCGCGCTGGTCGAGACGAAGACCAACGGCAATCCCCTGAAGTCCGAGCAGGTCCAGGACTACATGGACATCGCGGCCCGGCGCGGCTACGAAGCGGTGATCACGCTCTCCAACGACGTGGCGCTGGAGGGCAGTCCGCTGGTCGAGGTGAAGACCGACGGGCGCCGCAAGCACAAGGTGTCGCTGTGGCACCTGTCGTGGGCGGAGGTGGCGCACCAGGCGCAGTTGCTGATCCGCCACGAGGGCGTGGGCAACGCGGCGCACGCCTGGCTGCTCCAGGAACTGCTGCACTACCTCCAGCACGAGAACTCCGGCTGCCACGGCTTCCAGAACATGGGCCCGGCATGGGTGCCGGTACGCAACGGCATCGACACGGAGACCCTCTGCCAGGGCGACGAGCGCGCCGTGGCCGTCGTCGAGAGCTGGGAGCGGCTCATCCGCCAGGTCTGCCTGCGGCTGGGCGGTGAGCTGGGGCAGAAGGTGCTGCCCGTACAGCGGGCCAAGCGCGGTACGGATCAGGTCAGCCGTCGCGCCGCGCTCGCCGACCGGCTCTGCGAGGAGGGCCGGCTGAGCGCCGAGCTGCGTATCGACACCACGCCCGGCATCCTCGCGATCACCGCGGACCTGCGGACCGGGAAGCTGCGTACGTCCATCGAGGTGCCGGCGCCCGAGCAGGGGTACCCGCTCAGCTGGGTCAAGCGCCTGGTCCGGCAGCTCGCCGAGGCACCGGCGGACCTGCACGTGGAGACGCTGGTGGAGGGCAACCGGGGACCGCGCGGCACGCTGGAGCGGCTGCGCCCGGAGCCGGGTGACCTGCTGCCCAAGGACGGGGTGCCCATCGACGGCTTCCGGCTGTCCCTGTTCAAGGGCATGGGCAGTACCCGCGGCAACGCCGAGTCCGGCTTCATCCGCAGTGTCGACGAGGCCGTGGACCGGTTCTACGCGAGCGTCGTCGCCCACCTCACGCAGCCCGGCAGCGCCGAGCGCCGCCCCGCGCGGCGTACGGCGGCGGGGCGGCCGGACGAGGCCGCTGCCGTGAGCTGAACCGCCGGCGCCCAGAATTCAGACGACGCGCGCCGGTCTTCGCGGGGTTTCCGCGGAGACCGGCGGGTGGGGGCCGGGAGTCACGTTTCGGCGGCTATCCAGGCGATGTGCCAGCCGTTCTTGGCGGCGTATTCGGGGTCGATGGGCTGGCGGTCGACGCGGCGCACGTAGATGCGGAAGCCGGTGGGGGTCGCTTTGTAGACCGTGTTTCCGCCGGTGGTCATCCACATGCGGTCGTCGCCGGTGAGGGCCGCGATATAGGCGGGGGTGTCGGTGAATTCCCCCGCACTGGTGTCGACGTCGATGTAAACGCCGTCGCCATTGCGGTCCGGGTAGTTCTGCCAGCCTTCGCCGGGGGCGGTCCTGCCGGAAAGGAACTTGCCGTTCAGCATTGCTTGCTCCTGTCGCGTTCTCGTAGGAATGCGAACCGGCGATCCATTGATCGGCGGCTAGGGCAGTCTGGGCCCGGGCGTCGGCCATGGGCAAGGCTGTTCGACAACGTTGGCCAGATGTGGGGAGTGGGCCCGGGCCCGGGGCCGGTGGCCGGAATGGAGGGTTGACCGGGCGGCGGGGCGGGCGTAGCCGGGCCGGGCGGTAGGGTTCATGATTCTTTTTTCGGGAGGGTACGGGAGGGTTGACAGCTTCCGGCCGCCTCACAAATCTAGGACCCAGCCATTTCCGGCGGCCCCGGTACGGCCGACGCATGAGGAATTCGCGATCCGGGCCTCGCGATCACAAACTCTCCGGTTCCGCGGCGTACACCGCCGCACCGGAGCAGCCGATACGGCCTCTGCGTCGAACGCCGACGACCTTTACGCGCCGCGCTCGCCGCACCTCTTCCCGGGCACGAGGCCGATGACGGGCTTTGGAGAGGGAAGTGGGGAAGATGGCGGATGGGCGGGCGCCGCGGGGCGCGTCGACGGGGCCGGGTGGTGGCCGGGCCGCGGGTTACACCTTCCGTACCGCCGCGGAATGGGCGGAATTCGGCGAGGTGATCGATCTCGCGTACGGCGGGCATCCGCACTCCCCGGCCCACAGTGCCGTGGTCGGCGCCCTCTTCGAACCGAAGCGTTCGCTGGTCGCGTGTTACGGCGGGCGCCCGTGCGCCACCCTCGCCGGATACGCGCTGGAGATGACGCTGCCGGGCGGCCCGGCTCCGGTGGCCGGGATCGGGTATGTGGCGGTGGCGCCGCCGCACCGCCGCCGGGGGCTGATGCGCGAGCTGCTGCGGCAGGCGCTCACCGCGCTGCACGAGGAGCGCGCCGAGCCGGTCGCGGTCCTGCACTCGACCGAGCCCGGGATCTACGGACGGTTCGGGTTCGGGCTGGCTTCCCAGGTGGTCGAGGTGTGTGTGCCGGCCGAGGCGCGGGCGTTCTCCGAGGAGGCGCCGCCCGCCGGGCTGACGCTGGATGTCGTGTCGCCCGAGGATGCCCTCGCTGCCGTGGCGGACGTGTACCGGGCCTGTCTGCCGCAGCGCCCGGGCCTGCTGCACAGGGACGCGGCCTGGCTGCGTCGCGCTGTCGAGGACGAGCCGGAGACCCGGCAGGGTGCGGGCCGGCTGCTGTGCATGGTGGCGTCGGGCCCGGGCGGCGAGCCGCGCGGGTACGCGCTGTACCGGATGCGGCCCGCCTGGGAGCGGTCCCGTCCGCGCTATTCCCTGTCCGTGCGGGAGGTGTTCGCGCGCGACCCCGCCGCCTACGCCTTCGTATGGCGGTCGCTGCTGGACACGGACCTGGCGGGGGCCGTCAGCGCAGCGGCCCGCCCGGTCGACGACCCGCTGCTGGCGCTGCTCGACGATCCGCGCAGCGCCGCGCCGACCGTGCGCGACCAGTTGTACGCCCGTGCCGTTGACCTGGACCGGGCCCTGACCGCCCGTACGTACAGCGCGCCGGTGGATGTGGTGCTAGAGGTCCGGGACGCGATGTGCCCGTGGAACGCGGGGTGTTGGCGGCTCGTGGCCTGGGCCGACGGCAGTGCCGAGTGCGTGCGGACGGGGGCGGCGGCCGATCTGGTGCTGTCCGCCCGTGACGTCGGCACGGTGCTGCTCGGCGGCGGTTCGCTGGTGCAGCTCGCGCACGCAGGCCGGGTCACTGAGCTGCGGCCCGGCGCGCTGAGCGCCGCCTCCACCGCCTTCCGCCACGATCCGGCGCCGTTCTGTCCGATGTCTTTTTGAGGTCCGTCAACCGTCCCCGGCCGACCGGTCATTGAGCCGTACGGCTTCGGCGGGCCGCGGCAGGCGGCAGCCGCCGGTCACCCACCACCGTTCTCCAAGGAGTCCCCCATGCCCGGACCCGGTTACGCCTTCTTCGGTGACGAGGAGCGCGACAACGTCCAGCAGGTGCTGGACACCTGGTCGCGTACGACCGCCGCGCACTCCTACCCGCTGGGCGACCTGACCCAGACCCGGCTGTTCGAGCAGGCCGCGGCGCACCGGCTGGGCAGCCCGTACTGCCTGTCCGTCAACAGCGGCACCTCCGCGCTCCTGGCGGGCCTCGCGGCGCTCGGCATCGGGCCCGGCGACGAGATCATCGTGCCCGGGTACCTGTACGGCGCGTGCCTCGCCGCCGTCGCGTACAGCGGTGCGACCCCGGTGCTGGCCGAGGTGGACGCCTCGCTCACCCTCGACCCCGGCGACGTACGGCAGCGGATCACGCCGCGGACGAAGGCGCTGATGCCGGTGCACATGCTCGGCGCGGCCTGTGACGTGGCCGCGCTGCGGGGGATCGCGGACGCGTACGGGCTGCTGATGCTGGAGGACGCCGCGCAGGCGTGCGGCGGTACGTACCGGGGGCAGGCGCTGGGCACGTTCGGGCAGGCGGGGGCCTTCTCGCTCAACATGTTCAAGGTCATCACGGGCGGGGACGGCGGCTTCCTGCTCACCGCCGACGAGCGGGTCTTCCAGCGGGCGTACGGCTTTCACGACCACGGCTGGTTCCCGTACCGGCGCGAGGACGGCCCCGGCGACCGGCTGTGGGGCCTCAACCTGCGGATGACGGAGCTGACGGCGGCCGTCGCGCGCGCCCAGCTCACCCGGCTGGACGCCGTGCTGGCCCGTACCCGGGGGCTGCGGGACGAGCTGCTGGAGCAGATTCCCGAACGGGACGGGCTGGTCCGCCGCCCGCTGCACGACGCGGCGGGCGACTGCGCGACCCTCCTGGTGCACGTCTTCGACGAGCGGTCCGACGCCGAGGCCGTCGCGAAACGGCTCGGCACCAAGACGCTGCTGCACTCGCCCAAGCATTACTACGGCGGCATCCCCGAACTCCCCGCGCTGGCAGCGCCGGACGGCTCCTCGTGCCCGTTCCGCCCGGCCGCCGAGGCCTGGCGGCGGGACGGCTGGCGGGCGGGCGCGCTGCCCCGTACCGACGACGTGCTGAGCCGGTCGCTGGCGCTGACCGTCGGCACCACGGACACCTATCTGGGCGCCGACTTCGGGGTGAACGTCTTCAGCGGTACGGACGAGGTCGCCGAGGTCGCCGAGCGGTTCCGGGAGACGGTCGGCGAAGTGCTCGGCTGACCGGCCGGAGCCCGTACCGGCCCCTGACCCGTCGCCCCCGCCCCAGCCAGTCGCATCCCCTCCCACCGACCCGAAGGACCGACATGCCCGCGACCCGAACGCCCGCGCAGCTCACCGCCGTGGCCGCCAGGCCCCTGGTCAGCGTGGTGGTGCCGTGCTTCGACGAGGCGGCCGTCATCGGGGAGACGCACCGCCGGCTCAGCGCCGTGCTGCGCGGTCTGCCGGAGTGCGAGCACGAGGTCGTGTACGTGGACGACGGCAGCCGGGACGGGACGTGGGACCGGCTCACGGCGCTCGCCGCGGGCGACGCGCGGGTCCGGCTGGTGCGGCTGACCCGCAATTTCGGGCACCAGCCGGCCGTCCTGGCGGGCCTGCGGGAGGCGGCCGGGGACGCCGTGGTGACCATCGACGCGGACCTCCAGGACCCGCCGGGGCTCATCGCCGACATGGTCGAACGCTGGCGCGCCGGCTGGCCGGTGGTCTCCGCGCGGCGCGCCGGCCGGGAGGGCGAGAGCCGCTTCAAGACCGGTACCGCGCACGTCTTCTACCGGCTGCTGGCGGCGGTCGCCGACCATCCGGTGACCCTCGACACCGGCGACTTCCGGCTGCTGGACCGCGAGGTCGTCCGCACCCTCGCCCTCCTCCCGGAGAGCGAGCTGTATCTGCGCGGTTCGGTGTGCTGGGCGGGCTTCCCGGAGACGAGCCTGGAGTACGGGCGGCGGCCGCGGCTCGCCGGCCGGACGAAGTACACGCTGCGCAAGATGGCGGGCCTGTCCCGGCGTGGCCTGCTCGCCTGCTCGTCGGCCCCGGCCCGGGTGCCCACCGCCGTCGGTCTGGCCTGGCTGGGCGGTACGGCCCTGGCCTCGGCCGTGCGGCGCCGCCCGCTGCCGCTGGCCGCGTGGACCTTCGGCTGCGAGGCGGTGCTGCTCGGGGTGCTGGGCGAGTACCTGCTGCTGGTCCACCGGGAGGTGCGCGGCAGGCCGCCGTACGTGGTCCGTCAGCGGTGGGCGGCCGGCGTCCCGGCACCGGCGGAGCTGACGGCCGCCGACGTGACCGGGTCACCGGAGGCGTGGACCGCCGGGAGCGCGCGGTGACGGCCGTGAACGGCGGCCGGGAGGTGGCGGACACGAGCCCCGGCGGCGCGGACCGGGACGTCATCGTCGTCGGCGCCGGGTTCACCGGCCTGGCCGCCGCGCACGAACTCGGCCGCGCCGGGCTGCGCTGCCTGGTCCTGGAGGCGGACGACCACGTCGGCGGCCTCGCGGGCACCTTCACCGTCGGCGGCCGGCAGCTGGAGCGCTTCTACCACCACTGGTTCGCCTCCGACACGGACATCTTCCGGCTCTGCGCCGGCCTCGGCCGCGCCGACCTCGTACAGCGCCACCACGGCCGCACCGGCTTCTACTACGCGGGCGGCATCCACCGCCTCTCCACCCCGCTCGACGTGCTGCGTTTTGCACCGCTGCCCCTTGCCGACCGGCTGCGTCTGGGGCGGTCGGTGCTGCGTGCCGGCCGGGTGCGGCACTGGCGTGAGCTGGAGGCGCTGACCGCCGAGGAGTGGCTGGTCGGGCTGGGCGGGCGGCGGGTGTACGACCGGGTGTGGCGCCCGCTGCTGGAGGGCAAGTTCGGCCCGTACGCGCCCGAGGTCGGCGCCACCTGGATGTGGACCAAGCTGCATCTGCGGGGCGGCAGCCGCTCCCGGTCCGGCCGCGAGGTGCTCCACTACCTGCGCGGCGGCTGCGGCGCCCTGCTGGACGCCTGGCTGCCCCGGCTGGCCGGGCTGGGCGTACGGATACGGACCGGCAGCCCGGTGACGGAGGTGCTGACCGGGCCGGGGGGCGTGCGCGGCGTCCGGTGTGACGGTGAAGTGATCACCGCGCCGCGCGTGCTGGTGACGTGCGCGCCCGGGCCCGCCGCCGCGCTGCTCGCCCGGTCCGCGCACCCGGCCGCACCGGCCCTGCGCCGCCGGCTCGCGGCGATCCCGTACCTGGCCAACCTCTGCCTGGTGCTGGAGAACGACCGGCCGCTGTCCGACACGTACTGGCTCAACGTCACCGACCCGCACTTCCCGTACGTCGGCGTCATCGAGCACACCAACCTCGACGCCCCGGAGCACTACGGCGGGCGGCACCTGGTCTACCTCTCCACCTACCTGCCCGCGGACGCCCCGCTCTACCGGATGAGCGACCCGGAGGTCTTCCGGTACAGCCTTCCGCACCTGCGGCGGATGTTCCCGGAGTTCCGTACGGAGTGGGTGCGCGCCCACCACGTCTGGCGTGCCGCGTACGCGCAGCCGGTGATCACCCGGCACTACTCGCGGACCGTGCCCGGCGTCGAGAACGCCGTACCCGGCCTCTACCTCGCCGGGATGGCCCAGGTCTTCCCCGAGGACCGGGGCACCAACTACGCGCTGCGGGGCGGGCAGCGCGCCGGGCGGCTGATCGCCGACCGCGTCCGTACGGCGGGCCGCCGCGCGGGCGCCGCCGCCCCTGCCCACGCCACCCACCGGACCGGAGCGCAGCATGACTGACCCCCACGCCCAGGAGACACGCCAAGCCCGGCAGGCCCTGTTCACCGTCGACGACTGCGAACGGATGCCCGCCCGCCAGGTGCACGACCTGTACCGGCAGTACGTCAGCCGCGCCCAGGTCTCGCTGCTCGGTTCCTTCGGCTTCGGCCAGGACCTGGTCGACCACGCCGAAGGCTGCTGGATCACCCTGCGCGACGGGCGGCGCATCCTGGACTTCACCGGCGGGATCGGCGTACTGAACCACGGGCACAACCACCCCAGGCTGCTCGCCGCGCGCCGCCGCTTCGCCGACCGGCGCACCATGGAGGTCCACAAGAACTTTCTGTCCCCCTATGTGGCCGCGCTCAGCCACAACCTGGCCCGGCTGCTCCCCGGCGACCTGGACATCAGTTACTTCCCCAACTCCGGTGCGGAGGCGGTGGAAGGAGCCGTGAAACTCGCTTACAAGTACCACCGGGGACACCGCGGCACCGTGCTGCACAGTGACATCTCCTTCCACGGCAAGCTCCTCGGCGCAGGCAGCCTCACCGTCTCCCCGGAGGTTGGCTTCCCGTACCCGGGCCTTCCCGGCACCGACCACTTCGCCTACGACGACCTGGAGTCCTTCGCCCTCGCCCTGGAACGGCACCGCACCGGGGACGGCAGCAGTGACGTGTACGCGGTGGTGCTGGAGCCGTTCAGCGCGTCGAGCGTGCGCGAGTGCTCGGCGGAGTTCCTGTACGAGGTGCGCCGGCTGTGCACCGAACGGGACATCGTGCTGGTCTTCGACGAGGTGTACACAGGCTGGGGACGGACCGGGACGCTCTTCCACTTCATGCGCCACCCCGGCCTGGTGCCCGACGCCCTGACCACCTCGAAGTCCTTCGGCGGCGGCAAGGCGTCCATCTCCGGCTACATCGCGCGCGAACCGGTCTTCCGCGCCGCGTACGACAATCTCGCCGACGCGACGCTGCACAGCACCACGTACTACGGCTTCGGTGAGGAGACCGCGACCGCGCTGGAAGCCGTCGCCATCGCCGTCGAGGATGACTATCCGAAGCGCGCCGTACGGATCGGCGAACGGCTGGGCGGCGGCCTCGCCGACCTCGCCGCCCGCCACCGTGCCCTGGTGTCCGGCACCTTCGGCAGGGGCGCGCTGCACGGCCTGTTCCTCAACGACGGCGCCCCCACGCTCGACCGGCTGCTGCGCATGATCCCCTCCTCCTTCGCCCGCGACCCGCGGGCCCGCCGCAAGCTCATCACCGCGGCCGTCATCGCCGCCCTGTACCGCGACTACGGCGTCCTGGCCTATTACGGTTCCAACCACGGCCTGCCGCTCATCGCCTCACCGCCGCTGGTCGCCGGGGAGACCGAGGTCGAGGTGTTCCTCCAGGCGCTGGACTCGGTGCTGGAGCAGGGGGCCGCGCGGCTGCTGGCCCGCTTCGCCAAGGACGTACTGGCGCAGCAGGTGCCCGTACGGGGCAAGGAGGCCAGGCAGCAGGCGGTGGCACGGTGAACGGCGCGCGCGCAGGCGACGGCGGCCGGATGGCGCGGGCCCTGCACGGGAGTGGGCTGCCCGGCCTGTGGGCCGCCCGCTACCCGGCACTCGCCGGACCGCTCGCCGGTGCGCGCGCTGCCGCGCACGTCAGCGGATCGCTGGAGCGGTTGCCGAAGCCGTATCGGATCGGTGCCGAAGTCGCCTTGCGGGCGACCCGGCTGGCGCTGGCGGGAAGCCCCGTAACCGCCGGGTACGACCGGCTCGCGCGGCTCCCCGGATTCGGCCGCCTCCTCGCCGTCACCGACTCCCTCGCGCTGTACGGCGGCCTGGACGGTGAGCCGGACACATGACCCCACGCCTCGCCCCGGCCCGCACCATCCCCTGCGACGCCCTGGTCATCGGCTCCGGCGCCGGCGGCTCGGTCGCCGCACTCGAACTGGCACGGGCCGGTCACCGTACCGTCGTCCTGGAGGAAGGCCCCCGGACGACCACCGCCGAGATCGCCGCGTCAGCGCCCGCCGCCAACCTGCGCCGCCTCTACCGCGACGCCGGACTCACCCCGATCCTCGGCAGCCCGGTCATCCCGTACGGCGAGGGCCGCTGCGTGGGCGGCAGCACGGTCGTCAACGGTGGAGTCCTGTGGGCACCGCCGGACGTGCTGCTGGAACGCTGGGCGCGGGTGATGGGCACCACCGACTACCGCGCCGGCCGGCTGGCGGAGCACGTCCGCACGGTGTCCGAGCGCCTCGGCGTCCACGAGCAGCCGCACGGCGACGGCAACGCGGACTCCCGGCTGCTGGCGGGCGCGGCCGACGCCCTGGGCTGGCGCTGGGCCGCCGCCCGGCGGGCCGCACCCGGCTGCCGCCACCGCAACCGCTGCCCGACCGGCTGCCCCAGCGGCGCCAAGCGCAGCATGCTCGTCAGCTACCTCCCGGAGGCCGAGCGGTACGGCGCGCGGATCGAACCCCGGACGCGGGCCGTGCTGCTGCGCCACGACGGCCGCACCGTGCACGGTGTGACGGCCCTCGGCGGCCCGGACGGCCGCACCCGCATCGACTACCGGCCGCGTACGGTCTTCCTCGCCGCCGGGGCCGTCGGCAGCGCCCTCCTCCTCCAGCGCAGCGGCATCCACCGCCGCCTCGCCGGGCGCGCCATGGGGTTCCACGTCAACTTCCGGCTCGTGGCCCGCTTCGCGGACCCGGTGCACGCCGCGCGGGGGACCATTTTCACCGCTCAGCTACGGGAGTTCGAGGACCTGGGCATTCACCTGATGCCCGCCAACCTCAGCGCCGGGTCGCTGGCGGCGGCGCTCGTCGGGCACGGTCCCGCGGTGATCAACGCGCTGCTGACGGACCTGGGGAAAGTCGCCGTGTTCACGGTGCAGGTACGGATGAGCGGGCGCGTCGCGATCCGGCAACGCGTCGGCGTCGGGCGGCTGTTACGGCACGCCATCACCCCGTACGACCACGGCCTGCTGCGTTACGCGCTCGGCCGGGCAGCGCGGCTGCTGTTCCGCGCGGGGGCCGTGGAACTGTACCCGCCGTGCCCCGGCGCGCTGGGCTCGGACGGCGCGGCGCAGGAGTTCGCCGCCCGGTCCGATCCGCGCGGGTGGAGCCTGGTCTCCGTCCACGCCATGGCCTCCTGCCCGATGGGACGGCCCGCACTCGGCGGATTGTGCGACCAGGACGGCCGGCCGTACGGCTTCACCAACCTCCGGCTGTGCGACGCGTCGGTACTGCCCGGACCGGCCGGCATCAGCCCCCAGGGCACGGTCATGGCCTTCGCGCACGAGATCGTCGCCCGCCACCTCTCCGCATCCCCCACTGCTCCCTCCGAGGAGGCACGGTGACAGCGACACCACCCCCCGACGCCACCGGGCGCCCGCGCGGCCTGATCCGCCCCACCGGGCCCGTCCTCGACTGCGACATCGCCGTCATCGGCTCCGGCATGGGCGGCGCCACCCTGGCGTACGCCCTGCGCGGCACCGGCGCGCGCGTACTGGTCGTGGAACGCGGCGACTTCCTGCCGCGGGAATGGCAGAACTGGTCGGCGCCCGCCGTCTTCACCGCCGCGCGCTACCGCAACGCCGAATCCTGGTACGACGCCGCCACGGGCCGGTTCTTCTCCCCCGGCGTGCACTACTACGTCGGCGGCAACACCAAGGTCTTCGGCGCCACCCTGCCGCGCTTCCGCGAGGCCGACTTCGGGCCCCTGGAGCACGCGGAGGGCGTCTCGCGCGGCTGGCCGTTCCCGTACGGCGTGCTCGAACCGCACTACGCGCGGGCCGAACGCCTCTACCGAGTGCACGGCACCCGCACCGCCGACCCGACCGACCCATGGCGCTCCGGTGACTACCCGTGGCCCGCCGTCCCCCACGAACCCGCGGTCGCCGCCCTGGCCGAGTCGCTGCGCGACCAGGGCCTGACGCCGTTCGCCCTGCCCACCGGCGTCGACCTCCGGGAAGGCGGTACGTGCCTGCGCTGCGGCACCTGCGACGGCTTCCCCTGCCTGGTCGAGGCCAAGAGCGACGCCGACGTGTGCGCGCTGCGCCCCGCGCTGGCCTCGGGTAACGTCTCGCTGCTCACCCGGGCCACGGTCACCCGGCTGGTGACCGGTGCATCCGGGCGGCGGGTGACCGAGGCGCTGGCCCGGTACGAGGGCGGTGAGCTGCGTATCCGCGCCGACCGGTTCGTCCTGGCCTGCGGTGCGGTCAACACGGCAGCCCTGCTGTTGCGTTCGGAGCCCGGCTCGTTACGTACGGGACCGGTACGGACCTCCGGCCTGGCCAACGGCTCCGGCCAGGCCGGACGCAACTACATGGTGCACAACAGCACCTTCCTCATGGCCGTCGACCCGCGCCGCGCCAACGACGCGATGTTCCAGAAGACGCTGGGCGTCAACGACTGGTACCTGGGCAACGGCGCGCACGGCCCGCTGGGCAACATCCAGGCCCTGGGCAAACTCCGCCCCCCGTCGGCGGGCGGCCTGTGGCCCCGGACGCCGCGCCCGCTGCTCGCCGCCGCCACCCGGCGCAGCATCGACCTGTACCTCACCAGCGAGGACCTGCCGGTGCCGGAGAACCGGGTGGCCGTCGGCACCGGGAGCCGGGTCGAGGTGCACTGGCGCCCGGTGAACCTGCCGCCGCACCGCGAACTCACCCGCCGCGCCGCGCGGATGATGCGCCGGGCGGGCTTCCCCCTGGTCCGCACCCGGCGCATGGGCATCGCGGTCAACTCGCACCAGTGCGGCACCGCGGTGGCCGGGGACGACCCGGCGACCAGCGTCGTCGACCCCGGGTGCAAGGCGCACGAACTGGGCAATCTGTGGGTCGCGGACAGCTCCTGGTTCCCGTCCTCGGCGGCGGTCAACCCGGCGCTGACGATCGCCGCCAACGCGCTGCGGATCGCGCCGGGAGTGGCGGGGCACGCGGATGGCGGCTCGGGGGCCGGCGGCCCGGGGGACGGAGGGACCGCGTCCCCATGATCGTCGACCACGCCTACGAACTGATCACCGACGACGTCTTCCTGCGCCTGGACGGCCTGCTGCCGCACGCCGAACTCTTCCTCAAGCTGGAAGGCCTCAACCCGGCCGGCTCGGTCAAGCTCAAGACCGCCACCGGCCTGGTCGAGGACGCCGAACGCCGCGGACTGCTGCGCCCCGGCGGCTCCCTGATCGAATCCTCCTCCGGCAACCTCGGCATCGCCCTGAGCGCCGTCTGCGCGGCCAAGGGCTACACCTTCACCTGCGTCACCGACCCGCACGTACCGCGGCAGAGCGTCGCGCTGATGCGCGCGTTCGGCGCGCACGTCTGCGTCGTGGACACCCCCGACGGCAACGGCGGCTACCTCGGCAGCCGGATCGCCCTGATCCGCAGCGCCCTGGACCTCGACCCGTCCCTGACCTGGCTCAACCAGTACGCCAACGCCGCCAACCCGGCCGTCCACGCGGCCCGCACCGCCGCCGCCGTACTGCGCGAGATCCGCGCCGTGGACCACCTTTTCGTCGGCGCCGGCACCACCGGCACCGTGATGGGCTGCGCCGCGTACTTCCGCCGCTGCTCGCCCCGGACCACGGTCGTCGCCGTGGACGCCGAGGGCTCGGTGACCTTCGGCGGCCCGCCCGGCACCCGCCGCATCCCGGGTCTGGGCACCAGCCGGGTACCGGAGATCTGCCGCCCGCGCGCCGTACACCGCGTCGTGTCCGTACCGGAACGGGACGCCGTACGGATGTGCCGCCGCCTCGCCCGCTCCCACGGCCTGGCCGTCGGCGGCTCCACCGGCTCCGTGCTAAGCGCCGTCCTGCGGCTGGCGCCCGGCATCCCGCCGGGCGCCCGCGTGGTGGCGCTCTCCGCCGACCTCGGGGACCGCTACCTGGACACCGTGTACGACGACGCCTGGGTCACCGAGCACTTCGGCGCCGCGGCGGCCGGCCGCTCCCGGTCGCCCGACGCCACGTACGCCACCCCAGAGGAGGTGCGTTGAATGATCCCGCCCGCCGTGAACACCGCCCCGGCCCCCGGCCGCCCGCGTTCCCCCGAAGCCGCGGAGGGCACCGGGAGCCTCCAGGACCTGTACTGGCCGCCCGTCCACCCCTTCGGCACCCTGGACCCCGCGCTCGTCCGCTTCCTGGCCGCTCCCCCGCCCGCCCAGGCCGCCTGGCTCGCCCGGCTGCGCACCGACCCCGAGGCCCACGGCCGCTTCCTCCACGACCACCTGGCCACCCTCTACGCCCACTCCTTCGGCTACCGCGACGGCCCGGCGGCACACGCCCCCGACGACGAACTGGAGATCGCGCTGTACGCGGCGCGCACCCGGCTGGAGCACGAGTTCCTGACGTACGGAACCTCCCCGGCGCCGGTACCCGACCTGCGCGCCCAGGAAGCCGCCGCCGACCACCTGGAAGCCCTGGCCGCCCACAACCCCGGCGCCTCCCACCCCCTCTTCCGCTTCCTCGCCACCGACGCCTCCCGCGAACAGATCGAGTACTTCCTGCGCTGCGAACTCATCCGCAACGAGGTCGTGGACGACGAGGTCGCCCTGCTCGTCGTCGGCCTCCAGGGACACCAGAAGGCCGTCGCGGCGGCCAACCTGTGGGACGAGTGCGGACGCGGCCGGCTGGAGAACTTCCACACGTACTGGCTGCGCCGCCAGCTCGGCTCCCCCGCCGGCTGGGAGGCGCTGGCCCGCTACCGCCACGGCCACCCCTGGTTCGCGAAGCCGACCTCCAACCTCTTCGCCGCGCTACTGCTGCGCCCGGCACGCGTCCAGGCCGCGTACGGCTGCTTCCTCGTCTTCGAAAGCTGGGTCGAACCGCACTTCACCCTCCTCCTGGAGGGAATGACGCGGGTGGGCATCCACGACGACGACATGCGCGTCTACTACTCCGCCCACACCCGCATCGACCCCCGTCACAGCCGGGAACTGTGCGACGGGCTGCGCGCCCAGCGCCCCCGCCTCACACCCCGGGAGGTGCGGGCCGCCCTGTACGGCGCCCATCTCGCGGTCGACACGGGTGTCCGGCAGTACGACCGCATCCGGCGTCACTTGGAGACCATGGGCCCGCGGAGCGCACGCGCACCGCGGCCCCAGGACCACTGAGGCCCGCCGCGATCGGAGGAACCATGACGGAACCGGACCGGAGCGCCCACCAGCGGGTGGGAGCGGCCGACGCCGTACTGACCCTGCCCGGCTCGAACCACACCACGGCCGGCCCCGGACGGGTGAACGGCGGATCCGGCGGCCCCGGCGGGCGCGGCGGTGTCACGCTCGGCCTCGACATCGGCGGCACCCTCGTCAAGTCCGCGCTGGTCGCCGCCGACGGCACGGTCCGGTACGAGAGCCGCTGCCCGACCCGCCCCGAGGACGGCCCCGACGCCGTGCTGCGCACCGTCCTCGGCCACGCCGCCGAGACGCTGGCCGCGGCCCGCGACGCGGGCGAGGACGTGCGCGCGGCCGGCCTCGCCTCGTGCGGGCTGGTCGACGAGGACGCGGGCACCGTCGTGTTCTCCGCCTCCATCCAGTGGCGTGACCTGCCGCTGCGACGGCTGGCGTCCGAGCACCTGGGCCTGCCGGTGGCGCTCGGCCACGACGTACGGTCCGGCGGCGTCGCCGAGGCGCGGCTGGGCGCGGGCCGCGGGCACCGGGTCGTCCTCTTCGTGCCCGTCGGCACGGGCGTGGGCGGGGCGCTGCTCCTCGACGGACGGCCCTTCCCGGGCAGTCACTGGCGGTCGGCGGAGGTCGGGCACGTCGTCACCCGCCCGGACGGCGAGGCCTGCCCGTGCGGCCAGCGCGGCTGCCTGGACACCATCGCGGGCGGCGTCGCCGTGGCGCGCCACTACAACGAGCGGCGCGGCGCGCTGCCCGCCGTGTCCGGCGCCGAGGAGGTGGCGAAGCGCGCGGCGGCCGGTGACCCGGCGGCCGCCCAGGTGTGGGACGAGGCGGCCGACGCGATGGCGCACACGCTGCTGGCGGCGATCACGCTCTTCGACCCGGCCGTCCTGGTACTGGGCGGCGGCCTCGGCCAGGCCGGGGAGCAGCTGCGCGCACCGCTGCGGCGCGGCCTCGAAGAGCGCGCCGCCTTCCAGGCCCTGCCCGACCTCGTCTTCGCCCAACTGGGTGAACGCGCGGGCCGGATCGGGGCCGGGCTGCTGGCTTGGGACCTCATCCCTGCTGACGAAGGAGTACGGACATGACCGTCCACGGCCGGACGGAAACGGACACGGCAGCGCCCGTACACGGGCACGGCGAACCCCAGCTCCGTACCCTCGTCGGCTGCCGACCCGGCCCTGACCGGCCGCCCGGCCCCCGCTGACCGGATCTGCCCGCGGCGCGCCGGGGCCCCGGGAAACGGGCATGTACACCGCAGTGGGCGCGGCGGACCGCCTCCGAGGGCCGTCAATCGGGTTCGCTCTTCCCAGCCGGGTTCTCCTCCCCTGAAAGGGGCCCGACCATGAAGCACCCCGCCTCCGGCGGCCCGGAACACCACCTCGTCGAAGGCCGCACCATCGACGCCGTACCGGAGACCGAACGGCACGGCCGCCCGCGCGACCTGTTCGCGGTCTGGTTCGCCGCCAACATCAGCCCGCTGACCATCGTCTCCGGCACCATCGCCCCGCTCGTCTTCGGCCTCGGCCTGTGGCCCGCCATCGCCGCGGTGACCCTCGGCAACCTGCTCGGCGGCTTCCTGATGGCCCTGCACGCGGCCCAGGGCCCCCGGCTCGGCGTCCCGCAGATGATCCAGAGCCGCGGCCAGTTCGGCAGCCACGGCTCGCTGCTCGTCACGCTCGTCGTCGTCTTCATGTACGCGGGCTGGTTCGCATCCAACCTGGTCATCGCCGGACAGGCACTGAACCGTTCGGTGCCCGCCGTGGACACCTCCGGCTGGCTGGTGCTGTGCGCGCTGGCCGGGCTGGTCGTCGCGGTCGTCGGTTACCGCCTGATCCACCGCGTCGGCCGCTGGGCCACCGTCATCACCCTCGCGCTGCTCACCCTGTGCGCCGTACGGGTGTTCACCACCCCCGGCGTCCTGGAACGCGCCACGAACGCCACCGGCTTCACCCTCTCCGGCTTCGTCGGCATGACCGCGATCGGCATCCTCCTCCAGATCACCTACGCCCCGTACGTCTCGGACTACACCCGCTACATGCCGGCGCACGCCGCGTCCCGCCGCTCCACCCTGTGGTTCACCTACTGGGGCAGCGTCCTGGGCAGCGTCCTGCCGATGTTCCTCGGCATCGTGATGGGCCTGGCGGTGGCCGACGACGCGATCGCCGGGCTGGACGCCATCCTCGGCGGCACCCTGTCCGCCGTCGTCCTGTGCTCCTTCGCCGTCATCGTCGTGCACGTCAACTCCATGAACCTGTACGGCACCTCGCTGTGCCTGGTCACCGCCGTCCAGACCTTCCGGCACCGCTGGCTGCCGGGCCGGCTGACCCGTACGGCGCTGATCGCGGGCCCGCTCGCCCTCGGCCTGACCCTCGCCCTGGCCTTCCAGGACACCTTCCTCGCGTCGTACACCGACTTCCTGGCGATCCTCCAGTACGTGCTGATCCCGTGGACCGCCATCAACCTCGTCGACTACTACCTGATCCGGCGCGGCCACTACCACGTACCGTCCTTCTTCGCCCCCGGCGGCGGCGTGTACGGACGCGTCAACGGCCCGGCCGTCCTGGTCTACGCCGTCAGCTTCGCGCTGGAGGTCCCCTTCATGCACACCTCCGCCTACACCGGCCCGGTCGCCGGAGCCCTCAACGGGATAGACCTCTCCTGGGCCGTGGGCCTGCTGATCCCCAGCGTCGCGTACTGGCTCATCGCCCGCCGCCGCACCGCACCCGACGTCCGCACCACCACGGCTCCCGCCCCGGCCCCCGCCCTCCCGCAGGAAGGCTCCTGACCATGCCCGCAACCGGCCCCGCGGCCTCCGCCAACCCCGGCTTACGCACCGAGGCGGCCCGACTCCTGCACACCAACCGCTACCTCACCCTCGGGACCGCCACTCCCGAGGGCACCCCCTGGGCCGTCCCCGTCACCTACGCATGGGACGAAGCGGACCACTTCTACTGGTGGTCCGCCTCGGACGCGGTGCACTCCCGCAACATCGCCGCCAACCCCGCCGTCTCCCTCCTGGTCTTCAACTCCCAGACGTCCGACGCCGAGGCGCAGGCCCTCTACGGCCAGGGCATCGCACACGCGCTCGCCCCCGCGGACCTGCCGGCCGCCCTCGCGGTCTTCTACGCACAGCGCTACCCGGACCCCGCCACCCGCGCCCGCAAGGCCCGCGGGCCCGCCGAGTTCCAGGGCGACTCCCCCAAACGCTTCTACTGCGCCACGGTCCGCGCCTACTCGGTCCTCACCTCGGCACCCCACCCGCTGCACGGCAACGCGGTGCCGCACCGGGTCGCCTTCCCCTTCACCACGGCATGGGCGAAGACGTACGCATCGGAGTGAGCCGGGCCACCCAGCAGGCCGAACCTGACGCCTCGCAGCGGCAGTTCGGCAAACATTGCCTCAACGGCACTTCCGCAGCCAGGCGAGCAACGCCACGAGCCCGATCGGCGCGGCCACGGCGGCCTTGACCGCCAGTTTCGTCCCCAGGAAGGCGTAGCCCGGGCTCCACCAGTCCATCCACCAGGCCAACCACAGCGCCAGCACCGCCACCAGAAGGGCGCTCACCACGCCCACCCCTATGCGGGCGGCCCGGCTGCCGAGCTGCTCCCCGCTCTCCCCCTCGATCATGGGTGCGAGTGTAGCTACGCGGGGTGACGGACGCGGTCTCACGAGCCGATCTTGCCAAGGGTGTCCGGATGCCGTCGGCCGTGTCCCGTGGCCCCTTCGTACGCGGCGCCGACCCGCAGAACCGCCAGGTCCGCGCGCGGCGGGCCGACGATCTGCAGGCCCACGGGGAGGCCGCCCGGGGTGAAACCCGCCGGTACGGACAGTGCGGGCGCGCCCAGTACGGACACGAAGTAGGCCGAACGCATCCAGTCGATGTACGTGTGCTGCGGCTGCCCGTCGACCATGGCCGGATACTCCGCCTCCGCGTCGAACGGCACGACCTGCGAAACCGGGGCCAGCAGCACGTCGTAGCGGCTGAAGAAGTCGACCGTGCGCCGATACAGCCGCGCGCGGCCGGCCGTGGCACGGGCCAGGTCGGGGCCGGTCAGGCGGCGCCCCTGCGCGATGTTCCAGGCGAGGCTCGGCTTCAGGTCGTCGGGCGACGCGTCGAGCACCGCGCCGAGCGCCAGATCGAAGTGGTGGGCCCGCAGGATACGGAAAACGTCCTCGGCCTCGTCCAGGTCCGGGCAATCCTCCTCGACCCGGCAGCCGAGCCGCCGGAACACCTCCAACTGCGGCTCCAGCACCTCCCGTACGCAGGAGTCGACCGGCACCCGGCCGCCCAGATCGGGCGTCCACGCCACCCGCAGCCCGGCGATGTCCCTCTCCAGCGGCTCACGGAACGGCGCGCCCGGCGCCTCCAGACCGACCGGGCACCGCGGATCGGGCCCCGCCATCACCGACAGCAGCAGCGCGGCATCGGCGACCGTACGGGCCATCGGTCCTGGCACGGTCAGCGTGTCCCACGGGTTCCACGCCGGGTACGACGGCACCCGGCCGGGCGTGGGGCGCAGCCCGACGACGTTGCAGAACGAGGCGGGATTGCGCAGCGAGCCGCCCATGTCGGAACCGTCGGCGAGCGGCTGCAGCCCGGCGGCCAGGGCAGCCGCCGCCCCGCCACTGCTGCCGCCCGCCGAACGGCCGAGGTCGTACGGGTTGCGGGTCACCCCGAACACCGGATTGAACGTGTGCGAACCGGCCCCGAACTCCGGCACATTGGTCTTCCCGATACGGATCGCCCCGGCGGCCTGGATACGCTGCACGACCAGCTCGTCCTCGTCGGGGACGGTGTCCGCGTGCAGGGGCGAGCCGTACGTGGTGCGCATCCCCCGGGTGAGATGGGTGTCCTTGAAGGCGATGGGCAGCCCGTGCAGCGGCCCCGCCGGCCCGCCGCGCGCCAACTGCTCGTCAGCGGCCGTGGCAGCCGCCATCGCCCCTTCGGGGTCGAGCGTGACGATCGCGTTCACCTGCGGGTTGACGCTGTCGATGCGGTCCAGGTGGGCCTGTACGACTTCCCGCGCGGACACCTCGCGGCGGCGGATGCGGGCGGCGAGATCGGTGGCGTCGGCGTACGTCAGGTCAGTGTCACCACTCATACCCGCAACCCAACACCGTCCATCAGCGCCCCCACCACCCCCCGGGCCCGCGCGACCGCTTCCGCGTCGCCCGTCCGCAGGCCGTACGTCCAGGCCTCCGCGGCGTCCAGCGCGGCGAGCGCCGGCAGCACGTACCGCTCCGCGTCCGTCAGCTCCCGCCCGTAACCGCGCAGGAAGGCGGCGCGCAGAGCCGGGTCGGGCAGCCACGCGCCGTATGCCATCCGTACGAGGTCCTCCGCCGCGCACCCCGGCCGCGCCTGCGCGAAACCGGCGAGGGCCAGCCGCCGGCCCGCCGCGTCCCACAGAAAGTGATGCTCACCGGCATCGCCGTGCAGAAAGCCCGCGGGCAGCGGTGGGAGCAGATGGAGCACCGCGGCGCGGTCGAGGATGAGCCGCCGCTCCGCCGCGTCGAGTGCGCCCGCGGCCGACAGTTCCGCCACCCGCGCTTCGGCGGCGGCGTACCGTCCGGCGGCCCACCGGTCAGCGCCGACCGCCGGGCCCGCCGCTCCCGCCGGGCCGCACGCGTCGTGCAGACGGCGCAGCAGGCCACCTGCCTGCCGGTACAGCTCGGTACGGCCGGCCCGGCCCAGCCCGTCGGCGGGCGCACCGGCTCCGGGCACGGCGGCCCCGGGCACGGCGGTGAGCAGCAGGGCGAGCCGGCCCGGGTCGCTGTCGACGAGGACCGGCGCGTGTGCGTGGCCGAGGGCGGGGACGGCATGGCGGTACGCGTACGTCTCGCGCGTGTAGCGGTCCGGCGTCGGAGCCACCTTGAGGAAGAACCGGGCCGCGTCCGCACGCGTCAGCTCCCACACCCGCGCCCCGGCCCGCCGCCACGAGACCTCGCGGACCTCGGTGATCTCGCCGCCCACACGACGGCGGGCCCAGGCACCGATGGTGTTCGGGACGGTTGGCACAGTTCCTCCTCGGTTGACGCCGGTTCGGACGGGTGCTCGCAGAACGAGGCCCGCGGACCGTCCGTCACGGTCCCATGAGGGCGCCCTCCCGGTCGAAAGTTCGACCACCCCGTCAACACACGGCCCGGCACGGGTCGCGCGGAACGCGATTCACCCGGCCGTGAACAACCACCCGATCCGGGGATTGCGGGGCTGCCGGGTGGCCGGAAGTCGGCAGCGAAGGGGCGGCGGCCACCCTACGGAGTTGTACAGTTGCGCAATCCAGCAACTTAATCAGCGCTGCGCGGGAGCGCACCGATCCGCCAGGGGGATCCCATGCCAGGCACCGACTCCCTACGGGCCGACGAAGACGCCGTCTTCACGCACACCCTCAGCAGGGCGCTCGACTCCCCGCAGGTCAGGGAAGCGCTGCGCCGCTCCCCGGGAGCCACCGACCGCGAACGGCTGCGCCTCCGGGCCCACCGGGAACGCGACACCCTCTGCGCCGCGGCCGCGCCCGAGTACCAGGCGTACGCCCGGCTGCGCTCCGCGGACGACGGCCACACGGACCCGGATTCGCTTACGGCCGCGGACTCCGGCGGCGGCCTGCTGCCCGCCCTCGCCGTCCTCGTACCGAGTCTCGGCGCGGTGGCCGCGGTCCTCTTCCTCCTGATCGGCTTCGGGATGCGGCTCGTCGGCTTCCACCGGGAGTTCGCCGACGAACTGGTGTACGCGGGCTGGCTCGCCGCGGGCATCGCGGCGGCGGC
This sequence comes from Streptomyces sp. NPDC033221, assembly GCF_055577005.1. Classification (NCBI taxonomy): domain Bacteria; kingdom Bacillati; phylum Actinomycetota; class Actinomycetes; order Kitasatosporales; family Streptomycetaceae; genus Streptomyces; species Streptomyces sp. NPDC033221. The sequence goes on along the minus strand of NZ_JBVIQN010000010.1, from coordinate 12,259 downwards.
GACCGTGATCGGCCTGGCCTGGATGCTGGTGACGGCGGCCCGCAACCGCTCGACCACCCCCGCACCCGACACCACCCCGGAGTCCGAGACGGCACAGGCCCGCGCGGCCTGGCAACTCGCCCTGCTGGAACGCGGCATCCTCCCGTTCCTGCTGGACCGTATCCGCGAAGAACAGTCACGCACCGGCGCGACGACACCCCCGTCGACCACCCGCACCCGCCCCGGCTACTCGTCCCCCGAGTACGCGGGGCCGGAGTACGCCAGCCCGGGCTATGGGCGGCCGGGGTACGGGAGCCCTGCGTACGAGAGCCCCGATCGCTAGGGCGCACCCACGGCGGCGATCCGGCTTATCCACAGGGGTGGTTGTGAGCCACACCACACGGCACTATGGGCGCATGAGGAGGGCCACCAGCTTTGCGCCACCGGGGCCGCCGCAGCCGTCGCCGCGGCGGCGCAACGTCGTGCTGCGGTTGTACGACGTGCCGCTGCACCGGGACTGGGCGTTCTGGTTCACCGTCGCCCTCGCCTCCCTGGAGGCCCTCGGACTCGCCGCGGGCCCCGAGCAGACGACCGGCCTCCCCCGCTGGCTGAACGTGACGCTCGCGATGCTCGTCGCCACCGTCCTCTTCGGGGCGCTGCCCGCCTGGATCAGGCTCGCCTTCCGCCGCTGGCAGCGCCGCAGCCACCACCCCCGGCCGACACAGTCGGCCGCCTACACCCCAACCCCACACACCGCTCCCCCCCTGGGCACACCCCCACCCCCACGCACCGCTCCACCCCCAGGCACACCCCCGCCACCGCAGCCCTCACCCCTCCGGGAATCCGGCCCACCCCGGGCCGCCGCCCCGCCCCGCGAACCCGCCCGGCCCGAGACCGCGTACCCACCCGCCCCGGACCCCCTGGCCACCGCCCGCCGCACCCTTCCGCACCCCGTGGCCCGGACCGTTCACGAGATGCAGCGGGCACATACACACAAGGACCGGCACGAGGCGCTGCTCGAAGCCGGCGAGACGCTGGCCGCCACCGTCGCCGTCACCGCGGCGGGGCTGCTCGCGGCGCACGGCATCGGCGTGCGCAACCTCGCACACCTGCGCACCGCCCTCGCCTCCGGCGGGGGCACCACCTTCGGCACCTGGACGGTGTGGCTCCACCAACTGTGCCGGGTCGTGCGGGAACACACGGACGTGATTCCCGGCCTCGCGGAAGTCCTGCGGGACGAGTCCGACATGGCCGCCCGGCCGGACGACCCCGGGCTCGTCCAGTTGCTCGACCGCCTCAAGGGCGAACGCAACCGCACCCGGCATGGCGACAAGCCACGGACACAGGAGGAGGCCGCCCTGCGCGTCGCCGAGCACCAGATCACCCTCGAACGGGCCCTGATGCGCGCCCAGTTCCTCAACGGACTGCCGTGGCTGCTCACGGCCTCGTGCGACTACCAACGCCGCAGCGGTACGTACGAGGTGGTGGCGGACCATCTGATGGGCGACCACCCGGACTTCGACCGGCTGGCTTTCCCCTGCCCGACCCCGGTCTCCCACGACACGGTGTACGCGCTCAGCCCCGCGGGCCCGGTCGCCCTGTCGCCGTTCGTCGCCAGCCTGTACTGCGCGCAGTGCCGACGCCGCGAGATATGCCACGCCAACAACACGGGGCGCCCAAGCCGTCCGGCGGCCTACAAGAGCTTCGGCTGCGGGCACGTCATCCCATGCCCCGAGCTGGACGACGAGATAGCCGCCCTCCCCGGCACGCAGCCACCCGGTCCGGGACGCCGTCGACCCTAATTAGAAATGGGACCCATTTTCATATAGCCTCGTCCGGCACCGCGCCATCGGCACCGGCACGTGCTCGCGTACGCCCGCCCGGCGTCCCGCGCGCCCGTCAGCGCCGGTGTCCTGCCCCGCGCCCCAGGAGAGGTTTCCGGATCATGGCCGTTCCCAAGCGGAAGATGTCCCGCAGCAACACCCGCCACCGCCGCGCCCAGTGGAAGGCCCGTACGCCCGCCCTGGTCCCGGTGACCGTCGACGGTTCCGTGTACCAGGTCCCGCGCCGCCTGGTGAAGGCGTACCAGCGCGGCCTGATCCGCCCGGAGGACTGACCGCCGATGGCACCGCCCATGGCCGGGCCCCTGCCCGTCACCGTGCTCTCCGGATTCCTCGGCGCGGGCAAGACCACGCTGCTCAACCACGTCCTGCACAACCGGGCGGGCCTGCGCGTCGCGGTGATCGTCAACGACATGAGCGAGGTCAACATCGACGCCGCGCTCGTCCGCGGCGGCGACGCGGCCCTGTCCCGCACCGAGGAACGGCTGGTCGAGATGACCAACGGGTGCATCTGCTGCACCCTGCGCGACGACCTCCTCGAAGAAGTCGACCGGCTGGCGCGCGAGAACCGCTTCGACTACCTGCTCATCGAGTCCACCGGCATCTCCGAGCCGATGCCGGTGGCCGCCACCTTCGCGTTCCCGCGCAACGACGGCGCGACACTGGGCGACCTGGCCCGGCTGGACACCATGGTCACCGTCGTCGACGCCGCCGGCTTCCACGCCGAACTGGCGGGCGGCGACGGCCTCACCGAGCGCGGCCTCGCCCCGTACGAGGACGACGAACGGACCGTCAGCGACCTGCTCATGGACCAGGTCGAGTTCGCCGACGTCATCGTCGTCAACAAGCTCGACCTGGTGGACGAGGACCGGTCCGCGCGCCTGCGGGCCACTCTGGCCCGGCTGAACCCGGCGGCCCGGGTCATTACCGCCCGGCACGGCCGGGTGGCGCCCGCCGACATCCTCGGCACCGGCCGCTTCGACCTGGAGCGCGCCCAGCAGGCGCCCGGCTGGGTCATGGAGCTGAACGGCGACCACGTACCGGAGACCGAGGAGTACGGCATCTCCAGCACGGTCTTCCGCGCGGCGCGCCCCTTCCACCCCGGCCGGCTCTGGCAGTTCGTCACGGAGGGCATGGACAGCGGGGCGTACGGGAAGATCCTGCGCTCCAAGGGGTTCTTCCGCCTCGCCGGGCGGCCGCGGGTGACCGGCTTGTGGTCGCAGGCGGGGTCGGTCGCCCGCTTCGAGCCGTCGGGGGCCGCGGGATCCGCTGAGGCGTCGGGGGCCGCCCGAGCCCACGCCGCGACCGGGGACGGCCGTCCTGGGGACGAGCCGGACGGCCGCCCCGAGGACATCCAGGAACTGGTCTTCATCGGGACCGGCCTGCGGGCCGAGGCCCTGCACGCCGCCCTGGAACGCTGTCTCGTCACGGACGCCGAGACGCTGGGGGAGGCGTACGGCACCGACCCGTTCCCGGCCTGGGCCACCTACACAGCGGACGACACCTGTGAGCACGAGGACGAACCGGCATGGGCGGGCGGCTGACCCGACAGCGCGCCTCCGTCCTGCGCGTCCTCACCGGATGCCAGGACTTCGTCTCGGCGCAGGAGTTGCACGTACGCCTGGTCACCGCCGACGTCCCCGTGGGCCTGTCCACCGTCTACCGCACCCTGCGCGAGCTGGAGCGGTCCGGACAGGTGGACGTCGTACGGGACGAGGCGGGGGAACGCCTCTACCGGCCGCGGCCCGCCGACGGCCACCGCCACTACCTGATCTGCCGCCGCTGCGGCCGCAGCCGCCCGCTCGACTCCGACGTGGTGGAGCGCTGGGCGGAGCGGGTCGGCGCGGAGAGCGGCTTCAGCGCCGTCGAGCACACCGTGGAACTCAGCGGCATCTGCGCCCGCTGCACCGGGCTGTGCGCGTAGCCCCGCCGGGCCCATGGCGGCCCGGCGGGCCCGTACTGCGATGCGCCAGGCGCCGGAACGCGGGAGACTCGGAAGAGGGGACGCGCATCCACGGCGAGCATCCACGGCGAGGAAGGAAAGAAGGTTCCTGCCATGACGGCCACCACCCACGCGCCGCACCCGAACCACACCCACGAGCACGGCACCGGCTGCGGCCACGTGTCCGTACCGCACGGCGACCACGTCGACTATGTGCACGACGGCCACCTCCACCGCCCGCACGGGGACCACGCCGACGAGTGCGAGCCCGACGGCCACACCGTCCACGAGGGCCACGACCACGACCACCGCCCCGGCTGCGGCCACGTCGCCGTACCGCACGGGACCCATGTCGACTTCGTCCACGACGGCCACCGGCATGCCGCGCACGAGGACCACTGGGACGATCACTGAGCGGGAGACGCCGAGACGCGCCCAGCGGGCCCCGCAGCCGGTCGCGACCCGCTGCCGAAGAAACTTCCGCCTCACCGGCAACCCCGGCCGCTCCCGCACGTCGTGACGGGTGAGGGCGCCATCCGGCGCCGTCCCGCCGATCGTGGAGCAGCCACCGTGAACGACTCTCGCCGCACCTCCGCCTCGTCCCTCCCGCACCGCCCGCCCACCAGCCCGTACGCGCTCTCCGGCAGCGCCGGGCGCGGAGCCCGCAGCCGGGTACGGAGTGCCGTGACCGCCGGGCTGCTGGTGGCGGTCGCCCTGCCCGCGCTCTCCCTGACCGGTGTCGGTACGGCGCACGCCGAGGAGCGCGCCACGAACGCGAGCCCGGCCAACCCCGCGAGCCCGGCCGACCCCGCACCGCGGGAAGCGGGCGCCGCCGCCCCCAAGCCGGCCCCCGAGGCCGCCGCCCCGCGCTCTTCCGCCTCGCGCCCGAGCGCCGCGCCCAGTGCCGCACCGAGTGCCGCTCCCAGCGCGGCGCCGAGCGAGGGCTCGGGCAGCGCCGAGGCCTCCGGGGCGCCGGGCGACTCCCGGGCGAAGCCCGCGCCCGCCGCCCCGTCCGGCAAGGACGAACTCGCCGAGACGGGCGCCTCCACGGCCACCACCGTGGCGCTGGGCGCCGGCGCCGCCCTGCTGATCGCCGGGGGCGGCGGTGCCGTGTACGCCGCCCGCCGCCGTAACGGCGCCAACTGAGCCACCTCGAACGCCCGACGGCCGAGGAACCGATGGAGTTCACCGCCGCCGCGTCTCCCGCCCCGGTACGGCCCGCCGTACCGGGGCCTTGGCGCGCCCTGTGCCAATTGCTGCAACGCGCCGCGACGCCGCGGAACGCGTACCGAAGCGGCCACCCGGCTCACAGCCACTCCGCTCACAGCCCCGGCACCGACCCCGAAGCCGGCCCCGGCCCTGGCACCGGCCCCAGCCCGAGCCCGAGCATCACCGCCCTCTACCACGCCCACCGGCTGTCCATGGTGCGGCTGGCGGTGCTGCTGGTGGACGACCGGGCCACGGCCGAGGACGTCGTCCAGGACGCGTTCGCGGCCCTCTACAAGCGCCACGGTGAGCGGCTCGACGAGGTCGACAACGCCCTCGCGTACCTGCGTACCGCCGTCGTCAACGCGGCCCGCTCGGTGCTGCGGCGCCGGCGCACGGCCCGCGACTACACACCCCCGTACGAGCTGGACGCCCCCTCCGCCGAGGAACGCGTCGTCCTCGACGAGGAGCACCGCGAGGTCCTCGCCGCCCTCGGCCGCCTGACCGCCCGCCGCCGCGAGGTCCTCGTCCTGCGGTACTGGGGCGAGCTGACCGAAGCGCAGATCGCGGCCACGCTCGGCATCAGCCGCGGTGCGGTGAAGTCCATCGCCAGCCGCGCGCTGGACTCCCTGGAAAAGATGCTGGAGGCGCGGTCATGACACACCACGGACCCGGGGACGGGGAGACCCGCCCCGTCGAGGCCCGGCTGCGGAACGCCTTCGCGGCCCGTACCGGGCAGATCGGCCTCCGTGACCTGCGGCCCGCCGCGCCCCCGGGGCCGCACCTGCGCCGCGGCCCGTTCCTCGGCCGGCGGCTGCGGTGGATCGCCCTGCCCCTGGCCGCGGCGGCCACGGTGGCCGCCGCCGCGGTGGGGTACCTGGCCCTCACCCCCGACACCCCGTCGCGCCCCGCGCCCGCCTCCACGCCCAGCCCCGTACCGAGCCGTTCCGTTCCCTCCCCGTCGCCCCCCTCCGGGTCGTCCGACTCATCCGGATCGTCCGAGTCATCCGGCTCGCCCACGCCCGTTCCCCCGCCTCCCGCCAACTCCGAGCGGTCGCCGTCTCCCGACCCCCGGCCCGACGTATCGCCAGGCTCCGCCGCGGAACCCGTCACGCCCGCCCCGAGTACGCGCCCCAGCGGGTCGCCCGGGAACACCCCGCCCACGGGCGCGCACCGGCGGGCGTCATCCGCGCCGCCTCCGGACGAGGCGGACCGCTCGGCGGCGACGCCCAGGACGCCACTGCCGGGCCGGACGGCGTCGCTGCCCTCCGCAGCCGGCCGCTGAGTCCGGCCCGGGGGGCTCCTCCCACCTACCACCCACCCCGGCCCGCGGCCGCCCGGCGCGACGGGCGGTACTCCGATCGTGTCGAATTCCCCCACACCCCACGCTTCACGGACTTTGCGGAATTCGGCTCTCTTTACGCCCCGCCCCGAGCGCCCGCTCCGTCCACCCCGACCCGCCGAACGCTCATTTCCGGCCGTCCTCGGGAGCACGTCGCGTCACATTTCCGCGGCGGCTGCCGCCTTTCAGCGAACGCGGCAACCCTTCCCCCACCGTGGCCGGGCGGGACGCGCAGCACCCTCCCCACCCCGCCTCCTCATTCGGCTCCGCCGCATCTCGCTCCGGAAATGCCCCTCTTTGCCGTCTTCGCACTCCGACCGCATGGCTGCGCCCGGCGCCAGTGGCCCGGTAGGCTTTCCGTGTGATCTTCAAGCGCATCGGAAATGGGCGGCCGTACCCGGACCACGGCCGGGAAAGCACCCGCCAGTGGGCGGATGTTGCCCCTCGCCCGGTACGCCTTGACCAGTTGGTGACGACCAAGCAGCAGCTCGACCTGGAGACGCTGCTCGCCGAGGACTCCACCTTCTACGGCGACCTCTTCGCGCACGTCGTGAAGTGGCAGGGCGACCTCTACCTGGAAGACGGGCTGCACCGCGCCGTACGCGCGGCCCTCCAGCAGCGGCAGGTGCTGCACGCCCGCGTCCTGGAACTGGGCTGACACCCCTCAGCGAGCCGCCCCCTAGGCACCTCGGCACGACCGGCCGAGCCCACCCCGGCGCGACCGACCGCGCCCACCCGGCATGACCGGCTGAGCCCGCCCGACACGGCCCATCCCCCTGATCGGCGGACCATATTGGCCCTTTCGGGTGGGGTCTCGCGCCACGCGTTGATCATTTAGTAGGCATGGGACCGGCCCCGCACTACGCTGCGGATATGAGCATGCTGACGCCCCCTGGCATGGGCGGTAAGAAGTACCGCATCACGGGCGACAGATATCCACGGATGCGCCGCCCCCGTCACCGCCGGCGGATCACCCTGTTGATCACCGCCGCCGTCGTCGCCCTCGCCCTGGCCGGCTGGGGCACGTTGCAGCTCATCGACGTCTTCGGCGGCAAGGGCGGTACGGCCCAGGCCGCACAGGACAAGAAGAAGTGCCCCGGCAAGGGCGGCACGAAGCAGGCCGGCGCCCTGGCCTCCGGTACGGGCAAGCCACTGCCCGAGCCCGCCGACGTCACCGTCAACGTCCTCAACGCGACGGCGCGCGGCGGGCTCGCCAAGTCGACCGCCGACGAGCTGAAGAAGCGCGGCTTCAAGGTCGGCAAGGTGGGCAACGCCCCGCCCGCCTACGACAAGAAGGTCAAGGGCACCGGCATACTGCTGGGCGCGCAGAAGACGTCCGAGGGCGCCCAGAAGGTCCTGGGCACGCAGCTCGACGGCGCGGAGCCGAAGACCGACACCCGTAAGACGGGCGACGTCGACCTGATCATCGGCGACACGTTCAAGGCCTTGGCCGAGCCGGCCGCCGCCCAGAAGTCGCTCACCGCGCTGACGGCACCGTCCAGGACGGACCCGCACTGCCCCAAGTGACCCGCCAGGGCCGGGCCCCCGTCCCGCCCCTGCGCCGTCCTGCCCTGTCGCTACGCCCTTCGGCTCACCGCCTCCGGCTCGCGGCCTTCAACCGTCCTCAGCCGGCCGTGCCGTACATCCGGTCGCCCGCGTCACCCAGGCCGGGGACGATGTAGCGGTCGGGGTTCAGGCACTCGTCCACGGCCGCCGTGACGACCGTCACCGGCGCGCCGGCCAGCTCGCGCTCCATCACCTCGACGCCCTCGGGCGCCGCCAGCAGGCAGATCGCGGTGACGTCGTCCGCGCCACGGTCGATCAGTTCCCGGATCGCCGCGACCAGGGTGCCGCCGGTGGCCAGCATCGGGTCGACCACGTAGACCTGGCGGCCCGAGAGGTCGTCCGGCATCCGCGTGGCGTACGTGTGGGCCTCGTACGTCTCCTCGTTGCGGACCATGCCCATGAAGCCGACCTCGGCCGTGGGCAGCAGCCGGACCATGCCGTCCAGCATCCCCAGCCCGGCGCGCAGGATCGGCACGACCAGCGGGCGGGGGTGGGACAGCCGCACTCCGGTGGTCGCCGTCACCGGGGTGTCGATGTCGACCTGCTCGGTCCGCACATCGCGGGTGGCCTCGTACGCGAGCAGGGTGACCAGCTCGTCGGCGAGACGCCGGAAGGTCGGGGAGTCGGTGCGCTTGTCGCGCAGGGTAGTGAGTTTGTGCGCCACCAGCGGGTGGTCGACGACGTGGATCCGCATGACATCGACAGTAGCCGAGGTCTCGGGCGCCGGTGCCCGCCCGTCGGTGCCGCGCGGGCCGGGAAACGATTCCGCCCCCGTTGGCATCGGACCACCGGTCCGGGGGAAAGTGGGCACAAACGCCCGGTCCGTCGCACCGGCGCCGGGCATGGACCTCGTCCCAAGGCGGTGTACGGCGTGCCCGACGGGAATGGGAGCGGAAACGGTACCGGAACCGGCCGCGGCGGGAGCGGCAGCGGGAACGCGAGCCGGCGCCGGACCAGCAGGGGCGCCGGCCCCAGGCCCGTGCGCCCCACCGCGGAACCGACGGGACCGGGCACAGCAACGCCCACGGAACCGGCCACGGCAACGCCCACGGAACCGCCGAAAGCCTCCGCGGGACAACCCACCCCCTCCCCCCACCCCGACGAAGGCGCCACCGGCGGTGAGAACGACGCGGCGCGCCGACGTCGGCGCGCCCAGTTCCTGCGTGATCTCAGCGAGGCCAAGGAGCTGCGCGACCGCGTCCAGCCGCGCCGCGCCCGGGCGGCACGGATGCGGCAGGCCATGAGAATGCGCACGTTCCGCTGGTAGCCGAACGTCACTTCCGCACCATCAGAACCTCTCGCCCCTCAAGACGTGACCCACATCTCTCGGAACGGCCGCACGACGCAACGCCGAAGACCCCGCGCAATCGCGTTGTTTCTGCCACGATTCCGATGGGCGGGGACCTGCGGCGCCGAGGCGCCGCCCCGTCCGGCCCGGCACGCCTATGACCAGTGGGAGAGTCACGGTGTACTTCGCCGCACTGCTCGCGCGCACCGAAGACGGGTGGGAAGCGAGCGACACGGAGCTCGACAATGTGGAGACCCTGACCGATCTGGCCGACCTGGCCCGTGAGGCCTCGGTCGACGACGACACGGTGGTGGCATACATCGAGCAGGAAGGCACGTGGTTCGGCGTCGTCCGTGTGGACGGCGAGGACGATCCGCGGATCTTCATCTCGAACGCCGCCGCCGCTGCCCGCAGCTCGTACGGTGCGATGCTCACCGACGAACTGCTCGGCCGCGACGAGGACGGCACCGACGACCTCGACAGCCTCGACCTGGACGGTACGGAGGACGGCGAACCCGACCCGGCGGACGGTGAAGGCGAGGGCGAGGAGACGGCGACGGCCTCCGACGCCCCCGCGCCGCCGCCCGGCCCGCTCGGCGACCCGGGCCTGCTGGCCGACCTGGGCATCGGCGACAAGGAGCTGCTCACGCTCGACGCCGACGCGCTGTCCGAGATCGCCGACGCCCTCGGCTGCACGGACGTCCTGGAGGCCGTGAGGTAACCCCCGTCACGGACACTGGGAGGCATGACCGCCTCCTTGCCCGACCCCCTCCCCACCCCGGCGCCCGACCCGCTGCGCGACCCCTGGACCGCGGCGATGCGACGGGCGCTGGACGAGGCTGCCCGCGCCCCCGGGACCGGCGACGTCCCGGTGGGCGCCGTCGTGCTGTCCCCGGACGGCACGGTCATCGGCACCGGCCACAACGAACGCGAGGCCACCGGCGACCCCACCGCCCACGCCGAGATCCTCGCCATCCGCGAGGCCGCCCGCACCCTGAGCGGATCTCCCCGGAACGACGGACGACGGGCGGGCGACTGGCGGCTCACCGGCTGCACGCTCGTCGTCACCCTGGAGCCGTGCACGATGTGCGCGGGCGCCATCGTGCTGTCCCGCCTGGACCGCGTCGTCTATGGAGCGGCCGACGAGAAGGCAGGCGCCGCCGGCTCCCTCTGGGACGTCGTACGCGACCGCCGCCTCAACCACCGCCCCGAAGTGATCACCGACGTCCTGCCCGACCCCTGCGCCACCCTCCTCACCACCTTCTTCCGCACCCGCTGACCCCCACCCGCCCCCCCGTATACCACTGCCGGACACCGCTTCCGGCCCCGCCACCGGATACCGATTTCGGCGTACGGGCCCCCGTGGGCTAGAGTTCCTCTCGGTAGCGTGTCCGAGCGGCCGAAGGAGCGCGCCTCGAAAGCGCGTGAGGGGGCAACCTCTCCGTGGGTTCAAATCCCACCGCTACCGCTTGTAACACCCCTCTGATCTGCGGAAACGTGGTCAGGGGGGTGTTTTGCGTGGTGCATGTGCAGCACGCGAGCCACCCCCTGCCCCCTACGGCCGCGCCTGCGTGGGCAGGGTGAGAATTTCGGCTCCCTCGTCGGTGATGGCGATGGTGTGCTCGCTGTGCGCGGTCCGGCAGCCCGTCGCGCTGCGCAGCGTCCAGCCGTCGGCGTCGGTGACGAGTGTGGCGGTGTCGGCCATGACCCAGGGCTCCAGGGCGAGCAGCAGTCCGGGGCGCAGTTTGTATCCGCGGCCGGGACGTCCGGTGTTCGCGACGTGTGGGTCCTGGTGCATGGTCGAGCCTATGCCGTGGCCTCCGTACTCGGTGTTGATCGGGTAGCCCGCCTTGCTGAGGACCGTGCCGATGGCGTGGGAGAGGTCGCCGATGCGCGCCCCGGGCTTGGCGGCGGCGATGCCGGCGGCGAGCGCGCGTTCGGTCGTCTCGATCATCGCGACGCTCTCCGCCGGCCTGGCCTTGCCCACCAGGAAGCTGATCGCGGCGTCCGCGGCCACCCCGCCCTTGGCTATGGCGAGGTCGAGCGTCAGCAGGTCCCCGTCCGCCAGCGTGTAGTGATGCGGCCGCCCATGGAGCACTCCGTCGTTGACGGCCGTGCAGATGTAGTGGCCGAACGGGCCGCGCCCGAAGGAAGGCGCGTAGTCGACGTAGCAGGACTGCGCTCCCGCCTCGGTGATCATTTCCTTCGCCCACTGGTCGATGTCCAGCAGGTTCGTCCCGACCGTGCTGCGCTGCTTCAGCGTGTGCAGGATGTCTCCGACCAGGGCGCCGACGCCCCTCGCCCGCTCAAGCCGCGCGGAGTTCAGAATCTCGATCATGGGAGACCTCTCGTGCATGTCCAATAACTATACCGGTCTGACTATACCGGTATTAGAATGGGGGCCATGGTCAGGTTGCCGCTCACCCCCGCCGAGGTAGAACGCGGACAGCGCCTCGGCGCCCTGCTCCGCCGAGCCCGGGGCTGCCGCTCGATGCTGGATGTGGCGCTCGCTTCGCACATCTCGCCGGAAACTCTGCGGAAGATCGAATCCGGCCGGGTGGCCACCCCCGCCTTCCCGACGATCGCAGCGATCGCCGACACCCTCGGCCTCTCTCTCGACACCGTCTGGGCCGAGATGAGCCGGACGGAACGAACCGTCGAGGACCAGCCGGCCCCGCCTGTCACACGGCACCCGTCGCTGGTTTCGTAACGCCGTATTCGGGGGCAGCTGCACGAGACGCATCCGGCTGAGAAGACCGCGAGCCTCGGCCATGGCGGCCTGATCGGGACGAGACGGCACTTCTGGGTGCGCGCGGTGAAGTCCGGGCGGGTCGCCGAAGCATGGTTCGCCGGTGATCCCGATATGTGGGCGTCGTCGCGGCCCCTGGGCCACGGCACCTCCTGTGGGTCGCCCAACGGGAGGCGACGGACTCCCGCATGGAGACGGGGCGCCTCGTAGGGCGCCCCGTGTGGGAGTGGGCTGAGGTGCTGAGGTCGGGCGGGGTCAGCCGATGGGGTTGACGAAGGTGGCGGGGTGGGTGGCGCCGTCCTGGTGGGTGAGGGGGCCCCAGGGCCACTTCAGGGTCAGGGAGGTG
>NZ_JBVIQN010000009.1:0-296592 GCF_055577005.1 Streptomyces sp. NPDC033221 | reverse complement strand
CGCTGGAACCTACAGCAGCACCCCCCCCCCCCCCCCCCCCCCCCCCCCCCCCCCCCCCCCCCCCCCCCCCCCCCCCCCCCCCCCCCCCCCCCCGCCACCGTCTTTTCGTGCGCGGGTGCCCGGGCCGGTCAGTGGCCGTGCGGGCGGTACTCGCGGGGCGCCGGCGGCAGCGCGGGAGGGAAGTGGCCGCGGTGGTGGCCGCCCGAGTGGTGCGGGTGGCCGTGGTACGGCTGGCGGGAGACCGGCTCCCAGTGGCCGGCCGACGGGAGGTGGCCGGTCGCGGTGGTCGTACGGCCCCAGATGCTCCGCATCGCCTCGGCGCTCAGCCCTTCCTCGCCGGTCCGGTCCCCCGGGAGCGCCCGGAAGGAACGGCGGTACTCGGCGTACAGCGCGTCATAGATCGGCGTGGCCGAGGCGGGGGCGGCGTGGGGGGCCGTCATGGTCGCCGTGGTCGCGTCGTGCGACGGGCGCATACCGGGGATCTGGTAGGGATACGGGACGCGGGAGGAGGGGTCGTATGCGTGCACGTCTGTGCCAACGACCCGGATGCTCCCGGGATGCGGGCTCTGCGAAGAATCGGCTGATCGGAGCGGAGTGCGACCGGCCCTCGGCCGGCTCCCGGCGCAGACGGACAACGGCGCCCCGGCCCCGCCCCGGGCGGGGCGGAACCGGGGCGCCGTCAAGGGAGCGGTGCGCCGGTCAGGTACCCGCCAGCGGCATGGACGCGGCCACCAGCCTGCCCCCGGCGGCGGCCTTCTCCATGGCCTCGCGCATCAGGTCCTCCCGCGGCTGGTGGCCGACGGCGCCCACCGGGGCCGCGTACACCAGTACGGTCCCCGCCTTGCCGGCGGCGGTGCGCCAGCCGTCCGAGACGGGCAGCGGCTGGTGCGCCTGCCACCACGAACTGGGCTGGCCGCCGTCACCGCCCGGCTGGAGGATGGCGTGCAGCCGCCCGGCGGCCAGCAGCACCGACCAGCCCGGGTTGGGGCCGGGCAGCAGGGCCATGTCCGCCACCGGGGCGAAACCGTGCTCCAGGAGCAGCGGGAGGAACGCGTCGCCCGGCGCGGTGGAGCCGGGGCGGGCGATGGGCCCGGCGGGCTCGACGACCAGCGCGGGCCGCAGGTCGCCCTCGACCAGGACCAGGCCGCAGGTGACACCGAGTGTCGCCTGCCGGTGCTCGCCGGGGAGGGCGGCGAACGGGGTGGCGGGCGGTGGTACGGGCTCGGCGGCCGGGCCGTCCTCGCCGGTGATGGAGCGTACGGCGCCCTGGAGCTGCTCCTCGGAGACCGGTACGACCTGCGAGGGGATGCACGACGCGTGGGCGAAGGCGAGCACCGCGGTCTCCTCGCCCACGAACAGGACGGTGCTGGTGCGCTCCTGGTCGCTGTCGCCGGGGGTGCGGCAGGAGGTGCAGTCGTAGTTGCCGGGGGCGTTGCCACCGGCCAGCAGGCGGTCGGCTTCTTCGTCACCGATCTCGGCGCGAACGTCGTCACTGACGTCGAGCATGCGCGGCACGGATGGCTCCTCGATCGTTGCGCGGGCTGCCGGGCGGTGCCCGGCTCGTACCAGGACAACGGGCGATCTGTGGCAGGAGTCACGCGCCCCCGGGTACGGAATCGAACCGTTCGAAGCGGAGCGTGAGCTGCGCGCCGGAACCGCTCACTCCATGCCAACCCGTGTTGTAGGCAAGGAAGTTGGGGTGGTGAGGTGAGTCACAGATCGTCGGGTCGCCGGGGTGACAAATGCGGAAATCGAGGAATCAAGTGGGTGGCCTGTTTTGGCTGATACCTCAGGTAACGCCCGACTGGCCAGCCGGGACGGCAGCGTGGTTGATAACAGGGCGTGAGCCTCCCTAAATTCTCCGGCCGTGTGCACCGAGCACCACCCGGGGACGCCCGCCGTCCGCATCGACCGCCGGCCCGCACCACGGCCGGTACGCCACGCGAGACACGGCACACGAGCCGAGTCGTGTGGCACCGGATGCACCGTACGCAGCACCACCGAGCACGACCGGCACCACCCCGCGGCGGGCGGGGTGCCGCGGTCCGCGGACGCAGGACGCGTCCACGACCCGGCACCAGGGGGACCCCCGGGGCCGTCGAGAGGGATTCCATGCCTTTTTCGAAGGGCGTCATACGCCGTGACATCGCCGCGCTCGCCGGGGCGGCCCTGGTGGCCCCGCTCGCGCTGGTGGCCGCCACCGCCGGACCGGCGCAGGCGGCGGACGGCGGAGTGTGGGACCGCATCGCCCGCTGCGAGAGCGGCGGCAACTGGCACATCAACACCGGCAACGGCTTCTCGGGTGGCCTGCAGTTCACCCACAGCACCTGGCGCGCGCACGGCGGCGCGGCCTACGCGCCGACGGCCGCCGGAGCCAGCCGCGCCCAGCAGATCGCCGTGGCCTCCCGGGTCCAGGCGTCGCAGGGCTGGGGCGCCTGGCCGACCTGCTCCGCACGCGCCGGTGCGTACGGGAGCGCGCCGAAGGCCCCCAAGGCGTTCCGTTCCGGCCAGGGCGGCAGCGGCAAGCGGCACGTGCACAAGGACGTCCGCCGGGACGTGGGCGCCAAGGTGGGCAAGAAGGCGCGCGGCACCGGCACCCACGCCGACCGCGGCAGGTCGCGGGCCGGCACCGGCGGCTACACGGTGCGGCAGGGCGACACGCTCAGCCGGATCGCCGCCGCGCACAACGTGAGCTGGCGCCAGCTGTACGCCACGAACCAGGCCGTCGTCGGCGGCGACCCGAACCTGATCGTCCCGGGGCAGCGGCTCACCATCTGAGCCACCGGTGCCGTGGCGCGGCACGCGCGGCAGCGGACGGCCGTGCGGCAGCGGAACGGTCCGTCCCCGGCGCCCGTACGCCGAACGCCCCACCCGGCCGTCCACCGACCGGGTGGGGCGTCGCACGGTCCGGGCGCGGCGGCACCGGCACCCGGCCGCACCTGTTTAGCGTGACCCGATGTCCCATTCTTTTCGGACGCTGATGCCCAAGCGTCTTGCGAAAGCCGGCCGCCGCAGAGTGGCCGTCCTGTCCCTCGTCCCGGCCGTCATCCTGCTGTGCGTGCCCGGCGGCGCGCAGGCGCAGGACAGCACACCCGGCCTGCCGTCCCCGGCGGGCTGCTCTTCCAGAAAGGGCCCGTGGAACTGCATCGCCGAGTGCGAGAGCGGCGGTGACTGGCGCAAGAACACCGGCAACGCGTTCTACGGCGGGCTGCAGTTCCGGCAGTCGACCTGGAAGGAACACGGCGGCCTGGCCTACGCGCCGCGCGCCGACCTGGCCACCCGCAAGGAGCAGATCGCCGTCGCCGAGCGGGTGCGGCGCAAGCAGGGCTGGTCGGCCTGGCCGTACTGCGCCAAGCGGTACGGGCTCGGCAAGCGGGGCCGGGCGCTGACCGGGCTCATCGGCGACCTGGTGACGCCGGGCCGCTGAGTCCGGGGCGGCGGGCCGCCTCGGCCGGTTCGCCGGCGAAGGCGACGGTGCCGCGCCGCAGGACGTACGCGACCGTGGCGACGCGGCACAGGGTGGGCGGCAGCGCCTGCTCGGCGACGAGGACGGTGCGTCCGGTGGCCGCGAGGTCGCCGAGCAGGGCATGCGTCCGTGCCGTGACGGCCGGTGACATGCCCTGGGCAGGCTCGTCGAGGAGGAGCAGCCGGGCGGGGCCCGCCAGCGCGCGGGCCACGGCGAGCATCCGCTGTTCGCCGCCGGAGAGGGTGCCGGCGCGGCGGCCGAGCAGCGCGCGCAGCTGCGGGTAGGCCTCCAGGGCCGGTCCGACGGTGCCGTCCGGCGCGGCGAGTTCGAGCTGCTCGCCGACGGAGAGTGAGCCGAACACGGCGCCGCGGTCGGGCACCAGGGTCAGTCCGCAGCGCGCGCGGGCGTGTGCGGGCATCCGGGTGATGTCCGTACCGCGCAGGAGGACGCGTCCCGCGGTGAGCGGCACGGTTCCGGCCAGCGCGCGCAGGGCCGTGGTGCGTCCGGAGCCGTTTCGGCCGAGGAGCACGGTGACCCGGGCACCGGGCACGGCCAGGTCGACGCCGTGCAGGGCTTCCAGGGAGCCGTACCGGACGCGGGCCGCGCACAGGGCCGCCTCGACGCTCATACCGCCGCTCCGGTCCGCCGCGCCCGGCTGCCCGCACGGCCCTGCCCGTTCACGGCCCTGGCTCCGCCAGGACGCGGCGGGCCGGGCCACGGGTCACGATCCGGCCCGCCGCCATCGCGTAGACCGTGTCGGCCAGACCGGCGACCAGATCGAGGTCGTGCTCGACGACGAGCAGGGCCGTGCCGTCGGCCGCCACGGCGCGCAGTACGTCGGTGAGCGCGGCGACCTCGGCACTGTCCAGGCCCGCGGCGGGCTCGTCCAGCAGCAGGGTGCGCGGGCGGCCGGCGAGGGCGCGGGCCAGTTCCACCCGGCGCAGGGTGCCGGTGTCCAGCCCGGCGACGGGCGCGGCGCGCAGCGGTCCGCGGAGAGAGAGCAGGTCCAGCGCCCGGCCGGTGGCGGCTGCCGGGTTCGGTACGCCGCTCTGCTCGGCGCCGACCCGGACGTTCTCGGCCACGGTCATCCCCTCGAACACGGCGAGCTGCTGGAAGGTCCGGGCCAGCCCGAGGCGGGCCCGGACGTGCGCCGAGCGGTGGGTGATGTCGGTCCCGTCGAGCAGCACCCGGCCGGCGGCGGGGCGCAGGGTGCCGCACAGGCAGTGGAACAGGGTGCTCTTGCCCGCGCCGTTGGGTCCGATGAGGGCGGTGATGCGGCCGGGAGCCACGGCCAGGTCGACGCCGTGCAGGACGGTGGAGCCGTCGTAACGGGCGTGGAGGGCGCGGGCGGTGAGACGGCCGGAGGGGGTGGGGGATGTGGGAGGGGGCTTCGGGGTGCGGGGTGCGGGCTCGTCCGGGGCAGGCTGATGGGGTCCGGGGGTACGGCCCTCGGGGACGCGGCTCCCAGGCGTACGCGCCGGTGCCAGCTTGTCCCGTACGCGCGCGCCCAGCGGAGTCAGCCGTGGCTCCGGAGTCGCGGACAGGCGGGCGACGGCGTCGCGCAGGGCCGCGTACGGACCGTGCGGGAGCCGCCCGGAGAGTACGGCCAGCACACCGATCACCGCGGCCGCCGCGCCGCCCTCGGCCCCCGAGTCCAGGCCGACCAGCAGTACCCCGGCGGCGAGCGCCCCCAGCAGGCTGTCGGCGCCCAGGACGAGCACCGCAGCGAACCACAGCAGGCCGCGCACCGGATCGTAGGACGCCGGGTCGAAGGCGCGCAGCGCCATGCCGAGCATTCCGCCGCCCAGCGCCGCCAGGGCGGCACCCACCGTGAAGGCCGCCAGTTTCAGGGCCGGTACGGGCACTCCGGCGGCGGCCGCCCCCGGCTCGTGGTCGCGCATCGCGGCCAGCGCGCGCCCGGTGCGGCCCCGGCGCAGCGCTGCCACGCCTAGCAGTGCGAGGCCCAGCAGGGCCAGTTCGAGGACGTAGTACGCGCGGTCGGCCGCGAAACCGGCCGGGCGGTCGAGGGCGAGCCCGGCGGTGGCATACGGCTGGGCGAAGACGAACCGGCTGACGGCGACCCCGAAGGCGAGGGTGGCCAGAGCCGTCGCGAGCCCGTGCCGGCGCAGCGCGGGCCAGCCGGTGAGCAGGCCGAGCGGCGCGGTCAGCAGCACGGCCAGCAGCAGGGCGGGCAGCCCGGGGGCGGGCGGCAGACCCGGGAAGCGGCCCGCCACGAGCAGCGCGGTGAACAGGGCCCCCAGCCCGGCGTACGCGGCCTGGCCCAGAGAGATCTGGCCGCCGCGCCCGGTGACCACGACCAGGGAGAGCAGCACCACGGCGAGCGCCGGCACCTGGGTGGCGGCACGCAGATCACCGCCCGCGAACCCCAGCGGCAGCAGGAAGAGGATGCCGCAGACCAGCCAGGCGCGCCCGCCCCGGCCGGGCAGCCGGCTGCCGGGGCGCAGCACCGGGGCGGTGCCGTGCGGCGCGTCCGGCAGGGCGCGGGGGACGCCGAGGCCGCGCAGGGCGAGGGCGGCGGCCAGCAGGGCCACGACGAACAGGTTGGCGCCGACGGCCTGGACGAGCGGTTCCAGGCTGCCGCCCGGGTGCAGCCGGGTGAGCTGGCTCTGCGCGACACCGATCCCCAGCGCGACGGCCACCGCCACCGGCAGGCTGCGCAGCCCGGCCGCCACCGCGACCGCCATCACCTCCATGACCAGCAGCGGCAGCCCGTACGGGTCCAGGCGCAGCAGCGGGGCCAGCAGGACGCCCGTCAGCCCGGCCGTGAAGGAGCCGAAGGCCCAGCCGGCGGCAGCGACCCGGTCCGCGTCGATGCCGCCGAGGACGGCCAGCGGGCGGTTGTCGACGACGGCGCGCAGTTCGCGTCCGAAGCGGGTCCAGCGGGTGACGGCGGCGACCCCGGCGGCCAGGGTGACGGCCGTGCCGAGCTGCACCCACGGGTCGTCGGGCAGCAGCGCGGGCGCGTCGGCGCGCGCTCCCGGGCCCCACATCAGGCTCGCGCCGCCGACCAGGAGGACGAACACGCCGAGGGAGGCGACCAGGGTGCGGGCCGGGCCGGGCCCCTGCACGGACAGCGGGCGGAAGACGGCGCGGTCCAGTACGAGCCCGAGGCCCGGCGCGACGATGAGGAGGGCGACGGCGGCGGCGAGCGGCAGCGGCCAGTTCCAGCCGACGACGAGCTGCCGCAGGACGTACGCGCACACCATGGCGACGGCGCCGTGCGCGAAGTTCAGTACGCCGGTGGCCCGGTAGGTGACGATCAGTCCGATGCCGGTGAGGGCGGCGGCGCTGCCCACGGCGAGGCCCGCCAGGGTGAGGTCGTACGAGAGCGAACTCACCGTGGTGTGCCGGGGCGCGGGGTGTCCGGCTCACAGACGGGGCAGGGGGCCGGCGGGGGCCCGTCCGCTTCCGGCGCCTCGCCGTCGTGGGGCCGGGCGTCCGGCCGACCTGCCACGAGCGGGCAGCCGGGCCGGTGCAGAAGCGTTCCGCCGGGCACGGTGAGCGGCGGGCCGGCGTCCGGACCCTCCTGCGCGGCCGACGCCCCGCTCGTGCCTGCCGAAGCGGGCTCCGCCCCCGCCGGCGTGTCGTCCGCCCCGTACGTCACCAGCAGCCCGTACAGCTCCTCGACGCGCGCCGCCGCCAGCCCCTGATCGCCCCGCGCCATCAGCACCGCACCCGCGATGATCAGGGCCGCGCCCGGGATCGAGCAGGACGCCAGGAACGGGATCTGGCGTTCGGCGAACCGCTCGCCGGAGACGCCGTACCAGCCGACCGCGCACAGCACCGCCCCGCCCGCCAGCGCCGCCCAGCCGCCCCACGGGGCCAGGCGCGCCCCGAACCGTGTTCGCGCGTTGCGCATCACGCCCCCTCGCGGCTTTCGGCGAATGCCTGCACTATGCCCTGTGGGAACAGCACCCAGAAGGCTTGTGCCAGACCGGCTCCGGGCGGTCGCGACGACAGGCGGTGGTGTACATGACGGTCCGTGGGGGGCGTGCACGGCGGGTCCCGGCGCTGGTGGCGGCGGGGGTGCTGCTGATGACGGCCGGGGCGGCGGGTTGCAGTGACGCCGAGGACAGTGGGCAGCGCGCGCCCAGCGGCGCGTCCTCCGCATCGGAAGACCCTGGCAAGGTGACGGCCAGTTCGCCGGCCTCCACGGGCGACGCTCCGGCCGATCCGGCAGCCGCCGAGCGCGAGATCAAGGAGAACTGGCAGAAGTTCTTCGACCCGAAGCTGTCCAACGCCGAGAAGGCGAAGTACCTCCAGAACGGCGAGGAGTTACAGCTGCTGCTGGAGGCGTTCAATGGCGACCAGCGGGGGCAGCAAGTCGCGGCGAAGGTGTCCGCCGTACAGTTCACCTCGGCGACCACGGCCGACGTGACGTACAGCCTCACCCTCAAGGGCGCCACCGCGCTGCCGAACGCCAAGGGCGCCTCCGTGTATCAGGAGAAGGTGTGGAAGGTGTCGCTCAAGACCCTGTGCGCGCTGGTGGGCATGAGCGGCAATGCGGACGCGCCGGGCTGCTGAGGCGGCCGGTGGAGCCGCCACGGCGCTGCTGCTCGCGCTGACCGCAGCCTGCGGCAGCAGACTGCCGGAGAGCGACTTCGAGCACCGCGGGACCGCGCCCGCCACCGGCTGGGCGCGGGAGCCGGTCGTCGTGGGGATCATCACCAGTACGACGAGCCCGGTGGGCGGTGAGGCGTTCACCGGGCCGCGGGACGGCGCGCTCGCCTACTTCGAGGCGCTGAACGCGCGGGGCGGCGTCAACGGCCGGCCGGTGCGGGCCGTCATCTGTGACGACGGGGGCAGCGGCGTCGGCAACAACGAGTGCGTGCGCAAACTGCTCACCGAGGACAAAGTGTTCGCGCTGGTCGCGACCACCGCGCTGGACTACGCGGGCGCGCCCCGGGTCTCCGCGCGGGGGGTGCCCGACATCGGGGGGCAGCCGGTCGGCGCCGCGTACGACACGTATCCGCATCTGTACGGGATCTACGGCAGCCGGGCGCCGAGGGACGGGAAGGCGGCGGGCTGGGGCGGGAAGCTGTACGGCGGCACGGAGGTCTACCGCTACTTCAAGCGCGCGCAGCGGGCCCGCAGCGCCGCCGTCGTCTCCTACAACCAGGCGGCGTCCGCCGCGTACGCCCGGCTGATCGTGCGCGGCCTGGAGGCCGAGGGGTACGAGGTGACCAGCGAGCAGGTCGACTTCGCGCTGCCCAACTTCCCCGCGGTCGCCGCCGGGCTGCGTGACCGGGGTGCCGATCTGGTCTTCGACGCGATGGACACGCACGGCAACGCGCAGCTGTGCGAGGCGATGGACGCGGCGGGCGTCCGGCCGACCGCGAAAGTCACGAACGTACAGAACTGGTCGGACTCGGTCGCCAAGGACTACAAGGACTCGCCGGGCTGCCGCAACGCCCTGTGGGCCACCGGCGCCAGCCGCAACTACGACGATCCGGGGACCGGGCCGGGCGGCGCGGCGGTACGCGCGTTCCGTGCCGGGATGGCCCGGCACGCCAAGGGGAAACCGCTGTCGCAGTGGCAGCTGGAGGGCTGGGCGGCGGCGATGTGGTTCGCCGACGCGGCGCGTTCCTGCGGGCAGCGGCTCACCCGCGCGTGCGTGGAGCGCTTCGTCGCGCAGGGCGCCCCCTACACCGCCCGCGGCCTGCTGCTTCCCGCCTCGTACCGGCCGCGGTCCGAGCCGCCGGCCACCGACCGCACCTGCCTGTCGGTCGCCCGCTGGCGGGACACGGCGCACGGCGGCCGGGGCGGCTGGGTCACCCAGGGCAACATGGACACCAACTGTTTCACCGTCCCCCAGCTTCCGTACCGGCCCTGAGAGCCCGGCCGTCACCCCGCGCCCGCCCGTCGGCAGGGGCGCACCGGCGGGCCGAGCCGATGGCTGCACACCTCGTGACGGGACGCCCCGGGACGGCATAACTTGTGGCGATACAGCACGGCACCGGACCGACGATCAACGGTTCGGAAAAGTTCCCTGACGCCGCTACCGATGTCCTAACTCTTTCGGAACAAGTTGGCCAAAGGCCTCAACCCGGAACCCGGAACCACGGTCCAACCGTTCGATGGGCGGACGACGGTACTCGTCCGCGGTGACCAAGGGATACGGGGACGGAATACGGGGACGCATGCACAGCTCATTCCTGATCCACCACGCCCACGGCACCGAGGGGACGGTCCGCGCCGGCGCCCGGCGGACGCGAATCCGCCCGGAGCGCGGGGCGAACGCCACCGAGAACGCGGCGCGAGCCGCTGTGAGAGGGGTGCGGAGGGTATGAACGCGTCGACGCAACTGCCCGTGACGGGCGCCGGGACGGCCGGTCCCGAAACCGTCGCTCCCGCACGGGCCGAAGACACGATCACCGACACCGCGGGCACGGACACCACGGCCACGGGCCGCGGCACCCGCGCGGCGGGCGGTGCCGCACAGCCGCTGCGCGCGGACTGCATCGCCGACTCCGCCGGCGGCCTGACCTTCGACATCACCGCCCCGCAGGGCACCAGGCCGGTCTGGAGCGCGGCGCTCGTCCTCAGCCCGCGCGACGGCAGCGGCGCCGCAGAGGAACTGCGGCTGCCGCTCGGCCCGAACGGCTCCGGGCGGCTGCGCGCCGTACTGCCCAGCACCGTCGCGCTCCCCGAAGGCCGCTGGAACGCCTACGCCGACCTCGGCGACGGCCGCGGACCGCAGCGGCTGCTGCCCGGCGACAACGACCTGCGCTCCCTGGTCGACCGCCGCCCGCTGGCCGGCATCGGCCGGCTCGGCGTACGCATCCCGTACACCACCAGGTCCGGCGGTCTCGCGCTGCGCAGCTGGCTGCGCGGACCGCACGCCGAGGCCGGAGACGTCCTCGTCGACGCGGGCGGTGTGACGGTGGCGGGCCACTTGTACGGCGCCGCCCTCGGGCCGGGCGCCCGCGCCGAGGCCACGGCCCGCCGCGGCGCCCCGGAGACGGCCGGCGCCGGGCAGGTCATCACCGTCCCGCTCACCGGCGACGGCCCCGACTTCGCCTTCACGCTGCCCTACGCGCGGTTCGCGGAGCACTGGCAGGGCGGCAGCGAGCGCTGGGACCTGTGGCTGCGCGTGGCCGAGGACGCCGAACCGGTCCGTATCGCCAGACTGCTGGACGACGTACCGGAGAAGGCGGAGGTCGTCCTCCACCCGGCGCTGCCCGTCGGCTGCCCGTCGGGGCAGCTGAGCATCGGTCCGTCGTACACCCGCGACAACGACCTGACGGTCCGGGTCACGGGCGACGGGGCGGACGCGGCCGGTTCTTGACCGGAGCTCGTCAGACGGCACGCATAACACCGCACGCCGGGGGCACTCGGAGCAGCGGAGGTGCGATTCACATGGTTCCTATTCTTCTGGTACTGCTTCTGGCATTGATCCTGTTCGGTGCGGGTTTCGCGCTCAAGGCGCTGTGGTGGGTGGCCGTCGCGGTCCTGGTCGTATGGCTGCTCGGCTTCCTGTTCCGCTCGACGAGCGGGGGCGGTGGTCGCACACGCTGGTACCGGTGGTGACCCGGGAGAGACGCGGACCATAGCTGTCCGCATGTACTGCCAGACTTCCCGGCATGTTGGAGACCTCGGCACGACTGCTCCGCCTGCTCTCTCTCCTGCAGGCACACCGCGAGTGGACGGGCGCGGATCTCGCCGACCGGCTCGGCGTGACTCCGCGCACCGTCCGCCGCGACATCGACCGCCTGCGCGAACTGGGTTACCCCGTCCACTCGGCCCCCGGCACCGCCGGGGGCTATCAACTGGGCGCGGGCGCCGAACTGCCACCGCTGCTCCTCGACGACGAGGAGGCGGTGGCAGTCGCCGTGGGGCTGCGCACCGCCGCGGCCGGCGGCGTCGAAGGCATCGAGGAGACCTCCGTACGGGCCCTGGCCAAGCTGGAACAGGTACTGCCCCACCGGCTGCGCCGCCGCGTCGGCGCCCTCAACGCCTTCACCGTCCCGATGCTCGGCCGCCCGGGCCCCCGCGTCGACGCCGCCGTCCTGACCGAGCTGGCCAACGCCTGCCGGGACAGCGAACGGCTGCGCTTCAGCTACGCGAGCCACGACGGCACGGCCACCCGCCGCACCGTCGAGCCGCACCGCCTGGTGTCCGCGCAGCGCCGCTGGTACCTCGTCGCCTGGGACGTGGACCGTGCGGACTGGCGGACGTTCCGCGCCGACCGCATCACCCCCACCCCGCCGCACGGCCCGCGCTTCACCCCGCGCCCCGCCCCGGCCGACGACCTCGCCGAGTACGTCTCACGGGGCGTGTCCACGCACGCCTACGCGGAACAGGCCACCATCCTGCTGTACGCCTCCGCCGAGGAGGCCGCCCAGCGGATCACCCCGTCCGACGGCGTCCTCGAACCGCTCGACGGGCGCCGCTGCCTGCTGCACACCGGCGCGCACCGGCTGGACGTCCTGGTGATCCACGTCGTCCTGATGGGCTTCGACTTCGAGGTGCGCGAGCCGCCGGAGCTGACGGACCGGATACGGGAGGTCAGGGACCGGCTGACCCGGGCGCTGAACCCGGCTCCGGGTCCTCCGGGGACCGCCCCGGCCCGTCCTGCGCCCCCTGTTTCTCCTGCGTTCCCGCCGCCTCCGGAGCGTCCGGCGGGGTGAGCCGCGCGATCTGCGGATGGTGCAGGTCGAAGGCGGGCGACTCGGAGCGGATGCGCGGAATGGTCAGGAAGTTGTGGCGCGGCGGGGGACAGGAGGTCGCCCACTCCAGGGAGCGGCCGAAGCCCCACGGATCGTCCGACTCGACCCTCGTGCCGTACTTCGCCGTCTTCCAGACGTTGTAGAGGAACGGCAGTGTGGACAGGCCGAGCAGGAAGGCCCCGACGGTCGAGAGGGTGTTCAGCGCGGTGAAGCCGTCGGCCGCCAGATAGTCGGCGATCCGGCGCGGCATCCCTTCCACCCCCAGCCAGTGCTGGACGAGGAAGGTGGTGTGGAAGCCGGTGAAGAGCGTCCAGAAGTGCAGTCTGCCCAGGCGCTCGTCGAGCATCTTCCCGGTGAACTTCGGCCACCAGAAGTAGAAGCCGGCGAACATCGCGAAGACGACCGTGCCGAAGACGACGTAGTGGAAGTGGGCGACGACGAAGTACGTGTCGGTGACGTGGAAGTCCAGTGGCGGCGACGCCAGGATCACGCCGGTCAGACCGCCGAACAGGAAGCTCACCAGGAACCCGACGGCCCACAGCATCGGTGTCTCGAAGGACAGCGAGCCGTGCCACATCGTGCCGATCCAGTTGAAGAACTTCACGCCCGTCGGCACCGCGATCAGGAACGACATGAACGAGAAGAACGGCAGCAGTACCGCGCCGGTCGCGAACATGTGGTGCGCCCACACCACCACCGACAGCCCGGTGATCGCCATCGTCGCGCCGATCAGCATCACGTAACCGAAGATCGGCTTGCGCGAGAAGACCGGGATGACCTCGGTGATGATGCCGAAGAACGGCAGCGCGATGATGTAGACCTCGGGGTGCCCGAAGAACCAGAACAGGTGCTGCCACAGCAGCGATCCGCCCCACTCCGCCTCGAAGACCACCGAGCCGAAGCGCCGGTCCGCCTCCAGCGCCAGCAGCGAGGCCGCCAGCACCGGGAAGGCGATCAGCACGAGGATCGAGGTGAACAGGACGTTCCAGGTGAAGACCGGCATCCGGAACATCGTCATGCCCGGTGCGCGCATCCCGATGATGGTGGTGAGGAAGTTGACCGAGCCGAGGATGGTGCCGAAGCCGGAGAGCGCCAGCCCCATGATCCACATATCGGCGCCGAGACCGGGGGAGCGGACCATCGAGCTGAGCGGGGCATAGGCGGTCCAGCCGAAGTTCGCGCTGCCCGACGCCAGCATGCTGCCCACCACGATCAGGCCGCCGAAGAGGAACAGCCAGTACGAGAGCATGTTCAGCCGCGGGAAGGCCACGTCCGGCGAGCCGATCTGGAGCGGCATGATCTCGTTGGCGAAGCCCGCGAAGGCCGGGGTGGCGAACAGCAGCAGCATGATCGTGCCATGCATCGTGAACGCCTGGTTGAACTCCTCGTTCGTCAGGATCTGGGTACCGGGGCGGGCCAGTTCGGCACGCATCAGCAGCGCCAGCACCCCGCCGAGCAGGAAGAAGCCGAACGCGGTGATCAGATAGAGATGGCCGATCTTCTTGTGGTCGGTGGTGGTCAGCCAGTCCACCACCACCGCGCCGGGCCGCCGCGCCCGCACCGGCCCCGGGCCCGCCTCCACGGTGTCCGTACCCATCTGCGCCACCTCGTTCGCCAGGAATCACCGGAGCGGCCGGAAGCCGGCGCGCCCGGAAGTCGGTAAGAGACGTGCTCGGGCACAGGCCATGATGGCCGTACGGGCCCGGTCGCGCGAGAGGGTGTGCGCAGCCCGGCCGGATCATTGCGGCGGGCAGCGGCGGGCAGCGGCGGGCAGCGGCGGCGTGGCGCGGTGTTCACTCCCGGGGCAGCAGCGGGCCCAGCGGGCCCAGGTCCAGGTTCAGTTCGTCCTTCCCGATGCCGTACCGCTCGCACAGCTCGCCCATCCGCCGCTCCAGCAGCATCAGCGTCAGGCCGATCCGCTCCTCCTGGTCCTCGGACAGATCGCCCTGGTCGACGCGGCGCAGCGCCTGCCGTTCCATGAGCTGGTGCAGCAGTTCCACCACCGTCAGCACGAGCCGCACCAGGTCGCGCTCCACGGTGTCCTCGTCCAGTTCCACACGCCGGCTCACGGCGCCACCTCCTCCTCGGCTTCCTCGGACCTCATGAATCCAACTCCTCGAACGGCGAGGGAACGTTGGCGTTGACCGAGCTGATCAGGGCCCGCAGATCGATCCGTACGAGATCCACGTCGGCGATGCGCAGGGTCAGGTCGCCCGCGATCACCGCGCCGCCGCCCAGCAGCCGGTCCAGCAGGTCGACCAGCGCGATCTGCCGTTCGGCCAGCGGATTGTCCGGCTGCGGACCGGCCACCGGGGACGTCATACGGCACCGGACCCGGCGTCCCCGCCCGCCTCCGGGGGCTGCGGCGGCTGCGCGAAGGAGTACGGCGCCCACGGCCCGGTCAGCTCGATCCGCACACCCGGGCTGCGGTCCGCCAGCTCGCCGACCAGCCCCGCGAAGGTGCCGGCCTGCTCGCGGGGGATCAGATAGGCGCCGTTGAGCACATTGCGCCCGCTGACCCCGGACAGCCGGGCGTCCTGCGGGCGGTGCAGCCGGCTGCGCTCGGCGAACTTGTCCAGCGCCTCATGGGCGGCGTGGGCCAGCTCGTCGGCGCGCCGCTGGCCCTGCTCCTGGGCCTGCCGGTGGGCGAGCCGCCGGCGCAGGAAGTCACGGCCGGAACCGTCCGCGGGCGTCTCGCGGGCGGAACCGCCGGCCGGCACGGCCGGCACGGCGGGCTTGGCGGTCCCGGCGTCCTCGACGTACGCCTTGACGCCCCACTCCATCCGGCCGTCCAGACTCACCAGCGCGCTCAGGAACTCCTCCGCGCGCTGCGTGAGCACCTGCCGGACCCCGCGCTCGTCGCGGTGGACCGTCACCAGGCGCAGCGGCAGCACACAGAACTCCGCGGCCGCGGTGTCCACCACGCTGCGGTGCGCCCGGGCGGTCCGCTCCAGCCACGCCATGTCCTCCAGGTGGGCGCGGAGTGCCTCCTCCTCGAAGTCGATGGCGGGCACCCGGGAGACCAGGGCGGCGAGCGCGCCCTCCGTGACGGTCTCCACGGGTGCGTCCGCCACGCCGAGCAGGCCGTCCGGCGGTCGGCAGCCGGCCCGGGCGACGGCGTAGGTGTACATCAGCTCGGCGCCGTGCGTACTCAAGTGATCTCCTCTCGCGGCTCCTGCTCCCCTTCCAGGGCGGCGATCCGCTCGCGCAGCCGCTCGTTCTCCCGGGCGAGTTCGCGGCGCCGGGCACCGGACGACAGCGACGGATCGTCACGCCACCAGTCGATGCCCATCTCCTCCGCCCGCTCGACCGAGGCCACGATCAGCCGCAGCTTGATCGTGAGCAGCTCGATGTCGAGCAGGTTGATACGGATGTCACCGGCGATGACCACGCCTTTGTCCAGGACGCGTTCGAGGATGTCGGCGAGGTTGGCGCCGCCGTTGGAGGAGGCGTAGGGGGACGGGACCTGGGAACTCATCGGGCCGGCTCCGGCTCGGGCTCGTAATCGGCGTCCTCCTCGTCCGCCGGCTCCTCCTCGTACTCGTCCGCGGCGTCCTCTTCGTCGGTGTCCTCGTCGTCGTACGCGTCCTCGGGCTCGTCCTCGTCGTCCTCGTCTGCGGCCCCGGCCTCGGTGCCGTCCGCGTCCTCGGTGTCCGCCTCGTCGTCCTCGTACGCGTCCTCGTCACCGGAGTCGTGGGAGCCACCCGGATCACCCGAGTCGTCGGACTCCTCCTCGTACGCGTCCTCGGACGGCTTGCCCGCGACCTCGGTGTCCTGCCCCTCGTGCTCCCGTTCCTCGCGCTCGACGGCCTCGTCGTGGCCGACGACGACCTCGCCGTCCCGGATCTCACCGCGCCACTCGCCGGTCGCCTCGCCCCGCATCATCACGAAGCGGCGGAAGTTCTTGAGGTCGAGCCGTGCGCGGCGGCCCTGTGCCCGCCAGATGTTGCCGGTCTTCTCGAACAGGCCCTTCGGGTAGTACTCGATGACCAGCAGTACCCGGGTCAGGTTGGCGGCCAGCTCGTGGAAGGTGACGACGCCCTTGAGCGTGCCCTTGGCCCCCTCGGAGGTCCAGGTGATGCGCTCGTCGGGGAGCTGTTCGGTGGTGTGCGCCTTCCAGCTGCGGGTCGACCAGAAGATCTTGGCGCGCCAGTTGGAGTCGGTGTCGTCCGCGGCCTCGACCCCCTGCACCCCCTTGGCGAAGGTGCTGAACTCCTGGAACTGCGTCCACTGGTTGTACGCCTCGCGCACCGGTACGCCGACGTCGACGTCCTCGCTGATCGTGACGAACTTGCCCTTGCCGCCACCGCCCTTGCGCCCGCCGGTGAGCTTCTTGAAGGCGCCCTTGACGGAGTTCTTGGCGGTGTCCTTGACCGCGCCCTTCAGCGTGTCCTTGATCACCGGCCCGACCAGGCTGTCACTGCGGCCCTCGGCCACGTCCGTGAGCCGGGTGGTGGCCTCGCCGAGCCGCTTCCCGGTGGCCACCAGCAGGCGCTGGGCCTGCGCGGCGGCGAACGAGACGGCCTCCTCCTTGAGGCGGTCGACGGCCGGGTTGCCGGCCACGGTGTCCTTGACGGCGGCCATCGGGCCGCCGGACTTCGTGTCAGCCACGGTCCTCACCCCCGCTCCGGCGGGTGCCGGCGCGCGCCGTCTTCTTCGCGGCCGAAGCGGTCTTCTTCGGCGCGGCGGCGGCCTGCTTGGCGGGCCGCTTGCGCTGCTCCGGCGCGGCCTTGGCGCCGGAGCCGGACCCGGCACCGGACTTGGCGGGGGTCTTCGAGGACCGCGCGCTCTGCTTCTTGGCGGCGCCGCGTGTCCCGCTTCCGGCCTTCCGCGACCCGCTGCCGCGGCTTCTCGCCGAGGTCTCCTCCTCGCCGTCGTCGGACGCTTCCTCCTCGTCCCGTCCGCCGCCGGCCGCGCCGCGTACGGTGTCGGCGGCCTTGCCGCCGATCTCCCCCGCGTCCAGCTGGTCGCGCACGTTCAGGGTCCGCTCGTGCAGGCTGTCCGCCAGGGAGTCCAGGCGCTTGGTGACCAGTGCGCCGGTCGCCGCCTTGCCCACACCCTTGAGGTCGCCGCGCAGCTGTTCGCGCAACTCCTTGAGCTGCGGGTTGGCGGCTATCTGGTCGTTGACCAGAGAGACCAGTTGCTGCGGGCTCAGATTCAGGCGCTTGCCCAGGACCATGCTGCCGATACCGATGGCGAGCTTGGCCTTCTTGGTGCGGCCGAGCAGATAGCCTCCGGCGACGGCCAGCACCAGTGCCGGCCGGTTCTTCATGTCGGGGATCTCCTCCACGTCAGGTCGCGCCCGTTCGCCGTTCGGGCGTTCGGCGCGATGCTCTTCGGGGATCTCGTACTGTCCGGGTCGGTGATGTCCTTGTGGCGCGGGGCGCGGTGCCCCGCGGGGGCCGGGGCGGTTACGCCCCGGCCTGCCGACGCCGCAGTTCCTCCAGCCGGTCCAGCAGCGCGTCCTCGCGCCGGTCGAACTCGGCCTCGTCGATCTGCCCGTTGTCCAGCTGCTCCGCCAGTTCGCGCAGTTCGCGCTGGACCACGGCCGGGTCGTAGTACTGCCGCTCGGCCTCCGTGAGGACCTGCCGCAGCACCCAGCCGGTCCCGCGTATGGGAGCGGCCGGGAGCAGCAGCAGTTCCTTGATCAGGCCCACCGGTTCACTCCGCGGCGGCGGACTCTAGCGGGCGGACGAAGCTGTACGGCGGGAGCGGCCCGTTGACCAGCAGTTCCAGGTGCGGGTGGTCGGTGGCGAGCCGGTCGGCGGCGTCCAGGAACGCGGCCGCGTCCTCGCGCCGCATCAGGAAGGACAGGTTGACCAGCCAGCCGGAGCCCTCGGGCCCGGGGCAGGACTGCTCCGCCTTCGGCACGAGCGCCGCTTCCACGGTGTGCGCGTCGGCGACCTCGCGGGCCCGTACGGCGTTGGCCACCAGCTCGCCGAGGCGCAGCTTCTCCTGGTACGCGCCGCCGCCGGAGGCCTGGTTGGCCTCGTTGAGGGCGCGGATCTCCGGCTCCTCCGTCAGGACCCGCCGCAGTACGTCGTCCTCGCGGTGGGCGGCCTTGACGTTGTACTCGATCCGTCCGTTGAGGTCGTCCAGCTGCCGCTTGTAGTGCTCGGCGTGTTCGGTCAGGACGTCCTGGACCGCTTCGTCGTCGTCGGAGAGCGAGCCGAAGCGCAGCGGCAGTACCGCTCCGTCCGCCCCGGCCTCGGTCAGTACGTGCTGGTGGGCGAGCAGGTCACGGCGCTTGGGCCGCAGCTTGTCGGGGCAGTCGCTGACGATGGCGGCCAGGTCGCCCTGGCGGACGATGCGGACCGGGCGCGGCGGGTCGCCGATGCCCAGGATCTCCTGGTCGGGCTTCGGGTGGTCGGCGCGGGCGATGCCGTAGACGTACGTGCTCACTCGCTCTCCTCCTTCTTACGGGAGGTGGTGCGCCGCGGCCTGCGCTGCGGTTCGCCTTCGCTCTCGGCCTTGTCCCGTCCCGAGCCGATGGCCTCGGCGAAGGTCTCGGCCGCGCCCGAGAGCGCGCCCTTGGACTTGCCCTTGGCGCCGGACTCGGTGACCTGGCCGACGACGTCGGGCAGGCCGGGGCTCTTGTTGGCGCCGGTCTCCAGGTCGAGGCGGTTGCAGGCCTCGGCGAAGCGCAGGTAGGTGTCGACGCTGGCCACCACCACACGGACATCGATCTTGAGAATCTCGATACCGACCAGTGAGACGCGGACGAACGCGTCGATCACCAGGCCGCGGTCGAGGATCAGCTCCAGTACGTCGTAGAGGCCACTGGTGCCGCCCCCGCCCCCGGACTGCTGTTGTGCCGGGACAACGGTCATGACTGTGGTCTTCCTCTCGCACGCTCGTAGCGGCTGACGCGCCGGTAGCCCGTGAGCATTCCGTCCGGGTCGAGCGAGACCTCGTACAACGCCATGAGGCTCATCGTCTCGGGGACCCGGGCGAGCTCCAGCACCTCGGTCTCCAGGACCCAGCCGTCCTCGGTCTTCTCGAACCGGGACACGGTCTCGGGGGTCAGTCCGGTCAGCTCGGCGAGCTGTTCCCGGGCCGACCGCAGGAGTTCGGGTGTGCTGGGGCGGGCGGACGCCGCTCGTCGGTTGTTGCTCTTGTCCGGTGTGTTCGCTGTGTTGTCTCCCATGGGCTCCTCGGCATCAGCGAGTACCGCACGGCGGGGGACTCAAACCCGTCTACCGGCACCGATGCTCGCGAAATATGCGCGGACGGCGTGCCGTCGACCAATTCCCGGAGAGGCCGGACACCGTAAAATGGAAGGAATGAAAGGCTGCTGACGGGGAATTGATTCGGGCCGCGCCCAGGGCGTCCCGTGAAGGCCGCCCACCGTTGATCAAGGCTGAAATCAGGCCGTTCCCGATTCCCACCCGGTTGGTGCAGTGCCCGGCTCGCACGGGTGACGGAAACGGCGGCAAACACACGCCGTCATGCTGTGACAGAAGTGTGACCAAGGGGGGACCGGGCAGGTACGCGGCTGTGGCACCCCGGCCCTTCCAACCGCCGTGCGCGGCGCCTACGGTGGCTGCCATGGCACCCGTACCGAAGTCCCCTTTCGAACCCGATGACGACCCCGAGAGCTATGTCGGGCTGACGCAGGAGACCGCCGAGGAGCGCGCCCGCGAACGCGGCTGGACCACGGTCCGTTCCCTGGCGCCGGGCACGTTCATCACCATGGAGTATCTGGGGGGCCGCCTGAACTTCGAGGTCAAGGACGGCGCGGTGACCCGCAGCTGGAAGGGCTGAGCCGCCCGCGAAGGCACCCGGACGAGGCGACGGCCCCGGCGCTCCGGGAGGAGCGGCCGGGGCCGTCGGCCGCGCGGGGGAGAGGCTGTGCGTACCGTCCCCGCGGGTCCGGTGGCGGTCAGCTGCCGCCGGTGCGTCCGCGGGCCGGTGCCGGGGCCAGCGGCGCGGTGCGCGGTGCGCGGTCGGCGTGCGGCGGGCGCCGGCTGCCGGTCGGGGTGACCGGGGTGCGCTCCGAGCGGGCCGTGTGCGGCCGCGGCGGGTGGTGCGGTCGGCTGTCCGCGGTACGGGTGGCGGTGCCGGTGCGCGCGGCGCCCAGCGCGTCCCGGACCAGCACCTCTTCCTCGGGTGCCGGCCGCGGCGCGGACAGGCCGGAGCGGGCGTGTGCCGGGGCGAGCGGTGCGGGGCCGGGCAGCCAGCGGGTGCGCAGCCGCAGCCACAGGGCGGTCAGCCGGGCCTCGGCCCATTCCACGCCGGGCTCGAACCAGGGCAGCGCGAGCAGCACCAGCAGTCCGGCGGCCCAGCCGAGCAGCACATCGCTGACCCAGTGGGTACCGAGGTAGACGGTGGTCATGCCCACGCCCAGGGCGCCGAGCGCGGCGATCACCGAGAGTGCGCGGCGGCGCAGCGGCGTGGTCGCCAGGTAGGCCAGGACACCCCAGGTGACGACGGCGTTCGCGGTGTGGCCCGAAGGAAATATATCGCCGCCGAGCCACATCTCGTTGGCGCCGATGGTCGTCGCGTAGTGGGGGCCGAGACGGCCCATGCCCAGCTTGGCGGCGCCCGCGGTGATGTTGAGCAGCAGCAGCGAGGTGCCCAGCACCAGCAGTGGGTGGAGGTTCTTGGTCCGCCAGCAGCGCCAGCCCAGCCAGGCCGCCACGGCGACCGCGGTGGGGCCGCGCTGGCCCAGGACCACGAAGTAGTCGAGAAAGGCGTGGATCTCCGGCCACTGCTTGTAGGGCCGGAAGAGCATGGCCTGCCAGTCGAAGGTGACCAGCCATGAGGTGGCGAGCACGCCCACCACGATCGCCACGTACACCGCGAGCGTGCCCCCGAACAGCCACCAGCGGGTCCGGGTCATGCGTGACGGTGGGCGGTCGGGCGGGTGCTCCTCCATCTGGTCGAGCTTGTCATCGGTACGCACTCAATCGACGTTACCGCGTGTGATGTCGGCGCTTGGTCAAACTGTGAGCTTTGTAATGACGATGTGATGTGCAATCCGTCTCAATCACTACTTTGGCCAGGGGTTTTCGGAGGGAATTCACCAGCCGTCGGATTGTGTCCGCGAGGGGTGTCGGCGTCCGTCCCGGGAGGGCCCTTTCCAATTCTCCGGGGGGAGTTTATCGCCGATTCGCGCGGGTGTCGCGGTCCGTTTCCCCGCGGCGGCGGCCCACGGAAGGGAATATTCCGTTCACGGCGGGCCGGAACCATTCAGCCAGAACGCCCCGTACACCGCCGACCCTGCGCTGACCAGGGCCGTCACCGTCCAGGCCCACGCCGGACGCCACCGCGCCAGCCCCGCGGCGAGCGGCAGCAGCAGCGGATAGGCCGGCATCATCAGCCGCGGCTTGGACCCGAAGTACCCCTTGGCCGTCAGGGCGAGCAGCAGGACGACACCGCCGTAGACGAGCAGCGGCAGCGGCTGTCCCCGGCGCGCGCCCAGCACGTACAGCCACACCACCAGCGCGACGCCGGCCAGCAGCCCGAGGCCCGCCGGAAAACCGAGGTCCCACAGGAACGAGGCGAAGGCCGCACCGCCGTCGAAACCGTTGCCCCAGCCGCCCTGGACCTCCAGATACGCGGTGAGAGAGCCCTCCCGGGCACCGACCCAGAGGAAATACCCGCACCAGCCCAGGGGGGCCAGCAGCACGCCCAGCAGCATCCGCCGGTGCCGGCTCCCGCGCGGGCCGCCGCCCGCCGGGCGGTCCCGCCACAGCGTCACCGCCGCGGTGATCCACACGGCCGCGACCACCGCGGCCCCCACCGGCCGGGTCAGTCCCGCCAGCGAGGCCAGCACCCCGGCGGACACCCACCGCCCGGTCAGTACGCAGTACGCCCCCCACGCCGCGAGCGCGGTGAACAGTGACTCCGAGTACGCCATCGACTGCACGATCCCCACCGGCAGCGCCGCCCACAGCGCGGCCAGCGCGACCCCGGCCCGCGGCCCGTGCAGCCGCTCGCCGGTCAGGTACAGCGCCCAGGCGGCGGCGAGCGACGCGAGCCAGGACACCACCAGCCCGGCGTCGGCGGCGGACAGCTGCGTCACCGCGGACAGGCCGCGCTCCAGCCACGGCAGCAGCGGGAAGAACGCCAGGTTGGAGTGCACGTCCCCGTTGGCGAGCTGGACGCTGTAGCCGTACCCCTGCTCCGCGACGCGGGTGTACCAGAGGGAGTCCCAGCGGGCGGTGAGCAGGGTGTGCCAGCTCTTGCCGTGGGTGGCGGACCAGGCGGCCAGGACGACGAGCCCCAGCGCCCGGATCGCGGCGTACGCCAGCAGGGCGGGGGCGGCCCGGCGCAGCGCGGAGCGCACCCGGTGTGCCCGGCCGGGGCCGGTGCGCTCCGGAACGCGGAGGGGGGCAAGATCGTTCATCCGGTCGATTATCCCGTGGCCGGAGTCCGCCGTCCGTCAGCGGGTATGGGAACCGCCGGGCCCTGCGATGAGCGTCTCATCGTGGGGTGAGCCACGCGTCATGTCACGCGACTCGCGTAGTCTGACGTCTCAACTCGCCCGTCCGCCGGTTCCGCCGGAGCGTTTCCCGCGCCCCGGCCCGCGGCCGCGAGAGCATGACAGGAGGTACGCGAATGTCCGGGACGACCACGTCCGGCAGCGAGCGGACGGCGGGTGTTCCCCGGCATGGAGGCGGCGGCGCAGGCCGCTGGACCGTTCTGGTCGTGCTCTGCGTCAGCCTGCTGTTCGTCGCGCTGGACACCACCATCCTGTACGTGGCGGTGCCGTCGGTCACCGAGGACCTGCGTCCCGGGCCGGTGGAACTGCTGTGGATCGTGGACATCTATCCACTGATCGCGGCGTCCCTGCTCATCCTCTTCGGCACGCTCGGCGACCGGGTGGGCCGCCGCCGCATCCTGCTCCTGGGGTACGGCCTGTTCGGCGCGGCCTCGGCCGCCGCCGCGCTGGCCCCCAACCCGCAGACCCTGATGATCGCCCGCGCGCTGCTCGGCATCGGCGGCGCGATGATCATGCCCGCGACGCTGTCGATCCTGCGCCAGGTCTTCCCCGACCGGCGCGAGCGGGCGGTCGCCATCGGCGTGTGGAGCGCGGTGGCCGCCGTCGGCGCCGCCGTCGGCCCGGTCCTCGGCGGCTTCCTCGTCGAGAACTTCTGGTGGGGCTCGGTCTTCCTCATCAACATCCCGATGATGGCGGTCATGGCCCTGATAGGGCGCTGGCTGCTGCCGGAGTCCCGGGGCGAGCGCAACGGGCCGTGGGACACCGTCGGCGCCGTCGTCGCGGCGCTCGGTGTGCTCGGCGTCGTCCTCGGCGTCAAGCGCATCGGCAGCGGCGAGGCGCTGCTCGGCCCGACCACACTGGGCTCCCTCCTCGTCGGCGCCCTGCTGCTCATCGTCTTCGTACGGCGCCAGCGCAAGCGCGAGCACCCGCTCATCGACATGCGGCTGTTCGCCCGGCCGGCCTTCGGCACCTCCGTGGGCTGCATCGTGCTGGCGATGCTCGCCCTCGTCGGGCTCCAGCTCATAGCCGTCCAGTACCTCCAGCTCGTCCTCGGACTGAGCCCGCTGGAGACCGGGCTGCGGATGCTGCCGCTGGTCTTCGCCGCGATGGCCGCCGGGCTGACCGGCTCGAAGGTGCTGCAGGCCGTCGGGCCCCGGGTGATGGTCTCGCTGGGCTTCGTGCTCACCGCGGCCGCGGTGCTCTGCCTGACCGCGATGGACGAGACGGACCGGCCCTGGCTGCTCGTCCTGGGCTTCGTGCTGCTCGGCTTCGGCTTCCAGAGCACCCTCTTCGGCGCCTACGAGTCGATGCTCAGCGAGGCCCCCGCCGACCAGGCGGGCGGTGCCGCGGCCATCGGCGAGACCTCGTACCAGCTCGGCGCGGGCATCGGTGTGGCGCTGCTCGGCAGTGTCATGAACGCCGCCTATGCGCCGGGGCTGTCCCACGTGGACGGCGTTCCGGAACGGGCGTCCGCCTCGGCCGCGCACTCGCTGGGCGAGGCGTACAAGGTCGCCTCCTCGCTCGGGGGCAAGGCCCAGGGGGTGCTGCGTGATGTCGCGCAGGGCGCCTTCGTCCACGGACTGCACGTCACGCTCGTCACCAGCGCCGTGCTGCTGCTCGTCGGCGCGGCGATCGCGCTGCGGCTGCCGCGGCGGGCCGCGGACGCGGGGGACCGGACGGACGGCGACGGCGCGCACTGCGGCTCGGAGCCGGCGCGCGCGAACTCCGGCCGGTAGCGGAAACGGGAAGCGGGGACCTGGCGGGAA
Organism: Streptomyces sp. NPDC033221; assembly: GCF_055577005.1. NCBI lineage: Bacteria > Bacillati > Actinomycetota > Actinomycetes > Kitasatosporales > Streptomycetaceae > Streptomyces > Streptomyces sp. NPDC033221. Next base: position 272,223 of record NZ_JBVIQN010000009.1, on the reverse strand, counting down.
CCGCGGGGATACGGCGCTGACCGGGGGCTTCGCGGACCGGCGGGGCGGCCGGGCAGTGGCTCCGGCCACGGCGGGGGCTCTTGCCGCCGCGCCATGGCCGGTCGTAACGTCGGACCCGGATAACTAACACCGCTAGTTTTTGTGCGCGCGCAGCTACCGGAGGCCCCGCCATGTCCGCACCCCCGTCCCCGCAGCTCCCGCCCTTCGACGCGGCCGACCCGCTGGGCCTCGACGACCTGCTCTCCGACGAGGACCGGGCGGTACGCGCCACCGTCCGCCAATGGGCCGGCGACCGGGTCCTGCCGCACATCGCCGAGTGGTACGAGCGCGGCGAGCTGCCCGGCATCCGCGACCTGGCCCGCGAACTGGGCTCCCTCGGCGCCCTCGGCATGGCGCTGACCGGCTACGGCTGCGCGGGCGCCTCGCACGTCCAGTACGGCCTGGCCTGCCTGGAGCTGGAGGCGGCCGACTCCGGCGTCCGCTCCCTGGTCTCCGTACAGGGCTCGCTCGCCATGTACGCGATCTGGCGCTTCGGCTCCGAGGAGCAGAAGCAGCGCTGGCTGCCGGACATGGCGTCCGGCGAGATCATCGGCTGCTTCGGCCTGACCGAGCCGGACCACGGCTCCGACCCCGGCAACATGCGCACCTACGCCAAGCGGGACGGCGCCGACTGGGTGCTGACCGGCCGCAAGATGTGGATCACCAACGGTTCGGTGGCCGGTGTCGCCGTGGTCTGGGCGCAGACCGACGACGGCATCCGCGGCTTCCTCGTCCCGGCCGGCACCCCCGGCTTCACCGCCCCCGAGATCCGGCACAAGTGGTCGCTGCGCGCCTCGGTCACCAGCGAACTGGTCATGGACGAGGTACGGCTGCCGGCCGACGCGCTGCTCCCCGGCGCCAAGGGGCTGGGCGGCCCGCTGCGCTGTCTGAGCCACGCCCGGTACGGCATCGTGTGGGGCGCGATGGGCGCCGCGCGGGCCAGTTTCGACGCGGCGCTGGAGTACTCCCGTACCCGCGAGCAGTTCGGCAAGCCCATCGGCGGTTTCCAGATCACCCAGGCCAAGCTGGCCGACATGGCCGTGGAACTGCACAAGGGCGTGCTGCTCGCGCACCATCTGGGGCGGCGCTTCGACGCGGGACGGCTGCGGCCGGAGCAGATCAGCTTCGGCAAGCTCAACAACGTACGGGAGGCGATCGAGATCTGCCGTACGGCCCGTACGATCCTCGGCGCGAACGGGATCTCGCTGGAGTACCCCGTCATGCGGCATGCGACGAACCTGGAATCGGTGCTCACCTACGAGGGCACCGTCGAGATGCACCAGCTCGTGCTGGGCAAGGCACTCACCGGCTTCGACGCGTTCCGGTGAGCGGGACCGGCCGTGGCCGGGGGCGCGTCGGCCGCCCCGGCCCCGGCCGGAACGACGCACCGGCCCCCGAGGTCAGCTCTGGTTGAAGAAGCCGCCCTCGGGACGGCGCCGGCCGGGCTCACCGCTGAGGATGCGGTAGTCCGCCGGGGTGAGCAGGAAGACGCGCGTGGCGACCCGCTCGATGGAGCCGCGCAGCCCGAACGTCAGTCCGGCCGCGAAGTCCACCACCCGCTTGGCGTCGGAGGAGTCCATCGCGGTCAGATTGACGATGACGGGAATGCCGTCCCGGAACAGTTCCCCGATGCCGCGGGCGTCCCCGAAGCCCTCCGGGGTGACGGTGGCGATACGGGTGCCCTGGTCCTGGGCGCTCTCGTCGGCGACCTGGACGCGCGGGTCGGTCACCCAGGGGCTGTTCCCGGTGCTGCCGGGCTCGGACCCCTCGGCGTAGTCGTCGTCGTAGTAGCGCTCGTCATCGTTGTCGTCGACGAGGCCCAGCCAGGCGCTTGCCTTGCGTACCGATCCCATTGACGCCTCCTCTCACCCGCGGTCTGTGTGTCCGCACCTCTATCGTCGTCCATGATGCGGATGCTCTGCCAAGTGGATAGCCGCCGCACGGGGGGTTCGTGACACATCTGGTGCAAAGAGGGTGGCATGGCGTCAGAACTGGGAAGAGTCGCGGGAACTGACAGTGTGAAGGCTGTCACATCGGGTGTCGGAACGTCCAGTGGCGGACGGGTACCCGATCGTTCTTAGAACCAAACCGGACGGAATACGAACGGCCCGCGTACGAACGGTGTCCCGTTCCGCCCGTACGGGGGGTCAGGTGAACCCGGCCGGACGCAGGGTGAAGGCGCCGCGTTGACCGGGGCGGGTGCTGCGAGGGGAAGGTGCGCCGACGGGGCGCGGGTGTGTGAAGGCGCGGCGGACGGGAGAAGGTGCCGCGGGAAGGCCCGGCCGGGACGACGGCGGGCGGGGGCAGGGGGTCAGCTCAACAGGAGGACGACCACACACGACCGAAGTCGATGTGGTCGCGGGTGACCAGCCGCTGCCATGAGTCCATGCGGCCAAGTGGAACAGGCATCCGGTTTCCCGTCAACCATGTCGTGACCCGCTGCTCACAGTCCGGACAGCCTTGACAGCAGGGCGTGCCGGGCGCATAGCCTCAAGGATCGGCCGCGCTGAGGGGCGTGGTCCGGTGGCGGCCCACGGGCCCGTGTGAAGGCGCTTCACTCCGCAGTGGAAGCACTGCGTCCACGGAGCCTTCACGCATGTCTGCGACCGACAACACCGACAACGCTGTGTACGCCGCGCCGCCCCCGCCTCCCCGGCACCCCCCGTCCCGCCCCGCCGTCGTCCTCGTCGGCGCGGGCCCGCGCGGCACCGGGCTGATCGAGCGGATCGCCGCCAACGCCCCCGAGCTGTACGGCGCCGCGCCACTGGACCTGCACCTGGTCGACCCGTACCCGCCGGGCGGCGGGCGCGTCTGGCGTCGCGACCAGTCGCCACTGCTGTGGATGAACTCGACGGCCGAGGACATCACCATGTTCACCGACGAGTCCGTCGAGCTGCGGGGACCGGTACGGCCCGGCCCCTCCCTCGCCGAATGGGCCGGCCGGGTGCGCGCCGGAACGGTCCCGGTGTCCGTGGAAGTGGCGGAGGCGGTGCGCGGGTTAGGGCCGCAGGGTTTCGCCGGCCGGCGGGTGCAGGGCGCCTACCTGGAGTGGGTGTACGAACAGGCGGTGGCCGTGCTGCCGCCGGGCATCGCCGTGCACCGGCACCGCCGCCGCGCGGTGCGGGTCACGGGCCCCCGCGACGGCCGCCAGCAGGTGTGGCTGGAGGGCGGCGGCACGCCGCTCACCGCCGACCTCGTCGTCCTCGCCCTCGGCCACCTCGACGCCCAGCCCCCGCCGGAGCAGCGGGCCCTGGCCGCCTTCGCCGCCCGCCACCACCTGACCTATCTTCCGTCCGGCTTCACGGCGGACACCGGCCTGGACGGCCTGGCCCCCGGCGAGCCGGTCCTCGTACGCGGCCTGGGGCTGGCCTTCGTCGACCTGATGGTGCTGCTCACCGAGGGGCGCGGCGGCTCGTACCGGACCGGGCCGGACGGCGTGCCGGTGTACCGGCCGTCGGGGCGGGAACCGGTCCTGTACGTCGGCTCGCGGCGCGGCGTCCCGTACCACTCCAAGATCGGCTACGTAGGGGAGGGCGAACGGCCACCGCTGCCGCGGTTCTTCGGGCCCGCGCAGGTGGACGAGCTGCTCGCCCGGCCCGGCGGCTTCGACTTCCGGCGCGACGCCTGGCCGCTCATCGACAAGGAACTGGGCTTCGCGCACTACCACCGGCTGTTCACCGCGCACCCGGAGCGGGTCCGCGCCGAGTGGTCCGCCTTCGAGGAGAAGTACGCGGCCGCCGATCCGCTCGGCGCGGAACTGCGGGAGCTGATCGCCGCCGCTGTGCCCGACCCCGCGGACCGTCTCGACCTGGACGCCCTGGACCGGCCGCTGGCCGGCGTCCGCTTCCCGGACGCGGACGCCCTCCAGGACGGCCTGCGCGGCCGCATCGCGGCCGACCTCGCCCGGCGGCACGACCCCGCGCACAGCCCTGACCTGGCCGTCTTCCTCGCCCTGCTGTCGGTGTACGGGCAACTCGTACGGCTCGGGGACCACGGCCCGTGGTGGCACGGCTTCTTCAGCCACCTCGCCTCCGGACCGCCGGGACCACGGCTGCGGCAGCTGCTCGCGCTGTCCCGCGCCGGTGTGGTGCGCTTCCTCGGCGCCGGCACCACCGTCACGGCGGACCCGGAGCGCGGCACGTTCTCGGCCACGAGCGACAGCGTGCCGGGCATGCGCGTCGAAGCCCGGGCGCTGGTGGAGGCGCGACTCCCGCAGCCCACCGTGACGGACACGAAGGACGCCCTGCTGCGCGGCCTGCACGACGACGGTGCCGCCTCCACCGGCAGCGGCCTGCTCGCCGTCGGCCCCGACGACGGCCGGGTGCTGGACCGCGCCGGGCGGCCGCACCCGCGCCGCTTCGCGCTCGGCCCGCACACCGACGCCCGCGCCTCCGGCGCCTTCGCCCGGCCCCGTACCAACGCGCCCGCCTTCCGGCAGAACGACGCGACCGCGCGCGCCCTGCTGCGGTTCCTGCGCGAGCACGCCGTACCGGAACCGGCCCGGCGCGCGCCCCGCCCAGCAGCACCGCGGCAGTCCGCCACCCCTTCGTGACCAGCGACGAAAGGCCGTCTCATGTCCTTGCCCCCCTGCTCCCTGCGTCCCCTGCACCTCGCCTTCGCGCTCGACGGGCCGCGCCGCAGAACGCGCCGTGACCCCGAGACGTACGACCCGGAGCACTACGTACGCCTGGCCCGGCTCGCCGAGCGCGGCGCCCTGGACTTCGTCACGCTCGGCGACTCCTTCGGCCGGCCGGGACCGGACGCCCTCGCCGTGCTGGCCCGGGTCGCGCCGCGCACCGGGCGCATCGGCCTGGTGCCGTCCGTCACCACCACCCACACCGAGCCGTTCCACGTCTCGACCGCCGTGAACACCCTGGACTGGGTCAGCCGCGGCCGGGCCGGCTGGACGGTGGAGGTGTCCCGGACCCCCGCCGAGGCCCGGCTCTTCGGCCGCCGGGACGCCGCGCCCGCCGACGCGCTGTGGCGGGAGGCCGGCGAGGCCGCCGACGTGGCCGCCCGGCTGTGGGACAGCTGGGAGGACGACGCGGAGATCCGCGACACCGCCACCGGCCGCTTCGTCGACCGCGACAAACTGCACCACGTCGACTTCCGCGGTACGTCCTTCTCCGTACGCGGGCCCTCCATCACCCCCCGGCCGCCGCAGGGCCGCCCGGTCGTCGCCGTCGACTCGACGGCCCGGCCCGCGCGGGAGGTGGCCGCGGCGCACGCCGACATCGCGTTCGTACGGGTGGAGGACCCCGCCACGGCCGGCGCCGCCCGCGCCGACCTGCGCGCACGCGCCCGCGCCCTGGGCCGCGACCCGGACCGGCTGCTGGTGCTCGCCTCGCTGCCGGTCGAGCTGTACTCCTCCGGCGACGCCGTCGGCCTCGCCGACCTGATCGGCGACTGGCACGCGGACGGCGCGGCCGACGGCTTCCACCTGCGGCCCGCCGACCCCGGACGCGACCTCGCCCGCCTCGTCGACGGCACCGTGCCGGTGCTCCAGCACCGCTGCCTGCTCCGTCACTTCTACCCGGGCGCCACACTGCGCGAGCACCTCGGCCTGCCGCGCCCGGCCAACCGCTACGCCCCGGCCCGGAAGGTCTCCTCGTGACCACGTCCAGCACATCGTCCCGAACCCGGCCCACGGCGCCGGGGCCCCGGCGCATGCACCTGGCGGCGCACTTCCCCGGCGTCAACAACACCACCGTCTGGAGAGACGCGGGCGCCGGATCGCAGATCGACTTCGACTCCTTCACACACCTGGCCCGCACCGCCGAGCGCGGCCGCTTCGACTTCTTCTTCCTCGCCGAGGGGCTGCGGCTGCGCGAGCACAAGGGCCGCATCCACGACCTCGACGTCATGGGCCGCCCGGAGTCGGTCACCGTACTGAACGCGCTGGCCGCCGTCACCGACCGGCTGGGCCTGGCCGCCACCGTCAGCGCCACCTTCAACGAGCCCTACGAGCTGGCGCGGCGGCTGGCGACCCTGGACCACCTCAGCGCGGGCCGAGCCGCCTGGAATGTGGTCACCACCTCCGACGCCTTCACCGGCGAGAACTTCCGGCGCGGCGGCTTCCTCGATCACGCCGACCGCTACACCCGCGCCGCCGAGTTCGTCGCCACGGCCCGGGAGCTGTGGGACTCCTGGACCGAGGGGAACGCGCCGCGGCCGGTCGACCACCAGGGCCCGCACTTCCAGGTCCGGGGCGCGTTCACCCTCCCGCGCAGCCCGCAGGGCCACCCCGTCATCATCCAGGCGGGCGACTCCGCCGAGGGCCGCGACTTCGCCGCCGCCACGGCCGACGTGGTGTTCGCCCGGCACCGCACGCTCGCCGCCGGCCAGGAGTTCTACGCCGACGTCAAGGGCCGGCTGGCCGCCCACGGCCGGACCGCCGACTCCCTGAAGATCATGCCCGGGGCCACCTTCGTCCTCGGCGACACCGCCGCCGAGGCCCAGGAGCGGGCCGCCGCGATCCGCCGGCAGCAGGTCTCCCCGCAGAACGCGCTGCTGGCCCTCGAACAGGTATGGGGCGTGGACCTGTCCGCGTACGACCCGGACGGCCCACTGCCGGACACCGACCCGGTCCCGGACTCCGGCCTCGCCCAGGGCCGCGTCCGGATCGCCGACCCCAAGGCGGTCGCCGACCGCTGGCGGGCGCTGTCCGAGGCCAAGGGCCTGTCCATCCGGGAGACCGTGATCGAGACGACCGGGCGGCAGTCCTTCGTCGGCACCCCGGCAGCCGTCGCCGAGGAGATGGCCGCCTCCGTGGCCGCCCGTGCCGCCGACGGCTTCATCCTCATACCGCATCTGACCCCCGGCGGCCTGGACGGCTTCGTGGACCGGGTGGTGCCGCTGCTCCAGGAGCGCGGCGTCCTGCGGACGGAATACGAGGGCACGACGCTGCGCTCTCACTTGGGGCTGCCGGATCCGGTACGTCCCGTAGGGAAGGACTGACCGCATGAGCACCACCAGCACCGGCACCCAGGCCGAGCAGGCCTGGCAGGCCTGGCACGAGCAGCGCGCCGCCGACATCGCCCTGCCGTACGGCCCGCTCGCGCTCACCGCCACCCACTGGCTCGCCGGCTTCCCTGACGGCCGCCTCGACGGCGTACCGGGCCACTGGAGCGCGGACGGCGACGTGGTGCTCCTGCGCGCGGCCGCCGCCGACGGGCTGACCGTCGACGGCGGCCCGCTGGACGGCACCGTACGGCTCGGCACGGACAGCGCCCCCGCGACGGCCCGGGTGGCGCACGACGGCAGGCGGCTGCCGGTGCTGCGCCGCGAGGGGGAGTGGGCCGTACGGGTCTTCGACCCGGGCTCCGCGGCCCGGCGCGCCTTCGGCGGGATCGACGTCTTCCCCTACGACGGGCGCTGGGTACGGCCCGGACTGTTCCGGCCGTACGCCGCCGGGCGCACCGTCCGGGTGCCCAACGCCGACGGCCGGCAGCGCGGCCTCGGACTCGCCGGTGAACTGGCCTTCACCCTGGACGGCGACGAGCACACCCTCCAGGTCGCCGTCGAAGCCGACGGCACGCTGTGGGCCGTCCTCGCCGACGCCACCAGCGGCACGGACAGTTACCGCTTCCGCTTCCTGCGGACGCCGGCCCCCGCGGCCGACGGCACCGTACCGGTGGACCTCAACCGCACCCAGCTGCCGCCCTGTGCCTTCGCCGACCACTTCATCTGCCCCTTCCCGCCGCCCGGCAACACTCTGCCCATCGCACTGCGCGCGGGCGAGCGGAACCGCATCGCGCGCTGAGCCGTCACACCCCCGACCGAGGGGGTCAACCACCGCCCCGGCAGCGCCTGTTGGTGCCGCCGGGGCGAGTGTGAGTACGGGCGCCGGGCGTGCGTCCGAAAGGCACCCTTGCGCGTGCGCGCCGGGCCCTCGAAACTCCCGAGCAGCGCTGTCCGGGGCACGCGCCGAAGGGACGTGCGGAGTCCCGCGTGCCCACCGGGCGGCGTCACACGGACCTGCCCACCGGCAGGTCTTCCGATCCCCTCGGAGGTAGCAGTGAGGTTCGAGCGCACTACCCCCCGGAGCGGCATCGCGAGACGCGGCCGGCTGATCGCCGTCGCGTCCGGGCTGGCCGCGATCGGCGCCATGGCCCTGCCGACCGCCCACGCGGGCGAGCCCGCCCCGCCCACCACGTTCAGCGCCTCCCAGCTCGCCGCCGTGAGCGACTCCGTACGCTCAGCGGACGTCGCGGGCACCGCCTGGGCCGTCGACCCCAAGACCAACAAGGTGGTCGTCCAGGCCGACAGCCGGGTGACCCGGGCCCAGCTCGACAGCATCAAGCAGGCCGCGGGCGCCAACGCCGGCGCGCTGAAGGTCGAACGCATCCCCGGCGTGCTGCGCAAGCTGATCTCCGGCGGCGATGCCATCTACGCGACCAGCTGGCGCTGCTCCCTCGGCTTCAACGTCAAGAAGGGCAGTACGTACTACCTGCTGACGGCGGGCCACTGCACCGACGGCAACCCGCCCTGGTACACCAACTCCTCGCACAGCACGAGCATCGGCCCGACCGCCGGCTCCAGCTTCCCCGGCAATGACTACGGCCTGGTCCGGTACAGCAACAGCAGCGTCTCGCACGAAGGAACGGTCGGCGGCCAGGACATCACCAGGGCCGGCAACGCGACCGTCGGCCAGACGGTCACCCGCCGCGGCTCCACCACCGGCACCCACAGCGGCAAGGTCACCGGCCTGAACGCCACCGTCAACTACGGCAACGGCGACGTCGTCTACGGCATGATCAAGACCACCGTGTGCGCCGAGCCCGGCGACAGCGGCGGCCCCCTGTACGCCGGCAGCACGGCACTCGGCCTGACCTCCGGCGGCAGCGGCAACTGCCGCTCCGGTGGCACCACGTACTTCCAGCCGGTCACCGAAGCGATCAGCGCGTACGGGGTCAGCATCTACTGACACCCGGGGGCCGTCCGGCCTCGGCGCACCGCGCCCGGACGGCCCCACGCCCAGCCTCCACGCAGCCGGCAGCACCGGAGCCCCCGTCCAACGCCGGGCGGGGGCTCGTCCGTTGCGCACCGGCAAGACCGACGCGCACCCTCGACCGTTCCCGGGACCGGTCATACCGTGGTGAGGACGCATGAACTCGGACATGGGCGCATACGGCAGGGGGCCGTGATGGTCGAGGAACTGGTGACGGCCGGGATCGCGCTGGCCGCGGCGGGCGCGGTGTACGTGATGGCGGCGGCGCGGGTGGTCAAACAGTACGAGCGAGGCGTCGTCCTGCGGCTGGGCAGGCTGACCTCGATCCCGCGCGAGCCGGGCTTCACCATGATCGTCCCGGGTGTCGACCGGATGCGTAAGGTCAACATGCAGATCGTCACGATGCCGGTGCCGGCCCAGGAGGGCATCACCCACGACAACGTGACGGTCCGGGTGGACGCGGTGGTCTACTTCAAGGTCGTGGACGCCGCCGACGCGGTGGTCAAGGTCGAGGACTACCGTTTCGCGGTCTCCCAGGTCGCCCAGACCTCGCTGCGCTCCATCATCGGCAAGAGCGATCTCGACGATCTGCTCTCCAACCGGGAGAAGCTCAACCAGGGCCTGGAAGTGATGATCGACAGCCCGGCGCTGGGCTGGGGTGTGCAGATCGACCGGGTGGAGATCAAGGACGTGTCGCTGCCGGAGACCATGAAGCGGTCGATGGCGCGCCAGGCGGAGGCCACCCGTGACCGGCGGGCCCGGGTCATCAACGCCGACGCCGAACTCCAGGCGTCCAAGAAGCTGGCCGAGGCGGCCCAGGCGATGTCCGACCAGCCCGCCGCGCTGCAACTGCGGCTCCTGCAGACGGTGGTGGCGGTCGCAGCCGAGAAGAACTCCACGCTCGTGCTGCCGTTCCCGGTGGAGCTGCTGCGCTTCCTGGAGCGCTCCGGCCTCCAGGCACAGGCGCAGACGGAGGCGTACGAGCGCCGGGGGCCGGCCGCCGCACCGGAGGCCCGGCCGCAAGCCGCCCCGGACGTCCGGCCGCACGTCGCGCCGGAATCCATACCGTTGTCCGGAACCGCGCCGCAAGCCGAAGCGGATGCCGCGCTCGAAGAGCTGCCGGAGGCGGAGCAGCTTCCCTGACACGGGAGCGGCGGCTCCCGGAGGCAGCAGAGTCGTCCTGATGTGCGAAAGGTGTCCCTCAATGGGCTGAATCTCCCTTGCGGAGTTGCGGCTCAGGCAGATGAAGTCCGGCCTGGAGCATCGTTTTTCGGACAGGTGTAGACCGCGCTGAGGCCCGTCCGCGACCACTCCAAAGTGTTCGTTTGGTGTCCGCCCAGGGAAACGACGTGCGCGGATATCGGAACACGAGACGAACGGCCGGTCGGACGGGTCCCGTTCTCCAGACCGGATCTCGGTCTTGTGCGCGAGCGCCGGCCGTCGGAATACTCGGTACCGCGCATTGGCATGGACGCGACTTCCTGCGGCAGGCTGCGCAGGCAACTCCCGTTCCGTGTCTGTTCCTCAACACCTCCCGGGCACGCGGCCCCCCACACACCGCGGCCCATCCCCCCACGGAAGGCTTTGAGTTGAAGCATCGACGGAATACTCAGCGGCACGCGGTCCTGGCCGGCGCGGGCGCCCTGGCCCTCGCAGCCACCGCGACGCTCACCCTGGCCAACGCCAACGCGGCGGACGGGCCGGCCGCGAAGCAGCTGACACCCGCCGCGGCCACCGCACTGGCGTCCCAGCTCAGCGGCCACGCGGCCGGTTCGTACTACGACGCGGGGTCCAAGAAGCTCGTGGTCAACGTCGTCGACCGGGCGTCGGCCGACGCCGTGCGGGCGAAGGGCGCCGAGGCCAGAATGGTCCGGCACAGCCTCGCCCAGCTCGACGCGGCCCGGCAGACGCTCAAGGAACAGGCCACCATCCCCGGTACGGCCTGGGCGATGGACCCGCGGGCCAACAAGGTCGTCGTCACCGCCGACCGCACGGTCTCGGGTGCCAAGTTCGACAAACTGAACAAGGTCGTCAAGAGCCTCGGCAGCAAGGCCACGCTGCAGCGCAGCAAGGGCGAGTTCACCCCGTTCATCGCCGGCGGCGACGCGATCTGGGGGAGCAGCTCGCGCTGCTCGCTCGGTTTCAACGTCACCAAGGGCGGCCAGCCCTACTTCCTGACCGCCGGGCACTGCGGCAACGCCGTCAAGTCGTGGTCGGACAAGCAGGGCGGCCAGGAGATCGCCAGCACCGAGGACTCCAAGTTCCCGGGCAGCGACTACGCCATCGCCAAGTACACCGCGGACATCGCGCACCCGAGCGAGGTGAACACCTACAGCGGCAGCCCGCAGAAGATCACCAAGGCCGCCGAGGCGACCGTCGGCGAGAAGGTCACGCGCAGCGGCAGCACCACCCAGGTGCACGACGGCACGGTCAAGGCGCTCAACGCGAGCGTCAACTACCAGGAGGGCACGGTGGAAGGGCTGATCCAGACCGATGTCTGCGCCGAGCCCGGCGACAGCGGCGGCGCGCTGTACGACGGCGACGCGGCGGTGGGTCTGACCTCGGGCGGCAGCGGCAACTGCTCCTCGGGGGGCGAAACCTTCTTCCAGCCGGTCCCGGCTGCCCTGAAGGCGGTCGGCGCACAGATCGGCTGACACCGGCCGGCGTTGCCGCCGATGTCCTGAGCATGGTCATTCCGTAACGGAACGGCCCCCGGACGCAATTGCCGCCGGGGGCCGTTCGCCGTTCCCGGCCGAGCGGCCGGCAAAAGAATAGGAAAGGAGTCTGTGTAAATACGACGGCCCCGTGGGCACCTGCCGCCGGGCGGGGTTCGGACGGCGGTATCCGGTTCCTTGCCGACGCGGCGGATTCCGAGGGAATCGTTTCCATGGGGCCGGTCAGCCCGTTGAAATATTGACGAGAATGTCATGCAACCCGCCCATTCGAAGGCAGTGTGAGGCACCTCTCAGGCGTGCCGTATTCCAGAAAATTGACCGTTAAATGTCCGGTATGGGGCTGTTTTGACGGTGCGGTTCGCGACGACTTCAGGAAGTCGGGAGGTCATTGCCGAATTGCACTTCCGGCTTTTCCGGTGCGGCGGTCGGAACGGATTTGCCAAGCCCGGTGCGGCTGGCTCTAATGATGCATCAGCCCCGTGGCCGAAAAGAATCCGGCGAGCAGCCGGTGAGCCGCACGCCGTGCCGTTCCGGCGGGCGGTGCGAGGGCTTCCGTGCTGCCGTCCCGTGGAGGGGGCGGGGCGGCAGCACGGTACGCGGCCCGCACCGCGGAGTTCACCCGGTGGACCGCGGACAGCCCGACGAAAGTAGGGGGCGGCGGGTGCCTTTCGGGCAATGTGCGGGCCGAGCGGGATTCCTAGCGTCGTAGGCGACCGGTTTCCCGCACGGAGAACAGGACCCGCCATGCCTCCGACCACCGCGCCCTCCCTGACTGCCGCGCCCTCCCCGCCCGCCGCACCGGCTGGCGGCCACCCCGCATACGTCACCTCGCTCGCCGGGACGCCCGCGCAGGTACGGGCCGCACAGCGGCTGCGGTACGCGGTCTTCGCCGAGGAGCTGGGCGCCGCCCTGCACACCCCCCTGCCGGGACACGACGTGGACGACTTCGACGACCTGGCGGACCACCTGATCGTCACCGAGACGGCCACCGGCGACGTGGTCGGCACGTACCGCCTGCTGCCGCCCGGCCGGACGGAACGCTCCTACGCCGCGACCGAGTTCGACCTGCGCACCCTGCACGGGCTGCGGGCGCACACGGTCGAGGCGGGCCGCTCGTGCGTACGCCCCGACCACCGCTCCGGAGCGGTCGTCAACCAGATGTGGGCGGCGCTCGCGCGCTACGTCACGCTGTCCGGCCACCGCTACCTGGCGGGCTGCGCCTCGGTGCCGCTGGACGACGGCGGGCGGGCCGCCGCGGCGGCCTGGCTGCTGGGCTCCACCCGGCACGCGTCACCGCCGGACCTGCGGGTGCACCCGCGACGGCCGTGGATACCCGGGCCGCCCGACGCGGGAGGACGGCTGCCCGGTGACGGCACGCCGGGCGCGGACCGGGTGGGCGGGCCGGGATACGCGCTGCTGCCCCCGCTGCTGCGCGGCTACCTGCGGATCGGCGCCTGGATGTGCGGCGCGCCGGCGCACGACCCGGAGTTCGGCGTCGCGGACTTCTTCGTCCTGCTGGACATGGAACGGCTCAACGACCGCTACCGCCGCTTCTTCCTCGGGGATGCCCGGTGAACACGTGGGCCGCCGCATCGACCTGCACGCCGCACTGCGCCCGGGACACCGCCCCGCGGGTGTCCGCCCTGTGCCGCGCCGGGCGCTACGCCGCGCTGGCCGGGGCGCTGGCCGGGGGAGCCGCCGCGGGGGAGCGGCTCGCCGATCCGCGCACGATGCGGCAGCGGGCGGGCGCCGTGCTGCGGGCCCTCGGGGTACGGGTGGAGACCAGCAGCTCCGGCGGCCCGCGCCCCGGACCATACGGCGGGCCGCTCAGCGTGCCGCGCCCGGCGGGCGGCCCGGGGACGCTGATCGTCGCCGACCACATCTCCTGGCTGGACGTCATGGTGCTGCTGGCCGTGGAGCCCGCCACGGCGCTGGCCAAACGGGAGGTCGGCCGGTGGCCCCTGCTGGGTCCGCTCGCCAGGAAGGCGGGCACCCGGTTCATCGACCGCGAGGGTGTACGCGAACTGCCGGGCGTCGTGGCGGAGCTGGCGGAAATCCTGCGCGGCGGGCGCTCCGTGCTGGTCTTCCCGCAGGGCACGACCTGGTGTTCGGCGGCGGCCGGGCGGTTCCGGCGGGCGACCTTCCAGGCCGCGCTGGACGCGGGCGCGCCCGTACGACCGGTGACGGTCTCCTACGTACAGCACGGCGTCCCGAGCACGGTGGCGGCCTACCTCGGCGACGAGGGGTTCGCGAGTTCACTGCACCGGGTGGCAGGCGCCGGCGGGCTCACCGTACGGGTGGCCGTCCATCCGCCGCTGGAGCCCACGGGGGACCGGCGGGCGCTGGCCGAGCGGGCGCAGCGCGTGGTGTGCGCGGGGGAGTTGCCCGCCCATGGGTGACGTACTGGGGCAGGCGGTGGAGTTGCTGCGGGGGCAGCTGGACTCGCCGTGGCTGTGGGGGATCGTCTTCGTGGTGGCCGGGCTGGACGCGCTGCTGCCGTTCATGCCGAGCGAGACCACCGTGGTGATGGTGGCGGTGCTGCTCGGCACCGACCTGCCGCGGCTCGCCGCGCTCGCCGCGGTGGCGGCGGCGGGCGCTCTGTGCGGGGACTGCCTCAGCCACGCGATCGGCAGATGGGGCGGGCCGCGGCTGATCGCCAGGCTGCTGCGCGGGGAGCGCGGCAGACGGCGCTGCGACTGGGCCCGCGACGCGGTCGCGCGGCACGCGACGCCGCTGGTGGTCGCGGCGCGGTTCCTGCCCGGCGGGCGGGTGGCGGCGTGCCTGTCCACCGGCGGACTGCGGTTCCCGCTGCGGCGGTTCGTGCTGCTGGACGCCGCCGGCGCGGGTCTGTGGGCGGTGACGAGCACCGCGATCGGCGCGGTCGGCGGTGCCGGGTTCGCGGCGGACCCGGTCAAGGGGATGCTGCTGGCGTTCGGGCTGGTGCTCGCGGTGGTCGCGGGTGTGGCCGGTGTCCGCCGGGTGCGGGCCTCGCGGCCGTCCTCGGTGCGCTGACCGCCCGTCGTGCGGAACGGCAGCGGCCCCCGGGCATCCGCTGGGGATGCCCGGGGGCCGGCCGGTGGTGCGGCCGCGAGGTGTGGGCGGCCGCGCCGTTCAGCGGGTCACCGCCCGGTCAGAACTCGAAGACCAGGCCCTTGCCGCCCTCCATCGCGCAGGGGTTGGCGAAGGTGTGCTCGTAGGCGACGCGGCGTCCCTGCCAGACACCGTTGGCCGTGACCGTGACGGGGTTCCACTCCTTGGTGCACATACGGTCCGACGCGGACTTGGTGATCGCGTCGAAGTCGCCGTTCGCGGTGCGCAGCTGGGCGCAGGCGGCACGCGCCATCGGGTGCGTACCGGTTCCGGACGAGCTACAGCTCAGCGATACCGCGCGCTGGATGGAGGCCGTAGCGGCGTTGTCCCCGTACCCCACGGTGAGGACCAACTCCGAGGGTGCGTACAGGCTCTTCGGCGTCGCGGGCTGAGCCTGGGCCGTGGTGGCCAGACCGCCGAGCACGAGCGCCGCGCCGAGCGCGATCCCCCCAGTGATGTACCGCATTTTCGAACACTCCTTCGTTTGTCGTCTCGAATGCCGGACACGAGGAGTCTGGCCGAGGCGCATCAGGAAAGCACATCGATCGGTGACTTCCAGTCGTTGGTTGAAAACGCTGAGTGGTGGCGTGAAGTGACGCGGCGGGCGTTTCGATGCGTGATGTGTGCTATGCCGTGCGGTCAGCGGGAACATCCGGGGCGAGGGGTTCCGGTCGGGCCGGGTGTGCGGTGAAAAGTGGCCAACTCCCGTGGTTCGCGGGGGTGCAGGGGGCTCGTGGGGGTTCGCCGCTAATGGCCGAAGTGCGGCTGCCGGAGGCGGGTGACGAGGCGTGCGGCGGGAGGTGCGGGGGTGGTGGCGCGTCGTGCGCGGGGAGCTGCGTACGGTCGTCCCCGCGGCCGTCCGTACGGCCGTGCCGAGGAAGCGCGCATACGGCCTGACCGGCTCATCTACGATTCTCGGGACGGTCCGCCACCCCTGGTGACACGAGAAGGAATTGACACTTATGCCGACCGAGACGTTCGAGTTCCAGGTAGAAGCACGCCAGCTCCTGCAGATGATGATCCACTCGATCTACTCGAACAAGGACGTTTTTCTGCGTGAGCTGATCTCCAACGCCTCCGACGCGCTGGACAAGCTGCGCCTCGAAGCGCTGCGCGACGAGTCGCTCGACGCCGATGTCTCCGACCTGCACATCGCCATCGAGACCGACGGCGAGGCCCGGACGCTGACCGTCCGCGACAACGGCATCGGCATGTCGCACGACGAGGTGGTCCAGCTCATCGGGACGATCGCCAACTCCGGCACCGCGAAGTTCCTCCAGGAGCTGAAGCAGGCCAAGGACGCGGCCACCGCGGAGGGGCTGATCGGCCAGTTCGGCGTCGGCTTCTACGCCGCGTTCATGGTGGCCGACGAGGTCACGCTGGTCACCCGCCGCGCCGGAGAGGACGAGGGCACCCGCTGGTCGTCGACCGGCGAGGGCACGTACACCGTCGAGCCGGTCCAGGACGCGCCGCAGGGCACCGCGGTCACCCTGCGGCTCAAGCCGGTCGACCAGGAGGACCAGCTCTTCGACTACACCTCCCGCTGGAAGATCAGGGAGATCGTCAAGCGGTACTCCGACTTCATCACCTGGCCGGTCCGGATGGCCCCCGAGGCCCCGGCCGAGGACAAGGAGGGGGACGCCGAGGACGGCAAGAACCCCGAGCCCGAGACGCTCAACTCGATGAAGGCGCTGTGGGCCCGCTCCCGGGACGAGGTGAGCGACGAGGAGTACCACGAGCTGTACAAGCACATCAGCCACGACTGGTCCGACCCGCTCGAAACCCTCCGGATGCAGGCGGAAGGCACGTTCGAGTACCAGGCGCTGCTGTTCCTGCCCTCCCGCGCGCCCCAGGACCTGTTCGCGCGCGAGCACCGGCGCGGCGTGCAGCTCTACGTCAAGCGCGTCTTCATCATGGACCACTGCGAAGCGCTGCTGCCCGAGTACCTGCGCTTCGTCAAGGGTGTCGTGGACGCCCAGGACCTCTCGCTCAACGTCTCCCGCGAGATCCTCCAGCAGGACCGCCAGATCCAGCTCATGCACCGCCGGCTGGTGAAGAAGGTGCTCTCCACCGTCAAGGAGATGATGGCGCAGCGCCCGGAGAACTACGCCACGTTCTGGGGCGAGTTCGGCCGGGTCGTCAAGGAGGGCCTGCTCAGCGACCACGAGAACCGCGACGCCATCCTGCGCATCGCCTCGTTCCCCACCACCCACGACCCGGAGAAGCCGGCCACCCTCCAGCAGTACGTCGAGCGCATGAAGGAGGGCCAGGAGCACATCTACTTCATGACCGGCGAGTCCCGTACCGCCATCGAGAACTCGCCGCACATGGAGGCCTTCCGCGACAAGGGCTACGAGGTGCTGCTGCTGACCGACCCGGTCGACGAGGTGTGGGTCGAGACCGTCCCCGAGTTCGACGGCAAGGAGCTGCGGTCGATCGCCAAGGGCGAGGCGGACCTCGCGAAGGAGGAGTCCGAGGAGGACAAGGCCGAGCGGGCCAAGCGGGAGGAGGACTTCGCGGGGCTGCTGTCCTGGATGACGGAGCGCCTCGGCGACGAGGTCAAGGAGGTACGGCTGTCCTCCCGGCTGACCGTCTCCCCGGCCTGCGTCGTCTCGGACACCGACGACGTGACCCCGGCGCTGCGGAACATGTACCGCGCCATGGGCCAGGAACTGCCCGAGGCCAAGCGCATCCTGGAGCTCAACCCCGGCCACCCGCTGGTCGAGGGGCTGCGCAAGGCCCAGGCCGAGCGCCCCGACGACGCGGACCTCGCCGGGACGGCCGAGCTGCTGCACGGCATGGCGCTGCTCGCCGAGGGCGGGGAGCTGAGTGACCCGGCGCGCTTCACCAAGCTGGTGGCGGAGCGCCTGGAGCGCGCGCTGTAGGCGCGTCGGCAAGGCTCGTCCCGTAAGACTGCCGCCGGGTCCTTCACGGGCCCGGCGGCAGTGTCATGTCCGGCGCCGGTCCAGCCCGGACAGGCCGGCCGTCAGCGCGCGCATGCCCCGCACCACCAGCTCGGCGGGGTCGTCCGCCCGCCCTTCCGGCGCCTCGTCCGCCGCCCAGGTCTCCACCGCCACCCGCATCGCCGTGTTCGCGGCCGCCGCCGCGAGCCGTACCTCCGCCGGGCCGCCGTCCGTCATCCCGGCGAGAACCGGGACCAGCGCCTCCTCGGAGTCGTGGTGCACGCGGTGCCAAACCGCACGCAGCGCCGGATCGTCCCGCATCACCAGCAGCAGCCCGCGCGTCCACCGCAGCGCCTCGGCGGCCCGATCGCCGGACGGCGTCAGCGCCTGCCGCGCCGACCGCTCCAGCACCTCCCGTACGGGCAGGCCGTCCGCCTCCGCGGCCAGCCGGCGCAGGTCCGCGAGCCACTGCCGTACGCCGACGGCGAGCAGCGGCGCGACCGCGTCCTCCTTGGTGCGGAAGTAGCGGTAGAAGGTGCGCAGGGCGACCCCGGCGGCACGGGCGATGTCGTCGGCGGTGACGGCGCTGCCGCGCTCGGCGAACAGGGCCGCCGCGGCGCGGGCGATCTCCAGCTGGGTCTCCGCCTTGCGCCGCTCGGTGAGGGAGGGGGTGACGGGCGGCAGGGGTGCGGGGGACATGGGACGAGCTTACGTCGCCCGTACGCCGAAGTGGCACCCCATGCTGGTGTGGCACATTGTGCCACCTAGGCGTACGGTGCCGGTGTCGTCCGCGGCGGACGCGGACACCGAGAGCGGGAGAGAGCCATATGGAGCGCTTCGACGGACGCCGCGTCCTGATCACCGGGGCCGGGTCGGGCATCGGGCAGGCCACCGTCCACCGGGTCCTGGCCGAAGGCGGCCGGGTGGTGGCCGCCGACATCAGCGAAGCGGGGCTGAAGGCCACCGCGGAGCGGGCCGCGGCGGACGGCCACGGTGACCGGCTGAGCACCGCGGTCCTGGACATCGCCGACGAGGCCGCGGCGCGCGCGGGCGTCGCCGCCGCCGTCGGGGAACTGGGCGGACTGGACGTCCTGGTCAATGCCGCGGGCATCCTGCGTGCCTCGCACACCCACGAGACCAGCCTGGACGCCTTCAACCGGATCATCGCGGTCAACCTGACCGGCACCTTCCTGATGATCCGCGAGGCGCTGCCCGCGCTGCTGGCGGGCCGGGCACCGGTGGTGGTCAACTTCAGCTCCACCTCCGCCGCCTTCGCACATCCCTACATGGCGGCGTACGCGGCCAGCAAGGGCGGCATCCAGTCCATGACGCACGCCATCGCGAGTGAGTACGCCAAGCAGGGGCTGCGTGCGGTGTGTGTGGCGCCGGGGTCGGTGCGGTCCGGCATGACCGCGGACCCGGGTCTGCCGGCGGACGCCGACATGAGCCTGTTCGGAAAGCTGATGCCCGCCATCGGCGAGGGCTTCGCGCCCCCGGAGACGGTCGCGGGCGTCATCGCGATGCTGGCCTCCGAGGACGGCGCGTTCATCACCGGTACGGAGATACGGATCGACGGCGGTACGCACATGTGAGAGGTGGGGGAGCTTTTCCGTACTCGCTGGACCGAGTGGGCCGCCGATCGGTGGCCGTCCTTCACGTAGTGGGGGCGCTGGGACAATCAGGGGATGGCCGGCAATGAGATCCAGTTCGACTGTCAGCGCCGCGACGATTATGGCGACGGGCTTGAGGTCATTCCCCGCATCGCCGTGACAGGCGAGTTCGTGATCTGGGACTCCTTCGGGCAGCCCTACCGCCCGGAACGCGACTACACGGCGTTCGGTCCCTTTCGGTTCGACCGGAACCAGTACGGTGACGCCTGCAGGCTCTGAGCGCGAAAATCAGATCCGACAACGCATGATCACATTCCATCCGCCCCTCCGCGGGCGTTCCGCCGTCACTGCCGCACCTCGCTGCGGTTGATGGCCGTACGGCCCTTGGTGAGGGCGGAGAAGACCAGCGTCAGGACGGTGCCCGCGACGGCCCACGCGGACAGCACCAGCAGCGGGCCGGTCACCGCGTTGCCGTGGAAGTACGCGATGGAGCGGGCCACCCAGGTGCCCGCGCCCGGCGGCAGCGCGGGGCCGATCGCGCGCCAGAAGTCCGGCAGCAGGGGGTAGGGGTAGGCGCCGCCCGCGCTGGGGTTGCCGGCGACCACCACCACGAGGATGGTCAGGCCGATGCCGATGATCCCGGCGATCGCCTGGAAGGCGAAGGTGGTGGCGCCCACCGCGAACACGATCAGCGCGCCCAGGCCCCACAGCCCGTACAGGCTGCCGGGCATGGCCCCGAGGATGGGGCCGATGACGATGGCGCCGGCCAGGCCGGTGAGGATCGAGTAGACGGCGAGCGCGCCCAGCCGGATGACCGCCCGCTTGAGGTTGACGGGGCGGGCGCCGAAGCTGATCGCGAGGATCGCGGCGCACAGGTAGCCGCCCACGCACCAGCCGACCACCAGGTAGAACGAGGACAGGCCGCGGGTGTCGTCCTTGTCGGCGGGGGCGATGTCCTTCACCTGGACGGTGCGCTGCTGTGCCTTCTCGGCCTGGGTGACGACCTGTTCGACGGCCTGGGAGAGCGAGGCGCCGGAGCCGCCGGCCACCAGCAGCTTGTCGGTGCTGCCGCGCGGGTCGACGATCAGCGCGCCGTCGATGTCCCGCTCCTTGATCTGCCGGGCCGCGTCCGCCTCGGAGGAGGCCGCGCGCGGGTCGAGGGGGGAGCCCGGCAGCTTGTCGAGGCGTTCGACGAGCTGTCCGCTCAGCTGCTGGGGCGCGACGACCGCGAGCGGCACGTCCTTCGGCTTGGGGGAGTGGAAGGCGCCCGCGTACGACGCGATGAACAGGGCCGTCAGGGCCAGTACGCCGATCATCAGCAGGGCGGCCCGCCCCGAGATCGCGTCCTTCACCTCCCCGAGGAAGCTCTTGTCCCGGGTGCCCCGGTCCTCGGTGCCGGGGCCCCGGGTGCCCTCGCCCCGGATGCCGCGGGTGCCGTCGTCCGCCGTGGCCATGCGCCGCTCCCTCGCCCTGTGTGCTGAGTGGATCCATCGTTCCCGGACCTTTTGCCCCATATCTTCCGGCCCATTACGGATCTTCGCAGGCCGGGCGGGCTGATCGGGGTCGGAGGGGCGTTCAGGGTGGCCGGCGGCGGGCGCTGTTCGAATTTCGTACGGTTGTTCGATAGAAGGGTTATGCTGGAACCGCGACGGGGGACGCAGCAACGGTCAGGGGGTGTACGAGCGGCAGGAGGCGCGGATGCCACGGTTCACGCATCTGCACACCGCCTCGGGTTTCTCCCTGCGGTACGGCGCCGCCCATCCGGAACGGCTCGCCGAGCGCGCCGCCGAACGCGACATGGACGCCCTCGCGCTGACCGACCGGGACGGCCTCGCCGGAGCCGTCCGCTTCGCCAAGGCCGCGGCGCGGGCCGGCGTCCGCCCCCTGTTCGGCACCGAACTGGCGGTGGCCCCGCCCGAGAACGGCCGTACGGTGCCGGGCGCCGCCCCGGGGACGGCCCGGCCGCGCAGCCCGGTACGCGGCGGCGCCTTCATCGACGAGTCCGCGGCCCGCGCCGTCTTCCTCGCCCGAGACGGCGCGGCCGGCTGGGCCATGCTCTGCCGCCTGGTCTCGGCCGCGCACGCGGCCACCCTGCCGGGAGACTCCGCCAAGCCCGTCCTGACCTGGGCCGCCCTCACGGACGCGGTGCGCGCCGGAGCGCCGGACGCGGTCACCGTCCTGCTCGGCCCGGACTCCGAGACCGGCCGCGCGCTGGCCGCGGGACGCCCCGACCGCGCCGCCCGGCTCCTCGCCCCCTGGCGCGAGCTGTTCGGTGACGCGCTGCGCCTGGAGGTCGTCGACCACGGCCGTACCGGCACCGGCCCCGGCTCGCTGCGCCTCGCCGCCCGCACCCTCGGCTTCGCCGTCGAACACGGCGTCCGGGCCGTACTGACCAACGCCGTCCGCTACGCCGACCCCGGCCAGGGCCCGGTCGCCGACGTCCTGGACGCCGCCCGCCGCCTGGTGCCCGTGGACCGGCACCGCCCGGAGGCCCGGGACAGCGGTGAACGGTGGCTCAAGGACGCGATCACGATGGCCCGCGCCGCCGAGCGGATCGCCGAGGCGGCCGGCCTCGGGCGCGGCACCGCGCAGCGGCTGCTGGAGATGACCGAGGAGACGGCCGCGCGGTGCCGGGTCGATCCGGAGGGCGACATCGGGCTGGGCACCGTCCACTTCCCCGAACCCCGGCTGGTCGGCGCCGCGCGCCGGACGGCCGGGCGGGTGCTGCGCTCCCGCTGCGCCGCCGGGATGGTGCTGCGCGGCTACGACCGGCGCCGCACGTACTGGGAGCGGATGGACCACGAACTGGACATCATCGAACACCACGGCTTCCCGTCGTACTTCCTGACCGTCGCCAAGGTCGTCGAGGACACCCGGGGCCTGGGCATCCGGGTCACCGCGCGCGGCTCCGGCGCGGGCTCGCTCGTCAACCACCTGCTGGGCATCGCGCACGCCGACCCGGTCGAACAGGACCTGCTGATGGAGCGCTTCCTGTCCAAGCGCCGCGCGGTGCTGCCCGACATCGACATCGACGTGGAGTCCGCGCGCCGCCTGGAGGTCTACCGCGCGATCTTCGACCGGTTCGGCACCGAGCGGGTCGCCACCGTCGCCATGCCCGAGACCTACCGGGTACGGCACGCAGTACGGGACGTGGGCGCCGCCCTGGGCATGGACCCGGCCGAGGTGGACCGGCTGGCCAAGTCCTTCCCGCACATCCGGGCCCGCGACGCCCGCGCGGCCCTCGCCGAACTGCCCGAGCTGCGCGGCGTGCACGCGGAGAAGTACGGGCCGATGTGGGACCTGGTCGAGGCGCTGGACGCGCTGCCGCGCGGTATCGCCATGCACCCGTGCGGGGTGTTGCTCTCGGACGCCTCACTGCTGGACCGCACCCCTGTCGTCCCCACCCGCAGCGAGATCCCGCACCGCGACGGCGAGGGCGGCTCCCCGCTGCCGATGTCGCAGTTCGACAAGGAGGACGTGGAGGAGATGGGGCTGCTCAAGCTGGACGTGCTGGGCGTACGGATGCAGTCCGCGATGGCGCACGCGACCGCCGAGATCGGGCGGACCACCGGGCGCGGTGTCGACCTCGACGACCCGGCGCAGGTGCCGCCCGGCGACCCCGCCACCTACGGCCTGATCCGCTCCACCGAGACGCTCGGCTGCTTCCAGATCGAGTCGCCCGGCCAGCGCGACCTGGTCGGCCGGCTGCAGCCCGCCACCTTCCACGACCTGGTGGTCGACATCTCGCTGTTCCGCCCCGGACCGGTCTCGGCCGACATGGTGCGGCCCTTCATCGAGGCCCGGCACGGCCGCCGGCCCGCCCGCTACCCGCACCCGGACCTGGAGGGGCCGCTGCGCGAGACCTACGGCGTGGTCGTCTTCCACGAGCAGATCATCGAGATCCTGCGGATCATGACCGGCTGCGACCGGGGCGAGGCGGACGAGAAGCGGCGCGCGCTGTCCAAGCCGGAGGTCCAGGGACAGGTGCGCGCCTGGTTCACCGAGCGGGCCGGCGGGCGGGGGTACACGCCCGAGGTGGTCGGACGCACCTGGGAGATCGTCGAGGCGTTCGGCTCGTACGGCTTCTGCAAGGCACACGCGGTCGCCTTCGCGGTACCGACGTACCAGTCCGCCTGGCTCAAGGCCCACCATCCGGCGGCCTTCTATGCCGGGCTGCTCACCCACGACCCGGGGATGTACCCGAAGCGGCTGCTGCTGGCGGACGCGCGGCGGCGCGGGGTGCCGGTGCTGCCGCTGGATGTGAACCGGTCGGCGGCCGCTCATCGAATCGAACTGGTGTCTGATGGTGCGGGTGTGGGTGCGCCCGCCGGTCAGGGAGGCGGAAGCAGCGCCCTCTGGGGCCTGCGGCTCGCCCTGGCCGACGTGCACGGCATGAGCGAGGCCGAGGCCCGGCGCATCGAGGACGGGCAGCCCTACTCCTCGCTCCCCGACCTGTGGCAACGGGCCCGGCCCAGCCGCCCGGTGGCCGAACGCCTCGCCCGCGTGGGCGCGCTGGACGCCTTCGGCGCCAACCGGCGCGATCTGTTGCTGCACCTGGCCGAACTGCACGGCCGGCAGCGGGGCGTGGCCGCGGGACAACTGCCCCTCGACGCCGGGTACGGCGCCGGCGCACCCGCCGAGGCGGTCGAACCGGCCGGGCTGCCCGACCTGACCGACGTCGAAAAGCTCAGCGCCGAACTGGGCGTCCTCGGCATGGACACCACCCGGCACCTGATGAGCGACCACCGGGAGTTCCTCGCGGAGCTGGGCGCGCTGCCCGCCAAGCGGCTGCGCGACGCGGAGGACGGGGAGACGGTGCTGGTCGCCGGGGCGAAGGCGGCCACCCAGACGCCGCCGATCCGCTCCGGCCGCCGGGTCATCTTCACCACCCTCGACGACAGTACGGGCCTGGTCGACTGCGCCTTCTTCGACGATTCCCACGAGACGTGCGCGCACACCGTCTTCCACTCCTGGCTGCTGCTCGTGCGCGGCACGGTCCAGCGGCGCGGGCCGCGCAGCTTCAGCGTGGTCGGCGCCGCCGCCTGGAACCTCGCCGAGCTGGCCGAACTGCGCCGCGAGGGCGGCCTGGAGGCGGTCACCGCGCGCCTCGCGGCAGGGGGGCGGGCGGCGGCGGACCCGGCCGGGCAGGCGGACGGCGGGCCCGGCCCGCAGGCGGTGCCGCAGCCGGTGCCGCGCCGGGTGCACAGCGAGCCGGGCCGCACGGGCTCGGCCGCCGCCGAGGCGACTTGGACGGGCACGGACACGGAACCACGGCCGGTTGCGGAACCGGCCGCCGCCGGCCGCACCATCCGGCTGGAGACCGGCTACGAACTGCACCCCTGGGCCGACCTCCGCCCGGCGGGCGAAGGCGTCGGCACCGGACGCAAGTTGTGGCACGCCAGTCCGGGGAGCGCGGGATGACCGGCGGAAGCGGGACGCCCGCCGGGTCCGGCGCCCCCGCCGGGATGCTGTACGTACGGTTCCGCGCCGCCGGGGACCGGGAGGGGGGCGGGGCCGCGGACGGGGACCGGGACGCTCCGCTCGACGAGGAGACGTACGGCCGTCTCCTGCGGCTGCTCGGCCAGTTCACGCCGGTGATCGAGGCGCTGCCGCCGGACGCCGCACTGGCCGACGTACGGGGAGCGCTGCGCTACTTCGAACGGGACGCCGCGGGCATCGCCGAGCTGATCCGGCTGCGGGCGCTGGCCTGGTACGGCGTACGGTGCACCATCGGCGTCGCCGGCAACCCGCTGCTCGCGCGGATGGCGGCGCAGGGCGCCGCGCCCGGCGAGGTGCGCCGGGTCCCCGGGGACGCCGTCGCGGACTTCCTCGACCGCAAACCGGCCGCCGCGCTGCACGGCGTCGGGCCGGCGACCGCGCGCGCCCTGTGTGCGTACGGGCTGGACAGCGTCGGCCGGATCGCGGCCGCGCCGCCCGCGACCCTGCAGCGCATCCTCGGCGCGAAGACCGGCCGGGCGGTGTACGACAAGGCCCGCGGGATCGACCCGAGCCCGGTCACCCCGAACGCCGCCGCGCGCTCGGCCGGCGCCGAACACCGCTTCGCCCACGACGAACTGGACCCGGACCGGCGGCGGCGCGCGCTGCTCTCGCTCGCGGACGACCTCGGCGCCCGGCTGCGCGGCAGCGGCCGGGCGGCCCGCGTGCTCACCCTCACCGTGCGCTACGCCGACCGCTCCACGACAACGCGCACCCGGCGGCTGCCCGAACCGACCGCACACGGACCGGCACTGACGGACGCGGCGTACGCGCTGCACGCGGCGCTCGGGCTGCAACGGGCGCGGGTACGCTCCGTGGCGCTGCGGGCCGAGGACCTGTGCCGCGCCGAACTCGCCTCCCGGCAGCTGACGTTCGACCCGGCCGAGGACAAGGCGCGCCGCATCGAGGCCGCCGTGGACCGGGCGCGGGAGCGCTTCGGCGAGGCGGCGGCCCGGCCCGCGGCGAAGCTCGCTCAGCCGTACAGCCGGTCCGCGTACCGCGGGCCGTAGTGCGCCTCCAGTTCCTCCAGCGGGGTGTCGGGGACCTCGACGCCCTTGGCTATCCGGGCCCGGCCGTTGATGCGCAGGGTGTCGCCGCGCCCGGGGAGGACGTAGTTCAGCCCGACCTGGGGGTTGGCGAGGATGTTGCGGAAGCCGTCCAGCCGCTTGTTGCCGGGGCGGTCCGGTATCGCGAGCGTCGTGTCGTCCAGCACCAGGGTGAAACCGGCCGGGTCGCCCTTGGGGGAGACGTCGCACCGGCCCCCGGCGTCCGCGGTGGCCACGTAACAGAACGGCGAGCGCGCCAGCCACTGGCGGTCGAGGTCGTGCAGCCGGTCGCGCACTTTGTACAGCGCGTGGTCGTTCGGCTCGCCGATCAGCTCCCGCAGCTCGCGCTCGGGCACGACCTCCGCGACCTGCCGCGTCCTCGGGTCCTCCGTCCGTTCCACCGCCGTCACGACGGCCTCCCCTCGGCACGTGGCCAACTGCTCCGACTCTAGGGGACCCCACTGACAACGGCCCGGGCGGCCCTTGCTCCGCACGCCCCTCACCCGTGCGGCGGACCGCGCCGTGACGTGACCGAAGTGCAGTCGTTGCGCCGTGCGATCCGGGCCGCAGGTGAACGGCGTGCCGGACCCGGCCCTCTCCCGGCGTGCCTCTCCCCCCCCCGCAAGGAGCCCCCGTGAAGCTGCTCCGCACCCGCCTGCTCGGCCTGATTCCCGCGCTCGCCCTGACGGCCGGCCTCACCACGGCTCCGGCGTCCGCCGCGCCACAGACCGTGGACCGCGGCTGGAACAACTACGCCTGCAAGCCGTCAGCCGCCCACCCCAGGCCGGTGGTCCTGGTGCACGGCACGTTCGCCAACTCCGTGGACAACTGGCTCGCGCTGGCTCCCTACCTGGTCAAGCGCGGCTACTGCGTCTTCTCCCTCGACTACGGCCGGCTGCCCGGGGTGCCCCTCGTCCACGGCCTGGGCCCGGTGGCGAAATCCGCCGTTGAGCTGTCCGCGTACGTCGACCGCGTCCTGGCCGTGACAGGCGCGCGGAAGACCGACATCGTCGGGCACTCGCAGGGCGGCATGATGCCGCGCCAGTACCTCAAGTTCCACGGCGGCGCTGCCAAGGTGAACGCCCTCGTCGGCATCGCGCCCGACAACCACGGCACGGACCTGATGGGCCTGACCCGGCTGCTGGACGCCACCCCCGCGGCCAAAAAGGCCGTGCACGGCATCGCGCCCGCCCTCACCGACCAGATCCGCGGCTCGGCCTTCCTGCGCCGCCTCAACGCCGGCGGTGACACCGTGCCCGGCGTGCGGTACACGGTCATCGCGACCCGGTACGACTGGATCGTCACGCCGTACCGCAGCCAGTTCCTGACCGGCCCCGGCGTCCGCAACGTCCTCGTCCAGGACCTGTGCCCGCTCGACCTCTCGGGGCATGCGACCATCGGCCTCCTCGACCGCGTCGCCTTCCACGAGACGGCCAACGCCCTCGACCCGGCCCATGCCACCCCGACGACCTGCGCCTCCGCGGCGGCCTGACGGACGGCAGCACCGGAGGCCCGCGACCCGCCCCCCGCTCAGCCCGCCAGCAGCGCAGCCGTGCACTGTGCGGCGAGGTCCTCGGCGTGGGCGGGGAGCGGGGTACCGCCGCGCAGATGGCGGCGTACCAGGGACAGCGGTACGTCGATGACCGCCAGGGAGACGCGCTCGGCGTCCTGCGGGGTGCGCGCACCCAGGTCCCGGGCCAGCGCGCCCACCGAGTCCCGTACCCGCCGGTGGCCCTCGTCGGCCCGTGTGGCGTACACGGCCGGCCAGCTGTCCCGGCCGAAGTCCCGGGCGCCGTAGAGCAGGAGAGCCGCTTCCTGGGGATGGGCGCGGCTCCAGGAGACGACGTGCCGGGCCGCCGCCGCGCCGGCGGAATGCGGGTCCGGTGCCGACCGGAGTGCGGCGAAGTACCCCTCCTGGAACCGTTCGACCGTGCGCAGCCACACCTCGGCGAGGAGCGCGGGACGGCCGGCGAAGCGGTGGTAGACCGATCCGCTCGGCGCGCCGACGGCCGCGGCGACCGCGGACATGGTCACACCCGCGGGGCCCGCCTCGGCGGCCAGCCGGACGGCGGCGTCCAGGAGCAGGGTCATGTCGAAGAGCGGTGGTCTGGCCATGTTCTGGAGGGTACTCTCCAGAAAGCAATTGGAGGAGGGCCTCTAATAGGGTGTCTCTGAGTAGGAGCCCCGGTACGGAGACCCGTACGGAGTCGCGGCATGCGGAGGTGGACGGACATGGCGGTCTGCAATGTGCACGAGCGTGAACTGGCGGTGCCAGTGGGCGTGGCCGGTGCGCTGATCGACGGCCTGGCAGGGGCGGGCGATCCGCTCTGGCCGCACGGCGACTGGCCGCCGATGCTGCTCGACCGCCCGCTGGGCCCGGGTGCGGCCGGGGGCCACGGGCCGGTCCGCTACACGGTCGTCGCCCATGTGCCGGGGACCTGGGCGCGCTTCGCCTTCAGTGGGCCGCGCGGTTTCGACGGCTTTCACGAATACACCGCGCACGCTCTCGGAGAGGGGCGCTCGGTGCTGCGGCACACATTGGCGATGCACGCCCGCGGGCCGGCCAGGCTCAGCTGGCCGCTGGCCTACCGGCACCTGCACGACGCGGTGCTGGAAGACAGCCTGGACCGGGCCGAACTCGCCTGTACGGGGGCGGTCGCGCGCCCCGCGCGCTGGAATCCGTACGTGCGCCTGCTGCGGCGCCTGTACCCGAAGTAGCCGGATTTCCACGCCGGAACGGGAAGCTCCGGCGCGTCGCCCGGCGCTGAGGGATGACGAGGGGCGCGCAACCATGGCCGGGTGGGCCCGGCCTGCTCGCTCGCCGCACCACAGGGGAGTGCGGCGCGGGAGCGGGGCGCGCGCGGAGGCGCCGCCGCCCCCTGAGGTGAAGGAAAGGGGACGGCGGCGCCAGCTGTGGGGGGTGCCCCGCGAGGCCAGTGGGGGATGGCCGCACGGGGGGTGCGAGGCCAGTGGGGGATGGCCTCACGGGACCTGCGGGGCCAGTGGGGGATGGCCTCACAGGGTGGGCCCTGTGTGTGGGGGAAAGAGCCCTGGGGAGAAAGTGTGTGGATCAGCCGCGCTGGCGGACCGCCTTGCGGCGCGCGCTCGCGAACAGGACCGAGGCGCCCAGTGCCAGGACGGCCGCGCCGCCGATGGCTATCGGCGCGGTCGAGCTGTCGCCGCCGGTCTCCGCGAGGCGGTTGCCGGCCGCCTGCTGGGCACCGGCCTTCCCGGCGTCCACCTCCTTGGCCGCGCCGCCGTTGGGGTGCGGCGCGTTGCCCGCGCCGTCGTCGCCCGGCGCCTTGCCGTCGGCACCGGCCGCCGGAGCGCCGTGGCCGCCGTGGTGCATGTGGTCCATGGACGACTTGGCCGCCTCCGCGGCGATCTGCTGATCGCTCGGCGCGGCGGCGGACGGTGCCGATGCCGCCGCGCCCTTACCGCCGCCCTTGCCGAAGACGACGTCGGAGCAGGTGTAGAACGCCTCGGGGCTGTCCGAGCGCTGCCAGATGCTGTAGATCAGGTGGCGGCCGGACTTGGCGGGCACCTTGCCGCTGAAGACGTAGTCACCGCCGGTCAGCTTCGGGTTGGTGACCTTGGCGAACGGTTTCGCCTCCAGGTCGGACCACTTGAGCGGCTTGGTGGGGTCGTAACCGTCCTTGGTCATGTACAGCTCGAAGGAGCCGCGGTGCGGGGCGGTCGCCTTGTACCGGAAGGTGTGGCTGCCCGCCTTCAGGTTCGAGGACGGCCAGTCCGCCCGCGGCAGATCCAGGCCCTTGTACTCGGGGCTGTTGGCGCTGCACAGCTTGCCGTCCGGGATGCGCTTCTTGGACTGGCCGCCCGCGTTGCCGTCCCGTACGCCGTTCCAGTCGTACAGGGCCTGGGTGCCGCCGGCCGCGACCATCGCCTTGCAGGCCGCGGACTTCGGGTGCTCGGGGCCCTCGGCGAAGCAGGCGGAGATCCGGCTGACCGGGTCGGTCATCGAGCCGTGGGCGACGGCCGGGGTCGCGGTGAGCGCGGTGAGCGCCAGCGGGGCGATGCCGGTCAGGGCGATCCCGGCTGCCTTGCGGCGAGCGGTCATCGTGGGGGTCTCCTTCGTCGGATCAGGGGGGAGCGGCACCGGCCAGGGCGCCTGGCCCGGTCGGTGCGATCAGCACGCTAGCCCCGCTGAACTGCGCATTTCGGGCCGGAAGCCGGTTCGTGGCGATCTTTATGGCCCCGTTAAGGGAGATCTGAGGAGGGGTTAAGCACCGGGGGTTCCGAGGGCCCCGGAACCTCGGAACGGGTGTGTCAGGGTGGCAAAAAGGGGGTGAAGCGAAGGTGGGGAAGAGGGGGTGGGGAGGGGTGACGCGGCGGCGGATCGACGCGAGTTGACAAGGTTAGGTATGCCTAACCTAATCTTCCGCATGTGAACGAGGCCGCAACCCCGAACGACGCCTGCGCGGGCCTGACCCTCCTCGCCCGCAACCCCACCGACTCCGTCACGGAAGGCTTCCTGCCGGCCGCGGCCCGCCTCGGCCTCGCCGTGACGCTGCTGACCGACCAGCCGGATGCCCACCGGGAGGCGTACGGGCGATACGCGCGTGACCGGCGCGGGGGCGGGCCACCGGCGGGAGCGCTGCCCGGCGGACTGGAGATCGTACCGTGCGACGTGCAGGACTTCCGTGCCGTGATCGCGCTGACCTCCGCACGGGCCAGCCGAGTTGGCCCGCCCGCTGCGGTCTTCACCAACAGTGACCATCTCCAGGCCCAGGCCGCCCTGGCCGCTGACTATTTCGGGCTGCCCGGCAAGGACTGGCGGGCGGCGCTCCGCACGAAGAACAAGGCCGAACTGCGGCGCAGCCTGGCATCCGCCGGGCTGGACACCGTCAGATCCGCCGAACTGACGCCGCGCGACGACCCGGCCGGGCACGGACACGGCGTCCCGTACCCCTGTGTCCTCAAACCGCGCGAAGGAGTCGCCAGCCAGGACGTCTTCCTGGTGGCGGATGACGCGGAACTGGCCGCGCGGTGCCACGAGATCCGGACACGGCGGCCCGGCGCCGCGCTGCTCCTGGAGGAGTACCTGGACGGCCCGCTGCACACCCTGGAGACCCTCGGCGACGGACACGTACTGCACCCCCTGGCCTCGTTCCGTACGGACATCTCACCGCCGCCGCACTTCATCGAGGAGCGACTGCGCCTGCTCCCCGAGCCGCCCGGCCCCTGCACCGGCCGGGTACTGGAGCAATTACGCGCCCTCGGCGTCGGTTTCGGCGCCTGCCACACCGAGTACGTGGAACAGGGCGGCCGGCCCCGGATCATCGAGGTCAACTACCGGGCCATCGGCGACCGGTGCGACCTCGCCCTCGCCGAGGCGCTGGACCTCCCGCTCTTCCAGCTGATCCTCCGTACGCACCTGGGGGAGCCGCTGCCGGACGCCCTGCCCGTGCGGCGCGGCGCGCGGGTGCGCATGGAGTACGTGTGTGCCGACCGCGCCGGGACGCTGAAGGCCGCCCCGGAGGCACACATACGGGAGGCGGACGGTGTCCGCCTCGACTACCGGCCCTTACGTGAGACGGGCGAGCGGCACCCGCTGTACGGCACCAACCGCGACTTCCTCGGGGTGCTGCGGGCGTCCGGCCGGGACGAGGGGCGTATCGACGCGGCCGTATGGGAGTTCCTGGCCGCACACTGTTGGGAGATCGTGCCGTGACGGCGGTGACGGGAGGCGGCGTACCGGACACCCTGCGGGGTGCGGCCCCGGAGGGCGCTGCGGAAGAGGAGCTGATGCGGCGCGTGGTGAGCGCGCTGCTGCGCGAGGACGCGTACGGGCTGCGCCGCTACGCCGGGGCGGTACGCCGCGCGGACGGGGACTGGCTGCGGCTGGCCCTGCCGGACGGCCCGGCCCTCATCCCGGTCGGGCCCGACGGCTTCCAGTGCGAGATCGCCGCCCGCAGGGGAGAGCTGGAGCGCGCCGACGGCACACGGGTGACCGGAGTGGACGGCGTCATGGGGCTGCTGCGCACCGCCGTTGCCCCCGAGGACCGGCCGGGCTTCGACGCCTTCACCGCCGAGTGCCACCAGGCGCTGGCCACGGCCCGGATGCAGGCCGCGGAGCGCCGGACGGTCATCGGCCGGCTCGGCCCGCACGCGGGCGGCGGGGCGTACGGCGGAAACAGTGGCGCCTACGGGGGGAGCGACGACGGGAACAGCGGGGCGGCGGCCGACGGCGCCCGGGGCGCGGCGGCCCACGCGTACGGCGAAGAACGCGGCACGCCGATCGGTGCGTACGACGGCGACCGCGCCTGGTGCGGCCCCGGCGGCGCACTCGACTACGACACCCTCGCCGCGTACCGCGACCACCCCGTCTACCCCACCGGACGGGCCCGCATCGGCCTGACGGAAGCCGATATCCGCGCCCACGCGCCGGAGTTCGCCCCCGGCTTCGCGCTGCGCTGGCTGGCCCTCCCGCGCGAGGCCGTCAACGGCGACCCGGCGGCGCTGCCCGCCTGGTGGCCCGCCCCCGGGGACCTGGGCCTGCCCCGGCTGGACGGCAGTCACCTCGCCTTGCCCGTCCACCCGCTCACCGCCGGCACGCCGCTGGCCGAAGCGCTGCGCGCCCGCGGCCTGACGGACGACGCGCGGCTCGCCGACCGCGCCTGGCTGCCGGTACGGCCCACCCTGTCGATGCGGACCGTCGCCGTCACCGACGACCCGTACACCCACCTCAAACTCCCGCTCGCCACCGCCACCCTGGGCCGCCTCAACCGGCGCGGCATGAAACCCGGCACACTCGTGGACGGCGCGGTGGGCCAGCGGCTGCTGGAGACCGTCGTCGACCGGCACCCGCGCTTCGCCGAGACCGTGCTCCTCGCCGACGAGACCACCTACCTGGACGCCGGACACGACCTGCTGGCCACCCTGGTACGCCGCTTCCCCAAGGGCAGCGGCGGCGCGGCGGCGGTGTGCGGCAGCGCCGACGGGCTCAAGGGGGCGCGCAGCCTGCGCGGTCTGCGCGGCTCCAGCGGACTGCGCGGCGCCCGGGTCGTGCCGCTGGCCGCGCTCGCCGCCCGGATGCCGGACGGCTCACTGGTCGCCGACGACCTCGCCCGCCGTTTCTACGGCGGCGACCTGCTCGCCCTCCTCGACGCCTACCTGGCGCTCCTCCTGGACTGGCACACCACCCTCTTCGCGTACGGCATCGCCCTGGAGTCGCACCAGCAGAACACCTCCCTCGTCCTGGACGAGGTGGCCGGCCGCCCGCGCCTGCGCCTGCTGCTCAAGGACAACGACGGGCCCCGGGTGAACACCGTACGGCTGGCCGCCGTCCTGGGCGGGGAAGCCGCCGACCTGTGCGGATTCGACGACAAGCGCATCCTGGTGGGCAGCGACGCCCCGGTGGCGGACGTCTTCGCCACCATCACCGTCCACCTGTGCGCCGGAGCCCTCGCCTTCGAACTGGCCCGGCTCGGCCGCGCGCCGCTGCCGGTGCTGCTCGGGCAGCTCAGAGCGCGGCTGACAGAGGCCGTCGACCGGCTGGAGGCCGCACCCGGAGCGGCCGCCGCCGTACTGCGCCACCGCGTCCTGGACGCCGACCGGCTGCCGGTCAAGGCCATGGTCACGGCCGGCAGCCTGTTCACGAAACGCCGGCCGGGGGCGTCGGACATCAACAAGCACTACGTCACCGGGCCGAACTACCTGACGCCGGGCCGGTGACCGCCACCCCCACGCCGTGACCCGGCCGGCACCCGGCCGGGCCCGCCGCCGGTCCGGCCCTCTTCTCCCCACCCCTCGTTGGAGTCCCCGCAATGCCCCTCGCCCCCTCCCGCACGGCCGCCACGGACCGGACGGTCCCCCTCTCGGCGGACGAACCCGTGGCCCACACCCTCCTGAACTGCCTGCTGCGCGAGGTCTGCGGCCCGGAACGGCAGACCACCGTGGCCGGTGCGCACCTGCTGCTCCGGCTGCCGCGCTGTGGCGAACTGCTGCGGATCGGACTGCGCCGGGCCTCGCTCACCGGCACACACCGCTTCACCGGCCCGGCCGGGCGGTGGTGTGACGGCAACTGGCAGGAACTGGGCTGGGAGGAGCTGGCCGCGTGCACGCAGCGGGAGCTGGAACTGCGCACGGGAGTACGGAACGAGGAATTCCGCGCACAGGTCGCGTCGAGCCACGCGGGCGTCACCGCCGCCCTGCGGCACGCCGCCACCCCCGGCCGGGCGGGCAGCCGGGGCACCGGCCCGCACGCCCGCTACCTGCGCTCCGAACAGTCACTGCTGTTCGGCCACCGGTTCCACCCGACGCCCAAGTCCCGTACCGGCAGCGCCACCGACTGGGCCCGCTACGCACCCGAGGCCGGGGCCCGCTTCCCCCTGCGCCACCTGGCCGTACGCGCCGACCGCGTACGCGAGGAGAGCGCCTCCCCCGGGGCGCTGACGGCGCTGGACCGGCAGGGCGCCGTACCGGACGGGTACCGGCTGCTGCCCGCGCACCCCTGGCAGTACGCCATGCTCCGCGCGCACCCCGCCCTGCGGGACGCCGTACGGCGCGGTGACGTGCTCGACCTGGGGGAGCGCGGCGACGCCTTCGCGCCCACCGCATCCGTCCGCACGCTCTACGACGGGCGGGACTTCCTCAAGTTCAGCCTCAACACCCGCATCACCAACTGCGTCCGCAAGAACGCGGACTACGAACTGCGCGGCGCCGTCGCCCTCACCCGCCACCTGGAAACCGCCGCCACCGCCCTCGCCACCCGCTTCCCCGGCTGCGACCTGCTGCGCGAACCCGGCTACCGCACCGTGGACATGGGCGACCGGGAACTGGCCGAGGGGCTCGGCGTCATCGTGCGGGAGGGGCTGGACGCCCGGCTGCGGCCCGGCGTCACCCCGCTGCTGGCCGCCGCCGTCGCCGACGAGCACTCGTCGAGCGACGCCCAGTTCGGCGAGCTGCTGCGCGGCTGCGACCCGGTGGCCGCGCTCGGCTGGTGGGACGCGTACCTCTCGCTGCTCGTCCCGCCCGTGCTGGCCGCCTACTTCGACCACGGCGTGGTCCTCGAACCCCACCTGCAGAACGTCGTGCTCGGTGTCGACGCCCTCGGCATGCCCGTACAGATCCTCTTCCGCGACCTGGAGGGCACCAAACTGCTGCCCGGCCCGCACGACGCGTTCCTCGGCGGGCTCCCGCAGGAGGTGGCCCGCCCCCTCGTGTACGAGCGCGAGCGCGGCTGGGACCGGGTCGTCTACTGCCTGCTGGTCAACCACCTCGCCGAGATGGCCGCCGCCGTCGCCGACCTGCACCCGGCGCTGGAAGGCGAACTGTGGCGCGCCGTACGCGGAGTGCTGCGCGAACGGAGCACCGCACACGGCGAACCGGCCGAACTGCGCGCCCTGCTGGCCGGCGCGCCGCTGCCCGCCAAGGCCAACCTGCTGACCCGGTGGGGGCGCGCGGCGGACCGGGAAGCGGGGTACGTACGCCTCACCTCGCCCGTCGGCCCCGGCCCGGCTGACGGTACGGTGTCCGACGGCCTGGCAGCGCCCCGCACGCGCGCCGCATCCCGGGCCGCCTTCCCCCGCCCCCGGAGCACCTCATGATCACCGAGCTGGCCGCGCGCCAGGTGGACACCCTTACGGCCGGCCACCCGGGCCCCGGCGGCACACTCGACGGACCGCTGCCCGCCTACGTCTACGACCTGGCCGACCTCGCCGCCCACGCGGCCTCCGTACGGGCCGCGCTGCCACCGGGCGTCGAGCTGTACTACGCGGCCAAGGCCAACCCGGACCCGCGCCTGCTGCGGACGCTCGCCCCGCACACCGACGGCTGCGAGGTCTCCTCCGCGGGCGAGGCCGCCCATGTGCGGGCGGCCGTGCCCGCCCTGCCGCTGGCGTTCGGCGGGCCGGGAAAGACCGAGGCGGAGCTGCGCGCGGCCCTGGACATGGGAGTCGAGCGCTTCCACCTGGAGAGCGAGCACGAACTGCGGATGCTCTCCGCTCTCGCCGGAGAGACCGGCCGGACCGCTGACGTGCTGCTCCGCGTCAACCTGCCGGTCGGCCCCGGGGCCACCGCCGGCGCCGCCCTCGCGATGGGCGGCCGGGCCACGCCCTTCGGCCTCGACCCAGCGCGCGCGGAACACTGCCTTCCACTGCTCTGCAACGGGCCGCTGCGGCTGCGCGGTATCCACGCCCACCTGGCCAGCGGCCTGGACGAGCCTGCCCAGCTCGCCCTCGCCGCCCGGATCACCGAATGGGCCCGGCACTTCGCCGCCCGGCACGGCCACTCCCTGTGCGAGATCGGCCTCGGTGGCGGCATGGCGGTCGACTACACGACCCCCGGCACCCGCTTCGACTGGGCGGAGTACGGCACCGGCCTCGCCGGGCTGGCCGACCGCTACCCCGAGTTCACCCTGCGCATCGAACCGGGCCGGGCACTGACCGCGTACTGCGGCTGGTACGTGACAGAGGTCCTGGACGTCAAACACAGCCACGGCGAGGCGTTCGCCGTACTGCGCGGCGGCACCCACCACCTGCGCACCCCGGCCGCCAAGGGGCACGACCACCCCTTCGTCGTC
Organism: Streptomyces sp. NPDC033221; assembly: GCF_055577005.1. Lineage (NCBI taxonomy): Bacteria > Bacillati > Actinomycetota > Actinomycetes > Kitasatosporales > Streptomycetaceae > Streptomyces > Streptomyces sp. NPDC033221. The sequence goes on along the minus strand of NZ_JBVIQN010000009.1, from coordinate 235,871 downwards.
CTGCCCGTCGAGGAGTGGACCCGGCCCTGGCCGCGCCCCGGCGCGCACGGACAGGAGGTCACACTGGCCGGGCAGTTGTGCACCCCGAAGGACGTACTGGCGCGCCGGGTGCCCGTCGACCACCTGCGCGCCGGGGACCGGGTCGCCTTCGCCCTGGCAGGGGCGTACGCCTGGAACATCTCGCACCACGACTTCCTGATGCACCCGCCACCGGCCTTCCATTACGTGGGCGACGGCGAACCCGCCGGCCTGCCCGCGGGACCGGCCGTGCCCGCGGCGCGCGGGTGGCGCGTGGGCGAGGGGCGGCCCCGCGCCTGATACGCCCGGCGTGAAACGGCTGGCCGGACGGCTGTGACGGCGCTGGGAACGGCTGTTGTCAGTGGTGCCTGTCACGATCGGGACATGGACACGAACGCACCAGCCGAGCCAGGGGACGACGAGCGGGACCACCGCCAGGCGGCTTACTGGGACGCGGCAGCCGCCGACTTCGACGACGAGCCCGACCACGGCCTGCGGGATCCCGCCGTACGGGCCGCGTGGGCCGCGCGGATACGGTCCTGGCTCCCCGGGACGCCCGGTGCGGTGCTGGACCTGGGATGCGGCACGGGCAGCCTGGCCGAGCTGGCCGCCGGACAGGGCCACCGGGTCACCGGCGTCGACCGGTCCCCGCGCATGATCGAACGGGCCCGCGCCAAGCTGGCCGGCCGCGGCGTCACCCTGCTGGTGGGCGACGCGGCCGAGCCGCCGGTGGGGGAGCGGCGGTTCGACACCGTCCTGGTGCGGCACGTGCTGTGGGCGCTGTCCGACCCGGCGGCAGCGCTGCGCCGGTGGGCGGAGCTGCTGGCCCCCGGCGGCCGGCTCGTGCTGGTCGAGGGCCGCTGGGGCGAGGCGGAGCCGATCGGCCTGACGTCTGCCGAAGCCGTCCGCCTGGTCGCGCCCCTCGCTTCCCGTACGCATCTCGAAGAGCTGTCCCACGACGCGGCGTTGTGGGGACGGCGGGTGCGCGACGAGAGATACGCGCTGATCGTGTACCCGAAGCCGGTCACGGCTCCGGCCCCGGAGCCCGTCATACAGCCGGTCCCGGCCCCGGCCGCCGCCCGGCACACCGAAGTGGTGGACGTCCACCTGGTCCTGCGCCGCGGCGACGAGGTCCTGCTCGCCCGCCGGACCGGCACGGGCTATGCCGACGGCCTGCTGCACGCGCCGTCCGGGCACGTCGAGGACGGCGAGGACGTACGGGAGGCGATGATCCGGGAGGCTGCGGAGGAGACCGGGCTGCGCCTGGAGCCGGACGATCTGCGGGTGGCGCTGGTCATGCAGCACCGGGCGCCCGGCGGGCAGGCACGGATCGGCTGGTTCTTCGAGGCCGCGTACGGCGCCGGCGGCGAGCCGGTGAACGGGGAGCCGCACAAGTGCGCCGAACTGGGCTGGTACCGCCTCGACGCGCTGCCGGACGACATGGTCGCGTACTGCCGCGCCGGTCTGGACGCCTACCGGGCGGGCCACCGGTTCCTGCTCCACCTGCACCGGCCCGGCGACACCATCGCGTACGACCCGGCGGGGCCGGACCGCGCCGCGGCCCTCGACAGCGGCACCGCCCTCGACCGTGGCGCAGTCCCTCGGGATGCCGGCCGGCCCGGCGGGCCCGGGGCCATACCCGGGGGTGCCTGACGGCGCACCGGCGTCAGGCACCCGGCAGTTCGCGCACGCAGTGCCACTCGGCGGCGAAGGGGCGGTAACCGAGCGCGGTGTTGATGGCGAGCATCGGGGCGTTCTCGGCGTCGTTGGACGTGAACGCCTCCGTGCAGCCGGCCTCGCGGGCCCGGTGCAGGGAGGCGGTCTTGGCGAGCTTGGCCAGCCCCCGGCCCCGGTGGGCGCGGCGGGTGCCGGTCATCTCCGAGCCGTACCGGCCCCGGCCGTCCGTCCTGGCCAGACTGAACGCCGCGATCTCGCCGCCGACCGTCACCACCGTCGTCAGGTCCAGGTCGATGTCCGGGTGCTCCCAGGTGTGGCCGATCCAGTCCTCGTAGGTCATCGCGTCGATGGTCAGGTCGTCCGGCTCGTCGACCGTGACCTCGACGTCCGCCTCGAACAGCGGGCGGGGATCGGCGCCGAGGTCGGCGGCGGTCCGCAGCTCCGTACCGGGCGGCAGGTCCGCGGGCAGCGGTGGCAGTGCGGCGTGGGCGAGATCGAGGCGGAGGGTCCGGGACGGGCGCAGGCGGTGGTAGCCGCGGCGTTCGGCGAAGGAAAGCGAGCGGGGGTCGTCCTGGGGGTGGGCATGGAGGTGGGTGGCGCCGAGACCGGCCAGATGGTTCTCCGCCGCGTCGAGCAGGGCGCTGCCCACCCCTTGCCCGCGATAACCGGGGTCCACGAGCGGGGCGGCCAGGCCCTGCCCGGGCGTGCTGCTGTCGTGCTGGATGCCCGCCTTCGCCGCGCCGACGACCCGGCCGTCCGCTTCGGCGACGAACAGCCGCAACTGCCGGGCGGCGGGCGCCTCGGCGACTTCCCAGGCGACGGACTGCGGAGTGGAGATGTTGTACGGCAGCACACGACGACGCACGTCGCAGACGTCCCGGGCGTCGGAGCGGCGGAAAGGGCGCACAGTGATGGTCATCAGCGGGACGGTACGCCCGCCGGTCGCGCGCCGCCTCCGAATATCCGGGGAGCGGCCGGGCCCGGCGCGTGCCCGGAGCCGGGGCGCGGCCGGCTCGTTCCGGACGGTCGCGCGCGGCACGTACGGAACGCACAACCGGTCCCGGGCGTACGGTCGTCGGCGCGGGCCCCCGGCCGGTACGCCGAACCCCCGCCGGTACGCGCGGCGCCCGCCGCCGAACGAAGGAGGAGCCGCGACCGTGTGTGGCATCACTGGATGGATCTCCTACGACCACGACCTCGGCACCGAGCGCCCCACGCTCGACGCCATGACCGCGACCATGGCCTGCCGCGGCCCGGACGCGGCGGGCACCTGGTTCGCCCCCCACGCCGCGTTCGGGCACCGGCGGCTGGCGGTCATCGACATCGAGGGCGGCCAACAGCCGATGACCGTCGAACGGGATGGCCGGACGCTGCTCGCCCTGACCTACAGCGGCGAGGTGTACAACTACCGTGAGCTGCGCGCGGAGCTGGCCGCCCGCGGGCACACCTTCCGTACCAGCAGCGACACCGAAGTGGTGCTGCACGCCTACCTGGAGTGGGGCGAGGAGTTCACCGGGCGGCTCAACGGCATGTACGCCCTGGCCCTGTGGGACCCGCGTACCGAGGAACTGCTCCTGGTGCGGGACCGGATGGGCATCAAGCCCCTCTACTACCACCCCACCTCCGACGGCGTCCTCTTCGGCTCGGAGCCCAAGGCGATCCTCGCCCACCCCCGGGTGCGCCCCGTCGTCGACACGGAAGGCCTCGCCGAGCTGATCAGCTTCACCAAGACCCCGGGCCACGCCGTCTACCGGGGCATGTACGAGGTCCTGCCCGGCCACACCGTACGGGTCCGCCGCGGGGGCCTGATCACCCGCCGCTACTGGGCCTTGGAGCCCCGCGAGCACACCGACGACCTCCGCACGACCGTGGCACATGTGCGCGGACTCCTCGACGACATCGTCGAGCGCCAGCTGATCTCCGACGTACCGCTGTGCACCCTGCTCTCCGGCGGCCTGGACTCCTCGGTCATCACCGCGCTGGCCGCCCGCGCCCTGGCCGCGCAGGGCAGCGGCCCGGTGCGCTCGTTCGCCGTCGACTTCACCGGCCATACGGAGCACTTCCGCGCCGACGACCTGCGCGGCACCCCCGACGGCCCGTACGCCACCGCGCTCGCCGCGCACGTACACGCCGATCACGAGGCCATCGTGCTGGACACCGCCGACCTCACCGACCGCGGCCACCGCTCGGCCGTCCTGCGCGCCCGTGACCTGCCCAACGGTTTCGGTGACGGCGACACCTCGCTCTACCTGCTGTTCAAGGCGATCCGGGAGCAGTCGACCGTCGCCCTGTCCGGGGAGTCCGCCGACGAGGTGTTCGGCGGTTACCGCTGGTTCCACGTCCCCGAGCACGTGCACGCGGACACCTTCCCCTGGACGGCCGCCGGCATCGCCGGCCGGTTCGCCGGCGGTGACGCCACCCCCGAGGCGCTGCTCGACCCCGGCCTGCTCGGCAAGCTCGACCTGGTGGGCTACGAGACCCGGCGCTACCGCGAAGCCCTCACCGAAGTGCGCTACGCGGCCGGTGAGACGGGCCTCCAGCGCCGGATGCGGGAGGTCAGCCACCTCCACCTCACCCGCTTCGTGCAGTCGCTGCTCGACCGCAAGGACCGGGCCAGCATGGCCGTCGGCCTGGAGGTACGGGTGCCGTTCTGCGACCACCGGCTCGTCGAGTACGTCTACAACACCCCCTGGACGATGAAGACGTTCGACGGACGGGAGAAGTCACTGCTGCGCGCCGCCACCCGCGACGTGCTGCCCGGCCTCATCGCCGACCGGGTCAAGAGCCCGTATCCGACCACCCAGGACCCCCGCTACGCCGAAGCCCTGCGCGCCGGACTGAAGGAGGTCACCGCCGATCCGGCCGCACCGGTCCGGCCGCTGCTGGACGCGGACGTGGTGGCCCGGGTGACCGCCGACGGATCGACGGAGGACATCAGGCCGGGCGCCGAACTGGCCCTCGGACTCAACGAGTGGCTGGTCACGACCGGTACGGCACTGGAGGTGTAGCGCACGGCGCATCCGGGGAGCGCGCGGAACCGGCGCGCGCTCCGCACGGACCGGCGCGGGGCCGGTGCCGCGGTACGACATGAGCGGCCCTGCGGACACGGCGGGCACCCCTGGCGCACAATGGGGGCGACCCACCCCCTGCGTCCCGCACCACCCCCGTACCAGGAGCGCCACCGTGGCCGTCCAGCAAGCGCCGCCCCTGCGGCTGACCATCGACCCGGAGGCGGCGGACGCGCCGTTCGAGCAGGTCCGGGCCCAGATCGCCGGGCAGGCCCGCGCCGGCGGCCTGCCGGTCGGCCGCAAACTGCCCACCGTACGCGGCCTCGCCGAACAGCTCGGGCTGGCCGCCAACACCGTCGCCAAGGCCTACCGCGCCCTGGAGACGGACGGCGTGATCGAGACGCGGGGGCGCAACGGCACCTTCATCGCGGCGGCCGGCGAGGCGGCCGACAAGGAAGCGGCCGCGGCCGCCGCCTCGTACGCGCGGCGCGCCCGCCGGCTGGGCCTGGACCACGCCGCCGCGCTCACCGCCGTCACGGACGCCCTGCGCGCGACCTACGGGGACGACGCGTGACCGCCACCGGAGGGGACGACGTATGACCGCCACCGGAGGAGAGGACGCATGACCGCCATCGCCCGCGTCCAGTGCACCGCCCTGGACTGCCCCGACCCCCAGCGGCTCGCCCGCTTCTACGCGGAGCTGCTCGGCGGTGAGATCAACCGCCGGACCTCCCTGTGGACCACCGACGACGACTGGGCCACCCTGCACACCGAAGGCGGCACGGTCCTCGCCTTCCAGCGCGCTCCGGACCACCGCCCGCCCCGCTGGCCGGACCCGGAGCATCCGCAGCAGTCCCATCTGGACCTCGGCGTGGACGACATGGAATCCGCGCACCGGCGGGTGCTCGACGCGGGCGGCACCCTGCTCGACGCCACCCACGGCGGCGGCCCGCACGGCTTCCGTGTCTACGCCGACCCCGCGGGCCACCCCTTCTGCCTTGTGCAGGAACTCCCCGGAGACCGGCAGGAGTACGGGAACGGCACCGCCTGACTGGCGGGCCCTCACCCGCCGGTCCTCGTAGGCCGCCCCTCACACGCGGCGCTCATACGCCGACCCGGTCCGCGCAGCGTTCACCGCACGGACCGGGCCAGGCCCCACGCAGCGTTCAGCGCAGCCAGGCCGGGTGGCCTTTGGGCCGTGGAAGGCCGGGGTATGGGGCCGGGTAGGCGACGCGCGTGACGATGTGGCAGTGGTTGCACCACCACAGGCAGCCGTCCGCGTCCACGTCGTCCCCCTCACACGCCATACAGGTGTCGCCCGCGATGTTGGCTGCCACTCCGCGGTGGTTGCCGTTGGCCATCCGCCGCTCGTACGCCGTGCGTTCCAGTGCGTAGCAGCGCAGGCACAGCGCCTCGTTCAGGCCCGGCAGCTTCACCGTGCCCCGGCCGCACGGGCACAGCAGCACGCCGACATGGCGCGGGTCCAGACCGACCGGTCCGCCGCGCGGCCTTCCTTGACTCATGCCGGAACCTTTCCTGTACCGGCGCATCCACCGCACTGCGTGGTCACGGTGGTGCCGCCCTGCGTCTCCCACTCGACCTCACCGGCACCACCGCAGTCCGGACAGTCCTTCTCCGGCGGCATCCGGTCAGCCATGGCACCCATCCTCCTCTCCGCCGCGGGGCGCCGCTGAGCTTTGGGTGGATCAGTGGAGCGGCGCGCCCGCGGTGCCGGCCGGAGCCGTACACGCGGGCCGCGGCGCAGCCGTGCCGCTACAGATACAGCCCCGCGTCCGCCCCCGAGTCCTGTGCCGGTACCGAGGCCGGGCCGGTGCCGCGGCGCAGCGCGTACAGCTCCGCCAAAGTCGCCCCGTCGCGGCTGATGCCCTCCTCCCTGCCGAGCCACCGCACCGCCTCCGTACGGTTCAGCGGCCCCACCTCGATACGGGCCAGGCAGCGGCCGGGGCGCACCACCGCGGGGTGCATCCGTTCCAGGTCCTCGTTGGTGGTCACGCCGACCAGGACGTTGCGGCCCTGGCCCAGCAGTCCGTCCGTCAGGTTCAGCAGCCGGGACAGCGCCTGCCCCGCCGTGTGCTTGGCCTCGCCGCGGATCAGTTCGTCGCAGTCCTCCAGCAGGAGCAGCCGCCAGCGGCCCTTGCCCGCCGCGTCGTCCTCGCCGATGGCGATGTCCATCAGATAGCCGATGTCGTTGAAGAGGCGCTCCGGGTCGAGGACGCAGTCGACCTGGCACCAGTCGCGCCACGAGCGGGCGAGGGTGCGCAGCGCGGAGGTCTTGCCCGTGCCCGGCGGTCCGTGCAGCAACAGCAGCCGCCCGGAGATCTCCCCGGGGGCGACCTTCATCAGCCGGTCCAGGGCCTCGGCCACCGGCTCGGTGTAGTTGGGGCGGATCTCGTCCCAGGTGCCGGCGGAGATCTGCCGGGTCGTGCGGTGCGGGCCGCGCCGGGGGGAGAGGTACCAGAATCCCATCGAGACGTTCTCCGGCTGCGGCTCCGGCTCGTCCTCCGCGCCGTCGGCGGACTGTCCCAGCACCTTCAGGGCCAGCTCGTCGGTGGTGGCCGTGACGGTCACGTCGGCGCCGCGGTTCCACCGCGACACCAGCAGGGTGAAGCCGTCGCCCTCGGCGAGGGTCGCGCTGCGGTCGTCGTCGCGCGCCGAGCGCAGCACCTTGGCGCCAGGCGGCAGCAGCGTCAGCCCGGATTTGACGCGGTCCACCGAGCGGCTGCGCGCGTACGGCTGCTCACCGCTGGCGAACCGCCCCAGGAACAGGGCGTCGACGACATCGGACGGCGAATCGCTGTCGTCCATGTTCAGACGGATCGGAAGGGACTCCTCGGCGGCGGACGGCTGCACGTGGTCGGCACACATGACCACCATGATCCGGCAACACCGGCCGCCGCGTACACGGAATTTCCCCTGTCACCGGGTCTTTCTCCGGGAACAGGGGAAGAAGGCGGACCGTGGCTGCGCACTTCCCCCGAAACCGGCCGTCCCGCCCGGGAAGCTGGCTAGGCTGGCCCGTCGTGGGACGTCATGGGGAAAACGTCACGGTGGGGACCGGCACGGCGGTACGGAAACGGTGCGGCCGCCGAGCCCCGCGAGGGCACCGGAAGGCGGCGGCACCAGGGTGAGGCGCAGAATCCGCAACCGGGCCCGGGCCACCGCTCTGCTCACGATGGGTGTGGCGATCCTGGCGATGGCACTGGCGATGTGCGGCTTCCCGCCGGAGAGCGGCGGCAACGGCGCACGGCCCGGCACATCGCCCGACGCGCAGGTGGGCTGGGGCTTCACCCACACCGAGTACAGCGCGGACCACGGTGACAAGGCCGCCACGCGCAGCGCCGGACGGCTGCTGTCCGCCGACCCGATGCCACAGAACCAGCACATCATGGGCTGGGGCGCGCAGAACCCCGAACCGAGCCCGGGAAAGTACGACTTCAAGGAGCTGGACAGCCGCGTCGACCTGATCCGCCGCACCGGCGGCACGCCCGTACTGACCCTGTGCTGCGCCCCCGACTGGATGAAGGGCGGCAAGGCCGGACAGACCGACTGGAGCGAGCTGGAGAAGGCGCCGAGCCCGGAGCACTACGCGGACTTCGCCGCCCTGGTCGGCACGGTCGCCCGCCGTTACCCCGACATCCGGCACTTCATCGTCTGGAACGAGCTGAAGGGCTTCTTCGACGAGGCCAGGAACCGCTGGGACTACGAGGGGTACACCCGCCTGTACAACATGGTCTACCGGGAGCTGAAGAAGGCCGACAAGGAGAACCAGGTGGGCGGGCCGTACGCGGTCATGGACAGCCATCCGCCCGGCGACGACACCCAGGCCTCCGACGTCGAGGGGCCCTGGGGCAGCCTGGACCGGCGCACCGTCGACGCCGTCGAGTACTGGAACGAGCACAAGGCGGGCGCGGACTTCGTCGTGGTGGACGGCTCCAGCTACACCAGGGACGACAGATACGTGCCGGACGCGTTCGCCGCCACCCGCAAGTTCGCCGACGTCGGGCGCTGGCTGCGCGAGACCACCGGGCTGCCGCTGTGGTGGGCGGAGTGGTACGTCGAGGTCGCGGACGCGAACGACGACCGCAAGGGCTGGAGCGAGCCGCGCCGCACCGCCGTCCAGGCGAGCGCGCTGATCTCCATGGCCGAGGGCGGCGCCACCAGCGGCTTCTACTGGAACCCGCAGAACGAGAGCGCCGACTGCCCCGGCTGCCTGTGGCGCAGCACCGAACTGCGCGGCGGCGGCAGCCGGCTGCCCATGATGGACCTGCTGTCCCGCTTCTCCCGCGCGTTCCCGCCCGGTACGGCGTATGAGCGCGTCGACGTGGCGGCGTCCGGCCGGGCGGACGTCCGCGTCCTCGCCGACGACGAAGACATCCTCGTCGTCAACACTCGCGGCCGTCCCGTGCGGACGACGGTGGACGGACAGCGCGTCACTCTGGACGCGTACGGCATTCAGTGGCTGAAGCGCTCCTGAGAGCCCCGGGGCGGCCGGCGGCGGGCGGCTCCCCGCACCGCCGGCCGCCCGGCGGCTTACGACAGCGTCACCATCCGCTGGACCAGAGCCACCAGGAAGACCAGCAGCAGGGGCAGGGTGAACCAGAAGGAGCTCTGCATCCACCGGAGTTTGCGCACGCTCGGCGGCAGCGCCACTCGCACCACCTCCCGGGCCGCGAGCAGCAGCAACAGGGCGCCGGCCGCCAGCGCGCCGATGACCGACCACGACGTCCAGGTGATGCGCGGACCGACCGGGCCGGGGGCCGGTTCGGCCACCGGGCCCGCCGGCTGCTGGGCGAGTTCGTACAGTGCGGCGTGCTCGTTGCTCATGACGCGGCGCAGTTCGGGGCGCTGGTCCAGGGCGGTGCGCAGCCTCTTCTCCCAGGTGGCGGCGTAGCCCGCGCCGAGGCGCAGTGACTCCGCCTGGGCCCGGTTGACCACGAAGTAGGAGCGCGGCCCGGCGTCGCGCAGCGCGTCGACGACCGAGTCGGTCAGGACCGGGTCACGCGGTGCGAGCACGGGCACGTACTGCACCCGTTCCATGTCCTTCGCGCCCCACGGCAAGGCCGGGGTGACGTCGTTGACCGTGTCGTTGGTCGGCCAGAGCACCCGTGCCGTGGGCCGGTCGTGCGCGTAGACGTAGTCCATCGCGGCCACTTCGCCCGGCCGGACGCGTTCGAACGGCTCGTTGCCCCAGCGGACCACCAGGAAGCCGGTCACCAGCACCACGCCCGTGAGCAGGGCGGCCAGTGGGCCCAGGCCGCGGCGGGCGCCGGCGGCGCGCGGGAACAGCGCGAGCGCGCCGAGGATGCAGGCGCCGGGCAGCGCGAACATGAACACCCGCAGCGCCATCTCGCCGCCGTAGGACTGCATGCCGAAGGCGAGGAACGGGACGAAGGTCAGCACCAGCAGGGACCGTTCGGAGAACCCGGCGGCCCGCCGCTGCAGCACGCCCCAGCAGGCCAGCGCCATGACCCCGCCGGCCAGCGCCACCCGCGCGTACAGCACCAGCTTGTGGGTGCTGTCGCCGGTGCCGATCCGGCCGGTGACGGACGAGGAGACGTTTCCGCCGATGCCGCCCACCCCGCCGAACAGCTCGTCGAAGTGCCCGGACCAGTACGGCTCGGCGAGGAAGACCACCCAGACCACGACCACCACGCCGAACAGCAGCGGCAGCCCGTACAGGGACGTACGGCGCACCAGCACCAGGAAGGTGAGCACGCCCAGCATCACGAACGGCGTGAGCTGGTGGCCCGCCACGGACGCCGTGAACAGCAGCGCCAGCACGGCCAGCAGTGCCACCCGCTGCCCCCGCCCGGCCGGCGCGACCTCGGCCTCGCCGGGCCAGCGCTTGCCGCGCAGCACCCGCGGATCGCGGAACCACACCAGCAGGATCGCCGCGAAGACCAGATAGAGCAGGTACGTGAAGCCCTGCGGCGAGAAGTAGTCCTGGCCCACCCAGCCGCACAGCGCGAACAGCCACGCCGCGCTCCACTTCGCCCGCCAGCTCGCCCGTACGGACTTCAGCAGCAGGAACACCGGGGCCAGGTACAGCAGCTGGATGGTCAGCGGCCACCAGCGCAGCACCTCGGTGAAGTCCGTGACGCCGCACGCCTCGGCGATGAACTGGGCCGCCGCGAAGAACCCCGGCCAGCTCCAGCGCGCGTCCAGGTCCGGCACCGCGGAGCCGGTCCGGTCGATGTAGTCCAGGAAGCCCAGGTGCTGCCAGGCCGTCGCGAAGCGCGGTTCGGCCTCCAGCGCGGCGGGCAGCGCGTGCAGGGCCACCACGGTCAGGATCAGTACGGCTGCCAGCAGGACGCGCCGCGGCCGGGACAGCCACAGGGCCGACGCGAAGGCCAGGACGAGCAGGGCGGCGCCCAGCAGCGTCGCCGCGGGCAGCACGCTGATGAGGCCGAGCCCGCCCATCCGGTCCAGGTCGGCGTCGCCCATCCCGCGCAGGGGCAGCCAGAACAGCGCGAGGGCGGCGCCGAGCAGCGCCCAGATGCCGATGTCGGGGCGCCCGCTCAGCCGGTCCGTGAGCCGGGTGCCGAACGGGACGGACGCGGCGAGCCGGGATCCGAGCCGGGATCCGGGCCGGGGCCCGAGCGGGGTACCGGTCCGGGTCTTTGAGGGGGCGACGGGCGAAGTGGTGGGCGTGGCGGCAGTGGACGAGGCGGCCGGCGCCTCCGCCGCCGGGACGGAGCGGACCGGCGGCGCGCCGTCCGCCTCCGGTGCCGCGGCGGGCTCCGCCCGGAACATCTTCGTGGGCGCCGCGGGAACCGGGGGCTCCGCGGACACCGGGGGCTCGGGCCGGTCCGTACGGCCGTTCCCGTCGCCCTGCGCCCAGGACGGCGCCGGTGGCCGGACGTCCGGCCTGCGTTCCATGTGCTCGAAGTCGACGTGCAGCCCGAGCGGCACGGTGTCGACGTCCTTCAGCGCCCGCTGCGCCCAACCGGGCCGGTGCGGCGCCTCCCCGGGCGCGGCACCCGCCGCCTCCCGCGCGCGGTCCGTCTCCGGCGGTGCGGTGGTGTCCGCGCCGGGTGCCCGCGCGTCGCCCAGGTCACCGTTGACGGCCAGGTCCGCCAGGTCCCCGTCCGGCGCCAGGCCTTCCGCGGGCGCCCGTGTCAGCGGGGCGGACGGCCGGCCCTTGAGGATGCGGTACAGCTTCACGGACGCGATCGAGACGATCACCGACAGGCTGGAGATCTCCGCGACACCCGCGCCGGTGAGCCCCATCCGCGGCAGCAGCACCATCGTCAGTCCCAGGACCAGGACGCACAGCAGGCCCTGCATGTACGCCAGTCCCGAGGTGCGGCTCTGCGCGCGCAGCACCGCGAAGTAGACCTCCATCACGACGCGCAGCGCGGCGCCCACCGCGAACCAGCGCAGCAGCGGCGTGGCGGCGTCCGCGTACCCCTTGCCGAAGACGGCGAGGATGTACGGCGCGCAGACGAAGAGGAAGAGACAGACCGGGATCATGATCCGGGCCATCCGGCGCAGCGCCGCCCGGGTGTTCTCGGCCAGCCGCGCCGGGTCGTGCGAGCCCTCGACGGTCAGGGACGCGCCCATGTTGATGGCGAGCAGGTTGACCGTGCCGCCGATGGTGGTGGTGATGTAGAAGTACGCGTTGTCGGCGGAGCTGACCTGGGAGGCGACCAGCACCGGCACCAGGTAGACGACGGCCAGCGAGAACAGCGAGCCCGTGTAGTCCCCGGCCAGGAAGCGGCCCATCTCGCGCAGTGACGGCGGCCGGGCGGTCCGCTCGGTGGCCTTCACGTGCCGGGGCACCAGCCGCCGGAAGACCAGCCAGCCCAGCGGCAGTACGGACACCCCGATGGCGGCGACCCACGAGACGAAGACCCCCGCCAGCGGGATGGCGGCGGCGAACGCGATCAGCAGCGCCAGTTTGACCGCCGAGAAAACCAGATTGCCGACCGGTACCCACAGCGCGCTGCGCAGCCCGGTCAGCACCCCGTCCTGGAGGGTCAGCAGCGACCAGGCGACCACGGCGACGATGAACCCCAGCCCGTGGACCGGGCCGTGCAGGAACCGGTACGACGGCCCCCACGAGTCCAGGGTGAGCAGGAAGACCGTCGCGGCCAGCGCGACAGTCAGCGAACTGCCCAGGTAGGTACGGAGTACGAGCCGGCCGGTGGTGCGGCCCGCCACCGGGATGTAGCGCGCCAGCGCGCCGGTCAGCGTCAGCGAGGTCAGCCCCGCCAGCAGCTTCATCGCGGCGATGGCCGCCGAGCCCTGGCCGACCGCGGACTCGGTGTAGTACCGGGCCGCGACCAGCCAGTACCCCAGGCCGAGCAGCCCGGAGATGCCGGTGTTCAGCATCAGCGCATAGGCGTTGCGGAACAGCGGACTGCCGCCGCCACCGTCCTTCGCGCCGGGGAGCCGGCCGCCGAACAGGCGCTTGCGCACGCCCCCGGCCGGTTCCCGTTCCGTACGCTGCTCGGACCGGGTGGTCGTGTCAGACACGGCTTCCGTGCACCTTCCCCACTGCCTTGACCGCCTGACGGGTCCGGCGGACCACGGCGTATCCCTTGGTGAGCGTCCGCTCCCGGGCGAAGTACCGTCCGACGGCCCGGCCCTCCACCAGCCGCGCGAACTCCTCGGTACCGGTGCTGCGCCCCACGGTCAGCCGGGTCAGCGCGTACGGGCCCTGGCAGCGCCCCGCCAGGGCGTTGTTCACCGCCAGCGACTGCCGGAAGCCCGCACCGCGCACCGCCCGCCGCACCCGCCGGCTGGAATGGCCGTACGGATACGCGAAGGACACCGGAGGCGCGCCCAGTTCGTCGGCGACGATCTGCTTGCAGCGCGAGACCTCGAACCACAGGCGGTCGTCGGAGATCTGGTCCAGCTGCGGATGGGTGTGGCTGTGGCCGCCGATCTCCACGCCGGCGGCGGCCAGTTCGCGTGTCTGGTCCCAGTCCAGCATGGTGTCCAGAGCGCCCTCGGTGTCGTACGGGCCGCGCAGCCAGCCCGTGGAGACGAAGAGGGTGGCCGCGAAGCCGTGCTTGGACAGCGCGGGCAGGGCGTGCCGGTGCACGCCCTCGTACCCGTCGTCGAAGGTGATCAGCACCGGCCGCGCGGGCAGCGGCCGGCCGCCGCGCCACGCCGCCCCCAGCTGCGCCGTGGTCAGCGGGGTGAAACCGCGGTCGTCCAGCACTGCCATCTGCTCGGCGAACGCCTGCGGTGTCACGGACAGGTCCAACGCGGCCGGCGCGGGCGCGTGGGCGACCGCGTGATACATCAGGATCGGCACCGTGCACGGTGTGGTCATGCCACCGCCCCCTCACTCCCCGGGGACGAAGACCCGTCGCACGGGCGGGCAGTTGCGGGGACCGCCACCTTGGCCGGTTCGTGCGGGCCCGCGGGTTCCCGGGCCGTACCTCCCGTCCCGTCCGGCACGGGCACCACCACGAAGCCGCTGCTGCCCACCGTCCGCCGGTCGCGCCGCGCCCGCAGGCTCCCGAGCGCGTAGCCGAACGCGGTGACGGACATCCCGGCGACGATCGCGCCCGCCCGGCCGGCGCCGCCCGGCCGCCGCAGCAGCGCGTCGCGCACGCCGCGCGCGACGCCCGCCGGAAGCACGCGGGTCGCGTAGCGCCGCTCCGTGGACAGGCCCTCCCGTGTGCCCACGCTGCGCGTCACCAGTGCCTTGGACAGGCCCTCCGCGTAGGTACGGGAACGGAAGTACGCGAAGCGCTCCCGGCCCGCGGGCACCCGGTGGTGGATCACCGACCGGTCGTCGACCAGCAGTACCGCGTCCGGCACGGCGCGGGCCAGCCGGATGCACAGCTCGGTCTCCTCGCAGCCCAGCGGCCGCTTCCCGGCGTCCCGGCCGATGCCGGTGGCGAATCCGCCGACGGCCTCGAACGCCTCCCGCCGGAAGGAGGCGTTGCCGCCCAGGACGTTGCGTACGCGGACCGTGTGCGGGGCGGGGCCGGTGCCGCCGGGGAACAGTCCCCGGTACGCGCAGCCCACCACCCAGTCGAACTCCTCGGGGAACCAGGCGGGCCGGCACCCCGAGGCCCACACCGGCTCGGTCCGGCCGCCGACGGCCAGGACACGCGGGTCGGCGTAGCCCTCGGCGAAGTACAGCAGCCAGTCGCGTTCGGCCACCGCGTCGTCGTCCAGGAAGGCGATCACCTCGCCGGTGGACTCCGCGATGCCGGTGTTGCGCCCGGCGGACAGGCCGCGCGGTCCGGCGTTGGCCAGTACGCGTACCGGGCCGCCGTACGCGGGTGACGGGAAACGTTCCCTCAGCCGGTCCAGCAGGGCCGGATTGTGGTCGACCACGAGCAGCGTCTCGTGGGCCGGATGGGACTGGCCGCCCACCGAGGCCACCGCGGCGAGGATGTCGTCCCAGCGGTCCTCGGTGTACGCGCAGATCACCACGGAGACGCGGACGCTCAAGACGCCTCTCCCGTGATCATGGTGGGGTGGGCCGGACGCTTGTGGCGCGTGCTGCGCTCGCGCAGTATCACCTTCAGCACCCGGAACCCGTCCCGGACGGCACGCAGGTTGCTCACCCCGTGGATGCGGTTGTACTCGTGGCTGGGAATCTCCTGCACCTTCAGCCCGGCCTTGACCACGCGGATGTTCATCAGCGTCTCGACCTCGAACCCGGCGCAGTCCAGGGCGATCTCGTCCAGGCAGTGCCGCCAGAAGGCGTTGTAGCCGTAGCACAGATCCGTGTAGCGGGCGCCGAACTTGGCGTTGACCACGGTGGTCAGCACCCGGTTGCCCAGCTTGCGCACCGGCGTCATGTCGTCGGTGCCGCCGCCGTTGGCGAACCGCGACCCCTTGGCGAAGTCCGCGCCCCCCACCAGCGCGGAGACATAGCTGACGATCTCGGAGCCGTCCGCCGAGCCGTCCGCGTCGACCATCACGATGATGTCGCCCGAGCACGCCGCGAACCCGCTGATCAGGGCGTCTCCCTTGCCCTTGCCGCGCTGTTCGACGACCGTGACGTCCGGCCGCAGTTCGCGCGCGACCGCCACCGTGTCGTCGGTGGAATTCCCGTCCACCAGGACGACTTCGTGTATCCACTCCGGAAGTGTCTTGAAGACGTACGGAAGGTTCTCCGCCTCGTTCATCGCGGGTATCACGACACTGACCGGCGGAGCTATGGCCAGATGCGAGGAAACGGGACGGTATTGTCCCTCGGCACTCACCGGCGGCAACGGCTTCTGATCCGTTGCCGCGGAGTGGAGGAATGAACTCATGAGTCTGTTTCCCTCTCGTCCGGTGGGCCGCCCACCCCCGGGCGGCCCGGCTGGTTATCCGGTTCGAAAGGGGGGTTCACACCCCGTTCAGGGCGGCGTGGATCTCTTCGCCGGGCGAACAGGGTGAGCTGGCATGCGTGTTTCCGGCCGCGCGGCTCGTGTCCCGATGATCGACGCGGTTCTCGTCATGTGAAGATCGGTCACGGCACCCCCCTACCGCGCCCCGCCCCGGACCCCGTCGCGGCGCTTGAGCCCTCCCCTAGAGCCGCCTTGCATGACGTGCCGGTGCGGGTGGTGTACGACGGTATTGATGACTGGGACTCTATGGCAATACCTCGACCTCGTATCCCGTTCTGGGTCATTGGCGGATATGGAACGGTGCGCTGATCAATCACGCGACCGGATTCGGCCCATCCGTTTGAGGAGGCGATCGGCCGGGCCGAACAATTCCGGCCGGGACACCACCGTGTTGCGCAATGCCCGCACCGGGACCCGGTGTGCGCGATGGTACAGCGCGACCGGATGACGGTGCCGTGACACCCATCCTTCGTAAACCGTCAGTTCCCGCGTCTTGAGACAGTCCTTGTATTGCTTTTCACCGCGCCCCAGATCGATATAGGACATGCCGTGGGCAGCGGCCCCCTCGGCCATGTGCAGGTGCAGCACCAGGCCGGGGGAGAACTTGGCGTACGCCGGGTCGTAAGCGGGGAACCAGCAGGACAGCACCCGCTCGGACCGGATGCCGAAGTGCGCCGCGACCGGCACCTCACCCGCGTAGAGCACCGACAGCAGTCCGGAGAAGGACGCGGTACGGGTGTGGAAGAGCTGGTCGACGAGCTGCACGATCCAGGGGTGGGCGAAGCGGTCGCTGCGGCCCGTTCTGCGGTACTGCGCCGACTTCCAGTCGAGCAGCCGGCGCAGCACCGCCGGGTCCCGCTCGTCGTGCACGTACCGCACCGGGCCGATCTCCCGTCCCAGCTTGCGTGCCTTGGACCGGGTCCGGCGGGTGAACTTCGGGGAGTTCTCCAGCAGCCACGTCAGGTACGCCTCGTACCCCTGGTCCACGTCGATGACGGGGGAGGGGTGGCCGTGCACGGGCGCCGTCTCGAAGGGCTTCTGGCCCTCCACCAGGTGGTCGAACTCCAGCACCGACAGCCCGCAGGCCTGCAGCAGTTCGCGGGAGTCCCACTGGAAGCCGGGCCGGTGCACCAGTCCCTGGGCGTCGGAGACGCCCAGCCCGATCGCCCGCCCGACACCCAGCGACGAGCGCTGGAAGGGCAGGAAGGCAGCCGGTTCGCCGTCCTCACGGATCACCGCGATCCGCACCCCGCGCCGGCAGCGGCCGACGGCGAGTGCGAACTCGGGTGCGAGGAAAGGATTGGCCAGCTGGGGCGTGCCCAGCAGATGGGCCTGGGACTGCACGGTGCTCCACGCCGCCCGGTCGGCGCCTTTGACCTCACCCGGGCGGTACACGCTGATGTCCACGTCAGTTCGTCCGACTTCCCCGTCCACGGGCGCCGGAACGCCGGCGCCGCACACTGACCCCTAGGAATACGATGCCGCTGAGCACGGCGACGGCCACCACCCCGCCGCGCGCCGACCAGATGTGCAGCGCGAGCATGACCTGTGCGACGAGCAGGTCCACGGCGACGGCCGCGGCCCCCGCGACGACGGTCCTGCTGAGCGGGTCGAGCCGCCCCAGCGCACTCGCGACGGCCGCGGCGGGCGCCAGCACCAGGAAGAAGAGGGTGCAGGGCGCACGCAGCGGCGAGGCGATGTCGGTGAGCGCCAGGAAGGCACCCACCCCGCCCACGGCCACGGCCGCCCCGGCCAGTACGGGCGCCGAGTCCGCGCGCAGCCGCCCGCCGTCCCGGCCGTCCGTGCCGGCCCGGGCGCCGCCGGGCCCGTCGTCTCCCGGACCGCCGTGCGCGGACCCGTCGCCGGTGGCTCTGCCGCAGTCCGGCGCGTTGCCGTTGATGCTCGTGGTGTGCATTGGCAGCTTTGCCCCCCATAAGCGCCTGATGCCGGGCTTCAATGTCGCGCAGCGGGCGCGCGCCCGTCAAGACGCGAAGAAGGCGTGAACGGGCCATGTCCGGCGAGTGGTTGGGGTGTCGGGGACGGCCTGGGCCGATCGCCGTGGCGGAACGTCCGGACGGGCCGGACTCCCGCTGTGTCATTCACACGTCACCCAGACACCGGTTCGGGTCAACGGAGATCACTCGTGACCGTGAGAATCGGCGCCGACGCTTCCCGTAACGGACCGGTGCTGCTACATCAGGAGTGGCAGAGATCCTGCTCAGGGAGGTTCCATGAGACTGTCCCGATGCGCGGCGACGGCGTCCGCGTTCCTCGTCACCTCTGCGCTCGCGCTCTCCGGCGCGAGCGCCGCCATGTCCGCCCCCCGGATCGAGGCCACCGACTATGTGGCCCTAGGCGACTCCTACTCCTCGGGTGTGGGGGCGGGCAGCTACGACAGCGGCAGCGGCTCCTGCAAGCGCAGCACCAAGTCCTACCCGGCCCTGTGGGCCGCCGCCCACACCCCCTCCTCCTTCGGGTTCACCGCCTGCTCGGGCGCCCGTACGGGCGACGTGCTGGCCAAGCAGCTCACTCCGCTGAACTCCGGCACGGACCTGGTGAGCATCACCATCGGCGGCAACGACGCGGGCTTCGCCGACACCATGACCACCTGTGCCCTCCAGGGCGAGACCGCCTGCCTGAACCGGATCGCCCAGGCGCGCGCGTACGTCCGGCAAACGCTGCCCGCCAAACTCGACCAGGTCTACGACGCCATCGACGGCAGGGCGCCCGCCGCCCAGGTCGTCGTCCTGGGCTACCCCCGCTTCTACAAGCTCGGCGGCAGCTGCGCCGTCGGCCTCTCGGAGAAGTCCCGTGCGGCCATAAACGCCGCCGCCGACGACCTCAACGCCGTCACCGCCAAGCGCGCCGCCGACCACGGCTTCACCTTCGCGGACGTCAACACCACCTTCGCCGGACACGAGATCTGCTCCTCGGCCCCCTGGCTGCACAGCGTGACCCTCCCCGTGGAGAACTCCTACCACCCCACCGCCAACGGGCAGTCCAGGGGCTATCTGCCCGTCTTCGGCTCCGCCGCCTGACCCCGCCCCGCTCCGGCCCCCGGAAGAATCCCGCCTGCGGGCGGGACTTCATTGACCGGCGCGCGCGCCACCGTCGTCCCGCGTGCCGGTCGCCCCGCCGTACGGACCGCCGTCCGTCGCTCCTCCCGTGGCCCCTCCGGCCCCGCCCGTGGCCGTGCCCGGGCCGGTCGTGGGGGCGGGCGTGGTCGGCCCGGCGGTCGTGGGGCGCCCGGTCGTCGGTGCCCAGGTGGTCGTACGGGGAGGGGTGGTGGGGTAGGTGTTGCCGGGCGCGGTGGTGCCCGGATACGTATGGCCGGGAGTCGTGGCGCCCGGGGCGGTGGTGGCGGACGCCGTGCCGCCGGGAGATGTCCGCCCCGGGGTGCTGCCGCCGCCCCCGCCCGTAGCGCCTCCTCCGCCACCGTCGCCGGTGCTTCCTCCGGAGCCGCCGCCCGTCGTACTGCCCGGCGTACGGGCCGGTGTGCCGCCGTCGTCCAGCAGCGCGTACGCCACCCCGCCCGCCGCCAGCAGCGCGAGCAGCGCACCGGCCAGCACCAGCCGGACCGAGCGCCGCCTCCGCCGCTCGGCCTCCTGGTCGGCCGCGGTCGTCACCGTCGTGTCTCCGGCCGGTATCCCGGTCGGCGTGCCCGGCGCCGGCATCGGTGCCGCGGGGCCGTACCCGTACCCGTAACCGGTGTGGGTGCGGTCGGTGGTGGCCGTCGGCGGCTGTCCGGGCGGCACCACCACCGTGGGCGTCGCGCCGCTGCCCGCGATCGCCTCCAGCATCCCCTGCGCCTCCGCCGCGTCCAGACGCTCCCGCGGCTCCTTGCGCAGCAGTCCTTCCAGTACGGGCGCCAGCGGACCCGCGCGCCGGGGCGGCGGCAGCGGCTCGTCGACCACCGCGCGCAGTGTGGTCAGCGGAGTGTCCTGGCGGAACGGCGAATTCCCCTCCACTGCTGCGTACAACAGCACGCCCAGCGACCACAGGTCCGACTGCGGGCCCGCCTGCTGCCCCAGGGCCCGCTCCGGCGCCAGGAACTCCGGCGACCCCACCAGTTCACCCGTCAGCGTCAGCGCGGCGGAGCCCGTCACCCGTGCGATGCCGAAGTCGGTCAGCACCACCCGGCCGTCGTTGGAGAGCAGCACGTTGCCCGGCTTCACGTCCCGGTGCAGCACACCCGCCGTGTGCGCGACCCGCAGCGCGGCCAGCACCTGCGCCCCGATGCCCGCGGCCCGGGCCGGTGCCATCGGGCCGTCCGCCGCCAGGACCTCGGCCAGCGACAGTCCGCGCACCAGCTCCATGACGATCCACGGCCGCCCGCCCTCGGACACCACGTCGAAGACCGTCACCACGTTGCGGTGCGAGATACGGGCCGCTGCCCGGCCCTCCCGCTCCAGCCGCGCGTACAGCATCTGCTCCTCGCGGTCCGTCAGGTCGCGCGGCGCCCGTACCTCCTTGACGGCGACCTCGCGGGCCAGCAGCTCGTCCCGGGCCCGCCACACCACACCCATCCCGCCCCGGCCCAGCTCGTCCGCCAGCCGGTAGCGCCCCGCCAGCAGCCGTCCGCCGTCCTCGTCGTCCCCGCCGCCCCGCAGGCCGCCGGTACCCGCACCGCCAGGACCCTCGCTCATGGACGAGCCCCCCTCGCATGAGAGCGATTCGGTGGAAACGTACCTCAACCCAGCGTTGTTGCCGCCCCCTTGAGCAACAATCCGCAGCCGAGCAGGAGGACGACGGCAGCGGTGCCGACGGGCGCCAGCCGGTGCGCGGCGGACAGCAGCCGCGCGCCGGCCCCGCGCCCCGCGGCCAGCCGGCCGCCGAGCCGCAGCGTCAGCCGGACGGCCAGCAGACCGGCCGCGGCCAGGGTCCCGGCCAGCCCCGCCCCGTACGCGACGACCAGCAGGTACCCGAACCACGCCTGGCCGAGCGCCGCGGCACCGACCAGGACCAGCACGGCGGAGGGACTCGGCACCAGCCCGCCGGCGAAACCGAGCAGGATGGTGCCGCGGAGGCCGGGGCGGGTGGGGTGGTGGTGGTCGTGGTTGTGGTCGCGGTCGTGGGAGTGCTGGTGATCGTGTGAGTGATCATGGCTGTGCCCGTGCCCGTGCCCGTGCCGCCGTAGCCGCAAGGCGCGCCGCAGCAGTACGGCCCCCGCTCCCGCCACCAGTGCCCCGCTGGCCACCCCGAGCCACGCCACCACGGAGGGCGCGGCGGCCGACCCGCCCGCGATCAGTGCTCCCAGGGCGAAGACGCCCAGGGTGTGCGTCACGGTCACCGACAGGACCAGCGTCAGCACGTCCCGCCGCGAACTCCGTCCGCCCGCCGCCGCTGCCGCGGCCATCATGCTCTTGCCGTGCCCCGGCGCGAGTGCGTGCAGCGCGCCGAGCAGCAGTGCCGTGCCGAGGGCGAGCGCCGCGAAGGCGGGGGTCAGTTCGTGCCGGGCGACGAGCCCGGTCAGCGCCTGCGTCCAGCGGTCGGCGCCCCGGGGCAGGACGGACGCGGTGGGCGGGGGAGCGGCGGACGGGGAGTCTCCCGCCTCCGGCAGTGCCGGTCCGCCCGGTACGGCCCGTACGGCCGCCGAGCGCCGGTCGGGCGGTGACGCCAGCACCTCCTGCGGGTAGGTGGCCAGCCGCCGGGACACCGATTCCGCGGGCACGTCGGACGCGGTGAGCCGGGTGCGGTCGCCGCGGGCGGTGACCTCCCGCCAGCCGGGTGCGCCGTCGCCCTCCGCGGCGCGGAACCGCAGCGCGGCCCGCCCGTCCGAAGGCAGCCGCGCCGCCAGCCGGCACTCCAGGCGCAGCGTCGGCAGCCCCGCCTGGCCGGGCCGGGCGGTCGCCGCGGCGCCGGTGGCCCGCAGCTGTTCCCGGCGCCCGTCCACGGTCAGCCCGCTGCCGCGCGCCGCGGTGGCGCACCGTTCCCGGGCCCATCCCGCCAGCTCCGTACGGCTCGTGTTCCCGTCCCCGTCCCGGTCGATACGGTCCTTCTGCTGGGCGGCCGGGATTTCGGCGAGGTCCTCGACGTGATCCACGCGCAGTTCGCCGGGCCGGACGGCCAGGCCGTCGTACTGGCTGACGGTGAAGTTGCCGAGCGGATGCGCGCTGGCGGAGCCGGCCGGTACGAGCGCCAGCAGGACGGCCGCGAGCGCCGCGACCAGCAGGGCAACGGCCCGCCGGGTCACCGTCCGGCCTCCGGGGAGGCGAGGGCCGACCGGGCCGCGGGCGCACCCGTCGGTGAGAAGCCGGGGTCCAGGCGCAGGGCGGCGGTCAGGTCGCGGCGCGCGTCGGCGGTCCGGCCCAGTGCGCGCTCGATCATGCCGCGGTGGTAGAGGAACGCCGCGTCCCGGAAGCCGGGGGCGGCGGCGCGCTCGGCGTAGGGGAGGGCTTCGCGGTCCCGGCCGGTCCGGTGCAGGGCCCAGGCCAGGGCGTCGGCGCTGTGCACGGTGTGGCGGCGGGCCCACTCGGCGCGGGCGGCGCGCAGGGCGGTCTGCCGGTCACCGTGGTCGGCTTCGATCAGTGCGGTGTCCAGGTCCACGGCCACACCGTTGGCGCGCGCGAGGTCGGACCATGTCCGGGCCAGGGCGTACTGGCGCTGGGCCGCGGCGCGTTCGCCGCGCGCTTCTTGGACTTCGCCGAGCGCGGCCAAGGGGCCCGGCAGTGGGTAGCGGCCTGCCACCTTGCCCAGTTCGCGGGCCGCCGTGTCCAGTTGGCCGCGCGCCGCGTAGGTGCGGGCCCGGCCTTCCAGGGCGGGCAGATGGTCGGGTACGGCGCGCAGCGCATCCGCGTAGTGCCGAAAGGCCTCCGCGTACTGGCCCTGGCTGCGTGCCAGTTGGCCGAGCGCTGTGGCGACGTACGCGATGTCGTCGGGCCGTACGGCGGACCGCCGGGCCAGGTCCAGCACCTTCCGGGCGCCGTCGGCGTCACCGTGCAGTTCCCACACGTACGCGAGCCGGGTGAAGGCCGGAAGCCCGGGGTGCACCGCGTCGGCGTGCCGCGCTGCCGCGAGGGCGTCGTCGTAGCGGCCCAGTTCGACCAGTGCGTCGACGCGGACCGCCAGGGCCCGTTCGCTGTACGGGTTGACCGCGAGCGCGGCGTCCGCGTCCCGCAGGGCGGCGCGGAAGTCGTGCCGGGCGGCGGCGAGCGCGCCCCGCCCGGCCAGTCCGGCGTCGTTCCCGCGCGGGCGGAGCGCCAGCGAACGGCCGAGGGCGCGTTCGGCCTGCGGGTAGCGGGTCGGGTCGCCGGTCGTACGGGCCTGCTCGACGTAGGCGGCGCCGAGCCGGGCCCAGCCGAGCCAGTCCCCGGGCCGCTCGCGCAGCCCCGCCTGGAGGGCGGTCACGGTGCCGGCCAGGCCGGCCGCCGCGCCACGGCCCACGGGGACGTCGGACGACGGCGGCGCGGGCACGAGGGCGGGTACCCGGCCGCCGTCATCGCCCAGGGCGAGCCCGCCGACGGTGATCCCGCACGCGAGGAGCACGGTCCCGACGGCGGCGGCCAGCCGGCCGCGCACGCTCCTGGGCGCCTTGGGGTGCTTCAACGCCCGGACCTCGCCCGCCGGTTGGCGCGCAGCCACAGCAGCCCGGCTCCGACGAGCACCAGTCCGGCGGCGCCCGCCGACGCGGAAGCGATCAGTACGGTGTCGTCGCTGTCACCGGTGCCGCCGTCCTGCGGACGCAGACCGGTGCGCAGCCCGGCCGACTGGTTCACCGCGCCCTGGCCGTCGCCGTCCGTGCTGTCGCCGCCGCTCTTCTTGGCCAGCGGCCCTTCGGAGCCGGAGGTGGGCAGCGCCAGGTAGGGGAACGTCTTCCCGAAGGCCCGGTCGTTGGCGTCGACCGCGTCCCCCAGGTCGTTCTTCTGCCCGACCAGCTCGCCCTCGACCACCTGGAGCGAGATGTCCACGACGTCGTCGGTGAGCCGCCTGCCGTTCGGGTAGCCCGCGTTGTCCCCGCCGAGGACGCCGAGGCGTTTGGGCTGGTCGGTGGGCGGAATGGCGGTGTTCAGCCGCAGCGCCTCGGCGGGGCGGACGTTCGGCGGCTGGTTGAGCTTGGGGATGCCGGTCAGGAAGGCCTGGATCAGGTCCTTGCGGGGCAGCGCCGGCGCCTTGATCCCGTAGATTTTCTCGATCAGCCGGGCCAGCTCGGGGTCGGTGACGTACTTGAGGAACTGCGCGTCGTTCCACGGCGCGGACGCGTTGAAGCGGTCCTTGTCCTTGACCGGTACGACCAGTTCGTTGACGAGCGGGCTGCCCAGCCGCGACACCTGGGACCAGCCGCCGGAGGCGTTCTTGCGCTGGGTGGTGGACCAGACGCCGATCACCGGCTGCTTCGCCGACTGCCGCAGCTCGCTCGTCGGCACCTGGAGGGCCACCGACTGCACGTTGTAGCCCTTGAGGGTGTCCCGGCCGATCTCGGAGAGGTCGCCGCCGTACAGCAGGTCGAAGGCGCGCAGATCCAGGAAGAACGGGTCGTCCGCCTGGCCCGCGAAGGACTGCGCGCCGCCCGCGACCGGACGCACCGCCTGGTCGCGCAGCTTCTGGTAGTCGGGCATCGAGGCCTTGCCGACGTTGGAGGGCGCGGCGGTCAGGTCGTTGGCGACCTTCGTGCTGGAGACCACCTTCTGGTCCTTGAGGCGCAGCAGATCGATGTCGTACGTCTGGTAGAAGTTCAGGTCCTTGTCGTCGAGGGACGTGACCTGGCCGGTGTTGTAGAGGAACGTGTCACCGCTGCGGTAGTTGTCCTTGAACGTCCACCGGTAGATCAGGTCGCCCTGCCCGTCCCCGTCGCTGTCGACGTGCACGTCGTACTGGGCGTCGGTGGCGAACTTGTAGAAGTTGGGGCCGCCCGCGGGCTCCGAGAAGGGCCACCAGTTCACCGTCAGCGTCGTGGTGTCCGGCTTGTCGGGGCTCTGGTAGGCGTACACGTCCGTGGTGTCGTACTCCGGCTGCCCGGAGATCTGCGGCGCCTCCCGGTGGCTGGAGGCCTGCGCGGAGCGGACCGAGAGCGGCCCGGCGGCCGCGCCGGCGATGCCCGCGGTGGCCAGCGAACCGCACGCCAGCGCGGCGACGGTCCGCCGGCTCATCCTGCCCTTCCCGGGCTTCGGTTTCTTCTCGTCCTTCGTGACGGTGGTCATCGCGTCGGTCCTCCCCCTCGGATGGGCCGGACGGTCCGGCCGGGTCACCCCGGTACGGCGGCCGCTGCAGCCGTACCGGGGCTGTGGCGGCTATTCGGGGCCGGGTGCCGTGCGGATGGGTGCCGGTTTTCCGCGCCGCGGGAAAGCGGGGGCCGCCCGGACCGGTCCGCCGCGCGTCTCGCCCCGAACCCACCACGGCGGGACAATGACCGGTCGGCACGGGAGCGGGGGTGAGCCGCGTGGACTCCGAGACGGCCGCCGGGCGCGGCGGCGAGGTGCTGCTGCCCCTGATCGCGCGCGGTGACCACGGTGCTTTCGAGGAGCTGTACGACCTGGTGTCGGCGCCCGTCTTCGGGATGGCCCGGCGGGTGCTGCGGGACAGTGCCCAGGCCGAGGAGGTGACGCAGGAAGTGCTGCTGGAGATCTGGCGCAGGGCCGGCCGCTACGACCCGGGGCGCGGCAGTGCGCTGTCGTGGATCCTCACCCTCGCCCACCGGCGGGCGGTGGACCGGGTGCGTTCGGCGCGTGCCGCGAGCGCGCGGGAGGAACGTGTCGCACGGCGCAGCGCGGTGACCGTTTTCGACGAGGTGGCCGAGGAGGTCGAGGGCTCCTTCGAGCGCGAGTGGGTGCGGCGTTGCCTGGAGCGGCTCACCGCGTTGCAGCGGCAGTCGGTCACCCTCGTGTACTACGACGGTTACACCCACCGGGAGGCGGCCCGTCGGCTGGCCGTACCGCTCGGCACGGTCAAGTCCCGGCTGCGTGACGGGCTGGCGCGGCTGCGCGACTGCCTGGCGGGTGCCGGATGAACCGCCGCCCGCCGTACGCGGCCCTCCGTGACGCGCTGCGCGCCGGGTGGCGGGGGCCGCACGCCCTGGCCGCCCCGTACGCTCTCGACGCCCTCGGCCCGCGTGAACGCCGCCGCTTCGAACGGCACTTGCGGCGCTGCCCGGACTGCGCGGCCGAACTGCGCGTCCTGACCGAGGACGCCACCTGGCTGGCGCGCGCGGCGGCCCGCCCCGCCCCCGACGCTCTGCGCACCCGCGTGCTCGCCGCCGCCCTCGCCACCCCACAGGAGGCCACGGTTCCGGAATCCGACGCTCCGTCTTCCGCGCGTGCGGCGGAGACCGGCACCGGCGCGCAGCGCACCCGCCGCCCGCCCGTCCGGTTCGGCCCCCGCGTCGCCGTCGCGGTCACCGCGCTGAGCCTCGTCGTGAGCGCCCTGCTCGCCCTCCAGCTCGCCCGTACGGACACCGAACTGGACCGGCAGCGCGCCGTGACCCAGGCCGTGAACGCGGTCCTGGCCGCACCGGACGCGCTGGCCGTCGCCGGCCGCCCGATCGGCGGACGCTCACTGAGTGCGGTCGAATCGGTCACCATGAACCGGGCCGTGGTGAACGCCGCCGGACTGCCCCCGCCGCCCGACGGGTACGCGTACCAGCTGTGGCGGATGCGCGACGGGCCGGCCACCGCCCGCCCGGCCGCGATGCTGCCGTACGACCGCGGGTCCCGCACCGCGGGCCCGGCCGTCGTACGTGATCTTCGGCACGGCGGCAGCGGGCGGGCGGACCGCCTGGCGGTCACCCTGGAGCCGGCCGGCGGCTCCGCCAGGCCCACGACCTCGGTACTCATCCAACTCGCCCTCGGCTGACGATGATCCGTAAGGTGGCGTCAACGTCGGTGCGCTGGAGGTGAATACCGGTGCCCGGGCCGCGCGCGTGTCGCGGGAGAGAGATAGGGTTACCCTGCCCGGGCCGGGTGCCCTCGTACGGGTGGGGAGTGTCATGGAACAGATAACAATGCGCAGCAGGCCACGAGTGCCTGCCATCAGTTGCGGAAGCGGCGCGTCCAGCGCGCGGCTCGACCGCCATCTCGCGGTGCTGGGCGGACCCGCCGTCCCGCAGCGGGAGACGGAGGGCGCGACATCGTTGATGCAGGAGCTCACCGCTCGTGATCACCGACGCAGCAGGATGAGCCGCGGCGCCAGGGTGTCGCTGTTCGCACCGCTGCGCAGGCTGCGCCGGTCGCTCTTCGGCGGCCACGGCTGAGGCACAGCTGGACAACGTGCCGTTCCCGGTCCCTCAGGCGACCACACCGTCCCGGCGCAGCGCTGCAATCCGCTCGCTCGTCAGACCCAGAGCGCTCAGCAGCGCGTCGGTGTGTTCGCCGAGGGCCGGGATGTTCCCCATCACCGGCCCACTGCTCCCGGGCAGCGTGACCGGCGGCAGCAGCGCTCGCAACGGCCCTGCCGGTGACCCCACCTCCCGCCAGCGGTCGCGGGCCGCGAACTGCGGATGCCCGGCCAGCTCCGCCACCCCGTTCAGCCGCGCACAGGCGATCCCCGCCGCCTCCAGCCGCCGTACGGCCTCTTCGACACCCATCCCGGCCAGCGCCTCACCCACCACCCGGTCCGTCTTGTCCCGGTTGCGGGTCCGCGCCACATTCGTCGCGAACGCCGGATCATCCGCCAGTCCGGGCCGCTCCAGCACCTGCCGCGCCAGCCGCTGCCACTCCCGGTCGTTCTGCACGGACAGCAGCACCGGCCGCCCGTCCGCCGTCGGATAGGCGTTGTACGGCGCGATGACGGCGTGCGCGACCCCCGTGCGCGCGGGTGGTGTGCCCCCGTACATCCCGAAGTAGAGCGGGTGCCCCAGCCACTCGGCCAGCGCGTCCAGCATCGCCACCTCCACCGGTCCGCCGCGGCCGGTCGCGCCGCGGCGCAGCAGCGCGGCCAGCACGCCGGAGAACGCGTACATCGCCGCCGCGATGTCCGCCGCCGGTATCCCGGCCTTCGCCGGCTCCGCGGGCGTCCCGGTCAGCGAGACCAGCCCGGCCTCGCACTGCACGAGCATGTCGTAGGCCCGCTTGTGCGCGTACGGGCCGTCGGGGCCGTAACCGGAGATGTCGACGGCGACCAGGCGCGGGTACCGGGCGCACAGCGCCGCAGCGTCGAGCCCGAGCCGCGCGGCCGCGCCCTGCGCCAGGTTCTGCACGAACACGTCCGCTTCGGCGATCAGTTGCTCCAGCAGCTCGCGCCCCCGCGGGTCCTTCAGGTCGAGCGCCAGGGATTCCTTGCCGCGGTTGGCCCACACGAAGTGCGAGGCCAGGCCGCGTACGGAGGTGTCGTAGCCGCGGGCGAAGTCACCGCCGTCCGGCCGCTCGACCTTGATCACCCGGGCGCCGAGGTCGGCGAGCTGCCGGGTGGCGAACGGCGCGGCCACCGCCTGCTCGACGGAGACGACGGTGACGCCCGCCAGGGGCGGCGGCTGTGGCGGAGTGTGGTCCATGGTCGGAGCACCTACCCGCCGTCGCGCGCCGGGCAACGCGCGCGGCTGCCCGGCCACGGCAGAGCCTGTCTTTGAACCCCCGCCTGCGCCCCGACGCCCGGCACGCCCTCCCCCAAGCTCTTCGAGCAGGGGGGACCCCCACGCCGCACGGCGCCCCAGGACAGGTGGCTCCGCCACATGACCTGGAACGCCGCACACCGATCGCACGCACCGAACGCCGCGGCGCCCGCGCTTCGCGCGAACGACGGGGGTTCAAAGACAGGCTCTCACAGCAGCGCGAACTGCCCGTCCGGGCCTTCCTCGTGATGATCCAGTACGGAGGCCGGGCGGCGGGCCGCCGCGGGCGGCGGCAGCACCCCCGCCGCGCGCAGCTCGGGCGCCTCGACGCGCGGTCCGTCCGCCGTCCGCCGGTGCACGTCCTCCAGCGCTGGCCGCAGTTCGGCCGCCAGCGCCAGCACCGTGATCAGCTCCAGCAGCTCGGTGGTCCACTCCTGGGGCCAGGCGGCGGGCCGCACCGCCTCCAGGCTGCCGGGCTCGGCCACCGCGGCCGTACGGCGCTCGAACCACGCCTCCAGTACGCGCACCCCGCCCGCCTCGGCCTCCCAGGCCGCCCGCGGCACGGGGGAGACCCGGCCGGGGCCGAGGAGCAGCGCCTCCTCGTCCGGCAGGTAGGAAAGGGCGTCGGGCAGCCCACGTGCGGGGAGCGGGGCTCGTACGTAGGGCCGCCGGCCACCGGGCATCCGAGGACGGTCACCGGCGCGCGCCCCGTACGCCGTCCCAGTGCCCCGCGCGCCCCTCGTCTGGAGCCACAGCAGCCGCTCGCCCAGCCCGACACCGTCCGCCCACACACCCGCGTCGGCGGTCAGCGGCACCACCGCGCCGGACGGCGTGGGCCGGGCACTCGCCGCCGTCCAGGCGAGCACCTCCCCGGCATCCACCGGCCGGTCCAGACGCCGGGCGAGCAGCTCCACCAGGCCAGGCGCAAGGTTCGGTTCGCAGCCACCGGGCCGCCGGTAGAGCGGGCGGATCCGGCCGGGCCGCCCGGCCGGAGACCGGCCGTCCGGCAGCAGCGCGGAGGCCACCAGCGCCGGCCCCTCCGACTGCGGTACGTGCCCCAGCTCCACCACGAAGACCTGCCGCCCGTCCGCGACCCGCCACAGCTCCGGCCGGGCACCGTCGATCAGCCGGTGGTCGGGCAGCAGCCACTGCTGGTCGTACGGGCCGTGCAGGACGCGCACCGGATCGGGGCACGGCCCGCCGGCGTGCGCCAGCCGGCCGGTGGGGGTGGTCTGACCGGGCAATTGGGGCACGGCCGTACGCAGCGTACGGGCGCGGCTGGGCCGGAACAGCCGCTCGCGCGCCGCTTCGTCCCCGGCCTCGTGCAGCGCCGCCCAGCGGGCCCGCAGCGAGGCGGCGTCCGGAGCCATGACCCAGCCGCGGCCGAGCCGCAGCGGCGCGGCCGACCAGGGCATCAGGTCATCGAGCCGGGGTGCCGCCGCGAGCCTGCCGCCGCCGCTGCCCGTGGCCTGTGTCACCGTCACGCGGTCGCCCTCCCTGGACCTTCGGTGCGCCCGTTCCGCTCAGGGCATCGTAACGGCGGCGGCCGGAGGCGGTCTTTTGCGAGTGATCAACGCCGGGTACGGTCCTGGCCGTAGGCCCGGGCCGCCGCACCACGACGGGAGGAGCCGCATGACCGCCACGCAGCTCACCGGGGCGCGGGCGGGAGCCCGGCTGGACCGGCTGCCGCCGTCCCGCTGGCACCGCCGCCTGACCTTCACCGTCGGCATCGGTGCCTTCTTCGACCTTTACGAGATCTTCCTCGGCGGGGTGCTGGCCGCGGTGCTCGCCGAGCGCTGGCACCTGGACCACACGGCCAAGTCCTGGGTGATCGCCGCCGGGTTCCTCGGCATGTTCGTGGGCGCCAACGTACTGTCGGTGCTCGCGGACCGGTTCGGACGGCGCCGGATGTTCCTGGTCAATCTGGGCGCGTACTCCCTGTGTTCGCTGCTGTGCGCCTTCGCGCCGAACGCCGAGTGGCTGATCGCGCTGCGCTTCCTGGCCGGCCTCGGCCTCGGCGCGGAACTCGTCCTGGTGGACACCTACCTCGCCGAGTTCCTGCCGCGCGCGGTACGCGGCCGCTACATCGCCTGGGCCTACACCTTCGGCTTCCTCGGCGTGCCGGTGGCCGCCTTCGTCGGCGCGCGCCTGGTCGCCACCCGCGAACTGCTCGGCGTCGAAGGCTGGCGCTGGCTGCTGGTGGCGGGCGCGCTGGGAGCGGCGTTCATCCAGCTCATGCGCGCCCGGCTGCCCGAGTCGCCGCGCTGGCTCGCCGTACACGGCCGCGAGGAGGAAGCGGCACGGATCGTCACGGACATCGAGGAGCGCGTCGCACGGGAGACCGGCGAGACGCTGCCGTCGGTCGCGGTGGAGGCGGAGACGCCGCAGCGCCGCGTCCCGCTGGGCGAGATGTTCCGCGGCGACCACCGGCGGCGCACCCTCATGTGGTGGATCTTCCAGGTTCTCCAGACGGTCGGCTACTACGGCTTCGGCTCACTGGCCCCGGTCGTGCTGACCGCCAAGGGCCACACCGTCACGGCGTCACTGAGCTACGCCGCCCTCAGCTTCTGCGGCTATCCGCTCGGCTCGGCCCTGTCCGTACCCCTCATCGACCGGATCGAGCGCAAAACGCTGATCATCGCCGCCGCGCTCGGCATGGCTGTCTGCGGCCTGGCCTTCGGGTTCGCCGACGCGGGCTGGCTGATCGTGAGCGCCGGATTCGCGCTGACCGTGTGCAGCAACGTCTTCTCCAACGCGTTCCACGTCTACCAGACCGAAATCTTCCCGACCGGCCTGCGCAGCAGTGCCATCGGCATCGCCTACTCGCTGTCCCGGCTCACCTCGGTGATACTGCCGTTCATCGCCCTGACCGTGCTGGCGGACCTCGGACCCGGCGCCGTCTTCACCGGCTCGGCCGTACTGATGCTGCTGCTGTGCCTGGACGTGGCCCTGCTGGGGCCGCGCAGTACGGGGCGCAGCCTGGAGCGGATCTGACAACCGGCCGGGGCACGCTCGGTGCCCTTCGCTCACCCGGCACAGCCCCGGTCCGCGCGGAGGCCGGAGGACGCCGCTCAGTGCGCGTCCAGCGTCACCGTGAAGGAGAAACGATCACCCCGGTAGTGGATCCGGGCGACGTCCACCACCCGGCCGTCCTGGTCGTACGTGATGCCCGTGTAGTGCAGGATCGGGCTGAGCAGCGGCACCTGGAGCAGCCGGGCGGTGTCCGGGTCGGCCAGCCGTGCCTCGACCGTGTCCGTGATGCGGCTGATGGCCACGCCCACCGCGTCCCGCAGCACCTTCGTCATCGGCCAGCGCTCCAGGTCCGCGAGGTCGACGCGGGCGGCGACCTCGGGGTGCAGGAAGTTCTGCGCGTGGTTCGTCGGCTCGCCGGTCTTCGCGTCGCTGCGCAGCCTGCGGTACGTGGCCACCTCCGCCAGGCCGGGGAAGTACTCCGCCAGCTCGGACGGCACGGCGGCCGGGCCGTGGTCCAGCAGTTCGGTGCGCATGCCGGACTGCTGGGCCACGATCGCGTCCACCGAACCGAGCAGCCGCACGGGCGCCCCGCGCCGCGCGCTCGGCTCGATGAACGTGCCGCGCCTGCGGTGCCGGCTGATCAGCCCCTCCGTCTCCAGCTCCTTGAGCGCCTGGCGCATGGTCAGCACGCTCACGCCGTAGTGCGCGGCGAGCGCGTCCTCGGTCGGCAGGCGCAGCGGGGCGCCGGGGGAGCGGCCGAGTATGGACGCGCGCAGCGACTGCGAGACCTGGTACCACAGCGGCAGCTTGCGGTTCAGGTCCAGCGAGTCGGGGGCGAAGGTGGTCACGGACGACTCCGTATCAGGGGCCGGACGGTTCCCGGTCAAGCCGGTGCTCTCAGGGACGGAAGTGGCGCTCAAGACCTTCCCACACCCGGTCGTAGCCGCTCTGCAGGTGGTCGGCCTCCGCCGCCTGCCCGGTGAGGGTGACCGGCCAGCGCGTCTCGAACATGAACGCCAGCCCGTCGTCGATCTTCTGCGGCTTCAGCTCCGCGGCGCCGGCCCGGTCGAAGGTCTCCCGGTCGGGGCCGTGCGCGGACATCATGTTGTGCAGCGAGCCGCCGCCCGGGACGAAGCCCTCCGCCTTGGCGTCGTACGCGCCCTCGACGAGCCCCATGTACTCGCTCATCACGTTCCGGTGGAAGTAGGGCGGCCGGAAGGTGTCCTCGCCGACCAGCCAGCGCGGCGCGAACACCACGAAGTCCACGCCCGCCAGGCCCGGAGTGTCGGACGGCGAGGTCAGCACGGTGAAGATCGAGGGGTCCGGGTGGTCGTAGCTGATCGAGCCGATGACGTTGAAACGGCGCAGGTCGTAGACGTACGGGACGTGGTTGCCGTGCCAGGCGACGACGTCCAGCGGCGAGTGCTCGTACGTCGCCTTCCAGAGGTTGCCGCAGAACTTGGTGACGACCTCGAAGGGCCCCTCCTCGTCCTCGTACGCGGCGGCAGGCGCGAGGAAGTCCCGGGCGTTGGCCAGGCCGTTGGCGCCGATCGGGCCGAGGTCGGGGAGCTGGAAGGGCTGCCCGTAGTTCTCGCAGACGTAGCCGCGGGCGGCGGCGTCGAGCAGCTCGACGCGGAAGCGGACACCGCGCGGAATCAGCGCGACATGCCCCGGTTCGGCGCGCAGCAGGCCCAGTTCGGTGCGGATCAGCAGGCCGCCGTGCTCGGGCACGATCAGCAGTTCACCGTCCGCGTCGCTGAACACCCGGCGTTCCATGGAGGCGTTGGCGTGGTACAGGTGGATCGCCATGCCGGCGCGCTGGGTGGCGTCGCCGTTGCCGCCCAGGGTCCACAGCCCGGCCAGGAAGTCGGTGGGGGCCTCGGGCGCGGGCAGCGGGTTCCAGCGCAGGCGGTTGGGGTCGGGGGCGGTCTCGGTGAAGGGGGCGCCGCGGAGCGCGCCGTTGTCCACCCGGGTGAACGCGGGGTGCGCGGCGGACGGACGGATCCGGTAGAGCCACGTACGGCGGTTGTGGGCGCGCGGTTCGGTGAAGGCGCTGCCGCTCAGCTGCTCCGCGTACAGGCCCAGGGGGGCGCGCTGGGGGGAGTTGCGGCCGGCCGGCAGCGCGCCGGTGACCGCTTCCGAGCTGTGCTCGTTGCCGAATCCCGAGGAGTACGCGAGCCCCTCGGCCGTCTTTCTCGCCCGCTCGTTGCCCGTGCCTGTCATCGCGCGCTCCCGCCGCTCAAGGGGATCCAGCAATCCTATGGAGGACCTTAGGATTGCTGGCCCGCCCCGTCAACGGAGACTCTCGGCCACGTCCGGCACGCCGTGCGCGGTGCCGGTCCGTACGCGCGCGGGCCGCCGGACCGGCCGGACCGCGGCGCCCACACCGCCCGCACCGCCTGTTGTTTTGCTCGTATTGCTCGCGCGTCAAGACCTTGTTAACGAAAGTTTCGGCCACCTACCGTCGCCTCGACCGCCGTCCCGGGCGGTGTTCAAAGGTGAACGTGAGGTACCCCCATGCTGACAATCCTCGGATTCGTCATGATCGCCACCTTCCTGGTGCTGATCATGACGAAGAAGATGTCGCCGATGGCAGCGCTCATCCTGATCCCCGCGCTGTTCTGCGTCCTGGTGGGCAAGGGCGCGCACCTCGGCGAGTACGTCCTCAAGGGCGTGGGCGACCTGGCGCCGACCGCCGCGATGCTGATGTTCGCCATCATCTACTTCGGCGTGATGATCGACGTCGGCCTGTTCGACCCGATCGTCCGGGGCATCCTGCGATTCTGCAAGGCGGACCCGGTCCGGGTCGTGGTCGGCACCGCGCTGCTCGCCGCGATCGTCTCGCTCGACGGCGACGGCTCCACCACTTTCATGATCACGGTCTCCGCGCTCTACCCGCTCTACCGCCGCCTGAAGATGAGCCTGGTGGTCATGACCGGCGTCGCCGCCACCGCCAACGGCGTGATGAACACCGTCCCCTGGGGCGGCCCGACCGCCCGCGCCGCCACCGCCCTCAAACTGGACGCCGGCGACATCTTCGTCCCCATGGTCCCGGCGCTGGCCACCGGCCTGGTCGCGGTCTTCCTCCTCGCGTACGTCCTCGGCCGCCGCGAGCGCAAGCGGCTCGGCCTGCTCACGCTCGACGACGCGGACACCGCGACCGGGCGGACGGTGCCCGGCCAGGCGGCGGGCGAGCCGGTGCTCGCCGCGGTGACCGGCGGCTTCGGGGCCCGGGTCCGTACGACCGTCCTCCGCACGGCAGCACTGCGCACGGCCAAGGCCCGCCCCGCGATGGCGACGGCCACGGCCGGTGCGGCGGGCGGTAGCGGCACGGTCCGTCCGCAGACCGCGGCCGGCGACACGGCCCCCGGCACCGACGACGACCTCCAGGGTCTGGACCCGCACCGCGCCACCCTGCGCCCCAAGCTCTACTGGTTCAACGCCGCGCTCACCGTCGCGCTGCTGGTCCTCCTCGTCCTGCAGACGCTGCCCATCCCGGTGCTCTTCCTCCTCGGCGCCGCCACCGCGCTCACCGTCAACTTCCCCCACATGCCGGAC
This sequence comes from Streptomyces sp. NPDC033221, assembly GCF_055577005.1. Lineage (NCBI taxonomy): Bacteria > Bacillati > Actinomycetota > Actinomycetes > Kitasatosporales > Streptomycetaceae > Streptomyces > Streptomyces sp. NPDC033221. The sequence continues at coordinate 200,829 of NZ_JBVIQN010000009.1, read as the reverse complement.
CAGAAGGCCCGGATCGCCGCCCACGCCGAAAACGTCCTGAACGTCTCCGGCATGGTCTTCGCCGCCGCCGTCTTCACCGGCGTCCTCACCGGCACCGGCATGGTCGAGCACATGGCCCGCTGGCTCGTCGACAGCATCCCGGACGGGCTCGGCCCGCACATGGGCATCGTCACCGGCGTCCTGAGCATCCCGCTCACGTACTTCATGTCCAACGACGGCTTCTACTTCGGCATCGTCCCCATCCTCGCCGAGGCGGGCGCCGCACACGGCGTCGGCGCCCTGGAGATCGCCCGCGCCTCCCTCGTCGGCCAGGCCCTGCACATGTCCAGCCCACTCGTCCCCGCCGTCTACGTCCTCGTCGGCATGGCCAAGGTCGAATTCGGCGACCACACCCGCTTCACCGTGAAATGGGCGGTGCTGACCTCCCTGGTCGTCCTCGCCGCCGGCCTGCTCTACGGGATCATCTGACCCGTGGACGCCGCGACGCCCGGCCGGGGCTGGCTGCTGCGCCTGGTCCTCACCTTCTCCTTCGCCCAGGCCGCGGTGAGCATGGCCCGGCCCGCCGTCTCCTACCGGGCGCTCGCCCTGGGCGCCGACGAGCGGGCGGTCGGCGTGATCACGGCGGTGTACGCGCTGCTGCCGCTGCTGGTGGCCGTACCGCTCGGCCGCCGCACCGACCACGGCCGCTGCGCGCCGCTGCTCGTCGCCGGCGTCGCCCTGATCACCGGCGGCTGCGCGCTCAGCGGCGTGGCGGGCTCGCTGCCCGCGATGGCCGCCTGGAGCGGGGTGATGGGCCTGGGCCACCTGTGCTTCGTCATCGGCGCCCAGTCCATCGTCGCCCGCCGCAGCGCCCCCGACGAACGCGACCGCAACTTCGGCCACTTCACCATCGGCGCCTCCCTCGGCCAGCTCATCGGCCCGGCCGCCGCCGGGCTGGTCGTCTCCGGGCACGACGGCGCGATGGCCTCCACCAGCGCCACCGCCCTGCTGGCCGCGGGCACCCTCGCCGCCTTCTCCTACGTGTCCCTGTGGCGCCTGGAACAACGGCCGACCCAGGGCGCGGACACCGCCGCCGGGGCCGCCCAGGACCGTACAACTCCGGCGGAACGCACCTCCGTACGCGGCATCCTGCGCACCCGGGGCGTCGCGGCCGGCATCTTCATGAGCCTCGCGGTGCTCTCCGCCACCGACATCCTCACCGCCTACCTCCCCGTCATCGGCGAGGACCGCGGCATCGCGCCCGCCACCGTCGGACTGCTGCTCAGCCTGCGCGCTGCGGCCACGGTCGCCTGCCGCCTCGTCATGACGCCCATGATCCGCCTGCTCGGGCGCACCGCCCTGATGGTGACCAGCTGCGCGCTCGCGGGCCTGCTCTGCGCCGGGCTGGCCCTGCCCGCACCGGTCTGGGCCCTGGCCGTGATGCTGGCCGTCCTCGGCTTCTGCCTCGGCGTCGGCCAGCCACTGTCCATGACCACGGTCGTCCAGGCCGCGCCGGCGGCGGCCCGCAGCACGGCGCTCGCCCTCCGCCTGACCGGCAACCGCCTCGGTCAGGTCGCGGCCCCCGCGACGGCGGGCCTGCTGGCCGGACTGGCCGGCACCGCCGCGCCCTTCGCGATGCTCGGCGTCCTCCTCCTGGCCTCGGCAGGCGTGGCCGCCCGCCCGGCGCGCAGGAAACCCGGGCCACCGCTGCCGGACAACACCGACAGCACTTCCGGGACCGCCGACGGCACCCGGACACCGGCCCCCGACGACGGAACCCGCGCCACCCCGTCTCCCGACGACGGAACCCGCGCCCCCCGGTGAAGACCGCTCCCCGCCGCACTATCGTGACCCCATGCCGGACCCGCCCTTGGAACGGTTCTTCAGCCAACTGGCCCCCACCTACGACCTGCTGTACCCGGACTGGCCCGCCGCCGTCGCCCAGCAGGGCCGCGCCCTCGACACGTACGTACGCGAAGCGCTCGGCGACCGGACGCACCGCATCCTGGACTGCGCCTGCGGCATCGGTACCCAGGCGATCGGACTGGCGGCGGCCGGCCACACCGTCACCGGCACGGACCTGAGCCCGGTCGCGGCGGCCCGCGCCACGGCCGAAGCCGCCGCCCGCGGCCTGCACCTCCCGACGGCCACCGCCGACATGCGGCACCTCCCGTTCCCCGACGCCCTCTTCGACGCGGTGGTGTGCGCGGACAACTCCCTGGCGCACCTCACCACCCCCGGGTCGGTACGCGCGGCCCTCGACTCCATGCGACGGGTGCTGCGCCCCGGCGGCCGGCTCCTGCTCGGTATGCGCGCGTACGAGGAAGCCCGCCGCGAACGCCGCGAAGTGCTGCCGGCCCGCGTCACCCGCACCCCCGACGGCGGCCGGGCCGTCACGCTCCAGCTGTGGCAGTGGCACGACGACGGCGAGCACTACGACTTCGACCTCATCCAGTTGCTGCCGCGCGGTGACACCTGGGAGGTACGCAGTCAGCGGGCCACGTCCTGGGCGCTGACCCGGGAGCAGGTCACTGCCTTCGTCACGGCGGCGGGCTTCGAAGCCCTCGCGTGGCACGAGCCGGAGGAGGGGGGATACTTCCAGCCGCTGCTGACGGCTCGGGGCTGAGGGGCGGGGCCGGGGCACGGACCCGGGGCACCGGCCCGGCTGCGGTGCGGGCACCGATGGCCGGTAAGAGGGCCTGGCGCCAGAAAACTACCACCGCTAGTTTGGGTCGGCGGGTACCTTCGGGGCTCACGGGACAGCAACCGGCGTGGAGGCGACGACGTGAAGCAGCACGACGCTATGTACATCGACGGAAGCTGGCGGCCCGCCGCCGGCCCGGACACCATCGACGTCGTCAACCCGGCCGACGAACGGGTCGTCGGCACTGTCCCCGCCGGGACGGCACAGGACGTGGACGCCGCGGTACGCGCCGCCCGCGCCGCCTTCCCGGCCTGGGCCCGCACCGCGCCCGCCGAGCGCGCCGCCCGGCTGACCGCGCTGCGTGACCAGCTCGCCGGGCGCGCCGGGGAGATCGCCGAGACGATCACCGCCGAGCTGGGCGCGCCGCTGGCGTTCAGCAAGGCGGTACAGGCCGCCGTACCGGTCGCGGTGGCCGGCTCGTACGCCGAACTGGCCGCCACCCACCCCTTCGAGGAGAAGATCGGCACCTCCACCGTCCTGCACGAACCGGTCGGTGTGGTCGGCGCCATCACCCCCTGGAACTACCCGCTGCACCAGATCGTCGCCAAGGTGGCCCCGGCGCTCGCCGCCGGCTGCACGATCGTCCTCAAGCCCGCCGAATACACCCCGCTGACCGCCCAGCTGTTCGCCGAATGCGTGGACGCGGCGGGCGTGCCGGCCGGTGTCTTCAACCTCGTCACCGGCCTGGGCCCGGTCGCCGGCCAGGCGCTGGCCGAGCACCCGGACGTGGACCTGGTCTCCTTCACCGGCTCCACCGCCGTCGGCAAGAAGATCGGCGCCATCGCCGGCGCCGCCGTCAAACGCTGCGCCCTCGAACTCGGCGGCAAGTCCGCCAACGTGGTGCTGCCCAGCGCCGACCTGGGCAAGGCCGTCGGCGTCGGCATCGCCAACGTGATGGCCAACTCCGGGCAGACATGCAGCGCCTGGACCCGGCTGCTGGTCCCCGCCGACCGGTACGACGAAGCCCTGGAACTGGCCGCCGCGGCGATCGCCAAGTACGTGCCGGGCGACCCGCTGGACGGCGCCAGCCGCCTCGGCCCGGTCGTCAACGCCACCCAGCGCGACCGGGTACGCGGCTACATCGAGCGCGGCATCGAAGAGGGCGCCCGGGTCGTCGCGGGCGGCCCGGCCGCCCCCGAAGGGCGCGAGCGGGGCTACTACGTCCGCCCGACGCTCTTCGCCGACGTCACGCCCGACATGACCATCGCCCAGGAGGAGATCTTCGGCCCGGTCGTCGCGGTCCTGCCGTACGCGGACGAGGAGGAGGCCGTACGGATCGCCAACGGCACGGTCTACGGCCTGGCCGGCGCGGTCTGGGCCGGCGACGAGGACGAGGCGGTCGCCTTCGCGCGGCGCCTGGACGCCGGCCAGGTCGACATCAACGGCGGGCGCTTCAACCCGCTCGCGCCGTTCGGCGGCTACAAGCAGTCCGGCATCGGCCGGGAACTGGGCCCGCACGGCCTGACCGAGTACCTCCAGACCAAGTCCCTCCAGCTCTGACCGCCGCGTCGGCCGCCGCACCCCCCGCCGCCCCCCGGAGAACAAGGAGCCACCTCCGCATGACCCGTGCCGCCGTACTGACCGCCGTGGGCGCCCCGCTGGAGGTCGCCGAAATCGAACTGCCCGGACCCGGGCCGGGCCAGGTACGGATCCGCCTGGCGGCGGCCGGCGTCTGCCACTCCGACCTGTCACTGTCCGACGGCACACTCCGGCAGCCCGCGCCCGCCGTCCTCGGACACGAGGGCGCGGGCACCGTCACCGCCGTCGGCGCGGGCGTCGGCCACCTCGCCCCGGGCGACCAGGTCGTCCTGAACTGGGCCCCTTCCTGCGGAGACTGCCACTTCTGCGGGCTCGACGAGCCCTGGCTGTGCGCCGACTCCGCCGCTGCGGCGAACACCCCGTACGCCCGGCTCGCCGCCGACGGCAGCGACCTCTACCCCGGCCTCGGCACGGCGGTCTTCGCCGAGGAGACGGTCGTCCCGGCCAACGCGGCGCTGCCCCTGCCGTCCGGCGTGCCGCTCACCGACGCAGCACTGCTGGGCTGCGCTGTACTGACCGGCTGGGGCGCCGTACACCACAGCGCGCGGGTCCGGGCGGGGGAGTCGGTGGCGGTGTTCGGCGTGGGCGGCGTGGGCCTGTCCACCCTCCAGGCCGCGCGTATCGCGGGCGCGGGCACGATCGTTGCCGTGGACGTCTCCCCGGCCAAGGAGGAACTGGCCCGCGCCGCGGGCGCCACCGAGTTCCTCATCGCCTCGGACGACACCGCCAAACGCATCCGCAAACTCACCGGCGGACACGGCGCGGACGTCGCGATCGAGTGCGTGGGACGGGCGGAGACCATCCGTACGGCCTGGTCGTCCACCCGGCGCGGCGGGCGCACCACCGTCGTCGGCATCGGCGGCCAGGACCAGCAGGTCACCTTCACCGCCCTGGAACTCTTCTACTTCGGCCGCACGCTGTCCGGCTGCGTCTACGGCAACAGCGACCCGGCCGCCGACCTGCCACGTATCGCCGAACACGTCCGCAGCGGGGCGCTCGACCTGTCCGGCATGGTCACCGAACACATCGCCCTGGCGGACATCCCCGCCGCCTTCCAGGCGATGCGGGAGGGCAGGGGAGGCCGCGCCCTGATCGTCTTCTGAGGCAGGCGGCACGCCGCGCCGGACCGGCCCACGTTGCACCGGCCCGACCGGCCCGACCGGCACGCCGCGCCGGACCGGAGGTCAGCGGCTCCATGACCTGGGAGGTCATTGAGGCGCCGCCCCGATGACGGCATCGTCTTCCCTGACCGGGCCGCCACCGGCCGGACCCGCCCGCGCCAGGAGGAGACGCGTATGAGCACCGCCACGCCCACGACCACGACCGGCACCATGGCCCGCTCCGCTCCGGCGGCGGGCGCGGGCCTGCTGCGCACGGTCCTGCGGATCGACAGCTGGAGCACCGCCGCGTTCGGCGTCTTCATGCTGGCCGGCGGCAAACCCCTCAGCGAACCGCTCGGCATACCGACGACCTGGTCCGTACCGATCGGCATCGCCATGCTCGGCGGCGCCGCCGCCCTCACCCTGATCGCCGGCTACCCACGCATCCCGACCGGCCCGGCCACGGCCGTCGTCGTGGGCAACGCCCTCTCCTGCGTCGCGATGCTCTTCCTCACCTTCTCCGGCCTGCTCCCGCTCACCGGCCTGGGCACCGTGTTCCTGGTGACCGGCGCGGTGACGGTGGCGGTGTACGCGGAGCTGGAGTACGTGGGGCTGCGGCGGTACTTGAGGGCGGAGGAGGGCTGAGGGGGGCTCTCGGTTCAGTCCGGGGGAGGCGGGAAGGCGCCGCCTGCCGCCCGCGGCCCTGATACGCGGCCCGGTGGACGAGCCAGACCCACCACGGGAATCCCCACCCGGCATCTGCACGATGCATGATTCGCCTCACTCGAAAAGTTCTGTCGGCAGGGCGCTTCGCGCCGCTGCCGACGAGGTACGTCAGGCCGACGTCGGCGCGGTCGGCGCAGCCGGGGTGGCTGCCGGCGTCGGCTCTTCAGCCTTCCGCAGGCGTGGGAACGCCGGGGCCGCCGCCAGGAAGACGAGGGTGGTCAGGACGAATGGCCAGGTGAAGGCGTGGCCGCCGGACGGGGCGGTGAGGGCGGTCAGGGCCGGGGTCAGGGCGGTCGCGGCCGCCGCGCCGGTCACCGCGTACGCCGCGGTCCGGCGGCCGGCCGGCAGGGAGACTCCGCACAGTGCCATGGCGACCAGCACCGCGTTGCAGCCCGCCGCGCCGGACGCGAGCTGCGTCGCCGGCGCGCCCAGCAGCCACGCGGTGCCGGTACCGGTGAGGCTGCCCAGGCACGCCATCGCCCCGGCCGTCCGGCTCGCGGCGAAGATGCCGGCGAGGAACAGCGCGCCGACGTACCACTGCGGCATGAAGAAGATCTGCGCGACGTTGGCGAACAGCCCGTGCCACAGGTCGGCGAACGACAGCGCGGACGGCGGTCCGGCCGGCTGAGGCAGCGCCGCCGGGGCAGCGCCCTGGTGCCAGAGCCGCGCGAAGCCCGGCGCCGCGATCGTCAGGGCGCTCGCCACCAGGCAGAACGGGAGGGTGAGCGTGGGGAGTTGCCGGCTTCCCAGTACGCGGGCGACGGCGGCGGTGACGACCGTGACCACCACACTGCCGCCCATCGCGAGGAGCGCGGTGGACAGGTGTCCGGGGCCCAGGAAGACCGCCGAACCGACGGCCACCAGGCAGGCGTTGAAGCCTTCGAGACCGGCGGAGATCCGGTCGCGGTCCACTCCGAGGAGGTGTGCCGTGGCCGTGCCCGTCGCGGTGCCGAGGAGCCCGTACAGGCCGTACGTCCAGTCCGCCGCGCACAGCGCCAGTGTGAAGACCGCGCCGGTGACCGCGCTCGGCAGGAAGTCGACCTGGGCCTGGCCGCGCAGGATGTGGACGACGTGCCGGGTCCAGGGGGCGCTCCGGTCCCGTACCGCGGCGATCGGGTCACGCATGTCGTCTCCCCTCGGACACAGCTCTCCGGCAGGCGGGCCTTAGCGGGCGGATGTACCTTACATCTACAAGGGGGGCGACGGGGCGGAATCCGGATGCCGCAGCGCCAGCCCGTCGACCAGTGCCAGCAGGCCCGTCTCGAACGCCCCTTCGTCGACGCGCTGCTGGTGCTCCGCGAGCAGATGGGCCTGGCCCAGGTGCGGGTAGTCCGCCGGGTCGTAGGCGCCCGGGTCGTCCACGAAGCCGCGCGCGAAGGAGCCCAGCGCGGAGCCCGCGACGAAGTACCGGACCATGGCGCAGATCCGGGTCGCCTGGGCCGGCGGCCAGCCCGCCGCCACCATGCCGCCGAAGGCCGCGTCGGCCATTTTGAGGCCGGCCGGGCGGCGGCCCGGGCCCTGGGCGAGGAACGGCACGATGTTCGGGTGCGCGGCGAGCGCCGCGCGATAGGAGCGGGCCCAGGCCAGCAGGCCGGTACGCCAGTCCGCGCCGCCCGCGCCGAGGGCCGAGACGTCCACCTCGGCGATCACCGTGTCGGCGACCGCGTCGAGGATCTCGTCCTTGGTCGTGAAGTGGTTGTACAGGGACGGCCCGCTGACGCCCAGCTCGGCGGCGAGCCGCCGGGTGGACAGGGCGGCCAGGCCCTCCGCGTCGATGAGCGCGAGGGCGGTGGTGACGATGCGCTCCCGGCTCAGGAGGGGCTTGCGGGGTCGGGCCATGCCGCACATAGTAGAGGCTGCCGCCCAAAAACTAGCAGTGGTAGTTAACGGGCCTTCCGGCTGTCCCGTCCCATCCCGGACGGCCGGGCCGCCGTCACCCTCTCCCCCAAGGGGCCTTGATGAACCTGGAGCTCAGCGAGGAGCAGGCTGCCGCCCGGCAGCTCGCCAAGGACTTCGTCGACCGCGAGATCGCGCCGCACGCCGCCGCCTGGGACCGCGCCGAACGTGTCGACCGGGGCATCGTGAAGAAACTCGGCGAGGTCGGCTTCCTCGGCCTGACGATTCCCGAGGAGTACGGCGGCTCCGGAGGCGGCCACCTCGCCTACGCGCTGGTGACCGAGGAGCTGGGCCGCGGCGACTCCGCGGTGCGCGGCATCGTCTCCGTGTCACTGGGCCTGGTCGCCAAGACCATCGCGTCCTGGGGCGACGAGGAACAGAAACGGCGCTGGCTGCCCCCGCTGACCTCCGGCGAGGCCGTCGGCTGCTTCGGCCTCACCGAGCCCGGCACCGGCTCCGACGCGGGCAACCTGACGACCCGCGCCGTGCGCGACGGCGACTCCTACGTCGTCAACGGCAGCAAGATGTTCATCACCAACGGCAGCTGGGCCGATGTGGTGCTGCTCTTCGCGCGTACGAACGACGCCCCCGGCCACAAGGGCGTCAGCGCCTTCCTCGTTCCCACGGACACGCCCGGCCTGGAGCGCCGGGAGATCCACGGCAAGCTGGGGCTGCGCGGCCAGGCCACCGCCGAACTGGTGCTGGACGACGTCCGGATACCCGCCGACGCCATGCTCGCACCGGAGGGGAAAGGTTTCTCCGTGGCCATGTCGGCCCTCGCCAAGGGGCGCATGTCGGTCGCCGCCGGCTGCGTGGGTATCGCCCAGGCCGCCCTCGACGCCGCCGTCGGCTACGCCACGCAACGCGAACAGTTCGGCCGGACCATCGCCCACCACCAACTGGTGCAGGAACTGATCACCGACATCGCCGTCGACGTGGACGCCGCCCGCCTGCTGACCTGGCGGGCCGCCGACCTGATCGACCGCGGCGAGCCGTTTGTCACCGAGGCGTCCAAGGCGAAGCTGTTCGCCTCCGAAGCTGCTGTTCGCGCCGCCAACAACGCCCTCCAGGTCTTCGGCGGTTACGGCTACATCGACGAGTACCCGGTCGGCAAACTGCTCCGCGACGCCCGCGTGATGACGCTGTACGAGGGCACCAGCCAGATACAGAAGCTGGTCATCGGGCGCGCGCTCACGGGGGTTTCGGCGTTTTGAGGGGTCTGGCACGGCCCGCGCCCGTTTGATCCGCACTCCAGCGTCCGTACGCTACGGGCTCGTCGACTCTAAGCGCTTGCTCACCGGCGGGGTAAGGTGTTCGGTCCGTCGTGGAGGGACCGCGGCGGACCGAGGATCGGGGTGCGCGATGGTCACGGAGGCGGAGCAGGCGGACGGCTCGGCGGAGGACTGGGCCGATGTGTCGCCGGAGGCGGCGCGTCGCCTGGTCTGTGCCGCCGTGCAGGCGTTCGCCGAGCGCGGGTACCACGCCACCACCACCCGGGACATCGCGGGCCGGGCCGGAATGAGCCCGGCCGCGCTGTACATCCACTACAAGACCAAGGAAGAGCTGCTCTTCCGGATCAGCGGCATCGGCCACGAGAAGGCCCTGCGGATCATGGAGGAGGCGGCCGGCGCCGAGGGCGGCCCCACCGAGCGGCTCGCCGCTGCCGTCCGTACCTTCGCGCGCTGGCACGCCCGGCACCACACCACCGCCCGGGTCATCCAGTACGAGCTGCAGGCGCTGAGCGAGGAGCACTACGCACACGTCGCCGACCTGCGGCGGCGCACCGACCGCTCGCTGCGCGGCATCCTGCAGGATGGTGCCGACGCGGGGGAGTTCACGGTCGGTGACGTGCCGGGCACCACCCTCGCGGTGCTGTCGCTGTGCGTGGATGTGGCCCGCTGGTTCTCCGCGGAGGGCGCCCGTACGCCCGAGGAGGTGGGCGATCTGTACGCCGGCCTCGTGCTGCGCATGGTCGGTGCGCGGGGGTAGAGCGACCCGGGCGGGTGTGGGTGTGGGCCGGGCCCCGGCCGGGTGCGGGTCGGGTTCGTGGGGCCATTGACACGGAAGAGTCCGCCGCAGATGCTGAGCAAGCGCTTAGTCGGCGGACGGTACGGTCCGCGCCTGCGGAGCCTGAGGAGGCATACGGACATGGCAGAGCCCCGGGTGTTCGGCTCGCTCGACGAACTGCGGAACGCGGTCGGCGAGGACCTCGGCACCAGCGACTGGCTGGAGATCGACCAGCAGCGGATCGACCGGTTCGCGGAGGCCACCGGCGATCACCAGTGGATCCACGTCGACCCGGAGCGGGCCGCGTCCGGGCCGTTCGGCACCACCATCGCGCACGGCTACCTGACGCTGGCGCTGCTGCCCGCCCTCGTACCGCAGCTGCTGCGGGTCGACAACGTCAAGATGGGCATCAACTACGGGGTCGACAAGGTCCGCTTCCCCGCCCCCGTCCCGGTCGGCTCGCGGCTGCGGGCGACGGCCCGGATCGCGGGCGTGACGGAGGTGTCCGGCGGGGTGCAGCTCGCGACGACGGTGACCGTGGAGCGCGAGGGCGGCGAGAAGCCGGTCTGCGTCGCGGAGACGCTCAGCCGTTTTCATCTGTAAGCAGTGGCGGGTGGGGGCGGGTACGGCTTCGCTCCGTGGCCGGGGGCGCCGCCCGCGCGCGGCGGCCCCGGCCGGGCGCATCCCCGCAGTCCACCGGCCGTGCCCACGGATAGGGTTGTCCCGTGCCTCAGCTTCCTTTCAAGGTCCACGAGCTCACGGTCGGCCAGCTCTCCGCGCGTAGCGGCGCGGCGGTGTCCGCCCTGCACTTCTACGAGTCCAAGGGGCTGATCAGCAGTACCCGGACGGCGGGCAACCAGCGCCGCTACACCCGCGACGCGCTGCGCCGGGTCGCTTTCGTGCGCGCTGCCCAGCGGGTCGGCATCCCGCTCGCCGTCATCCGCGATGCGCTCGCCGAACTGCCGGACGAGCGGACTCCCAACCGGGACGACTGGGCGCGGCTCTCCGAGGTCTGGCGCGAGGAACTGGAAGAGCGCATCACGCAGCTCGTCGAGCTGCGTGACCGGCTGACCGACTGCATCGGCTGCGGCTGTCTGTCCCTGCAGAAGTGCGCGCTGTCGAACCCGTACGACCAGCTCGGCGAGCAGGGCCCGGGCGCGCGGCGGCTGCGGGTGGACCGGGTCGGCGGACCGTCCCGGGGACGCGGCAGCGCGTCCGGGGACGGTGCGGATGGAGGCGGCGCGTCCGGGGACGGTGTGTCCGGTACGGACGGACGCTGTGCGACCGCCGCGCAGGACGACGACCGCCGCACTGCCGCCCGGGACGACGACCGCCGTCCCGTCCGGCGGGGCGCGGACCGCTGACGCTTACCACACGTCGGGCTTGCGGCCGGCCCACGGCCGGGCCTCCTCCAGCTGCGCGGAGAGCGCGACGAGCGTCGCGTCCTCGCCGTACCGTCCGCCGAGCATGACCCCGATCGGCAGGCCCGCCGCGTTCCAGTGCAGCGGGACGCTCACCGCGGGCTGTCCGGTGGCGTTGTACAGCGGCGTGTACGGGGTGAAGGCGCCGACGACGGCGAACTCGGCCTGTGCGTCCGCGTCGTTGCGCAGTCCGCCCACGAGCGGCGGCGGCTGGGCGACCGTCGGGGTCAGCACCACGTCGAATCCGCCGTCCCGTGGCATCACCTGGTCGGCGATGACCTGCCCCAGCATCCGGAACGCGTACAGCGCTCGCGCGTACTCGACCGCCGGGATCTCGGCGCCGCGTGCCCGCAGGTAGCGGGTCAGCGGCATCAGGTCCGCCTCGTCCCGCGGCGGCACCGGGCGGGTGGCGGCGATCACCGACCAGACGCGGGTGAAGGCGTGGCGGGCGCTGTCGTCGGCGGGCAGCGTCAGCTCGTCCACCTGGTGGCCCAGGTCGGTGAGGAGCGCGGCCGTCTCCGTGGCGGCCGCCCGGCAGTCCGGGTGCAGCTCGATGCCGGGGAACGGCACGTCGGCCAGCCAGCCGATGCGCAGCCGCCCCGGGTCGCGCCCGGCGTACGCGGTGTACGTCTCGCCGGGCGGCAGCCCGGGCCCCGCGTACGGGGCGCCGGGCATCGGACCGGCCATCGCGTCCAGCAGCGCGGCGGCGTCCGCGACCGTACGGGCGAGCGGGCCCGAGGTGCTCAGACCCGACACGTCGTGGAGCAGCGGTCCCGAACTGATCAGGCCGCGGCTCGGCTTGATGCCGTACAGCCCGCAGAGCGAGGCCGGGATGCGGATGGATCCGCCGCCGTCGCTGCCGTGCGCCACGGGGGCCAGCCCGCCGGCCACCGCGGCGGCGGCCCCGCCGCTCGAACCGCCCGCCGAACGCCCCAGGTCCCACGGTGTGCGGGCGGGCGGCGCGAGGAGGTTCTCCGTGTAGCAGGGGAGGCCGAATTCGGGGGTGTTGGTCTTGCCGAGCAGGATCGTGCCTGCCGCGCGCAGTCTGGTGACGACATGGTCGTCCATCTGCGCCACGTTGCCGGCCAGCGTCCGGGACCCCATCGTGCAGCGCACACCGGCGACCTGGCTGAGGTCCTTGACCGGTACGGGCACGCCGTGCAGCGGCGGCAGCGTACGGCCCGTCCGGCGCGCTGCGGTGGCCTCCTCCTCTGCGGCGGCCGCCTGTTTGCGGGCGATGTCGGGGGTGCGGGTGAGGAACGCGCCGAGCGTGGCGTCCAGTTCCTCGGCGCGGGCGAGGTAGTGCTCGGTGATCTCGACGGGGGACAGCTTGCCGGTCCGCACCCCCTCGGCCTGTTCCAGCGCGGTCAGGTCGTGGAGCTCTGCCATGGACGTCCGCCTTCGCGTGTGCTGGTGGTGAGGGGCGTTGATGAATTGGTGCATGCGGCCTGTGGTCGCTCACCCCGTGAAGAGTTGTCTCAGTTTGAGGGCCAGTTCGTAAAGGCCGTATCCGAACGGCAGGCCCACCCACAGCCAGGCCAGGACGAGCAGGGCGGTGCGGCGGGCGGTCACGGGGCGGCTCCCTCCGGAGTGGCGGACGCCGGGCTCGCGGGCCCGGCCCCGGTGGACGGCGGTTCATGGTGCCGGGGATGTACGGGCCGTACCAGCTCGTTGGCGGCGAATCCGACGACGAGCAGGCCGATCATGACGAAGAAGGATGTCGTGTACAGCTCGGAGCCGGTGTGCCCGGAGGCGCGGCGCGCGTCGGCGACGGCGTTGACGATCAGCGGCCCCAGGACGCCCGCGATGGACCAGGCCGTGAGCAGCCGGCCATGGATCGCGCCCACCTGATACGTGCCGAACAGGTCCTCCAAGTAGGCCGGTACGGTGGCGAACCCGCCGCCGTAGAAGGAGAGGATGACTGCCGCGCAGCCGATGAACAGCGGCTTCGAGGCATCTCCGGCCAGCGCGATCAGCAGGTACATCAGCGCGCCGGCGCCCAGGTAGAGACGGTAGACGTTCTTCCGGCCTGCCAGGTCGGAGGTGGCCGACCAGACGATACGGCCGAGCATGTTGGCGAGCGAGAGCAGGCCGACGAAGCCCGCGGCGGCCGACGCGCTCACCGGCGCGGAGCTGCGGGCGAAGAAGTCGGAGATCATCGGCGCGGCCTTCTCCAGGATGCCGATGCCCGCCGTGACGTTGGTGCACAGAACCACCCACAGACACCAGAACTGCGGGGTGCGCAGGGCGTTACGGGCCGAGACCTGTGCACTGGTGACCAGCGGGCGGGGCGCGGCTGCCGCCCGGCGCGCACCGGGCGCCGCCGCCCCGGCGGACGGCACCCGTACCAGCAGCACGCCGAGCGTCATGAACACGGCGTACGCCAGCCCCATGACCAGGAACGTACGGGCGATGCCGGAGGAGTCCTCGCCGAAGGCGGCCAGCAGCCCGGCGGACCACGGCGAGGCGATCAGGGCGCCGCCGCCGAAGCCCATGATGGCGATGCCGGTGGCCGTGCCGGGACGGTCGGGGAACCACTTCAGGAGCGTCGAGACGGGGGAGATGTAGCCGATGCCCAGGCCGATGCCGCCGATGAAGCCGTAACCGAGGACGACGAGCCAGTACTGGCGGGTGGCCGCGCCGAGCGCCGCCACCAGGAAGCCGGAGGAGAAGCAGACGGCCGAGACGGACATCGCCCAGCGTGGGCCGTTGCGCTCGACGAGGGTGCCGCCGAAGGCCGCGGACAGCCCCAGCATCACGATGGCGAGCTGGAAGGGCAGCGCGGAGGCCGTGCCGGACAGTCCGAGCGAGGATTCCAAGGACGGCTTGAACACGCTCCAGGCATACGCCTGTCCGATGGCGAGGTGGATGGACAGCGCCGCGGGCGGCACGAGCCAGCGGCTCCACCCCGGCGGCGCGACGGTACGGGAACGGGCGGGCGCACACATGACGCGGAACGTACATCGTTCATCTACCTCCGGGAAGTACGCCGCCACCAGGGGGGAGCGCGTCACTGCCCCAAGGAAGCGCGTCACTACCCCCGGGGAGTGCGTCTCTGCCCCCGGGGAGTACGCCGCCGCCTCCCGGCCGGGGTCCCGGCGCCAGCTCCCGCAGCGCCGCCCGCACCAGCTCCGCATTGGAGGCGACGGGTGAACCGTCCGGCAGCAGCAGTGTGTCCTCGACGCCCATACGGGTGGCCAGGCCCAGCTCCCCGGCGAGCCGCAGCACCGGCCAGGCCCCGCCGTCCTCGCCGTGCAGCAGCACCGGGCGGCCGTGTGCGCCGTACGCGTCCAGCGCGCGCAGCAGGCCGCGCGCCGTCTCCCGCGCCGAACCGGTACACGGGTCCATGACCTCGGCCAGCACCCGCAGCACCCGGGGCCCCAGCGGCGAAGCCGCGAAGCGCTCCGCGCCGTCCGTGCCCGACCAGATGCCCGCCTCGACGCCGACCCCGCGCTCCAGCAGGGCGGCGGCGACCGCCTCGGCGCCCGGCTCGTGCCAGTTCACCGAGGCGTGGTCGGGCAGCACCGGCCACGCCCGTACGCAGGCCACCCTGCGCTCCGGGTCCGGTCCGGCCCAGACGCCGGTGGTGACACCCACCGGCACGTCCACCACGGCCCGTATCGCCTCCAGCGCCGGCGTCAGCACACCGGGCGCGAGGGACTCCCGCCCGCACGGTGACCTGGGGTGGACGTGGATGTCCCGGGCGCCGGCCGCGACCGCCTTCCCCGCGGCATCGGCCAGCTCCGCCGGGACCCTCGGCACCACCCCGGAACCGGCGGCGTTCCGTGAGCCGTTGAGGCATACCTGAACCATGCCCCCGAGCATGACACCAGGGTCTGACAACGCACCCCGGCGCCGGAACCGCTGCCCGCGCTCCCTCAGGCCGCCACGTACAGCCGCCGCTCGCGGGAGGACTCCCGCGCCTCCGCCAGCGTCTCGCGGGTCAGTACCGAGAGCGGCGCGACGATCCCGCACTCCTGGCACACCGGCCCGGCCACCGGAAAGCGTTCGAGATCCGTGCGCCAGACGAACCGCTGCGTGCCGCAGACCGGGCAGCCGGTGCGCGGCGTGCCCGACTCCATCGCGCGGATCATGCTGCGCAGCACCGCGGCCAGCGGCGCCGCCGGATGCCGGTGGGGCGCTTCGCACGGCACGATGTCACAGCCGCCCCAGGTACGCCGGTGCCAGTCGTCGAGCGCGCTGGGCTGCCGGATGCCGTCGTGCTTCTCGCGGCGCCGACGGGCCGCGAACTCCTTCTCGTACCCGAGCCAGACGGCGCGGGCCTCTTCCAGTTCCTCCAGTGCGGCCATCAGCCGCGCCGGGTCGGGTTCGCGGTCCTCGGTCGCGATGCCCGCCCTGGTGCACAGATGGTGCCAGGTCGCGCGGTGCCCGTACGGGGCGAAGCGTTCAAGGCACTTGCGCAAGGCCGTGCGCCGCTGCGTGGCGACGAGACGGGGGTTGCGCACCTGTTCTGCGAGAGCTCTGAAACCGGCCAATTCATCCCACCTCCGTGGGGAGGACCCGACTGGACAGGGAATGGACGTAGCGGACCGCCCGCCGGATCCATCGAACTGTCTTGCGGATACGTGGTGGCGGCACTCGCGCCGCACCGGGCGCACCTCTCGCTCCCGATGCCCCCCGCGGCGCCCGGCGCGCCTCGTGTGCATCATCCACCGTACATCTGTGGGGATTTGAGAAAGTTAAGGTCGTCCGCCTTCCCGCTGCGGCGCGCTGCCGGCAGCCCGTCGAGAGATGCGCCGGTGGTTCCTGGTACCCACGCAGCGACCGTCGATCCGCGCCGTGACCGACTTGGCGCCAACCGGCCCGATACGGGCCCGGTAGGGGAACGGAACCGGACAGCGGCTCCGCGTCTACGTCACGGCCTACTTCATGACCACCCGCCCGGCGCCGAGGATCACCCGCGCCAGTTCCCCGTGGCAGACGTCACTGTGCGCGCCGGCGGGCGGCGGCCCGTTGCGGACCACCGCGGACGCGTCGACACTCACACAGCCCTTACCGGGCACCGCGGCGCCCAGCTCCAGACGCTGGGCGCCGTCCACGGCCTGGACGCCGTCGTGGCCGATCGCGCCCCACCGGTCGAACAGGCCGAGGAAGCTCGCCGAGTCGCCGGAGAGCTTCGAGGCCAGCGGGTACAGCTTGCTCAGCGCCGAGTCGTGCCGCGAGTAGCAGGACACCATCGGGCCGTCCACCCGCTGCTGCACCCCCTTCAGCGCCCCGCCGCGATCGGGGTCGTGCGGCAGCCGGGCGGCGAACGCGTAGTGCGAGAAGGCCCCTTGCAACAAGGTCACGGACTTCACCTCGGTCACGCCCGGAGGCATCCCGCGCAGCCCGTACGCCACCAGGCGCGCGCCGAAACTGTGCCCGATCAGATGGATACGCGTACCCGGCGCGCTCTTGACCAGCTTGCCGAGCACCGGCCCCAGCCCGAGCTGGCCCACCACGCCCGCGCGCCGCTTCATCGCGTAGTAGCCCGACTGCCGCAGCAGCTCCTTGGCCCCGTTCCACATGCGCTTCAGCCCGTCACCGAACAGCTCCTGCTGCCCGCACTTCTCCAGTGCCGCCGTGAAGATCTCACACACCCCGAGCGGGTCGTCGGTGAGCATCGCGGGCGTACCGGCCCCCACGTCCTCGGCCAGCCGCCGCGCCGGACTGTTCTCGCGCACCGCCACCAGCTCACGTACGAGGCGCGCGAACTCGTCGAAAGCGGAACGGGCCGCGGGCCGCTCCGCGAGCAGCTCCTGGAGGCGTCGCAGCGTCAGCTCCCGACCGGGGAAGACCCGCGCCAGCGCGTGCAGCGACACCTCGTCCAGCAGGGGCGGCCCGGCCGGTACCGCGGCCGGGGACGGCCCCGCCTTCGGGAAGTCCGGAATCGGCTCGTCCGAGAAGCGCATCGCGGGCCAGATCACGCCGGAGTAGCCGAGCCGCACCCCCGCCCCCGCCATGGCCGGGAACGGGGCGAAGAACCGCCCGTACAGGCGGGTGGCCATCGACCGGTCGTTGTTCCAGCCGTGCGCGAACACCAGCAGATCGGTGACGCGCTGCTGCGCCACCCCGGCCACCAGCCGGTCCCGCTGCCCGGCGTCCGGATCGCCGTCGGTGTCGAACGTCAGCTCCCAGTACGGCTGTACGCCGATGTCCCCGGCCGCCGCTGCGCCGGAACTACCCGCTGTCTCCGTCATGACGACCCCCTGAGCGGCGCGCCGGGCCATGCTGCCGACCCGGAGGACCGAGCCGCGCCGCGGTGTGCAGCGCATCGTCCTGCCGACGGGCGGATCCGGCCATACGCCACGCATGGCCCGTTCGCGGCAGACGGCGGCCGGGGACGGGCGGTCGATGCCCGGCGGTCGACGCCCGGCCAAAACCGGTCGACGCCGACCGCGAACGGACAGCCGACGGCCGACTCCGGACCAGGAGGGGCGGCCCCCGTCCGGCCCCCTCAGCCCAGCTCCCGCTCCCGCGTCTCCGGCAGCGCCAGCACGCACACCAGCGACACCACCGCCATCGCCGTCACGTACCACCCCACCGACCCGGACCCGAAGGCCGCCTGCAACCGCGTCGCCACCAGCGGCGACACCGCGCCGCCCAGCACCCCGCCCAGGTTGTACGCCAGTGAGGCGCCCGAATACCGCACCGTCGTACCGAACAGCTCCGGCAGGTACGCGCCCATCGGGCCGTACACCACGCCCATGCAGAACAGCGCGCCGCCGATCGCCACCGCGATCAGCACCGGCTGCCCGGTGTCCAGCAGCGGAAAGAGGATCATCCCCCACACCACCGACAGCACCGTCCCGGCCAGCACCAGCCGGCGCCGCCCCGCGCCGTCCGACCGGGTGGCGGCCAGCCACGTACCGGCCGCGAGGAAGAGGCAGGCCACGAGCGAGAGGCCGAGCATGGTGTTGCGGGAGACACCGAGCGTGCCGGTGGCGTACGACAGGCAGTACGTCGTCGCGGTGTAGAACAGCCCGTACGCGACGATCATGCCGCCCGCGCCGAGCAGCAGCTCACGCGGATGCCGGCGCAGCACGTCCAGCGCGGGCACCTTGCTCGCCTCCCGCGCGTCCATCGCCTTCGCGAACACCGGCGTCTCACTGATCTTCAGCCGTACGAACAGCCCCACCGCCACCAGCAGGAACGACAGCAGAAACGGCACCCGCCAGCCCCACGACCGGAACGCGCTGTCGTCCAGCACGGCGGACAACAGCCAGAACACGCCCGTAGCCGCGAAGAACCCCACCGAGGGCCCGAGTTGCGGAAACGCCGCATACAGCCCACGCCGCTTCTTCGGCGCATGCTCCACCGCCAGCAGCGCGGCCCCGCCCCACTCGCCGCCCAGCCCGATCCCCTGGAGGAACCGCAGCAGGATCAGCAGCAGCGGCGCCCAGACCCCCAGCGTCCCGTACCCCGGCAACAGCCCCACCAGCGCCGTCGACAACCCCATCAACAACAACGAGGCCACCAGCACGGACTTCCGCCCCACCCGGTCCCCGAAGTGCCCGAACACCACCGACCCGATCGGCCGCGCCGCGAACGCCACCGCATAGGTCGAGAACGACGCGAGGGTGGCGTTGACCGGATCGAGCGTCGGAAAGAACGCCTGGTTGAGAACGAGGGCGGCGGCCGTCCCATAGATATAGAAATCATAAAACTCGATGGCCGTCCCGATGAACGAGGCCACGGCCACCCGGCGAAGGCTCTCCGGGGAGGCGGGCGGAGCGGCGGCCTCCTGACCGTGACCTGGAACCTCCGCGGCCGGGGGCCGCTCCGCCGGGGCGGCTGCTGATGTCGCGTCACTGTGCACGAGCGGCACTGTCACGCGGGACGCCGGGCCAGTCAATAGGTGGGATGGGGTGTCTTGGCGAGTGAGACAGTCCGTCTCTCAAACGCTCACTCCCCGATGGCCGGCCCACTCCTCGGCGGCCGCGAGCATGGCTTTGAGCCAGGCGGTGTCGGGCAGCCGATCGCAATGTGCACGGTTCATGCGCACTGTGGCCTTGGCGAACGCGTTGACCGCTCGCGAGTCCACATGTGCCCATGCCGCACAGCGC
The DNA here is from genome assembly GCF_055577005.1 of Streptomyces sp. NPDC033221. Taxonomy (NCBI): domain Bacteria; kingdom Bacillati; phylum Actinomycetota; class Actinomycetes; order Kitasatosporales; family Streptomycetaceae; genus Streptomyces; species Streptomyces sp. NPDC033221. The sequence goes on along the minus strand of NZ_JBVIQN010000009.1, from coordinate 181,391 downwards.
CCCGCCCAGGACTCCGCAGTCCCGGCTCTGTGTCCCGCAGCAATGAGCTGCACAACAAGGCAAGCCGGAGCGATGAATCCCGCGCCACGGGTAGGCCAGGACCAGTCCACCATCCATGTGGCCGCGTCACCGATCATGACGTTGCTCGGGTTGATGTCGGTTTACAGCAGCGAGTCGCCCCGCAGCAGCTCTGCCTCTGCCGCGTCGGTGCAGAACCGGTCCCATCGGTTTTCCGTCCAGCCTTGCGCGATGTCCGGCAGGCTCAGATCGCCAATTCGGTCGAGCAGCTCGACAATCACAGGGAGGTTTGGCGAGTTCGGCGTGAGGTCTGCCCGTCGGCCTGTGATGACCTCGAAACCCAAGGCGAACCAACCCGAGTCCTCGGTCTGCCATCGCAACGCCGGAGAGATCGGCTGTACGTACGGGTTGATCAGACGTTCCCGGTTGATTGAGTCACGACGGCCTCCAGGCCGGTTGCGCATGGCCTTGACGAAGAACGGTCCCTTCTCGCATTCGACCAAGGCGGTCAGGTCGGATCCGAACCCGCGTTCACTGGGGCGCGACTCGATGAGATCACCTGTATACGGCCGGATCAGCTCCCAGAACTCCGGGCCGAGGAGTTCGTGTGTCATGAGGCTTCAGCTCCTCGGTTGGCACTCGCTGGGCGGAACCCCCGGTGTGCACTCCGCGTTGGGGTCACAACCAGGGTCGCAGGCTCCGACCGTACGGGGCGAACTGCGAACCTCCCCTGCGCCCTTGGCCATTGCGGAGCTGCTGAGGATAGCGGCGAGGGGACTACGTCGCACATTGCCGACGTTCAGCCACCCTGCGGAGAATACGCAAGGAGCGACATCGCCGTCCGGGCCAATAGCCGCAACACCAACGCCGCACCGGCCGCAAAGTCCGGAAGTGCTCGGCGCCCGTCCTTCCGCTCCTCGCCCGAACGGGCGAACATGATCGGCGCTGATGCGCGTCATTCCGAGAGCGCTGAGCTCCCGCCGCTCCTGATCGACGTTCCGCGTCCCTGTGGCCGAGACAATGCCCACACGCAGCGGAATACCCAACTGCACGGCCCTCTCGATGTTCGCGCGTGTGCGCTGATGACTTCGGCGGCCGGTGACCGCGTTGTGCTGCTCGGCCGTAGCCGAATAGTACGACGTGGCGAGCGAGGCACCGGGTCGCCGGAAGAGATCCCAGCACCTGGGACGAGATGCGCACCAAATTGCTGTAAGTCTCGACGTCCAGACCGATATTCAGCGCGTGATCGAGCAGGGGTAGGCGAGGACCTGTTCGGTGAGGTGGATGGCGGGGGAGTGCGGCGGCGTGGTGGCCATGGGGTGTGCTTCTTCTGAGAGCGGAAGCCGCGGGTTCCACCATGGCTGGGCGAAGCGGGCGCCGCCAGGGGAGATTGCGTCGCCCGCGTCTCGTGGGGAGTCATCGGTACCGCAGATACTCCCGTCGCGTCCGGCGGAAGCGTGTCAGGTCGTCCTGCCAGGCCGCGGTCACCTCGTCCACGCCGGCGCCCGCGTCGATCATCGTGCGTACGCGCGGGGTGCCGGTGAGTTTGTCGATCCAGTGGTCCGGGCGCCAGGCGAAGCCGGGCCAGGTCTGTTTGGCGGTGATGAGGAGGGCGATGCCGGTGCGGACCGGGTCGAAGGCCGCGCGGTCGTGGACGTGGAGCTGGACGCCGCCGATGGTCTTGCCCTGGAACTTGGAGAAGGTGGGGGCGAAGTACGCCTCCCGGAAGTGGACGCCGGGGAGGCCGATGTCGGTGGCCAGTCGGGTGACGGCGGCGGACCAGTGGCGGTCGATGCCGTCCGCGCCGAGGAGTTCGAAGGGGCGGGTGGTGCCGCGGCCCTCGGAGAGGTTGGTGCCTTCGAAGAGGCAGGTGCCCGGGTAGGCGAGGGCGGTGTCGGGGGTGGGCATGTTGGGGCTGGGCGGGACCCAGGGCAGGCCCGTGGCGTCGAAGAAGTCCGGCCGCCGCCAGCCTGTCATGAGGACGGTTTCCAGGTCGGCCGGGCGGCCCGCGGCGCGGGGCAGGAACTGGGTGTTGAAGAGGAGGGCGAGTTCGGCCACGGTCATGCCGTGGGCGAGGGCGATCGGTTCGCGGCCGACTCCGGAGGCCAGGGCGGGGTCCAGCACGGGGCCTGTCGCGGCGCGGCCGGTCACCGGGTTGGGGCGGTCGAGGACGACGCAGCGTTTGTCCGCGAGGACGGCGGCGACCATGCAGTCGTACAGCGTCCAGATGTACGTGTAGAAGCGCGCGCCGACGTCCTGGATGTCGAAGACGACCGTGTCCACGCCGGACCGGGTGAAGATGTCGGCCAGCGCGCGGCCGCTCTTGCCGTACGTGTCGTGGACGGGCAGCCCGGTGGCCGGGTCTTTGTAGCTGCCTTCCGAGCCGCCGGCCTGGGCCGTGCCGCGGAAGCCGTGTTCGGGGCCGAAGACGGCGGTCAGGTCCACCCGTTCGTCGGCGTGCATGACGTCCACGATGTGGCGTACGTCGGGGGTGACGCCGGTGGGGTTGGTGACGATGCCGATCCGCTGGCCGGAGAGGAGCGCGTAGCCGTTGGCGGCCAGGAGGTCGAAGCCGGTACGGACGCGGGGGCGGGGGCCGTGCGCTGCGGTACCGGCTGTCCCTGGGGTTTCGGGGCCGTATGCCGTGCCTGCCGCTGTCGCCTCGCCTGTCATCGCCGTCGCACCCGTCACGCTCGTGGCCGCCGTCGCGGCCAGCAGATTCCGTCTGGACAGGGACATGGGTCCACCTCCGCCGTCAGAGCCCGTGTCGTGCGCACGCTAACGCCCGGCGGCCTCCGGGGGAACGTGAGGGACGGCGTGCCGCGCGTCGGCGCCGCGTCCGGCCCATGGGCGGTCCACGGGCGGCCCACGGGTGGGTACCGCGCCCTTCCGCTCTGGCATACCGACTGGTTAGTCTGCCTGGCAGTCGAGTCAGGGCGAGCCAGGGGCGACCGAGGGAGACCGCAGGTGGAAGCCGTACGGGACAAGACAGTCGTGGTGACCGGGGCGGGCGGGGGCATCGGGGCCGCGCTGGCCCGCCGCTTCGCCGCCGAAGGCGCGCGGGTGGTGGTCAACGACCTGGACGCGGCGAAGGCGGAGCGGACCGCGCGGGAGATCGGCGCGGTCGCGGTGGCCGGGGACGCCTCCACCGTCGTACCGGCGGCCCGTGAGGTGCTCGGCGGGGCCGTCGACGTCTTCTGCGCCAACGCCGGGGTCGGCACCGGCGGCGGGCCCGAGGCGCCGGACGCCGACTGGGAGCTGGCCTGGGACGTCAACGTCATGGCGCACGTACGGGCGGCCCGCGCGCTGCTGCCCGAATGGCTGGAGCGCGGCGCGGGCCGGTTCGTGTCCACGGTGTCCGCGGCGGGCCTGCTCACGATGGTCGGCGCGGCCCCGTACAGCGTCACCAAGCACGGTGCGTACGCCTTCGCGGAGTGGCTGTCGCTGACGTACCGGCACCGGGGGATAGCGGTACACGCCATCTGTCCGCAGGGCGTGCGGACCGACATGCTCGCGGGCACCGGCGCGGCCGGGGACCTGGTGCTGACGCCGACGGCGATCGAGCCGGCCGCCGTCGCCGACGCGCTCTTCGCGGCGATGGAAGAGGAACGGTTCCTGGTGCTGCCGCATCCGGAGGTCGGCGAGTACTACACCGCGCGGGCGGCCGACACCGAGCGGTGGCTGGGCGGGATGAACCACCTCCAGCGGAAGCTGGAGCAGGCCGGGAGCCGCACGCTGGAAGCCGAGGGGACGCCCCGATGACCACCCACGAGGACCGGCCCCTGATGACCACGTACGCGGACCAGCCCTGGCTGGCGCAGCTCACCGACGCCCAGCGCGCCCCCGTCGACCCGCCCCCCTCCGCCCTGCACGCCTTCCAGGACGCCGCCCGCCGCGCCCCGGACCGCACCGCCCTCGCCTACTTCGACGGGCGGCTGTCGTACGCCGAGGCCGACGCGCTGAGCGACGGTGTGGCCGGGCACCTGGCGGCCCGCGGATTCCGGCCCGGCGACCGTGCCGCGATCATGCTGCAGAACACCCCGCACTTCGCGCTCGCGCTGCTCGGCGTCTGGAAGGCGGGCGGCATCGTCGTTCCCGTCAATCCCATGTACAAGTCGGCCGAGATGACGCACATCCTGACCGACGCCGAGGTCACCGCGCTCATCTGCGCGGACCGCACCTGGGACGCCTTCCTGCGGGCGACCGCCGCCGCGGCCCCTTCCGTACGCATCGCCCTGACCGCCTGCGAGCTGGACCTCCAGACGCGGGACGACGCGCGGGTGCTGCGCGGCGAGCGGCTCGGGCCGCGCGAGGGTGCCGACGACCTGCTGGCCGCGGCCCGCGCGTACGAGGGCAAGCCGCCCGGTGTGACGCCGCCGGCCGCCGCGGACCCCGCCCTCATCAGCTACACCTCCGGCACCAGCGGCACCCCCAAGGGCGCCGCCAACACCCACGGCAACATCGCGTACAACGCCGAGCGGCAGCGCACCGGCCTGGCGCTGCCCGACGGCGCGACGTACTTCGCGCTGGCGCCGCTGTTCCACATCACCGGCATGGTCTGCGAACTGGCCGCCTGCTTCACCAACGCCGGCACCCTCGTGCTCGCCTACCGCTTCGAGCCGGGCGTGGTCCTCGATGCCTTCCTGGAGCACCGGCCCGCCTACACGGTCGGCCCGTCCACCGCCTACATGGCGCTGGCGGCGCAGCCCGGGGTCACCCGCGAGCACTTCGCGTCGTTCGCCTCGCTGTCCTCGGGCGGCGCGCCGCTGCCGCCCGCGCTGGTGGAGAAGTTCCGGGCGGCCTTCGGTCCGTACCTGCACAACGGTTACGGGCTGACCGAGTGCACCGCGCCGTGCGCCAGCGTCCCGCCCGGCCGTGAGGCGCCGGTGGACCCCGCCTCCGGGACGCTCGCCGTCGGCGTGCCGGGCCCGGACACGGTCGTACGGATCATGGACGACCAGGGGCGGGACGTGCCGTTCGGCGAGCACGGCGAGATCGCCGTGCGCGGCCCCCAGGTGGTGCCCGGCTACTGGCGCCGCCCGGACGCCACCGCCGAGGCCCTGCCGGACGGGGAACTGCGCACCGGTGACATCGGCTTCATGGACCGGGACGGCTGGCTGTACGTCGTCGACCGCAAGAAGGACATGATCAACGCGTCCGGCTTCAAGGTGTGGCCGCGGGAGGTCGAGGACGTCCTGTACGGCCACCCCGCGGTGCGCGAGGCGGCGGTGGTCGGCGTCCCGGACGCCTACCGGGGCGAGTCGGTCAAGGCGTACGTCAGCCTGCGGCCCGGACAGCACGCCGAGCCGGCCGAGCTGGCCGGTTACTGCAAGGAGCGGCTGGCCGCGTACAAATATCCGCGGCACGTGGAGATCCTGCCCGAGCTGCCGAAGACCACCAGTGGCAAGATCCTCAGGCGGGAACTGCGCGGGCGCGGCTGACCGCGCCCGCGGGGCAGACCACGCAACGACACGACGCACGACGCACGAGGGACAGGTGAGGGCGGATGGCCGGCACGAAGGACGGCGGGAGCACCAAGCCCGTGGCGCAGCGGCTGCTGGCCACCGCCACCCGGCTCTTCGCCGAACGGGGCTACGACCGCACCTCCGTCCAGGAGATCGTCGAGGCCGCCGGCGTCACCAAGGGCGCCCTGTACCACTACTTCGGCTCCAAGGACGACCTGCTGCACGAGGTGTACGGGCGGGTGCTGCGGCTCCAGCAGGAGCGGCTGGACCACTTCGCCTGCGCCGACGCGCCCGTGGAGCGGCGGCTGCGGGACGCCGCGGCGGACGTCGTGGTCACCACCATCGAAAAACTTGACGACACGAAGATCTTCTTCCGCTCGATGCACCATCTCGCCCCCGAGAAGGACAAGCAGGTACGGGCCGAGCGGCGGCGCTACCACGAGCGGTTCCGCGCGCTCGTCGAAGAGGGCCAGCGCGCCGGGGTGTTCAGCAGCGCCACCCCGGCCGACCTGGTCGTGGACTACCACTTCGGGTCGGTGCACCACCTCGGCACCTGGTACCGCGAGGACGGCCCGCTCACCCCGCAGCAGGTCGCCGATCACCTCGCCGACCTGCTGCTGCGGGCACTGCGGCCATGAGGGGCACCTGGCCCGGGCGGACGCTCAGGCACCGCCGATCCGCTTCTCGAACCAGTGATGGGCGTACGGCTCGTCGTTGAAGGCCGGGACCTCTTCGAAGCCGTACGAGCGGTACAGGCCGATCGCGCCGCTGAGCACCTTGTTGGTGTCCAGGCGCAGTACGTCATGGCCGTGCCGGGCGGCCCGGGTCTCCAGCTCGGCCAGCAGCCGGCGGCCGAGGCCGAGCCGTCGTGCGTGCGGAGCCACCCACATGCGCTTGACCTTGGCCGGCGCGCCGGGCGGCAGCTTCAGGCCGGCGCAGCCGACGGGCTCGCCGTGCAGCCGGGCCACCAGGAACAGGCCCTGCGGCGCGCGGAGTTCGCCGGCGTCGGGCAGCAGGCTCCGGGCGGGGTCGAAGCCCGTCTCGAATCGTTCCTGCATCTCGGTGAAGTAGGAGCGCGGCGTGCTCCGCGCGGCCCGCCTCGGTGAGGCGGACCGCGCGTACCCGGCGGTCCCGGGGCTGCGGCTCGACCGTCACCAGGCCGTCGGCCTCCAGGGCGCGCAGCAGCCGGCTGACATAACCGGAGTCGAGTCCCAGGCGCTCGCGCAGCCGCCGTACGTCCTGGCCCCGCTCGCCGATCTCCCAGAGCAGCCGGGCCTCGCCGATGGGCCGGTCGCGGCCGAGGTAGCGGTCGTGGAGCACGCCCACCCGTGCGGTGACGGTGCGGTTGAAGCGACGTACCCGGCGGATCTGGGCGCTGTCCATTCTCTGACCTTGGTCAGGGAAATCGGGGCGGGGCAAGGGACCCGTACATCGGCGCGCTACATGTGGCGCTTCAGCTCCCGGCGCGCCAGCGACCGCTGGTGCACCTCGTCCGGGCCGTCCGCGAGGCGCAGCGTACGGGCCGCCGCCCACAGCTCCGCCAGCGGGAAGTCCTGGCTGACGCCGCCCGCGCCGTGCAGCTGAACCGCCTGGTCGAGGATGTCCACGACCGTGCGCGGAGTGGCGATCTTGATGGCCTGGATCTCCGTGTGGGCGCCCTTGTTGCCGACGGTGTCCATCAGCCACGCGGTCTTCAGCACCAGCAGCCGCAGCTGCTCGACGGCCACCCGCGCGTCCGCGATCCACCCCTGTACGACGCCCTGGTGCGCCAGCGGCTTGCCGAACGCCTCACGGGACACCGCGCGGCGGCACATCAGCTCGATGGCGCGCTCGGCCATGCCGATCAGCCGCATGCAGTGGTGGATGCGGCCGGGGCCGAGGCGCGCCTGGGCGATGGCGAAGCCGCCGCCCTCCTCGCCGATCAGGTTCGCGGCCGGTACGCGGACGTCGTGGAAGACGACCTCGGCGTGGCCACCGTGGTAGTGGTCCTCGTAGCCGTACACCTGCATGGCGCGGCGGACTTCGAGGCCGGGGGTGTCGCGCGGGACCAGCACCATCGACTGCTGGCGGCGCGGGTCGGCGCCGTCCGGGTCGGTCTTGCCCATCACGATGAAGATCTGGCACAGCGGGTTCATCGCGCCGGAGATGTACCACTTGCGGCCGTTGATGACGTAAGTGTCGCCCTCCCGCTCGATGCGGGTCTCGATGTTGGTGGCATCAGAGGAGGCCACGTCCGGCTCGGTCATCGCGAACGCCGACCGGATCTCGCCCGCCAGCAGCGGGTGCAGCCACTGCTTCCGCTGCTCCTCGGAGCCGAACTGCGCCAGTACCTCCATGTTGCCGGTGTCCGGCGCCGCGCAGTTCAGCGCGGTCGGCGCCAGTTGCGGGCTGCGGCCGGTGATCTCGGCCAGCGGCGCGTACTGGAGGTTCGTCAGCCCGGCGCCGTACTCCTCGTCCGGGAGGAACAGGTTCCACAGGCCCTGCTTGCGGGCTTCGGCCTTGAGTTCCTCCACCACCGCCGGGGTGTCCCACGGCGAGGCGAGGGCCGCTCGCTGCTCGTCGGCGACCGCTTCGGCCGGGTACACGTGTTCGTCCATGAAGGCCAGCAGCCTGCCGCGCAGCTCTTCGGTACGGGCGTCGAATGCGAAGTCCATCAGCGTGCCTCAGCCTTCCTTGGCGGTCGTCAGGGTGTCGAGGGTGGCCAGGCCGCGGTCGATGAAGACCGGCACCAGCTCGCCGATCCGGTCGAAGCCCGCGCCGACGGTCTGCCCGAGTGTGAAGCGGTAGTGGATGCCCTCCAGGATCACGGCGAGCTTGAAGTACGCGAACGCCGTGTACCAGGCGATCCCGGACACGTCCCGGCCGGACCCGGCCGCGTAGCGCTCGATCAGCTCGGCCGCCTCCGGATGGCCGGGCGCGCCGCGCGTCGTGGCGATCGGGGAGCCGGGCACGTCCTCCTGCTCGCTGTACATCACCAGCAGGCCGAGGTCGGTCAGCGGATCGCCGAGGGTGGACATCTCCCAGTCCAGTACGGCGGTGATCCGGTCACCGTCGCCCACCAGGACGTTGTCGAGCCGGTAATCGCCGTGCACGACGGCGGGCGCGGGGGAGGCCGGCAGTGCCGCGCCCAGCGCCTCGTGCAGCGCGTCGATGCCCGGCAGGTCACGGTTCCTCGACGCCGCCAGCTGCTTGCCCCAGCGGCGCAACTGCCGCTCCAGGAAGCCGTCCGGGCGGCCGAAGTCGTCCAGGCCGACCGCCGCCGGGTCCACGGCGTGCAGCGCCACCAGCGTGTCGACGAGGGACAGCACCACACCGCGGGTCCGCTCCGGGCCGAGCGCGGCGAGCTGCTCCGCCGTACGGTACGGCACGCCCTCGACCAGCTCCATCACGTAGAACGGCGCCCCGAGCACCGCCTCGTCCTCGCACAGCAGCAGTGCCTCGGGGACCGGCACCGCCGTCGTGTGCAGCGCGCTGATCACCCGGAACTCGCGCCGCATGTCGTGCGCGGTGGCCAGGACGTGGCCGAGCGGCGGGCGCCGGACCACCCACTGGCCGGTGCCGTCGGTGACCCGGTAGGTGAGGTTGGACCGGCCGCCCTCGATCAGCTCGGCATCCAGCGGTCCCCGCACCGCTCCGGGGAGTTCCCGGTCCAGATGGTCCCGCAGCCGTGCCAGGTCCAGGCCCGGGGGTGCGGAACGCGGGGGAGGGGTGCCGTTGCTCATCGTGCTCCTCCGTACGGAAGGGACGGCCGCGCCGGTCGGACGGCCGCTACGATCATGCCGACTAGTCGGTATGGCGTCCAGAGGGTGAGTATGGGGTGTGGGTCACCCGGCCGGAAAGGGCCGGCCGGCCCTCAGAGCAGGATCGCCGCACCGAGCACCGCCAACGCACAGGTGCAGCCCGCCAGGGCCAGCGCCGTACGGGCGGACAGGACAGGTGGACGAGCAGCGCACATCGCCCGCATACGCAGGTGTGCCGCCGCCACGAACGCGATCCACACCAGCATCACCAGCGCCGCCGCGACCACCGTCACCGGCCCCGGGACCCGGTGCTCGGCCAGCCGGCGCCCCGCGAGGATCGCGACCAGCGTGCAGGACAGGGTGGTGCGCCGCCAGGCGAGGCGGGTGCGCTCCGGCTGCAGGCCGGGGTCCCGGTCCGGGACCCCGGCCGGGCGCGGCTCCTCCCGCCGTGCGGAACCGGCCATCGGTCAGCGCGTCCAGCCGGCGACGACCAGGACGACCATCGCCGCCGCGAGCAGACCGACGGCGACCGCCAGTACGGCCGGGAAGCGGGAAGCGGGCAGATCCTCGCCGCGGCGCATCGCCCGCTCGCACCGCACCCAGTGGTTGACCGCCCGCACCGCGCACAGCGCACCGCCCACCAGCAGCACCACCGTGCACGTCACCCGCAGCACCTCGTGCAGCCGGGGCAGGAACTGGTCCACCGCGAACCCGCCGCCCACCAGCGCCAGCCCGGTCCGCAGCCAGGCCAGGAAGGTGCGTTCGTTGGCGAGGGAGAAGCGGTAGTCGGGCGTGCTGCCCTCCTCGCGGACGCGCGCCGGTGCGAACCACAGCCGGACGCCCGCGCCGATCGACCGCAGTCTGTCGGTGAGGATCATGGCCAGAACCCTACGCGGTGCGGCGCGGGCAGCAGCCCACCGGCGGACATCCCGCCTGCGCGACCCACCGAAGGCTCACTGCTCCCTACTGCTCCCGCCCGGCCCGCCACTCCCGCAGCCGCTCGTACGCGGCCATGCCGTCCGGCGTCCACTCCCACTGCGGGATGCGCCGCTCCAGCTCCGCCTCGGGCAGGAAGGCGTGCCAGGCCACCTCCGACTCCTGCGGCTGTACGGGCAGGGTGCAGCGCACCTCGTAGACCGCCGACCACCAGGCGTGCTCGGGTGTCTCGTACAGGAACTTGAACAGCGGGACCGGCCGCGGCAGGCCGGTCACGCCCAGTTCCTCCTCCGCCTCGCGCAGCGCGGTCTCGTCGTACGTCTCGCCCGCGCCGACCACGCCGCCGACGAACATGTCGTAGTGCGCGGGGAAGACCAGCTTCTGCGCGGTACGGCGGTGTACGAAGATCCGGTCCTCGGCGTCGCGGGCGAGGATGAACGCGCACCTCGTCCGCAGCCGGTGGGCGTAGGCGTCGCCCCGCCGGGCCTGGCCCACGACCTCGTCGCTCTCGTTGACGATGTCGACGATCTCGTCCACGCTCAGTGGCTGCTGTTGTCCGTCCATGTCTCCATGCAATCAGTCCGCGGGGGCCGGTGTGGCACGGACCCGGCGGCGGGTGTCAGAGCCGAGGCCCGGCCTCACCAGCGCACCGCCGTGAAGTCGACCGGCCGCGGCCGCAGCTCCCGCGTACGCGTGGTCAGTCCGCGCAGCCGGGCGGCCATGTCGTCGGCGGGCAGCCGCTTGCGGTCGCCGTGGCCCGGCAGCAGCCACTCGAAGCGCAGCCCGGCGGCGGTACGGGCCAGGGAGGCCGCCAACTCCTCGATGGAGTACCAGGTGACGCTGTCCGCCACCTCGATGTCGCCGGTCGTGCGCGACCAGTAGAAGCTGTCCCCGCTGAAGCAGTACCGCTCGTCGGCGACGTAGAGCACGCTGCCCTTGGTGTGGCCGGGCAGCGGATGGGCGAGCACGCCCTCGGATATCTCCGTGGCTCCGGTGCCGCGCAGGACGTGGTCCGCGTCAGGCGCGGCGTCCAGGTCGCCCTCGTGGATCCACAGCCGGGCGCCGAAGCGGTCGGCGTAGCGGCGGCCGTGTGCCGCGTGGTCCCGGTGGGTGAGCAGGACGTCGGTGACGGGACCGATGGCCTCGTACCGGGTGGCCAGCGACTCGCTCCAGCGGGGCGTGTCGACCATCGTCAGCGTGCCGCCGGGGCGGTGCAGGAGGTAGGAGTTGGCTCCGGCGGTGTGCGGGGAGTTGTGCCCGCACAGCAGGACGTCGGTGGTGCCGAGCCGCAGGGGATAGGGGTCCAGGGCGGGGTCGAGCCGGCGTGCGGGGCGGCGGATGGAGCGGGTGGGGCACGCGAACGCCGCGGCGTACAGCCGCCGTTCCTCGGCCGCGTCGCGTGGCTGCCGTACGACCTCGGAGCGGCCGCCGGTCTCGATGATCAGGTCGGGGGCGAGCTGCCGGGCGACGTCGCAGTTGGTGCAGCGGTCGTCGACGTACCAGGCGTTCCGGGTGTCCTCGGGGGCGGGGCGGGCGTCGTTCATGGCATGCCTCACTGTTCGCAACTCTTCGGGTGGCTTGTAGGGGTTCGTACGAAGAGGTTCCGCGCCGGGCCGCGGAAGGGGAAGGGGTGCCGGGTCTTGTTTCTGCTCGCCAAGGGGGCTCTCGCGAGGCATGGGCGGGCAACATGGGCATGACAATCAAGAGGGGCTGACGGGGCCACCCGCGCCTCGACTGTCGCCCCTCACCCCACCTGCAACTCCCGCACCCGCTCCGGCCGCCCGGCCATCCCCGCCGGCATCGCCGGATGCCGTCCGATCAGGATGATGCCGGAAACGACCGCCGCCAGCCCGGCCGCCTCCCAGGTGAGCGCCCCGGTGGTCAGATTCAGCCGGTCGCCCAGGAAGCCGACCCCGCAGACGATGCCCGCCAGGGGCTGGGCCGCCGTCAGCGCGGGCAGCGACATGCGCAGGGGTGCCGTCTCGAAGGCACTCTGCACCAGCACCAGGGCGACGACGCCCAGAACGAGTACCGCGTACGGCTCCCAGCCGGTGAGCAACGCCGCCCAGCCACCGTGCCCGAACCGCTCGCCGCTGATCCGGGTCAGCGCGTCCTGAAGTCCGTACAGCAGCCCGGCCGCGACGCCCAGGAGCGCCGCCTCCCGGCTCATCCGTACGCGCCGGGCGCAGGCCGCCAGCAGCAGCGCGAGGCCCAGTACGGCCCCCATGACCAGCCAGTGCCGCACCGGGCCGGCGACGCTGTGGCCACCGTGCGGTTCACCGGCCACGATGAACACCGCCACGCCGCCCGCCAGCAGCCACAGGCCGCACCAGCCCTGCCGCCCCAGCCGCTGCCGGGTGAGGAATCTGGACAGGGCCATGGAGAACAGCAGGTTCGTGGCCAGCAACGGTTCGACGAGGGTGACCTCCCCCATGCCGAGCGCCGCGGCGCCCAGCGCCATGCCGGCGACCATGAGACCGAGGCCGGCCAGCCAGCGCGGCATCCGGGCCAGGTCGAGCAGCAGCCGCAGGGAGAGGAAGTCCTGCAGGGGGGCGCGCCGGGCCGCGCACTGCTGGAGCACGAAACCGGAACCCAGACAGCCGGCCGCGCTCACGGCCAGCAGGAACACCGTCACGACAGGCACCTCAAGTCGGGCGGGGCGAAGGAGACTTGGCCGAGAATAGCGAGCCGGACGGCCGCCCGCCGCCGGTCGACGCCCCCGGGTGCCCCGCCGTGCCGCGCGCGAACCCCGGTTGACGCACCGCGGGCACACGCTGAGGATCGGTATCCACGATGGCGGCCGGGCCCCGGTGCGCCGCGGTGCGGAAAGAAGACGGCGGACATGGCCTACGACGCTGATGTGATCGTGATCGGAGCGGGTCTGGCGGGTCTCGCGGCCACCGCGGAGCTGGCCGAGGCCGGGCGCAAGGTGATCCTCCTGGACCAGGAGCCGGCGAGCGGCCTCGGCGGCCAGGCGCACTGGTCCTTCGGCGGCCTCTTCCTCGTCGGCTCACCCGAGCAGCGGCGGCTGCGCATCCGCGACAGCCACGAGCTGGCCTGGCAGGACTGGCTCGGCGCGGCGGGCTTCGACCGCCCCGAGGACCACTGGCCGCGCAAGTGGGCCGAGGCGTACGTCGACTTCGCGGCGGGCGAGAAGCGCCCCTGGCTGCACCGGCAGGGCGTACGGTTCTTCCCGGTCGTCGGCTGGGCCGAGCGCGGCGGCTACGAGGCCACCGGGCACGGCAACTCCGTACCCCGCTTCCACATCACCTGGGGCACCGGCCCCGGCCTGGTCGAGCCGTTCGAGCGGCGGGTGCGGGCCGGGGTGGCGCGCGGCCTGGTGGAGCTGCGCTTCCGGCACCGCGTCACCGGCCTGGGGCGCAGCGCGGGCGCGGTGGACACCGTCACCGGCGAGGTGCTGGAGCCGTCGGACGCCGGGCGCGGCACGCCCAGCAGCCGTGAGGTGGCCGGCGCCTTCGAGCTGCGGGCGCAGGCGGTGATCGTCACCTCGGGCGGCATCGGCGGCAACCACGAGCTGGTGCGCGCCAACTGGCCGGAGCGCCTCGGCACGCCGCCGGAGCGGATGCTGTCCGGGGTGCCCGCCCACGTGGACGGCCTGATGCTCGGCATCGCCGAGGCGGCCGGCGGCCGGATCGTCAACCGGGACCGCATGTGGCACTACACCGAGGGCATCGACAACTGGGACCCGATCTGGCCGCGGCACGGCATCCGCATCCTGTCCGGGCCGTCCCCGCTGTGGCTGGACGCGCGCGGCAAGCGGCTGCCGGTGCCGCTGTTCCCCGGCTTCGACACGCTCGGCACCCTTGAACACATCATGCGGACCGGTTTCGACCACACCTGGTTCGTGCTCACCCAGAAGATCATCGAGAAGGAGTTCACCCTCTCCGGCTCCGAACAGAACCCGGACCTGACCGGCCGCAGCGTCCGGGATGTGCTGGGGCGGGCGCTGCCCGGTGCCCCCGGCCCGGTGCGGGCGTTCATGGACCGCGGCGCGGACTTCATCGTCGAGCGCTCGCTCGGCGGCCTCGTACGGCGGATGAACCAGCTCACCGCGGACCCGCTGATCGACGAGGCCGCGCTGCACCGCGAGATCATCGCGCGGGACCGGGAGATCGCCCACTCCTTCACCAAGGACGCCCAGGTCACCGCCGTGCGCGGGGCGCGCAAGTACCTGGGCGACCGGCTGATCCGCACCGTGTCCCCGCACCGCCTGCTCGATCCCAAGGCCGGTCCGCTGGTCGCCGTACGGCTGAGCATCCTCACCCGCAAGACGCTCGGCGGCCTGGAGACGGACCTGTCCTCGCGGGTGCTGACCGAGGGCGGCGAGCCGCTGCCGGGCGTCTACGCGGCGGGCGAGGCGGCCGGCTTCGGGGGCGGTGGCGTGCACGGCTACCGCTCCCTGGAGGGAACTTTCCTGGGCGGCTGCATCTTCTCGGGGCGCACGGCAGGGCGGGCGGCGGCGAAGGCGGTGGGCTGAGCGGGGGGACGGGGCCGGGCCGGTGCGCGTTCGGGCCGCCGCCGCACCCCCGGCACTTATTGACAAGTGTGTTGACGGGCAAGGGAGTTGGCTTTTCGGTCAATCTCCGAACCGCCTTGACGCGACACTGTGGCTGCGGGTTTGCTGTGCGTGACCTAACGGTGTCGATCAGTCCACACCCCATGGTGTCGATCAGTCCACCGATTCCGCACATACGCGCCCGGAAAGCGGCGCGCCGGAGGTGAAGCGCGTCATGGAGTGTTCCTGCCCGTGACCCCTCCGCCACCCCCGCCGCTGGGCCGCTCCCGCCGCAAGGACACGCCGGTCCTCGACCCGGCCCTGGACGACGTCCAGCTCGCCGCCTCCGTCGACGCCCTGGCGCACGGCCGCTGGGTCCGGGTACGGACGCTGCTGGCCGACACCGGAACCGACTGGGACCTGCGGGGCCACCGGCTGGTGGTCCTCGCCGAAGGCCAGGCCAGCGCCGCCTGGGCCGGTGACTGGCGCCTCGCCGAACCGGACAGCGCCGACGCCGCCACCCTGCTGGCGTGCGCCCTCGTCTGCCAAGTGCTGCGCGGCAAGGGCAGTGCGGACGCCGCGCGCGAAGCCTGCCGCCTGGCCGCCGCCATGGCGCCCCGCGACCCGACGCCCTGGCTGGGCCTGCTGCTCCTCGCCCGCCGCACCGGCACCCCCGACGAACGCGAGCACGCCTTCGACCAGGTACGGGCCCGCCACCCGGACCACCACCACGCCCACCACCTGATGGCCGCCTGCCTGGCCGAGCAGCAGCAGAACGGTGCCGACGACCCGCTGCACCAGGTCTACGACTTCGCGTACTGGGCCGCCGAACAGGCCCCCGCCGACTCACCGCTGGCGATCCTGCCCGTCGTCGCGCACGCCGAGCGCTACCGCGCGCTGGCCGCCGCCGGGCTCGAACCGGCGGACCCGGCCGCCTCCGGCCACTGGTCCACCCGCCGCGCCCGCCAGGTCATGAAGGCGGCCTTCGACTGGTGGCTGGAGTGGGAGGGCGAGGACCACCCGCGCCGCAAGGTGGACCTCAACTTCCTCGCCCACGCCAAGTACCACGAGGGGCGGATGGCGGAGGCCGCCGCGCTCTTCCACCGCATCGGCCCGCATGTCACCGCCGCCCCGTGGTCCTACCCCGACCGGGACGCGCGCAAGGCCTTCAAGGCGGCCCGCGCCACGGCCTTCAGCACCGCCTGACCCGGCGACCGGCCCCGCCCGGCGCCCGCACGACGTACGCAGCACCACCCGGCACGACGTACGCGGCAGAGCCCGTACGCAGCACCACGCACCACGCGCCACAGCCGTACGCACCACACGCGCAACCCGCACCACCCAGCACTCCGCACGACGCGCACCCCCGCCTCCCCGCTCCACGGAAAGGACACCTCCGCGCCATGCTGACGAGCAGTACGGGAAACCAGGGCAGTCCGGGACGCACCAGAGCTCCGGGCGGCCCCGATGAGATCAGCACCTTCAAGGGCCAGGAGCGGGCCCTGCGCGCCGGCCGCATCGGCACGCCGGGCCTGCTGCTGTCCGTGCTGGCGGCCAGCGCGCCCCTGATGGTGGTGGCCGGTGTCATGGTCACCACGTACCAGGTCATGGGCATCGTCGGGCAGCCGCTGCTGTTCGTCATCCTGGGCGTGGTGATGGCGCTGTTCAGCGTCGGCTACGCGGAGATGAGCCGGCACGTGCACAACGCCGGCGCCTTCTACGCGTACATCGCGCGCGGCCTCGGCGGCACGGCGGGCGCCGGTGCGTCCTTCGTCGCGCTCGCCGCGTACAGCGCCCTGCAGTTCGGCATCTACGGCATCTTCGGCTTCGAGGTGGCCGGGCTGCTCGACAAGCATCTGGGCCTCACCGTCCCCTGGTGGGGGCCCGCCCTGCTCGGAGTCGTCCTGATCGGCGTGCTCGGCGCGCTGAAGATCGACCTGAACGCCAAGGTGCTGGGGGTGCTGCTCGCCGTCGAGGTCGTCCTGATCGCCGTCGTCGACCTCGCCTTCGCCGCCGACCCGGGCCCGCAGGGCCTGTCGCCGCTCGCCTTCGACCCGGCCACCCTCGGCGGCGCGGGCCTGGGCACCGCGCTGTGCTTCGCCGTCGCCGCGTTCGTCGGCTTCGAACAGGCCCCCGTCTACGCCGAGGAGACCAGCCGGCCGCAGACCGTCGTGGCCCGGGTGATGTTCCTCGCCGTGGGCTTCGTCGCGGTCTTCTTTGCGCTCAGCTCCTGGCTGATCGGCGTCGCCACCGGCCCGGACCACGTCGTGGCCACCGCCGGAAAAGAAGGCCCCGGGCTGCTCTTCGCCCTCACCGGACCCCGGCTCGGCGGCACCTTCACCGACATTCTGCACATCTTCTTCGTGACCGGCATCTTCGCCTCGATGCTCAGCTTCCACAACGTGGTGGCCCGCTACGCCTTCGCGATGGGCCGCGAGGGCCTGCTGCCCGCCGCGCTCGGCCGCACGTCCAGGTCCAGCGGCGCGCCCGCGCTCGGCTCGCTGCTCCAGTCCGTCATCTCGCTGCTCGTCGTGGCCGCCTTCGCGCTCACCGACCGGACGCCGGCCGGCGATCCCACCACCCCCGTGCTGAAGCTGTTCACCTGGGGCGGCAACGTGGGGGCGCTCGGGGTGATCGTGCTGATGGCCACCGCGTCCGTCGCGGTCATCGCGTTCTTCGTACGGCGCGGAGCGGGGCGGGCCCAGGCCGGGCGGCTGCTGGCCGCCGGGCTGGCCGCGCTGGCGCTGCTGACCGTACTGGTCTACGCGGTCAAGGACTTCGGTGTCCTGGTCAGCGCCGGGGAGGGCTCGGCGCTGAGCTGGGTGCTGCCCGGTGTCATCGGCCTGGCGGCCGTGGTCGGGCTCGGGTACGGGCGGATCCTGCGGGCCCGGCGCCCGCGGGTCCATGCCCGTATCGGCCTGGGCAACGAGGCGTTCCAACTGGAGAAGGCGGCGAGCGTGCCGACGCCGTCGCCCCTGCGTGAGGAGAGCTGACCGATGACGCCCGGCACGACAACACCGCAGCCGCCCGCCCCGCACCCCCTCGACCCGCTCACCGCCGACGAGATCACCGCGGCCCGCGACGTCCTGGGCGGCGAGGGCCTGGTGGGCGAGACCACCCGCTTCCCGTTCGTGCTGCTGGACGAGCCGGACCGGCACACCGTCGCCGCCCACCGCCCCGGCGACCCGGTCGTCCGCCGCCTGCGCCTGACCCTCCTGGACACCGAGACCGGTACGAGCGCCGAGGCGATCGTCGACGTCACCGCCCGCGTCCTGCTGTGCCACCGCCCGCTGGACCCGGAGGCGGACGGCCAGCCGCCGATCCTGTTCGAGGAGTACGAGCGCTGCGACGCGATCGTCAAGGCCGACCCGGGCTGGCGCAAGGCCATGGCCGAGCGCGGCATCACCGACACCGCGCTCGCCGTCTGCGCGCCGCTGGCCGCAGGCAACTTCGGCCGGGCCGAGGAGACCGGACGCCGGATGCTGCGTTCGCTGACGTTCCTGCGATGCGACACGGCCGACAACCCGTTCGCGCACCCCGTGGGCGGACTGGTCGCCGACGTGGACCTGACCGAGCGGCGGGTCGTCCGGCTCGTCGACACCGGAGCGGTGCCCGTACCCGCCGAATGCGGGCGTTACGAGGCCGAATACAACGGCCCGGCACGCACCGACCTCAGGGCCTTGCGGATCAGCCAGCCCGACGGCCCCTCCTTCACCCTGGACGGACACCGACTGACCTGGCAGAACTGGTCGCTGCGACTGGACTTCAACTCCCGCGAGGGCCTGGTCCTGCACGAGCTGTCCTACCGCGACGGCGACCGCGTACGGCCCGTCCTGCACCGCGCCTCGCTCGCCGAGATGGCCGTCCCGTACGCCGACCCCGGCGCGGACCGCAACTGGATCTGCTACCTGGACGTCGGCGAGTACACCCTCGGCCGCAACGCCAACGCGTTGCGGCTGGGCTGCGACTGCCTCGGCGAGATCCGGTACGTGGACGCCGTCGTCCCCGACGACCACGGAACCCCGCGGACGCTGCCCAACGCCGTCTGCATCCACGAGGAGGACCACGGCCTCCTGTGGAAGCACACCAACATGTTCGACGACTCCGCCGTCGAGAGCCGCCGCTCCCGCCGCCTGGTCGTCTCCTGCATCGCCACGCTCGGCAACTATGACTACGGCTTCTACTGGTACCTCTACCAGGACGGCGGCATCGAGTTCGAGGTCAAGTCCACCGGCCTGGTGCAGACCTCGGCAGCCGAACCGGGGACGGTCTCGCCGTACGCCACCGAGGTCGCCCCCGGCCTCCAGGCTCCCTACCACCAGCATCTGTTCTGTGCCCGGCTGGACCCGGCGGTGGACGGCCACGCCAACACGGTGGAGGAGGTCGATATCGTCCCGCTCCCCATGGGCCCCGGCAACCCCAACGGCAACGCCTTCACCATCCGGGCCACCCCCGTCACCGACTCCGAAGAAGCCGGACGGCTGGCCGACCCGGCCGCCGGACGCCGCTGGCGGATCACCAACCCCGCCGCCCGCAACCGCACCGGACAGCCGGTCGCGTACACCCTGACCCCGCAGACCTCCGGCCCGGCCCTGCTCGCGCAACCCGGCTCCGCGGTCGCCGCGCGGGTCGCCTACGCCACCAGACACCTGTGGGTCACCCGCAGCGCGGCCGGCCGCCACTACCCGGACGGCGATTACCCCAACCAGCACCCCGGCGGCGCGGGCGTCACCGCGTGGTCCCGCCCCGGCGAGTCCCTGGAGAACACCGCCCTCACCCTGTGGCACTGCTTCGGACCGACCCACCTGCCGCGCCTGGAGGACTGGCCGGTCATGCCGGTCGACCGCTGCGGCTTCACGCTGCGGCCGACCGGCTTCTTCGACCGGAACCCGACGCTGGACCTGCCGCGGGAGAGCGGCGGGACGGACCACTGCCACGCCCAGGGCACGTGATGTCCCCCCGGGGTTCGGGCAGCGGCCCGGGCAGAGATGACGAAAGCCTGACGTCCGGGCGCGCAGGCTGGCCGGGCCCCCGGCGCGGTGCTCGAATCGAGGTGTGACCCCCAACGACGACGCGCCCGCCGCGGAGCCGGGGGCCGACGGGCGCGGCAGCCCCGTCGGCCGCCGCCTGGTACTCGGCATGCTCGCCACCGGCGCAGCCGGCATCGCCACCGCCCCGTACCTCCAGCGTGCGTACGACCGCACCCTCGGCGCCGCCGCGCAGAACGACCCCACCGGCCTGTCAGGCCTCCTCCCGGCGGGCGGTGGCTTCCGCTACTACTCGGTGACCGCTTCCGTACCGCCCAAGAACGAACGCAGTTACCGTCTCAAGGTGGACGGCCTGGTCGACCGCCCGGCCACCTACCGCCTGGCCGACCTGCGCGCGCTGCCGCAGACGCGCCTGGTGCGCGACGTGCAGTGCGTGACTGGCTGGCGGGTGCCCGGCACGCCGTTCCAGGGCGTCCGCCTGTCCCGCCTCCTGGACGCGGCGGGAGTGCGCCCCGGCGCGAAAGCGGTCCGCTTCACCTGCTTCGACGGCGCGTACAGCGAAAGCCTCACGCTCGGACAGGCCCGCCGGGACGACGTACTGATCGCCCTCACCATGCGCGACAAGCCGCTCCCGCACGCGCACGGCGGCCCGGTGCGGCTGTACGTGGCGCCGATGTACTTCTACAAGTCGGCGAAATGGCTGTCCGGCATCACCGTCACCGAGCGGGTGGAGCCGGGGTACTGGGAGGAACGCGGGTACGACGTAAACGCGTGGGTCGGCCGCTCGAACGGACGCGACGATGCACCGACCGTCTGAACGGGCCGCGCGCGTACGCCGCTTCACGCCCGCCGAACGCTGGGTGCACCGCGCCACCGCCACCCTCATGGCCGTCTGCGTCCTGACGGCGGGCTGCCTCTACCTCCCCTTCCTCGCCCAGCTCGTCGGCCGCCGGGCGCTGATGGTGACCGTCCACGAATGGTCCGGGCTGCTGCTCCCCGTACCGCTGCTGCTCGGCCTGGCCTCGCGCGCGCTGCGCACCGACCTCACCCGCCTCAACCGATATGGGCCGCATGATGGGCGCTGGCTGCGCGCCGCGCTGCGCCGTGGCTCCGACCGGCCCGCAGGGAAGTTCAACGCGGGGCAGAAGATTTACGCGGCGTGGCTGGCGGGCGCGGTCCTGGTCATGACCGGAACGGGCCTGCTGATGTGGTTCACCCACCTCGCCCCGCTCTCCTGGCGCAGCGGCGCGACCTTCGTCCACGACTGGCTGGCCCTGACGATCGCCGTCGTCATCGCGGGCCATGTGTGGATGGCGTACGGCGATCCCGAAGCGCGCCGGGGGATGCGGACCGGAACCGTCGACCCGGGGTGGGCGCGGCGTGAGCATCCGCTGTGGGAGCCGGGGGAGACGGGGAAGACGGGAGAGGTGCGGGAGCGGGACTCGGGCCGCGTGGGTTAGGCCTCTTCCGGCGCGTCCAGGGAGGTCGGCTCCCAGGCCCGCCGCAGCTGCGCGCGCAGCAACGGCAGCGGACTGTCGTCGATGCCGCGGAGCCGGTCGGAGAGCAGCGTCAGCGTGTCGCAGCGGGCCAGTTGCAGCGCACGGGCACCGGCGCCGAGGCCGAAACCGGCGGCCGTCGCGATCCGTACGGCGGCCACCGCGCCGACCGAGATCGCGAGCCCCGCGACGTCCTCGGCGGAATCGCCGGTGACCGCGTCCGCCCAGTCGAGCACGCCGCTGATCCGGCCGTCCTCGGCGACCAGCAGATGCTCGCCCTTGAGGTCGTTGTGTACGAGCGCGCCGGGCGCGGTGGCGCTCTCCGCCCCCGGGACGCGCAGCCTCGGCAGCCACGCCGTCTCGAACTCGCCCCGCGCGGCGGCGTTTTCGGCTGCTTCCGTGGCGCGGCGCAACAGCCCGGGCATGTTGCGCGGCGCCTCCGGGGGCACCCCCAGTGCCTCCGCGGCCTCCGCGGGCACCTCCGCGAGCAGGACGAGCAGCCGCGCCAGGTCGGCCTCGCCCGCCGCCGTCACCGGGCGCAATTCGGCGGAGGTCCCGTCCAGCCGGGTGTCCAGGGTGAACGCGCGGCCCCGGGCCCACTCGCCGCTCGCCACGCTGACCGGCACGGACACGCCGATCCGGTCGCCGATCAGCTCGCGCAGCGCGACCTCCCGGCGCAGCCGTTCCGATCCGCTCCGGTCCAGCGCGCACCGGGCCACCCGGTCCGGCCCGACCCACCAGGACGCGTGGTCGCCCCCCTCGCCGATGGGCCGGACATCCGCCGCGGTCACACCGGGAACGGTGTCCTGGGCCAGGTGGGCCACCTCTGCCGCCTCCGGCAGGCGTTCATCCGTCATGATCGCCATCATGCCGCAGCAGGCCGGATATCGGCACCGACATTCATAAGGGCAGTATGTGAATACGCAGCATTCACCTGTTCAACCACAAGCGCGTTTCTTCGGCGCTTTTTGACATGGTCGCGATTCTTTTCGGATCTCCGCTTGTTTCGCCGCACATATGGCACCCAGGTGCTTCGGCGGGCTTCCGACATTCCGTCCGCCACACGATGCGACACAGGTCACACGAGTCACGCCGATTCCGGTGCTACCTTCCCTCACCGCTGACCAACACCCGATGCAGAAGGAGAGGTTGTCATGAACGAGCAGTCCGAACAGACGCAGACGCCCACGGAGTACATTCCGCCGACGCTGGTCGAGGTGGGCGAGTTCTCCGAGGACACGCTGGGATCGAGCGGCCGGTCGCCCGACTGGTTCTTCAACTACAACTGGTAGGCCGTCCGCTGAACCAGCGGACACAGTGCAGGCAGGGAGCCGGGCCCGCGCGAGCGGGACCCGGTCTCCGCCGCCCCGCACCGCGGCCCCGGCCGCGCGGGGCGGCGAGGGCACCGACGGGGGGCGACAGGATGACGCAGACGCAGGCCGGGTTCGTGGTCCTGCCGGACACCGCCGGCGGCGCGCGGCTGCGACCGCTCGTACCGTTCGCGGACGCCCGGGTGGTCACCCACCCCTCCGGACGGCCGTGGCTGGCCGGCCGGTGGCACGACGACCGGGTCCTGACCGCCGCGGCGGGCACCGTGCGGCTGGCCGTGTTCGGATCGTCCCCGGTCACGGCAGACCGGCTCCAGCAGCTGGCGGCCGGCGTCTCCCGGCCCGCCGACCTGGACCGGTTCATACCGTCGCTGCTGGGCTCCTGCCATGTCGTGGCATCGGTGCACGGCACCGTCCGGACCCAGGGCAGCCTCTCCGGCCTGCGCCGCGTCTTCCACACCCGGGTGGACGGGGTGCCCGTCGCAGCCGACCGCTCCGACGTCCTCGCGGCGATGACCGGAAGCGGAGTGGACGAGGAGACGCTGGCCCTGCGGGTGGCGTGCGGCCTTCAGGTGCCCTTCCCGGCGAACGCCCGCAGCGCCTGGTCGGGCGTCCACGCGCTCGACCCGGCGGACTTCCTCCTGTGGGACGGCGACCGGGACCGGGAAGTGACGTGGTGGCGCGCGCCCACGCCGGACCGCTCGCTGCGGGACGGGGCACCGGCGGTGCGCGACGCCTTGGCCGCCGTGCTGGAACGTTCCGCTGAACGGCCGCCGCCCGGCGCGGGCCGGCTGAGCACCGACCTGTCCGGCGGACTGGATTCCACCTCCCTGGCCTTCCTGGCAGCCCGGCACACCCCCGAGCTGCTGACCTTCCGCTGGGGCGAGGCCGAGGCCGCAAACGACGACGCGGTCTACGCCGGACACGCCGCCCGGCTGCTCGACCGCGCGGAGCACCTGGTCGTCCCGCAGCACGAACTCCCCGAAATCTTCGCCGACCCCGGCATCGCGTTCGCCACCGAGGAACCCGTCTCCCTGACCCGGGCGACCGCCCGGATCCGCCGGAGCGCCCGGCTGCTCGCCGGCCACGGCGCCCGCCGGCACCTGGCCGGACACGGCGGCGACGAACTGTTCCTCCCCACGCCCGGCTACCTCCACGAACTGATGCGCGCCCGGCCGCTGACCGCTCTCAAGCACGTACGGGCGTACTGCGCGCTGACCCGCTGGCCGCTGAAGGCGACGCTGGCCGAGGTGGCGAACCCGGGCACCCAGGCCGCGTGGTGGCAGGCCCAGGCCGACGACCTGACCGCGCCCCGGCCGTCCCAGCGGCGCCCGATGCTGGGCTGGGGCCTCGGGCCGATGCGAGCGGCACCCTGGACAACGGCCGAAGGCGTCGGCCTGGCCCGCGCGGTCCTGCGCGGCACCGCCGAGCAGGTACGGCCCCTCGCCGACGGTCCGGCCGTCCACTCCACGCTGCTCATGGTCCGCTCGAACACGTCCGGCTACCGGCAGCTGGCCCGGCTGTACGCGGAATCCGGCGTCGAGCTGGACATGCCGTACCTGGACGACACCGTCATCGACACCGTGCTCCGGGTGCCCGTCCACGAACACGCCGGACCCTGGCGGTACAAGCCCCTGCTGGCCGAAGCGATGCACGGCATCGTGCCCGACATGGTGCGGACCCGGTCCACGAAGGGCGAGTTCGGCGAGGACATCCGGAGGGGCCTGCGCCGCAACCTGCCCGCCATCCTCGACCTGTTCGCCGACTCCGAGCTGGCCGCCCGCGGCCTGATCGACCCGGCGGAGCTCCGCCGTCAGCTGGCACTCCCGCAGCAGGACACCACGCTGCCGCAGGCGCTGGAGAACCTGATCGGCTGCGAAACCTGGCTGCGTGCCGCCGCCCCGGCCACCACCGCCTCCGCCCGCGCCACCGTGACACCCGACAGTGACCGCACCGCACCACGGAAGGCCTGACCCATGCGGCTCCACCCCGACGTATCCATGACGGACACCGACGACGGCACGGTCCTGCTGCACCAGCGCACCGGCCGCTACTGGCAGCTCAACACCACGGGGAGCCACGTACTCCACCGCCTGCTGGACGGGGACACCCCCGACTCCGTCGCCGCCGGCCTCGCCACCTCGTACGGCATCGCCCCGCAGCGCGCCACGGACGACGTCGACGCCGTGCTCGCCCGACTGGCCGCCGCCGGGCTGACGGTGGGCCCATGAGCCAGTCCATGGCCCTGGCCGACCGGCGGCGGCTCCCGCTGACCCACCGCGTACTGCCGCTGCTGGCCGTCGGGGTGGCGCGGCCGCTCGCCGGCCTCACCCCCGCACGGCTGCGCGCCGTACTGGAATTCGCCCGTCGCGGGGCGGCACCGGCCCGCTCCGGCCAGGCCCGGGCCGCGCGCGAGCAGGTCGTGTCGGTGAGCCTGCGCTGCGCGGGCCAGAACTGCCTCCAGCGCTCCATCGCCACCGCGCTGCTGTGCCGGACCCGCGGCGTCTGGCCGACCTGGTGCACCGGTGTGCGCACCCACCCCTTCGCCGCCCACGCCTGGGTCGAGGCGGAGGGCCGGATGATCGGCGAGCCGTACCCCGAGGGGCACTACAAGCCGCTGCTGACCGTACCGCCCGCCACCGCGGGCCGGTCCCGCGCCGCGGTGCGGCGTCCGTTCCGCCCGCGCCGGCCGAAGCGCTGAGCCCGTGCGCACCGTCCCCCAGGAGGTGGCCACCCCATGACGACCGTGCACACCGACGAGCCGCTCGGCTCCGCCGCCAGGGCCCTGCGCCTCGTCGAGGACCGCACCACCGCACCGACGACGGTGGACGTCACGGAGTACGTCGCCGCGATGTCCGCCCACTGCCCCTACCTCGCGCCGTCCGTGGAACGCGGGCTGACGAGCTGGACGCTGTACGAGGCGGCCGGGGACGCGGCGGACGTCGAGGCGGCGGTGTTCCATGCCGGGATGCGGGCCGCGGAACGGCTCCGGACCCGGGCGGACCAGCGGCACGGCGCCCTGCTGTGCGAGAACATCGTGGTCGGCGGGGCCGGCCGGGAGGTGCTGGCGTGGCCGCACTGGGCCCTGAAGAACCTGTACACCCCGGTCGGCGTCATGTTCGGCAAGTTCCCGGTCGGCGACCAGATCGCCGACCACCACGGCCGCGTCATCCCGGAACCGCCGGTCTCGTTCCTGGCCGTACGGTTCGTCGTACGGGCCCGCGACCCCCTCTTCCTGAGCCGCACCCCGGACCTCGCCGACGCCGTGGCGACCGCGGAGGACGACGGCCGGGACGTCTTCGCCCAGTTCTCGCTCCCCCGGGAGTGGAAGGACGTGAAGCTCTGGGCGCGGGGGCGGCTGCCCAAGGAGTAGGTGTGCGCGGGCCCGCCTCACCCTCCGGGCAGCTCGATCTCGAAGCGGCAGCCCCGTTCCGTGTTGCCGACCGTGGCGCGGCCCGCGTGCGCCTCGACGATGCCGCGGACGATCGCCAGGCCCAGGCCCGCGCCGCTGCCGCCGTCCGCGCGGGGCGTACGGGCGGGAGCGCCGCGCCAGCCGGTGTCGAAGACGCGCGGCAGGTCGGCCTCCGGGATGCCGCCGCACCCGTCCTCGACGGCGAGCACCACCCGGCCGTCGTCCGCGCGCCGCGCGCTCACTGCCACCGTGCCGTCGGCCGGCGTCGCCCGGATCGCGTTGACCAGCAGGTTGCCCAGCACCCGGGTGATCTGCTGGGCGTCCACCCGGACCGGCACGGCCGCCACCCCGCCGTCCACCAGGCGCACCCCGTCCGCGGCGGCCAGCGGCCGGGCGCCCGCGAGGGCGTCGTCCACCAGGTCGTACACCGACACCCGGGAGGGCGTCAGCGTCAGCGCGCCCGCCTGGATACGGGAGAGTTCGAAGAGGTCGTCGACCAGGCCGGCCAGCCGGTCCACCTCGACCCGTATACGGGCGTGGTAGCGGGTCGCGTCCGCACCGGACACCACGCCGTCCTCCAGCGCCTCGGCCATCGCCCGCAGGCCCGCCAGCGGGGTGCGCAGGTCGTGGGAGATGCCCGCGACCAGGTCGCGGCGGGCGGAGTCCAGGGCGCGTTCGCGCTCGCGGGCCCGTGCCAGCCGGGCGCTGGTCTCCTCCAGCGCCTCGGCCAGCGTGGCCAGTTCGGCCGTCGGCGGATCGGCGGGCGCCGCGAACCCGCCCTCGCTGCCGACCGTGCCGGCCGCCGCCGCCAGCTGCCTGCTGCCCGCCGCGATCCGGCGGCCGAACAGCAGCGCGGCGCCCAGCGACACCACACCGGAGACGGCGACCACGGCCATCACCACACCGAGGTCGTGCGCCGACAGGAACATCGCCTGGGCCACCGCGACCGTGCCCGCCGCCATCGTGACGACGGCCAGCGCCCCGGCCGCGAACAGCGACAGCGCGACGGAGCGGCGCCGCAGCACCCGCACGGCCGCTGCGGCCGGAAGCCCTGCGGCCGCCGCGCCGAGGGCGGCCAGGGCGACGATGACGAGGAAGTCGTTCACGGGCGGGGGCCTTCGAGGGGCGGGGTCTGCGGGGCCGGGTCCGTGTGCGGGGGCGCCTCCGCCGGGTCGAAGCGGTACCCGGCGCCCCACACCGTCACGATCAGCCGCGGCGCCGCCGGATCGTCCTCGACCTTCTCCCGTAGCCGCCGCACATGCACGGTCACCGTCGACAGGTCGCCGAACTCCCAGCCCCAGACCTGGTGCAGCAGCTCCTCCCGCGCGAACACCCGCCCCGGGTGCCGCATCAGGAAATGCAGCAGGTCGAACTCGCGGGCGGTCAGGGACAGGGGCCGCCCGGCCCGTACGGCGTGGCGGCCCGCGAGGTCGGCGGTCAGGTCCCCGGCCCGCAGGGGAGGGGCCGGGGTTGCGGCCGGCGGGGCGGCCTCCGCGCGCCGCAGTACGGACCCGATGCGCAGCACCAGTTCACGGGGGCTGAACGGCTTGGTCACGTAATCGTCCGCGCCGAGCTCCAGCCCCAGGATGCGGTCGGACGCCTCGCCGCGGGCGGTGAGCATCACGACGGGGAGCGGGCCCGCCCCCTCCGCCCCGTCCGTCCCCTCCGCCCGGCGCAGCCTGCGGCACACCTCCAGGCCGTCCAGGCCCGGCAGCATCAGGTCCAGCACCACCAGGTGCGGCCGGAAGGCCGCGGCGCGGTCGAGGGCCGCCCAGCCGTCGGCGGCGTGCTCGGTGGTGTAGCCGGCGCGGGTGAGGTAGCCGGTGACGACCTCGGCGACGGTCGGATCGTCCTCGACGACGAGGATGCGCCGGGGCGGGCCGCCGGGCACCGGGCCGGTGGGCGCCGGGCCGGAGCGCGGCCCGGCGGGCGGACCAGGGGTCGGCCCAGGGGGCGGTACGGGGGGCGGGGTGGCTCGGCTCACGGGATCAGCGTGCCATCACGTCGGCCGGCCGGAGGTCGGCGGCGCCGAAGGACACCGAGAACCGCTGGCACCAGATCACCACGCTGCGGAAGCCGGCGGGGTCGGCGCCGGCCGGTACGGCGTAGTTCTGGTTGCCGAGGTTGCCTTTCAGCCTGCCCAGTTCGACGGCGTCCTTCCCGAGGCCCTTGGCGGCCTCGGCGGCGCTCCGGTGCGACAGGTACACCCGCACGTCCGGCCCTTCGGAGGTCTTGAGGTCCTCCAGCCGCACCACCCGGCCGCCGTCCGTCTGGCGCAGGGTACGGGCGGTGCCGCTGGTGGTGTGCTCGTGGGAGACGAAGGCGCCGCGGGCCGACGGTCCCTGCATGTCGCCCGCGCCCTGCTCGCCCTGTTTGTCCTGCATGGCGGGGGCGGAGGCGGCGGGCGGCGCGGCCTCGTCCACCGTGGTGTCGGTGAACGCCTTCCACGGCTGGAACAGGTAGAGCGCGAACGCCGCGGCGGCCACGGCCACGGCGAGAACGGGGACGACGACGGCACGGCGCAGGAGCGGCGTGCGGCGGGATGCGGTGGGCTTCATGCGTCCAGCGAACCGCGCCGGACGGGCGGACGGGGGCGGTGCGCCCGTCCCGTAAGACTCCGGTAATCGTCCGAGGGAGGCTGCGCCGGACGGCCGACGCGGCTCCGCGCGCCGGAGCCCCTCAGCTCTCCAGCGCCTCCCGTACCCGCCGCGACACGGTGAACGTGTACAGGTCCAGCACCCCCGGCGGCTCCGCGATGCCGGGCCCGCCCGCCTTGATCCAGGCGGCGACGTCGTCCAGCGCCCCGTCGTCGTTGACCAGGCCCAGCCACACCGGGCGCCCGCCCGCCGCCCGGCCCGCGCGGGACGGCTGGACCACCACGACGTTGGCCTGGTCGCAGACGTCCAGGCACTCCGAGGCGCGGACCTCGGCCGCGCCCGCCAGCGCCGCCCGCAGCCGCGGTATCTGCGCCGCGTGGTCCACGCCCGGGACCTTGCGCGGATCACCGCAGCAGCAGCCGCGGCAGACGGTGACGCGGCAGGGGGTTTCGGCGGGCGCGCGGCCGGAACGCTTATTGATCATTCGGCTCATGCTACGCGGGGTAGGTATCGGCCTCATGACCTCCACCACACACCCCGCCCCGCAGATACCGGGCCCCCGGGGAGTCCCCTTCCTGGGCTCGATGTTCGACCTGCGCCGGTCCACGCTCGACACCTTCACGCGCGCCCGGCGCGAACACGGCGACGTGGTCCGCTTCGTGGCCGGCCCGCCCGGCCTGCGCAGCGTCTTCCACGCGGTCTTCTCGCCCGAGGGCAGCCAGCAGATCCTGGCGTCCGGGGCCGCCAACTTCCGCAAGGACCACCCGTTCTACGAAGAGGTCCGGCAGTCCTTCGGCAACGGCCTGCTGACCAGCCAGGACGCCGATTACCTGCGGCAACGGCGGATCGTGCAGCCGCTGTTCACCAAGCGCCGGGTGGACGGGTACGCGGCGGCCGTGGCGTCCGAGGCGCAGGCCGTCGCCGACCGCTGGCGCACCCGGCCCGGCGGCACCGTCGACCTGGTGGGCGAGATGAACCGGCTCGCGCTGCGCACGGTCTCCCGCATCCTGTTCGGTACGGACGTGGAGGCCGCGGTCGCCACCGTGCACCGCTGCTTCCCGGTGATCAACAAGTATGTGGTGCGGCGCGGCTTCTCGCCCCGCAACCCGCCGCGCCACTGGCCCACGCCCGCCAACCGCAAGGCGGCCGCCGCGACGGCCGAGCTGCACGCGGTGTGCGACCGTATCGCCGCCGGACGCCGGGCCGCCGGGGCGCCCGGCGACGGCGACGAGGACGGCGACGGCGCCGGCCTCGACCTCCTCTCGCTCCTGACCCGCGCGGGCAACGCGGCGGACGGCGGCCTGGACGCCACCGAGATCCGCGAACAGGTGCTGGTCTTCCTGCTGGCCGGGCACGAGACGACCGCGACCTCGCTGGCCTTCACCCTCCACCTGCTCGCCCGGCACCCCGGGGAACAGGCGCTGATCCGGGAGGAGATCGACTCCGTACTGGCCGAGCGCGACCCCGAGGCCGCCGACCTGGACCGGCTGCCGCGGCTGACGCGGGCCCTCAAAGAGGCCATGCGGCTGTACCCGGCGGCGCCGGTGGTCAGCCGGCGCGGCGTCGAGGCCACCGAGATCGGCGGATACCGCATTCCGGCCGGCGCCGATGTGATCGTCTCGCCCTGGGTGACCCACCGGCACCCGGACCTGTGGGAGGACCCGGAGCGCTTCGATCCGCTGCGGTTCACGCCGGAGCGCGAGGCGGCCCGCCACCGCTACGCGTGGTTCCCCTTCGGCGGCGGTCCGCGGGCCTGTATCGGGCAGCACTTCTCGATGCTGGAGTCGGTGCTGGCGGCGGCGGTGCTGCTGCGCGCGTACGAGCTGACGGCGGTGGACCGGGACGTGCCGCTCACCGCCGGGATCACCCTTCAGGCGGCCGGACCGGCGCGGGTGCTGCTGCGCGCGGTGGGCTGACGGCCGGGGGCGGGCAGTTCGCGGCGGGGGAGGGGCGCCGGCGGGTGGTGCGACCCCACCACCAAAAGCAACGAAAATAGCATTTGCGTTTTCGTGGTGCCCCTGTACCGTTCGTCGTGGTCCCACTGCCGCCGATAGGAGAAGGCCGTTGCTCGTCTGAGGTCCTGAGACACCGCGCCCACGGCGCGAGGTGCGAGAGTGCGCGATCAGCGCGCCCGGCACCCGCCGTGCGCCCTGTCCTCGACCTCGGCGACCCGGATCTCCCGGCCCGCCCGCCGCCCCGGCCCGCCCCTCGGCGCCGCCGCCCGGCTCTCGTGGACCTTCCCGTGGTGTCTCCCGCGCTGCCACCCGCACCTTCACCGCGCAACGCGCAACGAGGAGACCTGTATGACCACCTCTTCCACCGCCTCTGCCGCCGCTTCGGCCGCCGCTTCCGTCGTCTGCTCCGGTCTCGGCTTCTCCTGGCCCGACGGCACCCCCGTCCTGGAGGACTTCGACCTGACCGTCGGACCCGGCCGTACGGGCCTCATCGGCCTCAACGGGTCCGGCAAGTCGACCCTGCTGAAACTGTTCGCCGGCCGGCTCCAGCCGTCCGAGGGGTCCGTGAAAGTGGCCGGCGAGATCGGCTACCTGCCGCAGAACGCCGCCCTGGACACCGGACTGCGGGTGGACGCGGCCCTCGGCATCGCCGGAACCCGCGCCGCCCTGCACGCCATCGAGGCCGGAGACGCCAGTGAGGCCAACTTCACCGCCGTGGGCGACGACTGGGACGTGGAGGAGCGCGCCCGCGCCACTCTCGACCAGCTCGGCCTGCACTCCATCGACCTCGACCGCACCATCGGCGAGGTGTCCGGCGGCGAGTCCGTCCTGCTGCGGCTGGCCGCGCTGCTGCTGCGCCGCCCCGACGTCCTGCTGCTGGACGAGCCGACCAACAACCTCGACCTGGCCGCCCGCCGCAGGCTCTACGACGCGGTGTCCGGCTGGCCCGGCGTGCTGATCGTCGTCAGCCACGACCGTGCGCTGCTCGATCTGGTGGACCGCATCGCCGACCTGCGCGGCGGCGAAGTCCACTGGTACGGCGGCAACTTCACCGCGTACGAACGCGCCCTCGCCGTCGAGCAGGAGGCGGCCGGACGCATGCTGCGGGTCGCCGAGGCCGAGGTGGCCCGCCAGAAACGCGAACTGGCCGACGCGCACGTGAAGCTGGCCCGCCGGGCCCGGTACGCCAACAAGATGTACGCCCAGAAGCGCGAGCCGAAGATCATCATGAACGCGCGCAAGGCATCGGCCGAGGTCTCGGCCGGCAAGCACCGCATCATGCACACCGAGAAACTCAAGGAGGCCAGGGAGCGGCTGGGCGAGGCCGCCGAAGCGGTACGGGACGACGACGAGATCCGCGTCGACCTGCCGCACACCGAGGTACCGCCGGGCCGCGAGGTCCTGACCCTGCGGGCCCTGCGCGCCCGCTACGGCGGGCACGCCGACCTCGAACTGCGCGGCCCCGAACGGGTGGCGCTGACCGGCCGCAACGGCTCCGGCAAGACCACGCTGCTGCGGACCCTGGCGGGCGAACTCCCGCCCGACGAGGGCGAGGCGCAGATCCACGTACCGCACCGCTTCCTGCCGCAGCGGCTGGACGTCCTCGACGACGGGCTGACCGTCGCCGAGAACGTCGCCCGCTTCGCCCCGGACGCCACCAACAACCGGATACGCGCCCGCCTGGCGCGCTTCCTGTTCAAGGGCGCCCGGGCCGACCAGCAGGCCGGCACCCTCTCCGGCGGCGAACGCTTCCGCGCGACCCTCGCCGCCCTGATGCTTGCCGAACCCGCACCACAGCTCCTGACGCTCGACGAGCCGACGAACAACCTGGACATGGCCTCGGTGCGCCAGCTCGTCACCGCACTGGAGTCCTACCGGGGCGCGCTGGTCGTGGTCAGCCACGACGTGGCGTTCCTCCGCGAGATCGGCATCACCCGCTGGCTCACCGTGGACGGCGGCAAACTGACGGACACGGACCCGATGTGACGGTCCGGGGACGGGGGCGGCCCCGGGGCCGCCCCTTTACCCTTCCGCCGTGAACAGCGCCAAAGTGGCCGCACACTGCGAGTGCAGCGGTGCCGGCAGCGCGCCGGACGCGAACCAGCCCAGCTCGTCGAACTTGTGCGGCTCGCCGATCCGCACCTCCTCCGGACGGACCCGGACGGCGAAGACCACGGCGACCCAGTGCGACACCACCGGCTCGCCGCGCAGTACGTTCCGTACGCCGAGCCGCGCGATCTCCAACGGCGTGGTGCGGTACTCCTCGTACACCTCACGCGTCACGGCCGCCTCGAAGGTCTCGCCGAACTCCAGCGCCCCGGCGCCGCAGTCCCACGTACCCGGCTCGTCCCGGGCCCCCACGCTCCGCCGTGCGAGCAGCACCCGCCCCCGGCCGTCATGGCACACGAACACGCACGACACGCTCGGCACGCCACTGTTCCCCGTCACCGCCGGCTCTCCCTTCTCCTTGTTCCGCATCCCACCCCGCTCAGAAGTGCCGCAGCAGCTCGGCGAACGTCTCCAGGTGGAGCACCTGCTCGTCGGCCGGGTCCAGCACGCCGTGTTCCAGCACCCAGGTGTGGTCGTTCGGGATGAACACCGCGTTCAGGCCCGCCTGCCGGGCCGGCAGGATGTCCGACTTGGGGGAGTTGCCGATCATCCAGGTGGCCGACGGCGTCAGCGCGCACGTCCGGATCAGCTCCTCGTACGTGCCGGCGTTCTTCTCCGGCACGATGTGCACCCCGCGGAAGTGGTGCGCCAGCCGGGACGCGTCCACCTTCGCGCGCTGCTCGTCCGCATCCCCCTTCGTCAGCATCAGCAGCTCGTGCCGCCCGGCCAGCTCCGCCAGGGTCTCGGCCACGCCCGGGATCAGCTCCACCTCGTCCGCCTCGAAGGCCCGCGCCCAGCCCGCGATCCGCGCCAGCTCCGCCGCGCTGGCCTCCCGCAGCCGCACCCGCCGCACACACTCGCCGAGACTCTGCAGGAACACCTTGCTGCCGTAACCGTGCACCACGGCGTTGGCGGCCTCGATCTCGTCCAGCAGCGCCCGTACGCCGTCCCGGCCCAGCTCCGGGTGGTCCAGCCAGGTCAGAAACTCCTCGATGACCCGCTCGAAGATCACGTTGTTCTCCCACAACGTGTCGTCCGCATCGAAGACCAGCACCTGCCGCGCCCGCCGCGCCCCGGCCCCGTCGCCCGCTGTGCTCACACCGTCTCCTCGTACGCTTCGCCGTCCAGGCCGGAAGGCACCCCCGGCCCCGCGGCACCCTACTGACCGGGTCCGCGCGCACGCACCGCAATTCCCCGCGGCCCGGCCCGGCCGGCGCGGGGCAGCCGCCACCGGGGACAATGGCGGCATGCCGACAGAGCCCGACGCCGCGACCGTGTCCGGCGGCCCGTACGCGGTCCCGGACGCCGCGCAGTACCTGGCCGGATGGTGGACGATCGAGCGCACCGTGCTCGATGTCCGTACCGGTACGCAGGGCACCTTCCGCGGTACGGCGCACTTCCGGCCGGAAGAATCTGAAAACGCCGCGGGCTCCGGCGGTGGGACCGCGCCCGGTGTGCTGCTGCACATCGAGGAAGGCGAGCTGACCTGGAACGGCACGACGGCCCCGGCAACCCGCACGCTGCGGCTGTGCCCGCACCCGGACGGCACCGCCGACGTCACGTTCGCCGACGGACGGTCCTTCCACGACCTCGACCTGCGTACCGGCCACTGGACCACCCGCCACCCCTGCGCGGCAGACCTCTACGACGGCGA
This sequence comes from Streptomyces sp. NPDC033221, assembly GCF_055577005.1. Taxonomy (NCBI): domain Bacteria; kingdom Bacillati; phylum Actinomycetota; class Actinomycetes; order Kitasatosporales; family Streptomycetaceae; genus Streptomyces; species Streptomyces sp. NPDC033221. The sequence continues at coordinate 147,177 of NZ_JBVIQN010000009.1, read as the reverse complement.
ATTCACCGTCGTCTCGCCGGAGGAGTGGCACCTGCGCTGGCGGGTGGGCGGCCCGGCCAAGGCCCAGCTGCTGTGCTCGGTGTACCGGAAAGCGGACCTGCTCGACCGGCTGCCCGGTCGCACCGACTTCACCGTGGAGCGGGAGGAGTCCGTATCGGAAGGAGCCGGCGGACACACGCTGTTCCGGGCCCGGCGGCCCTGAGCCGCGTCACGGCCCCGGCCCCCAGTCCTCCGGGTCGAGCACGGCCGCCATCCGGTTCAGCGCGCGCTCCGGCATGCCGGGATGCAGTGGCAGGCACACGGCGTGGCGTACGAGATGAGCCGCGGTGCGCGCGCCCTGGCGGTGGCCGGGCGGTGCCGGTAACGCGCCCAGCGACGTCGGCCGTGCCGCGTCGAATCCCGCGGACCGCAGACGGGCGGTCGTCGCGGCCGGGTCCGGGGTGGGTACGGCACACAGCCAGTACGTGTGTACGGGTGCGCCCGCGCCGTACACCAGCGACGGGCCGGGCAGCCGTGCCACGAACCGCCGGGCCACCGCCGCCCGCTGTGCCACCGCCCGTGCGGTGCCCGAGGCGCGCAGCCGCCGGTCCAGCAGGGCGAGCAGCGCGGCGCTCGGACGGTGCCGGATCGCGGGCATGAGGTCCATGCCGGCGAAGGCGCCCACCGTGTCCTGGAGGCCGTTCGTGCGATCGTGTCCCAGCGCTCCGGCGGCGGCCATCACACCGGTGTAGACCGGCCGCGTGGTGAGCAGCGCCAGCAGGGCGTACTTGGCGACCCGCCGGGCCTGCGCGTCCTGTCGCTGCACCGGCCACTCCCGGTGCAGCGCGCGCATCGCTGCCAGCAGACCGTGATTGCGTACGATCGCCACCGCGCCGCCCAGCGCCGTGGCGGTCTTGATCGGGCCGAAGCTGAACAAAGACACGTCCGCGCCCGGACTACCCCGGAAGTCCGGGCCGCTGTACGCCTGGGCGCAGTCCTCCAACAGCAGCCAGCCGCGCCGCGCGGCCAGCTCCGCCAGCAGGCCCAGCGGCGCCTGGGTGCCCAGGAGGTGAGCGACGACGACGGCCTTCGTCCGCGGGGTGGCGGCCGCTTCCCACTGCGCGGCGGTGGGCAGCAGCGTGCCCGCGTCGAGGTCCACCGGCACCGGCACCAGCCCGTGTTCCGTCACGATCCGCCACATGTCGGGGATCGTGACGGCGGACATCAGCACCTCACTGCCACGCGGCAGTGCGGCCGCGCTCAGCGCCAGGTCCAAGGCGCTGCGCACGGACAGCGTCGCCAGGCACCGGGTGCCGCCGCCTCCGGTCCCGTGCGCGTTCCCGCCCGTACCGCGGTCCCCGAACCGCCGTTCCACGGTGGCCGCCCACTGCTCGGCGTCCCCGCCCCGCCCACAGGCCGCCATGCCGTACGCGAGGTCCGGCCAGCCGATGTCGAAGTTCTTCGGTGGATACACCGCACACCACCTCCTCACCGGGACAGACGCACCGCGCCGCCGCATGCCTGACGGCCTCGGCGTCCTCTGCCGGGCATCCGGGTCCCGGCCGCCGGGTAGGGAGGCGCTGTGACCACTCAGGACAGCACGCCCCACCAGGACAGTGTCCCCACGACCGACGCCATGCTGCGGGCCAATCAGGAGAACTGGGACGCCCGTACCCCGGTGCACGTGGCCAGCGCCTTCTACGGTCTGGACGGCTCACGAACCGCCGATGACTGGTTCGCCCCTTTCGAATGGGACGACCTCGGGCCCTTGAAGGGGCGGGACGTGCTGCACCTGCAATGCCACCTCGGCACCGAGACACAGGCATTCGCCGAACGGGGCGCCGCACACACCGTCGGCCTGGACTTCTCCGGCGAGGCCCTGGCCGAGGCGCGCCGCCTGGCGGCCGGCAGTGGACGGGACATCGAATTCGTCGAGGCAGATGTGCACCAGGCCGCTGAAGCGCTGGGCGGGCGCCGCTTCGACGTGGTCTACACGGGCAAGGGCGCGCTCTGCTACCTGCCCGACCTGCACCGGTGGGCCCAGGTGATCGCCGAGCTGCTGCGGCCGGGCGGCACGCTGTACGTGGTGGAGTTCCACCCGCTGCTCAACTCCCTGGGCGCCACGCCCGACCCCGCCCGGGCGCCTGAGGACGCGCGGCTGCTGCTGGCCCACGACTACCTGGAGGGCCGGGGTGCGATCCGCAGTGATGCGCCGCACACGTACACCGACGGGCCACCGGTGGAGGGCGCGACCACCAGTTACGAGTGGCGGCACGGCCTCGGCGAGACCGTCAACGCGCTCGTCGGCGCCGGGCTGACCGTTGACCTGCTGCGCGAGACGGAGCTGCTGCCCTGGAAGCGGTTCGCGACGATGGAACGGGCGGACAACGGCTGGTGGCGGCTGCCCTCACAGGAACCGCGGGTTCCTCTGATGTTCGCGCTGCGGGCGGTTTCAGCAGGCAGGTAAGCGGAATCTGCGGGTCGGGCCAGGCGAACCCCGACATCCCCGGGCCCAGCAGCGGAGAAACGATTCTGGCCAGCCCTCGTCCGCTTCAAGCCGGAATGCCCCGGGCCGCATTGCACCGGCAATCATCCCATGATCCGGTGGATTCACGGGACAGGCCGGACAGGCCCGGCCGACAGAGACCAGCGAGATCAGCAGAAATCAGCAGACAACCAGCAGAGAACCAGCAGAGAGGTGACCCCGGATGCGCGACGTGGATGCCGTACTCGGCACGCCCTGGCACGAACTGCCCTCCGCCGACGCCGTTGTGACCGCGGCCATGGAATGGCACTTCGACCCGGCCACCGGCTCCCGGTTCTGGGTGGAGCGCGCCGCGTCGCTGCCCTTCGACCCGCGCAAGGACATCACCACCCTCGCCGACCTGAACCGCTTCCCCGACGTCAGCGCCGAGTGGCGCGACGTACCGGTCGAGGACCTGCTGCCCGCGGGGCTGCGCGGCCTCGGCAGGCGGCCCGCCGTCTGGGAGAGCGGCGGCACCACCGGAGCGCCCAAGCGGATCGTCGACCTCGGCCAGTGGGAGCGCAACACCCGCTGGTGGTCCGAGGTCCTCGACCAGCAGGGCTTCCCCTCCGACGACGGCAACCTGCTCTTCCTCGGCCCGACCGGGCCGCACGTCGTCGCGGAGGCGCTGCGCGGTCTCGCCCGGCTGCGCGGCGCGGTGTTCTTCCCCGTCGACCTCGATCCGCGCTGGGTACGGCGGTGTCTCCAGGACGGCCAGAGCGACATCGCCCGGCACTACGTCGACCACATCCTCGACCAGGCCGAGCGGGTGCTCGCCTCGCAGTGCGTCTCGCTGCTGTACGCGACCCCGCCGCTCCTGGAGGCGATCGCCGAACGCCCGCGGCTCGCCGGTCTGGTCCGCGACAAGGTCCGCGGCATCATGTGGGGCAGCACGTCGATCGACCCCGAGACGCTGCGGCTGCTGTCCGCCGAGGTCTTTCCCGAAGCGGCTGTCAGCGGTCTGTACGGGAACACGATGATGGGCGCGGCGCCCCAGCGGCCCGCCGTGCCCGGCGACACCGAACCCTGCGTCTTCCAGAGCTTCCACCCGTATGTGCACCTGTCCCTGCTCGACCCGGACGACCTGTCCCGCGAGGTGGCGTATGGCTCACGTGGCCGGGTGTGCATGCGCCAGCTGAGCCCGGAGGTGCTGCTGCCGCACGTACTGGAACGGGACACCGCGATCCGCGTCGCGCCGGTGCCGGGCTTCGCGGGCGACGGCGTGGCCGATGTACGGCCGCTCGCCGGCGGCGACAAGAAGATCATCGAGGGGGTGTACTGAGGTGCCCGGCCACCCGGAAGCCGCCGCCGGGAACGGCGACGACATCGCCGTCGAACGGCCCTCCGGCCCGTACCGCTCCGCCCACCGCACCGCCCTCACCGACGCCACCGGCAGCCCGGCGGGTGAACTGTCCCTCGCTCCGCCGCTGCTGATCCGCCAGGTGATCAGCGAGATGCGCGCCGCGCCGGAACAGCCCGCCGGGGAACGCCTCGCGGCCCTCGCACGGGCGGGGGAGCTGTTCGCCACCGCGACCCTGGACGGGGAGACACCCGACGCGTACTGCCGCAGCCAGGCCCTGGTCTCCGGACTGCCCGTGTCCGTCGCCCGCCGCACCCTCGACAGGGCGGCGCGGACCGGCCGCGCCGCGGCGGACACCCTGGCCGCGCAGCGCCCCGCCGGCGCCCTGCCCCTCGACGGCCTGACCGCCGACGGCACGACGGCGGTGTGGGTACGCAAGGGCGATGTCCTCGGCGTCCTGGCGCCCGGCAACCACCCGGCCACCCACCTGGAGTGGCTGGGCGCCCTCGCCCTCGGTTACCGCGTCGCCGTACGCCCCTCCCAGCGCGACCCGTTCACCCCGCGCCGGCTGGTCCGCGCCCTGCGCGAGGCCGGCCTGGCACCGGCGTACACGGCGCTGCTGCCGACCACCCACGAGCACGCGGAGACCCTCGTCGAGCAGGCCGATCTCGGTCTGGTCTACGGCGGTGAGAGCGTCGTCGCCCGCTACGCGGACAGCCGGCGGGTGCTCGCCCAGGGCCCCGGCCGCTCCAAGATCCTGATCACCGGGGACGTGCCCTGGCGGGACCACCTGGACACCGTCGCCGATTCGGTGGCCGCCGACGCCGGGGTGCAGTGCCTGAACGCCAGTGCCGTCCTGTGCGAGGACGATCCGCGGGGCCTCGCCCGGGCCCTGGCCGAACGGCTCGCGCGCCTCCCGCTGCTGCCGCCGGACCACCCCGAAGCGGCACTGCCCGTACGGCCGCTGGCCGAGGCCCGGCGCCTCGCGGAGCAGCTGCACGACACCGTCGGCCCGCACCTGGCGGCCGCCTCTGGCACGGACCCCGCCGAACGGTTCATCGCCGACCTGGGCGACGGCAGCGCCGTCCTGCGGCCGGTCGTGGTCGCCCTTGACAGCCCGAGGGACCCGCATCTCGGCACCGAAATGCCCTTCCCCTACGTGGCCGTGGCGCCCTGGTGCCCGGAGCTGCGCCCGTCCGGGCTCGGCCGGACCCTGTCCCTCACGGTGCTGAGCGAGGACACCGGCCTGGTACGCGAATGTCTCGCGAGCCCGCGGATCCGCAATGTGCACCGGGGCGACGTCCCCACCCACCGGACCCGACCCGGGCTGCCGCACGACGGCTCGCTCGCGGAGTTCCTGATGGAGTCGAAGACCTTCGCGGGCGGGGCCGGGGCGGCGGTCCGGGGACCGGTCACGTGAAGGGCCGCCACCGGTTCCCGGAGGGCATGTGCCACGGCCCGCTGCGCCGTTCCACGGGCAAGATCCGGTGGGTAGGGTTCCGGACATGGTCCTCTCCGGATTTTCCCGGCTTCCGCTCCGCGCCGTGCTCTTCGCCGACGGCGTGTTCGCGCGCCTCGAAGGCAAGACCGCCCAGGGCGTGCTGCGGCACAGCACCGTCCTCGAATCCGTGGCGGTCGTCGACCGCCTGCACCCGTCCGGCAGTACGGCGTCCGTGGTGCCCGGGACCGACGTCCCGGTCGTCTCCTCGCTGGAGGAGGCCCTGCGGTTCGAGCCGGAGGCGCTCGTCGTGGCGATGACCGAATCCGATCATGTGGCGGTCGTGGACGGCGAGGTGCGGCACGCACCACGGCCACCGGGCGACCTGCCGGCGTTCTGGTGGGAGCAGATCGCGACCGCCGTACGCAACGGTCTGCACGTCATCTCCTGTCTCCACCTCCAGCTGCGGCACACCGAATTCGCCGACAAGACCGCGAACGGTCAGCAACTGGTCGATATCCGGCGTCAGTACGACGCGCTCCCGAAGTATTCCGGCCGCCTCGAACGCGCCCGTGCCAAACTCGTGCACGTGGCGGGCAGCGACTGCGTGGTGGGAAAGCGGACCGTCGCCCTCCAGCTCCACCGGGAGGCACAGGCGCGCGGCATCGACTCCGGATACGTCGGCACCGGCCAGACCTGTCTGCTCGCCGGCTGCACGGAGGGCGCGATCATCGACCGTACCCCCGTCTTCCAGGCGGCCGGGCTCGTCGAGCACTTGGTACAGCAGGCCGACCCCCGGCACGACCTGCTGATCATCAAGGGCCAGGCGTCCGTGCTGCACCCCGCGTTCGGCGGCCTGGCCACCGCGATCCTCCAGGGCTCGCAGCCGGACGCCGTGGTCTTCGTGCACGACCCGCGCCGCACCCACCGCTACCACTGGGAGCACCTGCCGGTGGGCGACCCGCGCAGCGAGATCCGCATGGTGGAGGAGCTGGGCGGAGCCCCCGTCGTCGCCGTCGCCACCCGCGGCCGGGACAACGTGGCGAGCCTGCGCCCGCTGGGGCTGCCGGTCGTCGACGTCCTCGACGGCGACGGCACGGCCGAACTGATGGACGCCCTCGGCCCCGTACTGCCCCGCTGAACCGAACCGCTCCCGGCCCGGGGCCGCGAGCGGCGGCCCACCCGATATTCCCGTTACGAGGAGAATGTGCACAGTGACTGTTGAAGTGGCCCTGGCCGTACGGGCGCACTTTGCCGAATGCCCCACCTGGGACGCCGCCGACGGCACCCTGCTGTGGGTCGACATGAACGAGGGCGGGGTGCACCGCTACCGCCCCGCCGACGGCGGCGACACCGTCACCGTCGTCGACCAGCCGGTGGCGGCGGCGCTGCCCCGGGCGGGCGGCGGCCTGGTGCTGAGCCTGCGCGACGGCGTCGCGGTGGCCGGGCCCGACGGGTCCCGACGGTGGCTCGCCGAGTGGTCGCAGGAGGGCGTGCGCGGCAACGACGCGAGCATCGACGACCGGGGCCGGCTGTGGGTGGGCACCATCGCCGGTGAGACCGCGCCGGGCTGGCTGGCGCGCATCGACGCCGACGGCACCGCGCACACCGCGGCCACCGGCATCCAGCTGAGCAACGGCATCACGTGGAGCCCCGACGCCACCCGGATGTACTACGTGGACACCCGCACCCGCCGTATCGACGTCTTCGACTACGACCTGGACACCGGCAAGGCGGCCAACCGCCGCCTGTTCGCCGAGATCACCGGCACCGAGGGCCTGCCGGACGGCATGTGCACCGACACCGCCGGCGGCGTCTGGGTGGCCCTCTTCCGCGGCGGCGCGGTCCGCCGCTACACCCCGGACGGGCGGCTGGACCGCGAGATCACCCTGCCCGCCTCGCTGACCACCTCCTGCGGCTTCGGCGGCCCGGACCTGACCGACCTCTATGTCACCTCCGCCCGCCGCGACCTCGGGGACGTCGAGCCGCAGGCCGGCAACCTGTTCGTGGTGTCCGGCGTCGCCCAGGGGCTGGAGGGCGTGCCGTTCGCCGGGTGACCCCGCCCGTACGGGGTCACTGTCCGGCCCGCGCCACCGCGGGCCGGGCCCGGGCGAACGCGCGGGACACCTTGACCAGCCACGCCACATCGGCGGAGAAGTCCGGCCCGCCGGCCGCCGCGGGCACCGGCACACCGTCCGGACCGGGCGGGTACTCCTCGGCGCCCAACGGGCCGTCCGTCACCGGACCGTCCGTCACGGCCTCCGGCGCCCGCGGCCCGGCCGCCAGCGCCGCCGCGATGTGTGCCGCCTCCACCTCGGCGTGCCGCTCCTCGGCGGCCCCCCGCCCGGGCGAGAGCACCGCGCCCGGATCGCCGTGGTGCCCGCGCAGCGCCAGACAGCCGTCCCGGATCTCGATCACCCGGCGGTGCAGGTGGAACCGCAGGTCGTACAGGGCCGACAGGTCGTTGCCGGTGCTGGACGGCAGGGAGATCTCCGGGTGGGCCTGGTGCAGGGCCAGCCACAGCGGGCGCAGCAGCCGGTAACTGCGGTAGTCCGCCAGCCAGCTGCGGGCGGCGGAGACCCGCGGCCCCCACAGCGGCGCGGTCCAGCCGACGATGTTGAGGACCATGCCCACCGTCAGCGTCGTGCGGGACACGTCCGACCAGCGCAGCGGGTTCCAGCCGTACTGCGTCAGGAAGACATCGGCGTACCGCCCCGCCGGATAGACCAGCTCGATGGCCGCGCCGGCCGCCGCGATGCGCAGCCCGCGGCGCACCCACGCGTGGTCGGTGAGCTTGGCGAAGTGCCAGCAGGCGCGCGCCACCAGGACCTTGCCGACCACGAACGCGGTGAGGTACGCGGCCTGGTAGGCGACGAAGAACGGCTGGTCGCCGAGGTGGGTGAAGACATTGCGCGGCGGGCCCTGGAGGGTCGCCAGGAAGAACAGCACCGCCATCGTCACCGGCACCACCGCGAGCAGCGACAGCCGCCGCCTGGCCCGTACCCGTGCCTCGGCCCGCGGGTAGATCCAGTGGATCAGCAGGATCTGCTGGCAGGCCAGTACGGCGATGATCCACAGCTGGACCGACACGTTGTACCAGGTGATGGTGCCGAACAGGGTGCCCGTCCAGCGGGCGGGGGTGGACATCGAGAGGTACATGCCCTGGCACCCGAAGGAGGCGCACAGTGCTATCAGCCCCGCGTTGCGGCGGTGCCCGCGCAGCAGCGGTACGAGGGTGTAGGCGAACGCGATCCAGCAGGCGAGCGCGGCGATCGGGTAGCGGATGTGGGTGATGCCGGTCATGAACCGTCCTCACGGCGCCAGTTGAGCGATCCGTGGATACGGCCCAGCGCGCTGTCCGGGTCCGGTGCCGCGGTGCCCCCGCGTGGACCGGCGCGCAGCGCCTCCCCGAGGAGAAAAGCCATGACCTCCGCTTCCTGTTCCTGGGCGTCCGAGTAGTTCTCGCGGTACAGCAGGTCCTGCACGAGGGACGGGTCGAGGTCCGGGAAGAGCAGGGTGCCGGGATCGGTCCCGGGGACGCCGACGCCGTGGTGACCGCAGATCATGTGGGCCAGTTCATGGGCGATGATGTGTTCCTGGTGGTGGCGGCTGGTGTGCGCCTCGTAGACGACGTAGTCCGTGCCGGGGAAGGACAGCCACAGGCCGCACGGCCCCGAGGTGTCCATCGGCATGGCCACCAGCTCGATCTCCCGGTCCCGCACCCGGGCCAGGTGGTCGCACAGCTGAGGCAGGTCATAGAAGGCGGGAAGTCCATACGAAGCCAGCTTCTCCCGGCACTGCCGGCGCAGGGCTTTCACGCCGGAAGACCCTCTGCCGTGGCGGTCACGCCAGGGGAAAGGCATCCGGAGCACTACTCCTCGCCGTCGGCCGAACGGCTCGGCTGCCGGCCGCGGGTCGCGCCGGTGGTGGCGTGCATCATGCTGACCTCGCGGATGATGCGGGCCAGGGACTTGCGCCCGGAGTCGTCCATGCTCATGGCGCGCAGCGCGATGTCGCGGACCTCCGCGTTGCCCATCGCGGAGGCGAGGGCGAGCTGGGAGTCGACGCGGTCGGCGGTGCCGTCGTCGAAGAAGTAGGCCACCGGCACCCGGAAGAACGCCGCGAGCGCCTCCAGGTGGCGCTTGGTGGGGTTGGTGCGCTGGCCGGTGCGCAGCTGCCAGACGTAGGTCTTGGAGAACGTGCCGCCGCTCAGTTCGCTGCATCCGCGCGCGACTTCCTCGTAGGTGTACTCGCGGCCGTTCGCACGGATCGTGGTGAACAGCTTGTCGACCTTCCCGGCCAGTGACGACATCTGGGCTCCTTGGTGGGTCCGCCGGGGTGAGCTGCCTGGGCATGCCAACTCATCCTAGTTGACAGGGCTCTTGTGTGCACTTACCGTCAGATCGCGTTAGCGGAGATGAACAGAGCAGTACCGATGTCCACTCACGCGGACGACGGGGGTGTCCGCCTGAGGGAGAGCTCGTCGCGACGGCGACCGATTGCCATGGTCGCGCGGCGCCGGCGCGATGAGCCGCTGCGCACACCGGCGCACCCGACCGCGCAGTCGCCTGGCCACGCGCCCGCAATGTCTCCGCCGCCTCTCTTCGATTCCCTCGGCCTTCTTCGATGCCGTCGCCTGTGGTGTCCGCCGTCGGCCGGCACGCACGACCGGTCGAACTGGTAACTGAGATAACGCAGTTCACGCAGCCCGCAGCCGAACCGCCCACATTGCAATACAGAGCTGTGCTGTATCGTAATGAGTGTGAAGCCTGACAGTGAGCCCGAAAGGCACACCCTTGCCGTGCCGACCCCGCAGACGAAGACCCCCGGCCGGCCACGCAGCCGGGAGGCCGACGAGGCGATCCTCGCGGCCGCGCTCGATCTGCTCATCGAGCGGGGGATCGGCTGGGCCAGCATCGAGCAGGTGGCGCGCCGCGCCGGAGTCACCCGCGCCACCGTGTACCGCCGTTTCGCGACCCTGACCGACCTGTTGGTGCGCGCGGTCGAGTGGGAATACCGGGACGTGGACCCCGGCTCGATGGACTGGCCGGACATCGACGGCATGATCACCGCCTGGGCCGGTCACCTCGCCGAACCCCGTGCGCGCAAGCTGATCCGCCGCCTCTACGGCACGGTCGACGACCTCCCCGAACTGCTGCACGCCTACCACAAGGCGCACGGCGGCCACCGCGGCCTCGCGGTGCGCACCACCTTGGAGCGGGCCCGCACGGCCGGACAGCTTCCCCCGGACAGCGACCCGCACATCCTGCAGCAGATGCTCAGCGGCGCGGCCCTGCAACACCTCGCCGCGCACCCCGACACCACCGGCGCGGAAGAGGTCAAGGCCTACTTCCTCGCCGTCCTGGGGCAGGCCGGACTGCAGCCCGCTCCCGCACCTGGAAGGAGCACCACACGATGACCGAGAACGCGGCGTGGCTGGGACGGGACATCCGCAGGGCCCGCAAGGAGGGCATGCCCGCCGTCACGCGGCGGCAGCGCGACCGGCTGGCCGGCATGGTCGCCCACGCGCGGGCCGCCTCCCCGTACTACCGCGATCTCTACCGCGGCCTGCCCGAACGGGTGGAAGATCCGACGCTGCTGCCGGTCACCGACAAGAAGACGCTGATGGCGCACTTCGACGACTGGGCGGCCGACCGCGCCATCACGTACGACAGGGTGCGCGCCTTCACTGACGACCCCGACCGGATAGGACGGCGGTTCCTCGGAAAGTACCTGGTGGCCACCACCTCGGGTACCAGCGGCCGGCGCGGCCTCTTCGTCCTCGACGACCGGTACATGGACGTGGGTGCCGCACTCACCTCCCGCGTGCTCGCCTCCTGGCTGGGCCCGGCCGGCCTGGTGCGGGCGGCCGCTCAAGGCGGCCGCTTCGCCCAACTCGTGGCCACCGGTGGGCACTATGTCGGTTTCGCCGCGTACTCCCGCACGGTCCACGCGGGCGGCTGGCGCAGCAAGCTGCTCCGCGCTTTCCCGGTGCACACGCCGATGCCGCAGCTGGTGGCCGAACTCAACGCCTGCCGTCCCGCCTTCGTCATCGGCTACGCCAGTACGATCATGCTGCTCACCGCCGAGCAGGAAGCCGGCCGCCTGCGCATCAACCCGGCGCTGGTCCAGCCGGCCGGCGAGACGATGACCGCGGACGACACCGACAGGATCGCCCGCGCTTTCGGCACCACGGTCCGCGCGATGTACAGCGCGACCGAGTGCACCTACCTCAGCCACAGCTGCGTCCACGGCTGGTACCACGTCAACAGCGACTGGGCCGTACTCGAACCGGTCGACGCCGACCACCGGCCCACCCCGCCCGGACAGTTCTCGCACACCGTGCTGATCAGCAACCTCGCCAACCGCGTCCAGCCGTTCCTGCGCTACGACCTCGGTGACAGCGTCCTGCTCAGGCCCGACCCGTGCCCGTGCGGCAATCCGCTGCCCGCGCTGCGCGTACAGGGACGCGCGGGCGACATCCTCACCTTCCCCGCCCGCGACGGCGCCCCGGTGCAGCTCGCCCCCCTGGCCTTCGGCACCCTCTTCGACCGCACTCCCGGAGTCGAACTGTTCCAGGTCGAGCAGACCGCCCCCGCTACCCTGCGCGTACGGCTGCGGCCGGCCGCCGGCGCCGACCCGGACCGCGTGTGGCAGGGCGCCCACCTGGAGCTGACGCGCCTGCTCGCCGACAACGGACTCGACCACGTCACGGTCCAGCGCGCCGAGGAACCACCTCGGCAGGCGGCCGGCGGCAAGTACCGGACCGTCATTCCCTTCGACGGGGCGGGCGCCCGCCCCTGAGCAGCGGCGGCCCCGCCCGCAGAACGCGAAAAACCCCAGCTGAGCTGGGGTTTTTGCTGGTGTCCGAGGGGGGACTTGAACCCCCACGCCCGATAAAGGGCACTAGCACCTCAAGCTAGCGCGTCTGCCATTCCGCCACCCGGACCAGGTGTCTGCCGGTGCGGGCCCTGGGCCGTTCCGACAGAGAAAACAATAGCAAACGTTCAGGGGTGGTCGATCACGGCCGTCCGGAGCCGGGGGTACGCCCGTGACCTGCACATGTCGGGAGTATTGCGGCCTTGGGCGCAGCGCCGCCGAGGGGGAGGATGGCGGTGGACGCCCGCCGCGGTCCGTGCCCCACCGGGAGGACGGCGCGGCCGTGAACCATGAGGAGGCAGTGTGAGCGAGTCGCAGCCGGCCCGTACGGTCACCGGCGAGGACGAGGTCGTCGACCTGTGCCGGGACCTGATCAGGATCGACACGAGCAACTACGGCGACCATTCCGGCCCGGGTGAGCGCGCAGCCGCCGAGTACGTGGCGGAGAAGCTCGCCGAGGTGGGCCTGGAGCCGCAGATCTTCGAGTCGCACAAGGGCCGCGCCTCGACGGTGGCCCGGATCGAGGGGGCGGACCCGTCGCGGCCCGCGCTGCTGATCCACGGACACACCGACGTGGTGCCCGCCAACGCGGAGGACTGGACCCACCACCCGTTCTCCGGGGAGATCGCGGACGGGTGCGTGTGGGGCCGCGGCGCGGTCGACATGAAGGACATGGACGCGATGACGCTCGCGGTCGTCCGTGACCGCCTGCGCTCCGGCCGCAAGCCGCCGCGCGACATCGTGCTCGCCTTCCTCGCCGACGAGGAGGCGGGCGGTGTGTACGGCGCCCGCCACCTCGTCGACAAGCACCCCGGGCTCTTCGAGGGGGTGACGGAGGCCATCGGCGAGGTCGGCGGCTTCTCCTTCACCGTCAACGAGAACCTGCGGCTGTACCTGATCGAAACAGCCCAGAAGGGGATGCACTGGATGCGGCTGACCGTGGACGGCACGGCCGGCCACGGGTCGATGACCAACAGCGACAACGCGATCACCGAGCTGTGCGAGGCGGTCGGGCGGCTGGGCCGGCACAAGTTCCCGGTGCGGGTGACCAAGACCGTACGGTCCTTCCTCGACGAGCTGTCGGACGCCCTGGGCACCGAACTCGACCCGGAGGACATGGAGGAGACCCTCGCGAAGCTGGGCGGCATCGCGAAGATCATCGGAGCCACGCTGCAGAACACCGCGGCACCGACCCAATTGGGCGCCGGCTACAAGGTCAACGTCATCCCGGGCCAGGCGACCGCGGCCGTCGACGGGCGGTTCCTGCCCGGCCATGAGGAGGAATTCCTCGCCGATCTGGACCGTATTCTCGGCCCGCGGGTCAAGCGCGAGGACATTCATGCCGACAAGGCACTGGAGACCGGTTTCGACGGCCCGCTGGTGGCGGCCATGCAGTCGGCGCTGAAGGCCGAGGACCCGATCGCGCGGGCCGTGCCGTACATGCTCTCCGGCGGTACGGACGCGAAGTCCTTCGACGACCTCGGTATCCGGTGCTTCGGATTCGCGCCGCTGCAGCTGCCGCCGGAGCTGGACTTCGCCGGCATGTTCCACGGCGTGGACGAGCGGGTGCCGGTCGACGGACTGAAGTTCGGGACGCGGGTACTCGACCGGTTCATCGAGCAGAGCTGAGGCGAAGTCCCGCGCCGCGGCGCGGGACTTCGGGCCCCTGACGTCGTACGCGGGCCCGGACAATCGGCCAGGCGTACGTATTTAGCCGGAACGAGTGAATGGCGTCATAGGCTCGTAGCTTCATCACCTTCTCCTCGTTGCAGAGAGTGCGGTCCGCGGCTGGGACCGCATTGCCAACAAGGAGGAATAATGATCAAGAAGGTCGTCGCTGCCGCGGCTGCCACCGGCGGTCTGGTGCTCGCTGGCGCGGGCATCGCCGTCGCCGACGCGGGGACGCAGGGCGCTGCCCTGAACTCCCCGGGTGTCATTTCGGGCAACACCCTCCAGGTCCCGGTCCACGTGCCGATCAACCTGTGCGGCAACACGATTGACATCATCGGGCTGCTGAACCCTGCCTTTGGCAACACCTGCGTCAACGACTGACGCTGTGCCTGAACCCGTAAGGCTGTAACCCCGGTCGGCTCCGGAGTGCGCGCCATGCACTCCGGAGCCGACGGTTGTTCCGGCCCGTGGACGCGAGGCGTGGTGCGGGTCACTCGGAAGGTCAAAGGCAGGGGAGAGCGAACCTATGCGACAGGTCGCGAAAAAGGGCCTGATCACGATGGCGGCGGCGAGCGGCGTACTGGCCGTCGCGGGCGGCTATGCGCACGCGGATTCCGGTGCGCAGGGGAATGCGGCGCATTCCCCAGGGGTGTTGGCCGGGAATACCGGCCAAATCCCCGTGGACATCCCGGTGCAAGCCTGCGGTAATTCCGCGAATGTCGTCGGACTGCTGAATCCCGCCATGGGAAACCACTGCGACAACGGCGGCGGGGGATCGCACGCCGGCCGGAGCCACGGCAGGAACGGGTCCGGCGGCGGGGCCGGTGCGCAGGGCTCGGCGCAGGGGTCGCCCGGCGTCGTCTCGGGCAACCAGGTGCAGGCGCCGATCCACGCGCCCGTCAACGCCTGCGGCAACTCGGTGTCGGTCGTCGGACTCGGCAACCCCGTCAACGCCAACGGCTGCGCGGGCGACGGCGGCAGCACCGGGGACGGCACCGGCACGGGCACCGACCACGGCTCGACGCCGGGCCATCCGGGCAGCCCGGGCAGCCCGGGCACGCAGCACCCGCGGCCGTCCGGCGGCCAGGAGGACCCGCGGGCCCCGGGCGGCCCCGCGACCCCGGCCGAGGACCGCGCGGGCGAACCGGCGGACCCGGCCCACGGCCTGCGGCCGCACACGACGGACACGGCGGGCGCCGTGCAGGAGCGGGAGGCGCAGGCCCGGAAGGAGGAGTCGACGCCGCGTACGCAGTTCGTCACGCCGCCCGAGGAGGCCGAGGGCATGGAACGCCTCGCCCAGACCGGTGCGGGAGCGCTCGGTCTCGCGCTGCCGGCGAGCGCGGGCCTGTTGATCGGTGGTGCGGTGCTCTACCGCCGCGCGCGTTCCGCACGGGTCTGACGGCGCACGGACGTACCGTGCACGGACGTGTTGCTACCGCTCGCGGGAGGGCCGCCAGGCCGGTACGACGACCACGGAGCGGGCCCCGCGCCGACGGGGCCCGCTCCGTCGCGTGCAGGGGCGGCGTATGCAGGATTGTCGGACAGCGGCCCGTCGGATACCGGCCCTTCGGCCGCGGGCCCGGCAGAGGCCGGCCCGCCGTACGCGGCCGGAAAGGCCGGCGGCGGTCACGCGTGCCGGTCCGTGCCGCGGCGGCCGTGGCCGCTCACCAGGTCGCCCGGATCTGGCGGATGATCCGGCGGCGCAGCCGTACGCGGCGGCTGCCGTCGGGGTTCAGGCGCAGGCGGTCCAACTCCCAGTGTCCGTACTCGGCATGGTCGGTCAGCAGGCGTGTGGCGGCCTTGCGGGAGACCCCTCGCGGCACATACACATCGCAGAATTCGTATTCCGGCATCGCATCTATTGTGCGGGACCCGCCCCAGTACGGATAGCGTCTGCACTATGTCTGATGCTGCGCAGCCTTCCGCTGCCGAGGTACGTGCCGCCGCCGAGGCGGTCAAAGCCGCGCTGGACCGTCACCTCGACGCGGTCGAACACCGCTCGGGCCAGGACGACCCTGCCGTCTATGCCGCGTTCGACGAACTCGCCGCGGCGGCTGAGGCGTACGACGAGCTGCTGTACGACACCTATGACGAGGTCACTCCCTTCGAGATCCCCGGGAACGACACGCTGCCCGCCTACGCGGGCCCGGAGGAACCCAGCGCGCTGAGCGTGCTGATCCGGCGGGACTACGCGGTGGTCGAACCACAGCGGCTGCTGTCGCAGGCACAGCGGATCGCCGACCTCGACCCGGAGTCGGCCGCCGACGCCGCGGCGGAGGCCAGGGCGGTCAACGGCGGTACGGGATCGGTGTCCGGCGTGGTCGGCAGCAGCGTGCACGCGGCGCTGGGGGTCCTCTTCGGGGAGTTCGAACCGGACGAGATCGCCACCCGGCACAAGGAATTCGGCCTGGAGGAGGGCGACTCCACCCTGTGGGTGGTCGCCGCCGACGAGCTGACCGAGCCGGGGGAGTGGCTGTCCGCGCCGTTCGACCAGACCGATCCGCAGCGGGTGGTGTGCCGCTTCGACGTCAGCTCCGTCTTCGACGAGGATCTGGGCACCGACGTCGATGACGACGACGTACTGGAGACGCTCGACGGGGACCGGTGAGGGTCTGCGATCGCTGCGGGCCGTGTGCCTGCGGCTGGTGCGGGCGTGTACCGGTGGCGGGCGGCACGTTGATGCGCGCCGCCCGCCACCGTGCGGCACGGGTCAGCCGGTGAGGGCGTCCGCCGTGGCCTGGACCGTGTGCAGCTGGAGCAGCGTCCGCAGGCGGGTGGTGCGCTCCTTCACCGGGACCTCCGCGACCGCGCGCGGCAGCGCCTGGTCCACGCCCTGTACGACGGACAGATGGCGCTCGGCGCGGCTGAAGGCGGTGTAGACCCAGGAGCGGGTGAGCCCCTTGGCGGCGTCGCCGGGCAGCACGACCACCACGGCCGGCCAGCGCGAACCGACCGCCTGGTGGGCGGTGACGGCCCAGCCGTGCCGGACCGTGTCCGGGCTCACCCGCTCACGCGGTACGAGCACGGGTGATCCGGCGCAGTCCAGGTGCAGTCCTGTCGCGTCGGCGCCGGTGACCCGGCCGGTGACCGTACGGCCGGGGACGGGCGAGTAGGCGACGCGGTCGCCCGCATCGAAGCCGCCGAACCGGCCGGGGCCGGGGTTGAGACGCTCCTTGAGGGCCGCGTTCAGCGCGCGGGTGCCCGCGGCGCCGCCGTGGCCGACGGTGATGACCTGCGTCTGCTCGGCGGGCACCCCGATCGCCCGGGGCACCGAGTCGGCGACGAGCTGGACGGTGCGGTGCACCGCCTCGCCCGGATCGCGAGCCGGGACGATCACCACTTCCTTGCCGGGGGCCTCGACCTGGGTCAGCTCGCCGATGCCGATGCCCGAGACCAGCTCGCCGACCGGCCCGAAGTCCGGGGTGCGGGAGGCCACCTGGGGGCAGCAGCGGGCGGCGAGCACGTCCGCGAAGAGCCGGCCGGGACCGGCCGACCACAGCACGCCGGGGTCGCCGCTGAGCACCAGCCGGGTGCCGTCGGTCAGCGACTCGACGAGCATCGCGGCGGTTTCGAGGTCCAGTTGGGGCGCGTCCAGGACGACCAGCAGGTCCAGGGCGAGCGCGCCGTCCGCGTCCCGGCCGGGCCCTTCGCGGCCGGCCAGCAGCCCGGACAGCGTCACGGCGGCCTCGGAGGGGTCGCCGGGCGCGGGTGCCGCGGCGAGGCCGGCGTACGCGTCGGTGGCCTCGGCGAGGTGCCGGGCCAGGCGGTCGCGGCCGTCCGCGGTGTGGGTGGCGCCGCACGCCCGCAGGCCGAGCGCGCGGGCCGCGGCGATCAGTGCGGCGGGCTCGGCGCGCGCGGCCTCGGCGCCGGTGTGCGCGACCAGGCCGCCGCGGGCCGCCGTACGGATCAGCTCCGCGGCGGAGGGGGAGGGAGCGGCCGACGCGGCGGCCTCCCACGCGGACGCGGAGGGCTGCCGTACGGGCGGTACGGCCACGTCATCGGACTGCTGGGCGGCGGCCGGCTCCGGGGAGGCGTCGCGCTGTCCGGCGTCCTTCTGTTCGGGGGTGCCCTGGTCGGCGTCGGGACCGGCCTCGGCGTCGGTGTCGGGACCGTCTTCGCCCTCCCCGGGCTCCTCGAACGTGTTGAGCAGCCGCGCCAGGCCGTCCGCGACGCTCTCCTCGGCCATCGCGAACCGGTCGAGCCCGAGCAGTATCCGGACCGGCTGTTCCGCGTCCTCGTCGTCGGCCGCCGGGCGGGCCGCGCCGGGCGTCTCGATGGCGTCCTGGAAGACCAGTACGGCTCCCTCGGCGATGGCCGTCTGCAGGGCCTCGTCCGGGTCCGGTACTGAGCGCTGGGCGAGCGCGGCACGCAGCGCGGGCGCCTCCAGTGCGGAGTGGCCCGCCAGGGCGGCCTGCTCCAGCAGCCAGCCGACCAGGGCCTGCGCGCGCCGTTCGTCGTCCGGTCCGCAGGCCGGTCCGAGCAGCGCCCGCGCGAAGCCGTCGGCCTGCTCGGGCCGGACGCCCGGCACGGAGAGCAGCTGCCACGGGTCCTCGCGCAGCGCCTCCGCCGCGCGCTCGCCGAGCGTTTCAGCGGTCTTCGCGGCCAGTGCCTCGGGGGCGCCGCCCGCCGTCAGTACCTGTCGTACGCCGTCGAGGCCGGGAGCCAGGGTGGCCGTCGTGGCCGGGTGGGCCGCCGTGTGCTCGGCGGGGGCGGGGCGGCCGCCGCCGTCGCCGCCGCCAGGGGCCGGGTGGGTGTGGCCCGGGACGCTGTCCCGGTTCGGCTCGGCAGCGGCCTGCGGCGGAGCGCCCGACGGCCCGGCCTGGCCGCCTGACGGTCCGGCCTGGCCGCCGCGTTCCTGGGCCGCCGGGGCCGGTACGCCGCCCTGGGGTTTACGGGCGCCTGCTGCCGCTCCCGCGCCGCCCGAGCGGGGGGACCGCTGGGTGAAGAACGAGTCCGCCGACCGCTCCCCGCTCTCCACG
Organism: Streptomyces sp. NPDC033221; assembly: GCF_055577005.1. NCBI lineage: Bacteria > Bacillati > Actinomycetota > Actinomycetes > Kitasatosporales > Streptomycetaceae > Streptomyces > Streptomyces sp. NPDC033221. The sequence continues at coordinate 128,407 of NZ_JBVIQN010000009.1, read as the reverse complement.
GCCCGCACGGCCGCTGCCAGCGCGGCGGCGGTCGGCGCCGCACCCCGCCCGGCGGCCTGGCCGCCGCTCACGGAGCCAGGGCCAGGGTCGGAGCCGGAGCCGGAGTCGGGGCTCGGGCCCGAGCCCTCCGTGCCGGTGCCCGCCGCCGGGCCCTCCGCCCCCGCCGCGCTCCCGGCCTCCGTCGCACCGGCCGTCTCGCCGTCCGTCCCGGCTGCCCCCGGGGCACCCGTCGTGGCGGCCTCTCCGTGGGCGGTCTCCGGGCCGGGCGCGGTGGGCTCGGGCGCGGCCTCGTCGGAGAGGCGGTCGGTACTCACAGCGTGCTCCAGTCGTGGTCGGGGTAGTGGTGCACCGGGGCCGAGACATCGTCCAGGGCCCGGCAGATCTCGTCAGGAAGACTAAGGGTCTCCACTGACAATGCCGCTCTGAGCTGCTGCGCCGTGCGTGCGCCGACGACCGGGGCGGCGACTCCGGGCCGGTCGCGCACCCACGCGAGAGCGACCTGCAGCGCGGTGACGGCGAGGCCGTCGGCGGCCGTGGTGACCGCTTCGACGATCCGGCCCGCCGTGTCGTCCAGGTAAGGGGCGACGAACGGCGCCAGCTGTTCCGAGGCGCCGCGGGAGTCGGCCGGGGTGGCGTGCCGGTACTTGCCGGTGAGCACCCCGCGGCCCAGCGGTGACGAGGGCAGCAGGCCGACGCCCAGGTCCCGTGCCGCGGGCAGCAGCTCCCGCTCGATGCCGCGCTGGAGGAGGGAGTACTCCATCTGGGTGCCGGCCAGGCGCGTCCGTATGGTCGGGGCCGACAGCTGCCAGGTCGCGGCCTTGGCCAGCTGCCAGCCGGAGAAGTTCGAGACGCCGACATAGCGCGCGCGGCCGGTGGCGACGGCGATGTCGAGGGCCTGGAGGGTCTCTTCGAGCGGGGTGTACGGGTCGAAGGCGTGCAGCTGCCAGAGGTCCACATAGTCGGTGCCGAGACGTTCCAGCGAGGCGTCGAGCGCGTCCAGCAGGTGGCGGCGGGAGCCGTCGACGCGGCGGTCCGCGTCCAGGACGCTGCCCGCCTTCGTGGCGATCACCAGGTCCCGGCGCGGCACCAGCCCCTCGCAGAGCCGGCCCAGCAGATACTCGGCGCCGCCGTCCGCGTACACGTCCGCCGTGTCCACGAGGGTGCCGCCGGCCTCCCAGAAGGCCTTGAGCTGCTCGGCGGCGTCGTGCTCGTCGGTGTCCCTGGCCCAGGTCAGGGTGCCGAGGCCGAGGCGGGACACGCGCAGGCCCGTACGGCCGAGGTGCCTTTGCTCCATGGGCCTTGAGATTACTGGCCCGTCGGCCGGGCCGGTGGACCTGTGGACAACGGGTCGGCACGCCGCGCGGGCACCCTGTGGACAACCGGCCGGTGACGCCCGGCGCCACCCCGCGCTAGAGTCCCCGGAACACCGACGTTACTGATCAGTAAGGGGAGCGGTATGAAGCTCGGGATCAACCTCGGCTACTGGGGCGCCGGGATGGACGCGGACAATCTGGCCGTCGCGCAGGAGGCCGACCGGCTCGGCTACGCGGTGTGCTGGGCGGCCGAGGCGTACGGCTCCGACGCCCCCACCGTGCTCTCCTGGGTCGCCGCCCAGACCGAGCGCATCGACATCGGCTCGGCGATCTTCCAGATCCCGGCCCGTACGCCCGCGATGACCGCGATGACGGCCGCCACCCTGGACTCGCTGTCCGGTGGCCGCTTCCGCCTGGGCCTGGGCGTCTCGGGGCCGCAGGTCTCCGAGGGCTGGTACGGCGTGAAGTTCGACAAGCCGCTGGCCCGCACCCGCGAGTACGTGGAGATCATCCGTAAGGCGATGACCCGCGAGCGGCTGTCCTACGAGGGGCAGCACTGGACGCTGCCGCTGCCCGGCGGCCCCGGCAAGCCGCTGAAGCTGACCGTGCACCCGCAGCGCGAGCACATCCCGCTCTACATCGCCGCGATCGGCCCCAAGAACCTCACCCAGACCGGTGAGATCGCGGACGGCGCTCTGCTGATCTTCCCGTCCGCCGACCACCTGGAGGAGACGGCGATCTCGCACATCCGGGCCGGCCGGGAGAAGGCGGGCAAAACACTGGAGGGCTTCGACGTCTGCCCGACGCTGCCGCTGGCCCTCGGCGAGGACAAGGACGTCAGCGCGCTGGCCGACATGTTCCGCCCGTACACCGCGCTGTACGTGGGCGGCATGGGCAGCCGCAAGCAGAACTTTTACAACCAGCTCGCGCAGCGCATGGGCTACGAGAAGGAGGCCGCCGAGATCCAGGACAAGTACCTGTCCGGCGACAAGGAGGGCGCGGCGGCGGCCATCCCGCAGAAGCTGATCGACCAGACCACGCTGCTGGGCTCCGTCGAGCGCATCGCGGACCGGATGCAGGCGTACGCGGCGGCCGGCGTGACCACGCTGACCCTCGCGCCCGCGGGCTTCACACTGGAGGACCGGATCGCCTCGCTGCGGGCGGGCACCGAGGCACTGGAGCGCGCGGGGCTGGCGTAACGAGCGCCCTGATGAGGACCCGGGCGGCCGGGGCGCAGGGCCGGGCCCCGGCCCGGGCAAGCCTGCGGCCGTGGTGGGGGCTCGGGGGTCTTCCCCGCCACGGCCGTCACCCGGCACAACGCCGGTACGGCCCGCGTGGTTACGCCGCGGTGCTCCCTCCCGCCGCCGGTCCGTCTTCCGGCTGTCCGGTGTGTCATCTGATCGGATGAGATGGCCGACGCCGTGGTTGTCACCTCCGCCGTACCGCACTTCACTTTTCTTCTGCGGATGCGGCGTATCGGAGGTGGCCCGGTGCTCTCGGCCAGAAGTCTGTTCCAGGAGATCCTCGACCACGACGAGTCCTACCGGCTCTTCTGCTCCATCGCGGCCGGCGGCGAGGCGCAGGGCGGCTGGGAGAACGGCCGGATCGCCGCCCTGATGCCCGGGTCGCTGCGCGCGCTGGCCCCCAAGGCCGCCCGGCACGGCGCAGACGAGGACAAGCACGGCCGCCTGTTCAACGCCCTGCTGCGCAAGCGCGGCCTGGAGCCGGTGCCGGTCCCCGAGGCCGCCGATTACACCGTCCTCCTGGAGTGCCGGGGCATCGGTCTGCCGCACGCCAGGCTGCGCCGCGACGAGCCGCTCACCGAGCAGGACATCGTCACCTACCTCGCGCACAGCCGTGTCACCGAGCAGCGCGCCGCCGAGCAGATGGACCTGCTGAAGAAGCACTTCGGCGGTCACCCCGACATCGGCAGGGCGGTCCTGATGATCGCCCGCGACGAGGAGAACCACCTCGCCTACTGCCACGAGGAGCTGCTGCGGCTGGCGGATCAGGGCCACGGCCCCGCGATCCGGCGCACGCTGCGTGCCGCGGCGCGCGCCGAGATCGAGGTCTACCGGGACGTCAGCCTGGCCGTGATGGCCCACATGGGGCGCATCCTGGGCTGGTCCCGGGCGAAGTCCGCCGCCCTCGCCGCCGGCATCCGCACGGTGTACGTCTACGAGCGGCTCGCCGGGTGGCGCCGGATGGTCACGCTCCGCCTCCCGGAGCGGCGGGACGCGCTGGGCGGCCCCGCCGCCTCGGCGCCGGAGTTCGTCTGAGGCGTACGTACCGGGCGGGGCGCACGGTGCTCACAGCCAGCCGCGGCGTTTGAACATGCGGTACAGCAGCAGCTCGATGAGCACCATCAGGAGCAGGATGCCGTGGTAGCCCCAGCTCCACTTCAGCTCGGGCATGTGCTCGAAGTTCATGCCGTAGACGCCCGCGATCAGCGTCGGTACGGCGGCCAGGGCGGCCCAGGCGGAGATCTTGCGCATGTCGTCGTTCTGGCGCACGCCCATCTGTGCCAGGTGGGCGCTGAGGATGTCCGACAGCAGCCGGTCCAGGCCCTCGACGGACTCGTTGGCGCGGGTGAGGTGGTCGCCGACGTCCCGGAAGAACGGGCGGGCCTCGTCGTGCACGAAGGGCACCCCGGGGTTCTGCAGCCGCAGCATCGGCTCCACCAGCGGGTTGGTGGCCCGCCGGAACTCCAGCACCTCGCGCTTGAACGCGTAGATCGCGGCGGCGGTGTTGTTGGTGTCCGACCGGGACGGCGCGAACACCTCCGCCTCCAATTCCTCCAGGTCCACCTGGAGTTCCGAGGCCACCTCGATGTAGTGGTCGACGACCGCGTCGCTGACCGCGTACAGCACGGCGGTGGGGCCGTGCCGCAGAACGTCCGGCTCGTGCTCCAGGCGCCGGCGGACGGCGGCGAGCGGGCTGGCCGCGCCGTGCCGGACGACCACGACGAAGGAGTCCCCGAGGAAGATCATCAGTTCGCTGGCGGAGATGGAGCCCGCCGCGTCGTCGTAGGAGATCGGTTTGAGCACGACGAACAGGGAGTCGTCGTACACCTCCAGCTTCGGCCGCTGATGGGCCTTGAGAGCATCCTCCACGGCGAGCGGGTGCAGCCCGAACTCCCTGCTGACATGGTCGAACTCCTCCTGGGTGGGCTCGTGCAGCCCGAGCCACAGGAAGGAGTGACCCTCGGCGCGCGCCGCTTCGAGGGCATCGGAGAAATCCGTGGGCCCCTCGGTGCGGCGGCCGTCCTGGTAGATGGCGCAGTCGACGATCACACGGGGAATTGTCACTCGCCGTGCCCTGTCGTGCCAGGAGCGGGGTACGGGCGGGCCGCCCGCGCCGTGCCTCCCGGTACGGTCACGGTCCACCGCACCGGTCCCGGGTCCGGAGCCGCCGCCCCGGGAACGTAGGCTGGCTGCCATGCCCACGCTGATCCTGGTGCGGCACGGCCGCTCCACCGCCAACACGTCCGGCCTGCTCGCCGGGCGGATGCCCGGAGTGGCCCTCGACGAGCGGGGCGCCGCCCAGGCCGCCGCGCTCCCCGGCCGTCTCGCGGACCTGCCGCTCGCCGCCGCCGTGAGCAGCCCGCTGCAACGCTGCCTGGAGACCCTGCGGCCGCTGCTGGACGCCCGGCCCGGTCTGCCGCTGCACACCGAGGACCGCGTCAACGAGTGCGACTACGGTGACTGGTCTGGACGCAAACTGGCCGAACTCGGCGACGAGCCGCTGATGGAGGTCGTCCAGCAGCACCCGTCCGCCGCCGCTTTCCCCGGCGGGGAGTCGATGCGCGCCATGCAGGCCCGCGCCGTGGACGCGGTACGCGACTGGAACGCCCGGATCGAGGCGGAGCACGGCCCCGAGGCGGTCTACGCGATGTGCTCGCACGGCGACATCATCAAGTCGCTGGTCGCCGACGCCCTCGGTCTGCACCTCGACCTCTTCCAGCGGATCTCTGTCGAGCCCTGTTCGCTGACGGCGATCCGCTTCACCCGGCTGCGGCCCTACGTCGTACGCCTCGGCGACACCGGCGACTTCGGCGGGCTGGCGCCGCGCGCGGACGGCAGCTCGGCGGCGGCCGAGCGGGACGCGGCCGTCGGAGGTGGCGCGGGCGGATCGTGATCAGCGGGCGCAGTAGGGTGGTGCGACGGCGCTGCCAGCCCTACTTCCTGCGTTCCGCCACCGGAAGCCCCATCCACAGGAACCGCAGCGACCACACAGACCCCGCAGTCGAGCAAACGGAGCAGGACGTTGTCCCGTCAGGTGTTCTTCTACGACGCGCCGGACCGCTTCGTGGCCGGTACGGTCGGGCTGCCTGGCCGCCGTAGCTTCTTCCTCCAGGCGACGGCTTCCGGCCGCACCACCAGTGTCGCCCTGGAGAAGACCCAGGTCGCCGCGCTCGCCGAGCGTATCGACGAGTTGCTGGACGAGGTGGTGCGCCGCAGCGGCGGCAACGCGCCCGTCCCCGCGGTCGCCCCCGCCGAGATGTCCGACACCGCTCCGCTGGAGTCGCCGGTCGAGGAAGAATTCCGGGTCGGCACGATGGCGCTTGCCTGGGACGGCGACGAACAACGCATGATCATCGAAGCCCAGGCGCTGGTCGAGCTGGAGGCCGACACCGACGAGGACCTCGCGGAGGCCGAGGAGCGGCTGCTCCAGGACGACGAGAACGGCCCGCCGATGCTGCGCGTCCGCCTCACCGGCACGATGGCTCGCTCGTTCGCCAAGCGGGCCCTGGAAGTCGTCAACGCGGGTCGCCCGCCCTGCCCGCTGTGCAGCCTGCCGCTCGACCCGGAAGGACACGTATGCCCGCGTCAGAACGGATACCGGCGGGACGCGTGATGCCGGGGGAGGAGACGGCGGCGGCCGGCGGCGGACCGGCGGGCCAGGCGGCGGACGGCCGTACGGGTGACGCCCCGGACGGCGGCCCGGACGGGCAGGCGAACGGCGGCGGGAACGGCAGCGGCGGCATAGCCGCCCGGGTCGGCGACCGCCCCGGGCAGCTGACCGCCGACGCGCTCGCGCACGGCGAGCTGACCGTACGCGGCCAGGTCCGCGAGGCGTCCAACGCCGTCCTGTACTGCACGATCAGCTACGAGGGCGCCACCGGCACCTGTGTCTACAAGCCCGTCGCCGGCGAGCGCCCGCTGTGGGACTTCCCCGACGGCACGCTCGCCCAGCGCGAGGTCGCCGCGTACGAGCTGTCCCGGGCCACCGGCTGGGACCTGGTGCCCACCACCGTGCTGCGCGACGGCCCGTACGGGCAGGGCATGGTCCAGGAGTGGATCGAGGCGGCGCCCGAGGGCGCGGAGCTGCTGGCGCTGGTCGAGGGCGAGGAGCCGGGGCCCGGCTGGAAACCGGTGGGTTTCGCCGAGGTCGGCGAAGGGCGCACGGCGCTTCTGGTACACGCCGACGACGAGCGGCTGCGGCGCCTGGCGGTCCTGGACGCCGTGATCAACAACGGTGACCGCAAGGGCGGCCACCTGCTGCCCGCCGACGGCGGCCGACTCTACGCCATCGACCACGGCGTGACCTTCAACGCCGAGGACAAGCTGCGTACGCTCCTGTGGGGCTGGGCGGGGGAACCGCTGACCGGGGAGGCCCGCGAGGTGCTGGGGCGGCTCGCCACGGCCCTGGAGGAGGGCGCTCCGCTCGCCGTCCGGCTGGCCGGGCTGATCACCGCCGCCGAGCTGGCGGCGCTCCGGGCCCGGGTGGCGGACCTGCTGCGCACCGGGGTGCACCCGCGGCCGGGCGGCGACTGGCCGCCGATCCCCTGGCCGCCGGTCTGAGGGACGGACGGCCGCGGGTCTGCGGGACGGACGCGGCAGCCTGGCGGTACGAAAGGGCGGCCCCGGGGCGTTGCCCGGGCTCCGGCGAGGCTTGGGCTGCACAGAACATCCGCCCGGCGCAAGAGTGCCTTCTCGGCCAAGATCCGAGGTCCGGTTCGTATGCGGAACATGCATCCGGTTACGCTCAAGACATGCATGCATGGCCCGCTTCTGAGGTCCCCGCCCTGCCCGGCCAGGGCCGCGACCTGAGGATCCACGACACAGCGACCGGCGGACGGGTGACCCTCGACCCCGGTCCCGTCGCCCGTATCTACGTCTGCGGCATCACGCCGTACGACGCCACCCACATGGGGCACGCGGCGACCTACAACGCGTTCGACCTGGTTCAGCGCGTGTGGCTCGACACGAAGCGCCAGGTGCACTACGTGCAGAACGTCACCGACGTCGACGACCCCCTCCTGGCGCGGGCGCAGGCCACCGGCGACGACTGGACCGCGCTCGCCGAGCGCGAGACCGCCCTGTTCCGCGAGGACATGACGGCCCTGCGGATGCTCCCGCCGCGCGAGTACGTCGGTGCCGTCGAGGCCATACCGTGGATCGTCCCGATGGTCGAGCGGCTGCGCGACAACGGCGCCGCCTACGAGCTCGACGGCGACGTCTACTTCTCCGTCGAGGCCGACCGGCACTTCGGCGAGGTCTCCCGGCTCGACGCCGAGGCGATGCGGGTGCTGTCCGCGGAGCGCGGCGGCGACCCGGAGCGCCCCGGCAAGAAGAACCCGCTCGACCCGATGCTGTGGATGGCCGCCCGCGAGGGCGACCCCAGCTGGGACGGCGCCTCGCTCGGCCGCGGCCGGCCGGGCTGGCACATCGAGTGTGTCGCCATCGCCCTGCAGTACCTCGGCATGGGCTTCGACGTGCAGGGCGGCGGCTCCGACCTCGCCTTCCCGCACCACGAGATGGGCGCCTCGCACGCCCAGGCGCTCACCGGCGAGCACCCCTTCGCCCAGGCGTACGTGCACGCCGGCATGGTCGCCCTGAACGGCGAGAAGATGTCCAAGTCCAAGGGCAACCTCGTCTTCGTCTCCAAGGTGCGGCGGGACGGCACGGACCCGGCGGCGATCCGCCTGGCCCTGCTCGCGCACCACTACCGCGCCGACTGGGAGTGGACGGACGCGGTCCTGGAAGAGGCCGTGGAGCGGCTGGCGCGCTGGCGTGCCGCGGTCTCCCGCCCGGACGGGCCGTCGGCCGACGCGCTGCTGGCGGAGATCCGTACGGCGCTGGCGGACGACCTGGACTCGCCGGCCGCGCTCGCCGCGGTCGACCGCTGGGCCGCCGCGCAGCAGGCGGCCGGCGGCAGCGACGAGGGCGCCCCCGGCCTGGTCTCGCGCTCCGTGGACGCGCTGCTCGGCGTCGCACTGTGACCCCCTGACGGACCACTGGCGAAACGGTCCGTCACCCTCCGTCCCCCCGGGGCGTTCCCTCTGCCGAGGGAGCGCCCCGATTCGCTTGTGAAGACGTAACGGTGCGGCGGACGGCGGGCCCACCGGTGTGCTGGGCTGAGCGTCACAGGTCCCACGGACCCCCGCAGGAAGGACGCGCATCATGCCTCGTTCCCTGTCCCGCCGAAGACTGCTCGCCACCGGTACGGCACTGGGCGCCGGCGCCGCACTCGGACCACTGACCGCACCCGCCCACGCGGGCGGCCGGTGGCCCACCACGATCCCGCTGCCCGACGGCTTCCGGCCCGAGGGCATCGCCATCGGCCCGGGCCCGTACGCGTACTTCGGCTCGCTGGCCGACGCCTCGGTCTACTGCGCCGACCTGGCCACCGGCCGCGGCCGGCTGATCACCGGCAGCCTCGGCACGGGCCGGCAGGCCGTCGGCCTGCGGACCGACGCCCGGGGGCGGCTGTTCGTCGCCGGCGGCGCCGGCACGCTCCGCGTCATCGACACCCGTGGCGGCGCCGTCCTGGCCACCTACCCGGCCGGCGACGGGCAGAACTTCGTCAACGACGTCATCCTCACCCCGGACGCCGCCTACTTCACCGACTCCTTCCGCGCCCAGCTGTACGTGCTGCCCCTCGGACGGCACGGCGAACTGCCCGGCCCGGACGGGCTGCGCACCCTGCCGCTGACCGGCGAGTGGGTCCAGGGCCCGGAGTTCAGCGCGAACGGCATCGAACGCACCCCGGACGGCACGGCGCTGCTCGTCGTCAACGCCTACGCGGGCGCGCTCTTCCGGGTCGATCCGCGGACCGGGAACGCCCGCAAGGTGACGCACAGCGGCCCGCCGCTCGTGAACGGCGACGGGCTGCTGCTCCTGGACCGGGACCTGTACGTCGTGCAGCAGGCGCAGAACGCCGTGGACGTCCTGCGCCTGAACCGCCCCGGCACGTTCGGCCGGGCCATCGCCCGGATCACCGACCCGCGCTTCCGGATACCGACCACCGCCGCCGCCTATGGGGACCGCATCTACCTGCCCAACGCCCGCTTCGACGTGGACCCGCCGCTGCCCACCACGACGTACACCGCCGTCGCGGTGGACCGCGTATGACGGACGGGGCAGGGAGACGCACACCGGCGGGACGCTCCCTGCCCCGCCGGAGACTGCTCGCCACCGTCGCCGCGACGGGTGCGGCAGCGGCACTTGGGCCCGCCGCCCGCGCCGCCGCCCGGCCCCGTACGGCCCCCGTTCCCGGCCGTACGGTCTTCCGGCTCCCCGACGGTTTCCAGCCGGGCTGTGTCGGCGACGGCCGCTTCAACCTGCTCTACTTCGGCTCGCTCCGCGACGGCTCGGTCCACCGCATCGACCCGGCCATCGGGGAGGGCGCCCTCGTCCACCGGGGAACCGGCGGCCCGGCGATCGCCCTCCAGGTCGACTGGCAGACGTCACTGTTCATCGCGGGCGGCGCGAGCCGCGAACTGCGCGTGGTCTCGGGCAGCACCGGCGAGGTCCGCGGCGTCTACCCCCTCGGCGGCGCGGATACGTACGCGGGCGACCTGATCGGGTACGGCGCCGGGCACTACATCACCGACGCCGGCCGCCCGCAGCTCTACTTGCTGCCCTACGGCCCCGCAGGCTCGCTCCCGCCACCGCCCGGCGGCATCGTCACCCTTTGGGCGGGTACGTCCACGTCGTCCAGCCACTGCGGAACGCCGTGGACGTCCTGCGCCTCGTCGCCGGCACCGGCAGCACCACCGTCGGCCGCCTCACCGACCCGGACCCCGACGTCCCGGGCAAGCCGACGGTGGACTGGACGCGTACGCAGCTGTGCGTGCCCAACTCCGCCTCGGGGTGCCGCCGGCGCCGACCACCCCGTACACGGCGCTGTCCCTGCCGCAGTGGCGTCAGAGCGGGCCGGGCGCCGGTGGCGGGACGATCCCGGCCTCGTGAGCGACGACGGCAGCGGCGGCCCGGTTGTCCACGTCCAGCCGCGCCAGGATGGCGCTCACATGGGCCTTGACCGTTCTCTCCACCACGCGCAGCCGCTGGGCGATCCGGCCGTTGGACAGCCCGGCGCCCAGGTACGCCAGCACCTTCCGCTCCCGGGCGGTCAGCGAACCCACCCGGTCCCGGGCCGCGGCCCGCCGGCCGGCCAGCGCGCCCGCGCCGGTCGCCGCGAGGTGCGCGACGACCCGGGCCGCCACCTTCGGCGCCAGGTACGCGGCGCCCTCGGCCACCGCCCGGACCCCCTTGATCAGTTCCTCGGGCTCGCCCGACTTGATCAGGAACCCGGCCGCGCCGCCGCCGAGCGCCCGGAGGATGTAATCGTCCTCGCCGAACGTCGTCAGCATGACGACGCCGGTGGCCGGTACGGCACCGCGGATTCCGGCCGCCGCCTCGATGCCGTCCATCCCCGGCATCTGGATGTCCGGCCGGCCGGTCCGGCAGCGGCACGCCGCCCGGGGTGGCGGGGACGGCGTACGGGGAGGCGGGGACGGCGTACGGTACCGGGTGGTGGCGCGGAATGCGTGCGTCCACCGTGAATCCCCCGCCGCACGGCCCGTACCGGAAGGAACCGCCGGCCGACCGCACCCGCTCGTCGAGGCCGACGAGACCGCGTCCCCCGCCGGGCAGACGGCCTGCGGGCGCGCGGGACGGCGGCCCGTTCTCCACCACCACCCTCGTCTCCGTGGGCGTGTGCGTCACATGGACGGTCGCCCGCGCGCCGGGCGCATGCTTGGCGACGTTGGTCAGCGCTTCCTGTACGACACGGTGAGCGGCCCGTTCGGCCGGTACGGAAAGGCCGTCCGCCGCGCCGTCCACGCGCAGTTCGACCGGAAGCCCGGACGCGGACGCCTGAGCGGTCAGCTGCGCCAGACCGGAACCCGGCCGCCGCGCGGACATTTCGGCGGCCTCCTCCCGCAGGACACCGATCACTTCACCGAGACGCTCCACCGCGGCCGCCGCCCTGGCCCTGATGTCTCCCGCGGCCCGCCGGTGGTGATCGTCGAGCCCGGGGGCGAGCTTCAGCGTGCCGGCGGTCAGCGCGATCAGGCTGAGGTCGTGGCCGAGCACATCGTGCATGTCCTGGGCGATACGGGCCCGCTCGCCCTGCCGGGCCCGGTGGGCGGCCAGCTGCCGCTCACGGGACAGCTGTTCGGCCCGCTTCCGGCCCGCCCGGACGGGGAACCGTCCCAGGAGGAAGGCGACGACCGTGGCGGGCAGGGCCCACCACAGGTCCGTGCTGCTGAGAGCGGCTGTCATCGCCGCGGCCGCGGTCACAACGATCCCCCCGATCAAGAGCCCGCCGCGAACCGGCCGCCCCCGTGGGGCTCCACGGAGTGGGCGGGCCGGGGGCGCATCCGTACGAAGACGAAGAGCAGCTTCGCGGACACGGGCGCACCGGGGGATCGCCGGTGAGGAGGAGCCCGCGCTCACCCCGCCTTAGGGGACGACCCGGAGGCCGCCCCCTCGGGGGTCATTCCGCCGAGTCGTCCCGGGATCCGTCCCGGGATCCGTCCCGGGAGCCGTCCTCCGGGCTCTTGGCGTCCGCGGAACCGGTCTCACGGGCGCTGCCGGGCTCGCGGGTGCCGTTGGCTTCACGGGCGCTGCCGGGCTCGTGGGCGCCGTCGGACGTACGGGAGTTACGCGGCTCCCGGCCCGGCTCGCCGGGCCCGGTGGAATCCGTGGGCTCCTTGGAACCCTCAGCACCCTTGCCGCCCTTGCTGCCCTTGGTTTCCTCGGTCTCCGCCGGTTCCTTCGGCTCCCGGGGATCCCTGGACTCCTCAGGCTCCTTGGAGTCCTTCGGCTCCTTGGGCGCCGGCTTCGGCGGGCGGGTGCGTCCGCTCGTCGTGTCGCGCAGGTACGAGCCGTCGCGGCCGTCGGCCACCCCGCCCTCGGTCGCCAGGCCGGGGCCGGCCTGCGGGTCCCTGCGCCGCAGATAGCGCTCGAACTCCCGGGCGATGGCCTCGCCCGACGCCTCCGGCAGGTCGGCGGTGTCCCGGGCCTCTTCCAGTGACTGGACGTACTCGGCGACCTCGCTGTCCTCGGCCGCCAGCTGGTCCACGCCCAGCTGCCAGGCGCGGGCGTCCTCGCTCAGCTCGCCCAGCGGGATGCGCAGGTCGAGCAGGTCCTCCAGGCGGTTGAGGAGCGCGAGGGTGGCCTTCGGGTTGGGCGGCTGCGAGACGTAGTGCGGCACCGCCGCCCACAGGCTGACCGCCGGGACGCCCGCGTGGGTGCACGCCTCCTGGAGGATGCCGACGATGCCCGTCGGGCCCTCGTACCGGGTCTCCTCCAGGTCCATCGTGCGAGCCAGGTCCGGGTCGGAGGTGACGCCGCTGACCGGCACCGGCCGGGTGTGCGGGGTGTCACCGAGCAGCGCGCCCAGCACCACCAGCATCTCGACGCCCAACTCGTGGGCGAAGCCCAGGATCTCGTTGCAGAACGAGCGCCAGCGCATGCTGGGCTCGATGCCGCGCACCAGCACCAGGTCGCGTGGCTTGCCCTTGCCGTTCGCGTCGGCGATCCGCACGACGGAGAGCCGCGTCGTGGGCCACGTGATCTTGCGGACGCCGCCGTCCAGCCAGACCGTCGGACGGTTGACCTGGAAGTCGTAGTAGTCCTCCGCGTCCAGCGCGGCGAACACCTCGCCCTTCCACTCCCGGTCCAGATGCGCGACCGCGGCGGAGGCGGCGTCGCCGGCGTCGTTCCAGCCCTCGAACGCGGCCACCATGACCGGGTCGATCAGCTCGGGAACTCCGTCGAGCTCGATCACCCAGCGCCTCCTTCCGACCGGCGCCGCCTCCTCGGGACGGTCACCGGCAGCAGTTCCATTGCGTGCGCCCCCAGCCTACGGCGTCCGTGGGACCCCGACGCAGCCCCTGTGCACGAACGAGTGTGCATACATCCGACGTGTTCGGATTGCGTCCGTCCCGGTCCCGTCGTCCGCGGCCGTCCGGACCCCGTCCCGCGTCCGGGTTCGGACACCGGCGGGCAACTTCGCCGCGCCCTCTGGACGGTGGCGCGGAAGCGGCGCTATACATCGGAGGTCCGGGAAAGGTCCGATGTTCGTCCGCACCCTCGCCGGAGGCGTACGTATGGCCGTCACCGCACCCGTCACGGGCGTCGAGGTCCACGACGTCCGCTTCCCCACCTCACGGCGGCGCGAGGGCTCGGACGCGATGAACCCGGACCCCGATTACTCCGCCGCCTACGTCGTCCTGCACACCGCCGACGGCGGCCGGGGGCACGGCCTGTGCTTCACCATCGGCCGCGGCAACGACCTCGCCGCCGCCGCGATCCGCGCCCTCGCCCCGCACGTGACCGGCCGCCCGGCCCCCGCCACGGCCGCCGGCCTGGCCGCCCTGCACCGCGACCTGACCCACGACTCGCAGCTGCGCTGGCTCGGCCCGGAGAAGGGCGTGACCCACATGGCGGCCGGGGCGCTGGTCAACGCCGCCTGGGACCTGGCGGCCCGCCGCGCCGGCCTGCCGGTGTGGGCGTTCCTGGCCGCCATGACACCCGAGGAACTGGTCTCCCTCGTCGACTTCCGCTATCTCTCCGACGCGCTGACCCCGGACGAGGCACTGGCGATCCTGCGCGCCGCCGAGCCCGGCCGCGAGGAGCGCGCCGCCCGGCTCCGCGCCGAGGGGTACCCCGCGTACACCACCTCGCCGGGCTGGCTGGGCCTCGACGACGCCACCCTCGTACGGCTGGCCGGGCAGGCGGTGGCCGACGGGTTCGGGCAGATCAAGCTCAAGGTGGGCGCCGACCTCGGCGACGATCTGCGGCGGCTGCGGCTGGCCCGGGAGGCCGTCGGGCCGTCGGTGCGTATCGCGGTCGACGCCAATCAGCGCTGGGACGTGGCCGACGCGGTGCGCTGGATGACCGCGCTCGCGCCGTACCGGCCGTACTGGATCGAGGAGCCGACCAGCCCCGACGACATCCTCGGGCACGCCGCCGTGCGCTCCGGCCAGCCGGTCAAGGTCGCCACCGGCGAGCACGCCGCCAACCGCGTCGTCTTCAAACAGCTGCTCCAGGCCGGGGCGGTGGACTTCGTCCAGATCGACGCGGCACGGGTGGCGGGGGTCAACGAGAACCTGGCGGTCCTGCTGCTCGCCGCCAAGTACGGCGTGCCGGTGTGTCCGCACGCGGGCGGCGTCGGGCTGTGCGAGCTGGTGCAGCACCTGGCGATGTTCGACTACGTGGCGGTGTCCGGGAGCCGGGACGACCGGGTGATCGAGTACGTCGACCATCTGCACGAGCACTTCACCGACCCGGCCGTCGTCGAGGGCGGCCGCTACCGGACGCCCGCCGCGCCGGGCTTCTCGGCCCGGATGAAGGACGCGTCGGTCGCCGCGTACCGTTTCCCGGACGGGCCGGTGTGGCGGGCCGGACAGGAGGGCACGGGATGACCGCCACCCCCGAGACCCCCGCTCCCTCCGAGGGGCGCGACTTCGCGGGCATGGCGGCGCTCGTCACCGGCGGTGCCTCCGGCATCGGCGCCGCCACCGCCGCCCTGCTGCTGCGCCGCGGCGCCCGGGTCGCCGTACTGGACCGCGACCCGGCCGGCGCGCCGCCCGGCACCGTGCCCGTCACGGCCGATGTGACCGACGCGGACGCCGTACGGTCCGCCGTCGCGGCGGCCGTGGACGCGCTGGGCGGGCTGGACACCCTCATCGGCAACGCGGGCATCGGCGCCGTCGGCACGGTCGAGGACAACGCCGACGAGGAGTGGCGGCACGTCCTCGACGTCAACGTCCTGGGCCTGGTGCGCACCGCGCGGGCTGCCCTGCCGCATCTGCGGCGCACGGCCGCCGCGCACCCCGGCCGCGCCTCCATCACCCACACCTGTTCCATCGCCGCCACCGCCGGACTGCCACAGCGCGCCCTGTACAGCGCCAGCAAGGGAGCCGTCCTCTCCCTCACCCTCGCCATGGCCGCCGATCACGTGCGCGAGGGCATCCGCGTCAACTGCGTCCATCCCGGTACGGCCGACACCCCGTGGGTCGGGCGGCTGCTGGCCCGCGCGCCGGACCCGGCGGCCGAGCGCGCCGCGCTCAACGCCCGGCAGCCGACCGGCCGGATGGTCACCGCGCACGAAGTGGCCGCCGCCATCGCCCATTTGGCGTCCCCGGCGGCCTCCGGCATCACCGGCACCTCCCTCGCGGTCGACGGCGGGATGCAGGGACTGCGGCTCCGCCCGGCACCTGACCTGTAAGGACGGGACCATGAGACTGCGTACGACCGGCGCGGCGGCCGGTGCCGTCCTGCTCGCCGCCGCGCTCACCGGCTGCAACCGTGGCAGCGACTCCCACGGCCGGATCGGCATCGACCTGCCGCGCGCCGACACCGACTTCTGGAGCTCCTACCAGCAGTACCTGGAGCAGGAGCTGGCCGCCGGGAAGATCAGGGCGCTGCCGCTGTCCAACTCCCAGAACGACATCGCCAAGGTCGTCTCCAACGTGCAGGCGCTGACCGGGCAGGGCGCCGAGGCCATCGTGATCGCCCCGCAGGACACCGGCGCCATCACCGCCGAACTCCACCGCCTCGCGGCCCAGCGGATTCCCGTGGTCAGTGTCGACACCCGGCCGGACGAGGGCACCGTCTACATGGTCGTACGGGCCGACAACCGCGCGTACGGCCAGAAGTCCTGCGACTACCTGGGCCGGAAGCTGGGCGGCCGGGGCCGGGTCGCCGAGCTGCAGGGGGACCTCAGCTCCGTCAACGGCCGGGACCGCTCCGAGGCGTTCGCGGCCTGTATGAAGCGGAAGTACCCCGGGATCACCGTGCACGAGCTGCCCACCGACTGGAAGGGCGAGGTCGCCGCCGCCAAACTGCAGAGCCTGCTCGCCCAGCACCCGGACACCGACGGCATATACATGCAGGCCGGCGGGGCCTTCCTGCGGCCCACCCTGGCCCTCCTCGAACAGCGCGGGCGGCTCAGGCCCGCCGGTACGCCCGGGCACATCACGGTCGTCTCCAACGACGGCATCCCCGACGAGCTGGCCGCGATCCGCGCGGGGACGATCGACGCGACGCTCTCCCAGCCGGCCGACCTGTACGCGAAGTACGCGCTGTACTACGCCCGCGCGGGGCTGGCGGGCAGAACGTTCCGGCCCGGCCCGACCGGCCACGGATCGAAGATCGTGAAGATCCCGAACGGCCTGGAGGACCAGCTTCCGGCCCCGCTGGTGACCCGGGCCAATGTCGACGACCCGAAGCTGTGGGCCAACCGGATGACGGACAAGTAGGGCGGTGGCGGCCGTGCGCAATCCGACGGAGGACGCGGTGGCGGAGCCGCCCGCCGTACACGCCGAGGGCATCGTCAAACGCTTCGGGCCGACCCTCGCCCTCGACGGCGCCGCACTGACCGTACGGCGCGGCGAGGCGCACGCCCTCGTCGGCCGCAACGGCGCCGGCAAGTCCACCCTGGTGTCCGTCCTCACCGGCCTGGTACGGCCGGACGCCGGACAGGTCGCCTTCGACGGCGTCCCGGCACCCCGCTGGGGCGACGCCGCCGCCTGGCGGCGCAGGGCCGCCTGCGTCCACCAGCGGCCGATGACCGTCCCGGAGCTGACCGTCGCGGAGAACCTCCACCTCAACCGCTTCCCGGACGGCCGGGTCATCCGGTGGCGGGCGCTGCGCGCGCGGACCGCCGCCCTGCTGGCCGAGTACGGCGTCGACGTCGACCCCACGGCCCGCATGAAGGACCTCGGCGTCGAGCAGCGGCAGTTCGTCGAGATCGCCCGGGCGCTGGCCTGCGGCGCGCGCCTGATCATCCTCGACGAACCCACCGCCCGGCTCGACGCGGGCGGCATCGCCCGGCTCTTCGCCAAGCTGCGCGACCTGCGGGCGGGCGGCACCGCCTTCCTGTTCATCTCGCACCATCTGCACGAGGTCCACGACCTGTGCGACACCGTCACCGTCCTGCGCGACGCCCGCCCGGTGCTCACCGCCCCCGTCGCCGGGCTGGCCGGACACGACCTGGTGGCGGCGATGACCGGGGAGCGGGCGGCACCGGCCGCCGGCCCGGCACGGCCGGCACCGCGGCCGGCGGGCGAGCCGGTGCTGCGCGTCGAAGGGCTGGCCCTGCGCGGCGCGTTCGCGCCTCTGGACCTGACCGTGCGGGCGGGCGAGGTGGTGGGTCTGGCCGGCGCGGCGGCCGGCGGCACCACCGCCATCGGCGAGACGCTGGCCGGGGTGCGGGTGCCGGACAGCGGGCGGATCGAGGTGCGCGGACGGCCCGTACGGACCGGCAGCGTGCGGCGCGCGATCGAGGCGGGCATCGGGTACGTACCGGAGGACCGCCACCACGACGGGCTGGTGCCCGGCCGCAGCGTCGCCGAGAACGCGACGCTGGCCGTCACCGACCGGCTCGGCCCGTTCGGCACCGTACTGCCCTCCCGTACGCGGGCGTTCGCCCGGCGCATGATCACCGCCCTGGACATCCGGACCACCGGGCCCGGCCAGCCGGTGTCCGGGCTCTCCGGCGGCAACCAGCAGAAGGTCGTCGTCGCCCGGGCACTGGCCCGCGAGCCCGCCGTGCTGGTCGCGGTCCGGCCGGCCAACGGGGTCGACGTGAAGTCCAGGGACGCGCTGCTGGGTGTCGTACGGGAGGTCGCCGCGGCCGGCCGCGGCGTGCTGATCGTCTCCGACGAACCGGCCGACCTGCGGGTCTGCGACCGGGTGCTGGCGGTGTTCCGCGGGCGGGTGGCCGCCCGGTTCGCACGGGACTGGGAGGAGCGGGAGCTGGTGGCGGCGATGGAGGGGGTCACGGCGACCGAGAGGGTGGCGGCGCCGGAGGGGGCGGGCGCCGGGGACGGCACGGGCGCCGCGACGGAAGGAGACCCCAGGCCATGACCGACACCGCACGGCAGCGGCCGGCCGGCCTGGCGGACGCGCCCGCCGCCGGACGCCGCCCGCACCCCGCCCTCGCCCGCTGGCGGGACGTCTCGCTGGTCCCGGTGATCTTCGTGCTCGGCGTCGCCGGCTTCATCGTGTCGCCCGCCTTCCTCACCCGGGACAACCTGATCGGCGTCGTCCAGCAGTCCACCGAACTCGGCCTGCTGGTACTGGGCGAGGCACTGATCCTGATCAGCGGACGGATGGACCTCTCGCTGGAGTCGACCATCGGCCTGGCGCCGGTGGCCGCCCTGTGGCTGGTGACGCCCGCGCACGGCGGGCGCTTCGAGGGCCTGGGACTCCTGCCCGCGTGGACGGCGGTGCCCCTGTGCCTCGCCGTGGGCGCCGCGGTCGGCGCGGCCAACGGATTCCTCATGCTCACCCTGCGCGTCAACGGCTTCATCGCCACCCTCGGCATGCTGACCATGCTGCGCGGCCTGCACCTGGGCATCTCCGAAGGCCGGTCGATCGGCGACGTTCCGGAGTCCTTCGCCTACCTGGGCAAGGCCGTCTGGCTGGGCGTACCGGCCGCCGTCTGGATCTGCCTGGCGCTCTTCGCACTCGGCGGCGCGGCCCTGGGCTGTCTGCGGCACGGCCGCGCGCTGTACGCGATCGGCGGCAACCCGGAGGCCGCGCGCACGGCCGGCATCCGCGTCGACCGGATCACCTGGGTCGTGCTCGCCGTCGGCGGCCTCCTGGCCGCCTTCGCCGGCATCCTGTACACCGGACACTACGGGGCCGTCTCCGCCAGTCAGGGCAACGGATGGATCTTCCAGGTCTTCGCCGCGGCCGTCATCGGCGGTATCAGCCTCAAGGGCGGGCGCGGCACGCTCTTCGGCGCGCTCACCGGTGTCCTGACCCTCCAGCTCGTCATCAACGTCATGACGCTGGGCGGGGTACCACCCCTGTGGACGCAGTTCCTGAACGGCCTGATCATCATCATCGCGCTGGTCATCTCCCGCTTCACCAGCGGGGAGAAGCAGGACTGAGGAGGCGGCGATGCCGTACATACCGTGCGCGGAGCGGCGGTTGGGCCGTACGGACGTGACCGTACCGCCCCTCGGACTGGGCTGCGCGCCCCTCGGCAACCTCTACCGGCCCCTCTCCGAGGACCGCGCCCAGCAAACCGTGCGCGCCGCCCTCGACACCGACGTACGCCACTTCGACACCGCGCCGCACTACGGACTAGGCCTGTCCGAGGAGCGCCTCGGCCGCGCGCTGGCGGGCCGCGACCGCGCCTCGTACGTCCTGTCCACCAAGGTCGGGCTGCGGCTGCGGCCCCTCGCGCCGGGCGAGCAGGTGGACGGCCAGGGCTACGCCGCCACTCCGGCCCGCGCCCGCGTCCGCGACCTCACCCGCGACGGCATCCGCCGCACCCTCGACGCCTCCCTGGAACGACTCGGCGTCCCCGCCGTTGACATCGTCTACCTGCACGATGTCGAAGGGCAGGAGGCCGCGGTGTACGAAACCGGCTTCCCCGCCCTCGCCGAACTGCGCGCGCAGGGCGTGGTGGGCGCCATCGGCTTCGGCATGAACCACAGCGGCGCCCTGGCCCGCTTCGTCGCCCGCCTCGACGTGGACGTGGTGCTGTGCGCCGGGCGCTGGACCCTGCTCGACCGCACCGCCTTCGACGACCTGCTGCCGGTCTGCGCGCGCCGCGGCACGTCGGTCGTCGTCGGCGGCGTCTACAACTCCGGGCTGCTGGCCGACCCGTCACCCGGCGCGCCGTACGACTACGCGCCGGCCCCGCCCGCGCTGGTGGAACGGGCCCGGCGGCTCGGGGACGTGTGCGCGGAGTTCGGCGTCCCGCTCAAGGCCGCGGCCCTGCGGTTCCCCTTCGGCCACCCCGTCGTCGCCGGGGCCCTGGTCGGCGCCGCGTCCCCGGAAGAGGCACGGGAGAACGCCGGACTGTTCACGTACGACATCCCCGACGCCCTTTGGCACGCGCTCACCGGCTGTGGCTTGCTCGGCGCCGACCTGCCGCTGCCCACCGCCGACCCCGGAACGTGCCCGTGACCGGCCACGATGGCTCGCCGACGCCCGACCGTATCGACGCGCACCACCACCTGTGGGACCTGGCCCGGCGCCCGCAGCCCTGGATGGACGGCGCTTGGGCCGACCCGATCCGCCGTACGTACACCCTCGCCGACCTGACACCGCACCTCGCCGCCCACGGCATCGACGGCACCGTCCTGGTCCAGTCCTCGGCCTCCCGCGCCGAGACCGCCGAACTCCTCGCCCTCGCGGCCCGCGCGCCCGCCGTACGGGGCGTCGTGGGCTGGGCCGACCTCACCGACCCGGGACTCCCGGACGTCCTCGCGGCGATGCCGCCGCAACTGGTCGGCCTCCGCCACCAGATGCAGGACGAGCCCGACCCCGACTGGCCGGCCCGGCCCGCCGTGCGGCGCGGACTGGCCGCCGTGGGGGACGCCGGACTCGTCTACGACCTGCTGATCACCCGGCACCAACTGCCCGCCGCGACCGCCGCCGCCCGCGCGCTCCCCGGCCTCCGCTTCGTCCTCGACCACGCCGCCAAGCCCGCCATCGCGGGCGGGGAGTGGCAGCCGTGGGCCGACGGCCTGGCCGCCCTCGCCCGGTTGCCGAACACCGTGTGCAAGCTCTCCGGCCTGGTCACCGAGGCAGACCGGTCGACATGGCGCCCTGTCGACATCGTCCCGTACGCCCGGCACGTCCTGGACGTCTTCGGCCCGCACCGCGTCCTGTTCGGCTCCGACTGGCCGGTGTGCACCCTGGCCGCCGGGTACGGGGACGTCGTCGCCCTCGCCGAAGCGGCCACCGCCCCTCTCGCACCGGACGAACGGGCGGCGGTCTTCGGGGGGAACGCGGCGCGGGTGTACGGGATGTGACCGAGCGGGCCGCCCCGGCCTGTGCGGCCCTGATGCGCCGTCCGGATTCCGCCAGCCATGACGTCCGCCGCGCACGAGTATCGAGTCAGGTCGCCGAGGGCGACAGATCACACCATCTCGGTACATCACGCGACAAGCGCAGCGAACATGCATGGAGGGGCGGACATGACGACCGCACAGCTCGACGGCAAGGTGGCACTGGTGACCGGCGGCAGCCGGGGGATCGGGGAGGCCGTCGCGGTGCGGCTCGCCGAGGACGGGGCCGATGTGGCCCTCACGTACGTCAGTGCGCAGGAGCGGGCCGGACAGGTGGTCAAACGGATCGAGGCGCTGGGCCGCCGGGCCTGGGCGGTCCGGGCGGACGGTGCGGACGCGGCGGCCGTGCGGGCGTCCGTGGACGGCGCCGTGGAACGGCTCGGGCGGCTGGACATCCTCGTCAACAACGCGGGGGCCGGAGTGCTCGGGCCGATCGGGGAGATCACCGAGGAGGACGTGGACCGCGTGCTGGCCGTCAACGTCCGCGCGCCGTTCCTGGCCGCGCAGGCCGCCGCCGGACACCTGACCGACGGCGGGCGCATCATCACCATCGGCAGCTGCATGGCCGAGCGCGTCGCCTTCCCCGGCGGCTCGCTGTACGCGACGAGCAAAGCCGCGCTCACCGGCCTGACCAAGGCCCTCGCCAGGGAACTGGGACCGCGCGGCATCACCGCCAACCTCGTGCACCCCGGCCCGGTCGACACCGACATGAACCCGGCCGACGGCGAGAGCGCGCCGATGCAGGTACAGCTGACGGCGCTGGGTCACTACGGGAAGCCGTCGGACATCGCGGCGACCGTGGCGCACCTGGCGGGGGAGAGTGGCCGGTACATCACCGGCGCGTCGATCGCGGTGGACGGAGGGTTCGCCGTCTGACCGGGGCGGGGGAGGGGCGGTCCCGGCGGTTCCGGGGGCCGTCCTTCCTCACAGCGTCGAGCGCAGCCACTGCTCCACGCTGGCGATGTGCACCGTCGCCCAGGACCGCGCCGCCTCCGCGTCCCGGTCGCGGAGGGCGCCGAGGATCGCCCGGTGCTCGGTGAGGGTGCGGCTCACCGCGTCCTTCTGTGTCAGCCCCCGCCAGACCCGGGCCCGGGTCGTCGGCCCCGACAGGCCGTCGAGCAGCGAGCAGAGCACCGAGTTGCCGGCGGTGGCCACGATCCGGCGGTGGAACTCCAGGTCGCAGGCGACCAGGTCCGACACCGGCGGATGCGGGCCGAGGGCGTTCAACTGCCGTTCCAGGGCGTTCAGTTCGGCCGGGGTGATACGCCCGGCCGCCATCGCGGTGGCGGCCGGCTCCAGTATCCGGCGGACGGCCAGGAACTCCAGGACCGTGTCGTCGCGGTGGAAGTCCACCACGAAGCTCAGCGCTTCGAGGAGGAGCTGCGGGGCGAGGCTGGTGACGTAGGTGCCGTCACCCTGCCGTACGTCCAGGATGCGGATCAGCGACAGGGCCCGTACCGCCTCGCGCAGCGAGTTGCGGGACAGGCCCAGGTCCGCCGCGAGTTCGCTCTCCTTGGGCAGCCGGTCACCCGGCCGCAGCGCACCGGAGACGATCATCGCCTTGATCTTATCTATGGCCTCGTCCGTGACCGCCATGTCCGCAGCCTCCCGCTCGCACCCGCCGCCGGACGCCCGCAGACATCCGATGTCTGCGGTCATTATGGCCACGGAAGCACACCCTCGGGAGGCTCGCCCGGCGAAGCCCGTGCCGGGTGAACTCCCGGGCCGCCCACGGAAAACGCGTCCCGCGGCCCGGGAGTTCGCCGCCGTACTCAAGCGGTGAGAAGCTGTGCCATGTCTCTTCGGGCCGTGACAGCGCGTTACTGGTGCGCGTCCAGCCGGGCATACTGCCAGCATGCAGACAGGCCAAGCGGATGAGGAGCCCAGTCCAGCCGACACCACCGCACCGGAAAGCGTTGTTGGTGCGCGTCGGCAGGAGGGGGCTGAGGACGAGCGGGAGCGGTTTGCCGACAGCCGCGAAACCGCCGCGGACGAGCGGGAGCGGTTGGCCGACAGCCGCGAAACCGCCGCGGACGAGCGGGAGCGGTTGGCCGACAAGCGGGAAGCTGTCGCAGACGTATGGGATGAGAAGCTCACCGCGCGAGAAGGCCGGGCCGATAGGCGGGCCCGTTCGGTGGGAGACGCTGTCCCCAGCAGCCGGCAGCGCTCGTATGAGGCGATCGACCGCGCCCGCGCTCTGGTGGAAGCCAGCAAGGGCCGACTGGATCGCAGAAAAGCGGCCCTGGACCGCGAGGACGCGCACGACGATCGAGAACAGGGCACCATCGACCGCGAGACTGCCAGCTCTCAGTCACGACAGGCCAGCGAGGGGCGAGTGCCGCGGGAGGTCCTGGAGGCCAGGGTGCGCTGCTTGCAGGAGCGGCTCGTCGAGGTGGCGTCCGCGCTGGGCGCCGCTCAGGAGGAACTGGCCGCGGAATACGAGCGGCTCGCCGTGGAGGAGCCGCAGCAGGCGGCGGAGTACTCCCATCGCGCCGAGCGAGCCCATCGGTCGGCGGCCGGCCTGCGCACCACCGAGCCGGACGGAAGCCAGTCCTGATGCACGACCATCAGGACCTGAAGACTGCTGCCGAGGTGGCAGCACAACGCCGGGCTGCTGGCACCAGCAGCGAGTAGCTGGCGAAGGGCCTGGCCAATCCGCCCCGGCCCTGTTCCTCATGGCGGGCCGGGGACTGCTGCGCAGCGGAGCTCAGTGTCGAAGCCGGACGGGTGGCAGGGGTGAGGCAGATGGTGCGGGTTTGGGCAGGGCCCGAATCCGAATGGACTTCGGCCGGGCCTTCGCGGCCGCCCGCTCGACGGGGTGAGGTGTTGTCCGGGGAGGTCGTGACGGTCGGGTGAGGCGGCGGGCCATGAGGGTGATCAGGGTCCAGGTGAGGTGAGCCTCGCTGTGGGAGATGTGCCGTTCGCAGTCGCGCACATTTCTGCGGGCCCGCATGATCCACGAGATCGCCCGCTCGACTCGCCATCGTTTCGCCAGGACGGCGAAGCCGTCCTGTTCCTTGCGGCGGGGACGGTGTGGAGGGTGATGCCGAGAAATGCGGAGGACCAGCGAATGAGGTCGCCGCCGTAGGCTGAGTCCGCCCAGGCGGCCGTCACTTCGGGGTGGGTGAGCCGGAGCCGGAAGAGTTGGTCGCGGGCCGGCTGGTCGTCTCGGTTGGTGGCGGGGGTGACCATGATCTGCAGCGGCATGCCGCGCATGTCGGCGGCCAGGTGCCGCTTGCGTCCGTTGATTTTCTTCCCGGCATCGAAGCCGCGGGTGGCCGCCCCCACCATCTCGGCTCCTTTGACGGATTGGGAGTCCAGGATCACCGCGACGGTGCGGGAGTTGAGACCGTCGCGGAGGCGGACGCGCTGGTGCAGTTCGGCCCGCGCAGCCATCGGCCGGCATGATCGACGCACAGAGCATCAAGACCTCCACCAGCGTCCCCGCCCGCGGGCAGGGCGCCGACCCGGGCAAGAAGATCGTCGGCCGCAAGCGCAGCATCGTCACGGACACCCTCGGCCTGCTGCTGGCGGTCCTGGTCACCGCCGCGAACGTTTAGGACTCGGTTGCCGGCACCCGCCTGCTCGACCGGGTCGCCGCCGCCCACCCCACCTAGCGCAAGGTCTGGGTCGACGGCGGCTACCGCAGACATCCCGTCGAGCGCGCCGCCACCCTGGGCATCGATATGGAGATCGTCGAGCGCGTCCCCGGCGCCCGCGGCTTCACCCCGATACCGAACCGCTGGGCGGTCGAGCGGACCTACGGCTGGCTGATGCTGCACCGCCGCCTGGCCCGGGACTACGAGACCCACCCGGCCCGCTCCGAAGCCATGATCCACCTCGCCATGACCGACCTCATGGCCCGCCGCCTCACCGGCGAGAACACCATCTCCTGGCGCGACCCGGCATCACCGGATCAAAGCCGCATAACGGGATGAAACAACAGGATGAAACGACCTCTTGGGCGGACAGGCCGTCAGACGGCCCGGACGAGAGCCTCCGCGTCGGCGGTCACGGCCGCCTCGTCCAGCGTCGTCAGCCGCCGGCCGCGCATCAGCACCCGGCCGTCGACGACCGTGTCCCGTACGTCGGCGGCCCGCGCCGAGTACGCCAGCGTCGACCACGGGTCGTGCCGGGGCGCCAGATGCGCACCGCCGAGGTCGAGCACCGCCAGGTCCGCGCGCTTGCCCACCTCCAGCGAGCCGAGCTGCCCGCCCAGCCCCAGGGCCCGCGCGCCCTCGATCGTCGCCATCCGCACGGCCTGCTCGGCGCCGACCGCCGTGGGGTCGCCGCCCGCCTTGTGCACCAGCGCCGCCAAGCCCAGCGCGCTCATCATGTCCAGCGAGTTGGAGCTGACCGCGCCGTCCGTGCCGAGCCCGACCCGGACGCCCTGCCGCAGCAGCTCCGGCACCCGGGCGATGCCGCAGCCCAGCTTGAGGTTGGAGACCGGGCAGTGCGCGACGCCCGTACCGGTCGCGGCCAGCGCGGCGATCTCGGTTCCGGTCAGCTCGACCGCGTGTGCGAGCAGCGTGTCCGGGCCCAGCAGGCCCAGCGACTCCAGCAGTTCGACGGGCCGTTTGCCGTACCGCTCGGTCACCATCGCCACCTCGGCGGCGTTCTCCGCGGCATGCAGGTGCAGCAGCGCGCCGTGCTCCCTGGCCAGCGCCGCGATGTCCGTCAGCTGCCCGGCGTCCAGGGTGTAGGCGCTGTGCGCGAAGAGCACCGGGCGGGTGCCGGGGGCGGGGCGGTGGCGATCGAGGTGCCGGCGCGCCCACGCCATCCGGTCCCCGTACGGCATCCGGTCGGGCGGTCCGGGTACGTCCATGAACGTCGGCCCGGACAGCAGCCGCCAGCCCGCGTCCCGCGCCGCCCGCTCGGCCGCCTCGTGGAACCAGTACATGTCCAGGGCGGTGGTCACGCCGCCCCGCACGCTCTCGGCGGCGGCCAGCCGCAGGCCCGCGGTCACCGCTTCCGGGGACAGCAGCGCGTTCTCCCGCGGCACCACCCGTCCGAGGAAGTCCTGGAGGTCCACGTCGTCGGCGTGGCCGCGCAGCAGCGTCATCGCCAGGTGGGTGTGGGTGTTGATCAGCCCGGGGAGGACCAGGCAGCCGGTGGCGTCGATCTCGTCGGCCGCGCGGTGCGCGGCGCGCAGCTCCGCGGCCGGGCCCACCGCGACGATCTCCCCGTCCCGTACGGCCACCGCGCCGTCGGCCAGGACGGTGCCCGACGCGTCGACGGTGAGCACCGTACCGCCATGTACCAGCAGGTCGGCCTGCGCCGGGGTGTTCCCCGCCGCTCCCGTGTTCCGTCCCGCGCTCACCGGGCCTCCTCCGCCAGCGTCCGCAGGGCCTCCAGCGCGACGACGGAGCCGCGCGCCACGCCCTCCGCGACGGCGTCCCGGTGCGGGTCGTACCCGCCGGTGGCCGCCTCGTCGACCAGTTCGTCCGCGTTCGCCCCGTCGATCACCAGCACCGCGCCGGCGACCAGCCCGCGCAGCCCGGCGGTCACCAGCAGCGCGGACACCTCCATCTCGATCGCCGCCACGCCCGCCGCGGTGTACGCGGCCACCGGCAGCGGCAGCAATCCCGGCTGGAACGCCGCACGGGTCCACACCACCCCGCGGTGGTACGGGGCCCCGGCCCGCGCCGCTGCCCCGGCGAGTGCCAGCACCGCTTCCGGCGCGGCCACGGCCGGGTACTCCGGCGGCACCAGTTGCTGCGTCACCCCGTCGTCCCGTACCGCGGCCTCGGCGATCACCAGGTCGCCGTCGCCGATCCCGGGGCGCATCGCCCCCGCCGTACCGAGGCGGACGAAGGTCCGTACGCCCGCGTCGGCCAGTTCCTGGAACAGCAGCACCGCGCCGGGCCCGCCCACCCCGTGCGAGGCGACGAGCACCGGCAGGCCCTGCCAACTGCCGGTGAAGGTCCGGTACTCGCGGTGGTACGCGATCTCCGTGGCGTCGTCGAGCAGCTCGGCGACGGCGGCCGCACGGGCCGGATCGCCGACCACGACGGCCCGGGGCGGCAGTCCGCCGCGCGGCAGGCGGGCGATGGGGGACAACTCTGGGGGCACGGGTCGGCTCCAGGGGCTGGGCGGGTGGCCCGGAAGACGGGACAACGCGGACGGGACGGCGGTCGCCCTCCAACCTACGGGCCCGGCCTCGCCCGCCCGCACCCGGTCCCGGGCAACGGCCCCGGCCCGTTCACCCCCGTCCCGACGCCAGCTCCAGCTCCAGCAGCCACTGCACGATCTCGGCGTGGTGCCGGGCCTGGAGCAGGTCCGGTCCCCACACGTACAGGCCATGATCCGCCACGACCACGGCGGGCATCCGCGGCTCCCTGGTCTCCTCCAGACGGTCCCCGAGCACGTCCATGTCCTGGCTGTTGGCAATGACCGGCAGCCGTACCGATGTCCCTTCGGCGGGCAGGCCGAGGCCCTTGAGCATCTCCAGGTCCCGGAAGACGATCCCGCCGGGCCTGCGCCGCCCCATCGCCACGGCGGCGACCGTGTGGACGTGGACGACCGCGCCCGCCCCGGTGAGCCGCACCACCCGCGCGTGCAGCCCGGCCTCCGCCGACGGCTTCCCGGCGCCGGCCACCGGGCCCGCCGTACCCGCGACGGCGGCGCCCCGGCCGTCGACCAGCACCACGTCGTCCGCGGTCAGCTCGCCCTTGTCCCGCCCGCTCGCGGTCACCGCCAGCCGCAGCGGCTCGCGCGCCAGCACGACCGACAGGTTCCCGGACGTGCCGCGCATCCAGCCGAACGACGCGAAGCGCGCGGCCTCGGC
The DNA here is from genome assembly GCF_055577005.1 of Streptomyces sp. NPDC033221. Classification (NCBI taxonomy): domain Bacteria; kingdom Bacillati; phylum Actinomycetota; class Actinomycetes; order Kitasatosporales; family Streptomycetaceae; genus Streptomyces; species Streptomyces sp. NPDC033221. The sequence continues at coordinate 100,254 of NZ_JBVIQN010000009.1, read as the reverse complement.
GGCCAGCCGGGCCCCGGCCCGCCGTATCCCGTCGGTGCCGACGACCGGCGCGTCCGCCGCTGCCGGCCCGCCTCCCGTATGGATCTCCAGCTCCGCGAAGGACGCCACCTCGGGGTGGTCGCCCACCCCACTCTCGTAGTACGGCTCTCCGGGCCGCCGCACCCCGGCCGTGCGCCACCCCGCCGCCCGCGCCGCGTCCAGTTCCCCGGCACGGTCGGACAGGAACAGCACCCGTCCCGGCACACTCCCCAGATCCGCGGCGATCGTCGCGTACGACGCGGCCACCAGCTTGGGCCCGGCGTTCTCCGTGTCATGGAACGTTTTGGCCAGCGGCCGCAGATCGCCCTCCGGGCTGTGCCCGAACCACGCCCGCTGCGCCGCCACCGACCCCGACGAGTACACGTGCAGCCGTACGCCCGCCGCGTGCCACTCCCGCAGCCGCGGCACCACGTCCGGGTAGAAGTGCGAGACCAGTTCCCCGCTCGCGAAACCCTCGGCCCACACGATGCCCTGAAGCGTCTTCAGGGGTGTGGCCTTGCGGTCCTCGTCCAGCCAGGCGCCGAGTGTGCGCTCGATCAGCGCCGTGTCGGCGGCCGGTTCGTCCAGCATCGTCCGTACCTGTTCGACGGCCCGCCGTACCTCCGGTTCCGCGGCCCGCTCGGTCAGCAGCCGCCCGAACCGCTTGCGCGCGTACGGATACAGCTCGCCGACCACGAAGCCGGTCGCGCTGGTGGTGCCCTCGATGTCGAGCACCACATGGTCCACGTCGAAGGTGTGGGTCACGCCGCGCCCCGTCCCGCCCGGCCGGCCGCGAGCGTGTCGAAGCCGGGGAACCGCAGCGCGATGCCGTCCCCGGTGAACGTGCCGATCCAGCCGTCCTCCTCGTGGAAGAAGCGGATGGCGGTGAAGGACGGGCGGGTCCCCATGTCGAACCAGTGGGTGGTGCCCCGCGGCACGCCCAGCAGATCGCCGCGTTCGCACAGCACGGCGTGCACCTCGCCGCCCGCGTGCAGGTAGAACACCCCGGACCCGGCGACGAAGAACCGCACCTCGTCGTCGTCCTCGTGGGTGTGCTCGGCGAGGAACTTCTGCCGCGCCGCCCGCGCTTTCTCCGGCCACCCGGGGTCGTCGCAGGGGTGCAGGGACACCACGTCCACCGTCACGAAGCCCTCCTCGGCGGTCAGCGCGCCGATCTCCGCGCGGTACGCCGCGAGGACGGCGGCGGGCTCCGCGTCCGGCGCCACGTCCGTGCGCACCGGCCACTGCTCGTACCGCACCCCGATCGGCGCCAGCGCCGCGGCGATCTCCGCGGGCTCGGACGTGCGCCGCAGCACGGTCTCCGGGCCGCTCTCCGGCCAGGTGGTCAGCAAGGTCATGGGGATCTCCAAGGTCGGTGACGGGGCTGGAGAAGCGGGGACGCGCACCGGGAGGACCGGCCAGGGCCCCTGCCTGGCGATGCTAGTGCGGCCGTCCAGAGCCGGACCCCGGCGATACGGGCCCCGCCGCGCCCTGTCCGCGACCGACCCGCCCGGTACGTGTGTGATCTCCACCCGGCGGGTACCTCAGGGAGCCGGGAGCGGGAAGACGGAACCGTCGGGAGGCGAGGAGCGCAGGTCCATGGACACCTGGGACGTGATCATCATCGGCGCGGGCTCGGCCGGAGGCGTACTGGCCTCCCGGCTCACCGAGGACCCCGCACGGTCCGTACTGCTGCTGGAGGCCGGACCCGACTACGGCAGCTCGCCCGGCGGCCTGCCCGACGACGTGGCGACCAGCCCCGCCGCCACCCACAGCCACGACTGGGGGTACGCGAGCGAGTCCGGCGCCCTCGGCCGGTCCGTCGCCCTGCCCCGCGGCAAGCTCGTCGGCGGCTCCTCGGCGATCAACTCCGCGATCGCCCTGCGCGGGCACCCGGGGGATTACGACGACTGGGCCGCCCTGGGCAACGACGGCTGGTCGTTCGCGGACTTCCTGCCCAGCCTGCGCCGCGTCGAACACGACCTGGACACCGGGCCGCCCTGGCACGGCACGGACGGCCCGGTCCCCGTACGGCGGTACGGCAGGGACGAGACGAACCGGTGGCAGCGCGCCTTCCACGACGCCTGCACCGCCCTCGGGCACCCGCCCGTCACCGACCACAACGCCCCCGGCGCCCGCGGCGTGGGCCCGGTCCCGGTCAACCGGGTCGGCGGCGTCCGGCAGAGCACCGCCCTCACCTACCTCGCCGGAGCACGCGAGCGCGCCAACCTCACCGTGCGCGGCGGCATCCTCGTCGACCGGGTCGTGGTGCGCGACGGCCGGGCGACGGGCGTGCAGCTCGCCGATCCCGCCCGTACGGTGCTGCCCGCCCGCCGGGTCGTGCTCGCCGCCGGGGCGTACGGCAGCCCGCCGGTCCTGCTGCGCTCCGGCATCGGCCCGGCGGACCAGCTGCGCGACCTCGGCATCCCCGTGACAGCCGACCTGCCCGGCGTGGGGGAGAACCTGCGCGACCACCCCGCCGTCACTCTCGAATACGCCACCGGCGCCCCGCCGCCCGACCCCCGGGACCCGGTGCTGCAAACCTTCCTGACCTGCGGCGTCGGCTGCGAGGACGGCCCGCCCGACCTCCAGGTCTTCCCCTCGGGCCCCGCGGCGGACGAGGACGGGAGCACGGTGCTCACTCTCTGGGTGGCCCTGCTGCGGCCCTCCTCCCACGGCCGCCTGTGGCTGCGCTCCGCCGACCCCCGCGACGCCCCGCGCATCGACGTCGGCTTCCTGCGCGAACCGGAGGACACCCGCCGCATGGTGACGGGCATGCGGCTCGCCCGCGCCCTCGCCCGTACGGCACCCCTGTCCGGCCTCCTGCGCGGCGAACGCGCGCCGGGCCCCGCCGTCACCACCGATGCCCAGCTGACGGAAGCGCTGCGGCGGACCGTCAGCGGCTATCAGCACGCCGCCGGAACCTGCCGGATGGGCCCGGCCGGGGACCCCGGCGCGGTGGTCTCCGCCACCGGCGCCGTACACGGCGTCGAAGCCCTGCACGTCATCGACGCCTCCGTGATGCCGACGCTGCCCGCCGCCAACACCAACCTCACCACCATGGCCCTCGCCGAGCACTGCGTACGCGCCCGCTGAGCCCGGACACGCCGAAGGGCGGCTCCCGGACCGGGAACCGCCCCTCGGACGACAGCAGGTGACGTGGCGTCAGCCGCGCTGCTCCAATATGCCCTTGGTCTTGGTACGGACGTCCTCCGTGTCCAGACCGCGGATGGTCAGCGTGGTGCGGCGGCGCAGCACGTCGTCGACCGTCTCCGCCCACTCGTGGTCACGGGCGTAGACGACCTGGGCCCAGATCTCCGGCGCGTCCGGGTGGATGCGCTCGGCCAGCGCCGGGTCCTCGTTGGCCAGCCGCGCGATGTCGAAGGACAGCGAGCCGTAGTGGGTGGCCAGGTGGCGGGCGGTCTCCGGCGCCATGCGCGGGCCGGGGGCCGAGCCGTCGACCAGCAGCCGGTGGGCGACCGCGTTGGGGTTGGCGATGCCCGGCAGCGGCAGCTTCTTCGGCAGGTGCGAGATCGGCTCCATGTCCTCGGCCAGCGGCTGGCCGGGCAGCGCCGCCAGCTTGTTCATGACCGTACGGCCGATGTGGCGGAACGTGGTCCACTTGCCGCCCGCGACGGAGAGCATGCCGCCGGCGCCCTCGGTGACGACGGTCTCGCGCTTGGCCTTGGAGGTGTCGCCGGGGCCGCCCGGCAGCACCCGCAGGCCCGCGAAGGAGTACGTGATCAGGTCACGGGACAGCTGCTGGTCGCGGACGGAGAAAGCCGCCTCGTCCAGGATCTGCGCGGTGTCCTTCTCGGTGACCCGGACGTCCGCCGGGTCGCCCTCGAACTCCTCGTCGGTCGTACCGAGCAGCAGCATGTCCTCCCAGGGGAGGGCGAAGGTGATGCGGTACTTGTCGATCGGGGTGGCCAGTGCGGCCTTCCAGGGGGAGGTGCGCTTGAGGACCAGGTGCGCGCCCTTGGACAGGCGGATGGAGGGCGCCGCGTTCGGGTTCTCCATCTTGCGCAGGTGGTCGACCCACGGCCCGGTCGCGTTCAGGACCAGGCGCGCGTTGACGCCGAACTCGGTGCCGTCGGTGCCGTCCTTCAGCTCGGCACCGGTGACCCGGCCCTGCGTGAAGCGCAGACCGGTGACCTCGGCGTGGTTCAGGACGGTGGCGCCGGCCTCGACGGCCGCGCGGACCGTCATCAGGGCCATCCGCGCGTCGTTCATCTGGTCGTCGCCGTACACGGCCACGGCCTTGAGGTTGTCCGTACGCAGCTCCGGCACGTCGCGCTGGGCCTTGGACGGGCTGATGACGTGACCGACACCGTCACCGAAGGCGGACAGCGCGGAGTAGGCGAAGACGCCCGCGCCGAGCTTGGCCGCGCCGTGCGGGCCGCCCTTGTAGACCGGCAGGTAGAAGGTCAGCGGGTTGGCGAGGTGGGGGGCCACCTCACGCGAGACCGCACGGCGCTCGAAGTGGTTCTCCGCCACCAGCTTCACCGCTCCGGTCTGCAGGTAGCGCAGACCGCCGTGCAGCAGCTTGGAGGAGGCGGAGGAGGTGGCGCCGGCGAAGTCGCCGGCGTCCACCAGCGCAACCCGCAGCCCCGACTGCGCGGCGTGCCAGGCAGTGGAGATGCCCAGGATGCCGCCGCCGATCACCAGGAGGTCGTACGTCGCCTTGGAAAGCTGCTCCCGAGTCTCGGCGCGGCTCTGGGTCGAACCGTCGGCCGGGTGCGTCCCGAGGGCCGGGACGCTCTGCAGGGTGCTCATGATTACTCCTCGTCCTCGATCCAGCCCATGGTCCGCTCGACGGCCTTGAGCCAGCTCTTGTACTCGCGGTCGCGGGTCTCCGCGTCCATGCGGGGGGTCCACTCGGCGGCCCGGCGCCAGTTGGCGCGCAGCGCGTCGGTGTCCGGCCAGAAGCCGACGGCCAGTCCGGCGGCGTAGGCGGCGCCGAGGCAGGTCGTCTCGGCCACCATCGGGCGCACCACAGGGGCGTCCAGGAAGTCCGAGATGGTCTGCATCAGCAGGTTGTTGGAGGTCATCCCGCCGTCGACCTTCAGCGAGGTCAGGTCGACGCCGGAGTCCTTGGTCATGGCGTCGGTGATCTCGCGGGTCTGCCAGGCGGTGGCCTCGAGGACGGCGCGGGCGATGTGCGCCTTGGTGACGTAGCGGGTCAGGCCCGCGATCACGCCGCGCGCGTCCGAGCGCCAGTAGGGGGCGAACAGGCCGGAGAAGGCCGGGACGAAGTACGCGCCGCCGTTGTCCTCGACGGTGCTGGCCAGCGTCTCGATCTCGGCGGCCGAGTTGATCAGGCCCATCTGGTCGCGCATCCACTGCACCAGCGAACCGGTGACGGCGATCGAGCCCTCCAGGGCGTACACCGGCGGCTCGTCGCCGATGCGGTAGCCGACCGTGGTCAGCAGCCCGTTGTAGGAGTTGACGGGCTCGTCACCGGTGTTCATCAGCATGAAGGTGCCGGTGCCGTACGTGGACTTGGCCTCGCCCTTGTCGTAGCAGGTCTGGCCGAACAGCGCGGCCTGCTGGTCGCCCAGTGCCGAGGCGACCGGCACGCCGGCCAGCGCGCCCGACGCGGCGGTGCCGTACACCTCCGCGGAGGAACGGATCTCCGGCAGCACCGCGGCGGGGATGTCGATGGAGTGCAGGATCTTCTGGTCCCACTCCAGCTTGCGCAGGTTCATCAGCAGCGTGCGCGAGGCGTTGGTGACGTCGGTGACGTGCACGCCGCCCTCGGCGCCGCCGGTCAGGTTCCAGATGACCCAGGAGTCCATGGTGCCGAAGAGGATGTCGCCGGCCTCGGCGCGCTCGCGCAGGCCCTCGACGTTGTCCAGCAGCCAGCGGATCTTCGGGGCGGCGAAGTAGGAGGCCAGCGGCAGGCCGGTCTCGCGGCGGAAGCGGTCCTTGCCGACGTTGCGGCCCAGCTCGCGGCAGAGACCGTCGGTGCGGGTGTCCTGCCAGACGATGGCGTTGTGGACCGGCTCGCCGGTGTTCTTGTCCCACATCAGCGTGGTCTCACGCTGGTTGGTGATGCCGATCGCCTTGACGTCCTTGGCGGTGATGCCGGCCTTCTCGACGGCACCGGCCACGACCTGCTGGACGTTGGCCCAGATCTCCTTGGCGTCGTGCTCGACCCACCCCGGCTTGGGGAAAATCTGTTCGTGCTCCTTCTGGTCGACCGAAACGATCCGGCCGTCCTTGTCGAACACGATGCAGCGGCTGGACGTGGTGCCCTGGTCGATGGCTGCGATGAATGGACCGTGACCGTGCGAGGCGGTGCTGTGGTTGTCGCTCATGGTGTGTGTGCTCCAAAAATCTTCGGTCGGGCGGCGCGGCTCAGGCGAACGCGAGGTTGTAGATACCACCGGCGATCGCGCCGCCGATCAGCGGACCGGCGACCGGGATCCAGGCGTATCCCCAGTCCGATCCGCCCTTGTTCGGCAGCGGAAGCAGCGAGTGGACGATACGCGGGCCGAGGTCGCGAACCGGGTTGATCGCGTAGCCGGTCGGGCCGCCCAGCGACAGACCGATGCCGACGACCACGAAAGCGGTCAGCAGCGCACCGATGACGCCGACGCCCTTGCCGTTGTCACTGAGGCCCTGCGTGAGGATCGCCAGCACGAGCACGATGGTGGCGATGACCTCGGTGGTCAGGTTCTGCACCGCGTTGCGGATCTCGGGTCCGGTGGAGAAGACACCGAGAACCGGGCCGGCCTTGGGGGCCGCCGCCTTGTCGACCATGCCTTCCTGCCCGCTCTGCGCGCCCACGATCTCCGGGTCGCGCAGGTGGGCCTGGAAGTGGCCGTAGTACGCGAGCCACACGAGCACCGCGCCGATCATGGCGCCGAGCAGCTGTGCGGCGAAGTACACCGGTACGTCGCCCCACGGCGTGCCGCCCTTGACGGCCAGGCCCACGGTGACCGCCGGGTTCAGATGGGCGCCGGACTTCGACGCGATGTACGCGCCGGTCAGTACGGCGAAGCCCCAGCCGAACGCGATGGCCACCCAGCCCGCGTCGTAAGCCTTCGAGCGCTTGAGCGTGACGGCGGCGCAGACGCCACCGCCCAGCAGGATCAGAACAGCGGTACCGATGGTCTCGCTGATGAAGATGTCGGAGCTGGACACCCGCGACTCCTTTGTCCTTCGTCCAGGGGAAGGCGGACCCCGGGTCCCTCCGAGGTCCGCGCCCTCCGAGAGGGCGTTGGTCGGCCTCCGGCACTGTCCACCATAACCAATATTGTCGTTTGGTGTTCGACAATGCCGACCGACGAACGGCAGTTTTCTTCACACGTAGCACCCCGTCAAGGGTTCTGTGACTGAAAACTTAGGTGAACATATGGGATGGAACGGGTCAGAATCGCCCTGCGCCGAGGTCACGGGACACCGCACGTGCGCAATCCCTCACAGCGGCGACGATTTCCGGCCGCAGCTCCCCCGGCTCGCCGTCCCGGCAGACCCGCTCCACCGCACCCGTCACACCCACCGCGCCGACCGGCATCCGGCGCCGGTCGTGGATGGGCGCGGCCACCGACGCCACGCCCTCCCAGGTCTCCTCCACATCGGCCGCCCAGCCCCGCGCCCGGGTGAGGTCCAGCACGCCCTCCAGCTCCTCCAGCGCGGTCACCGTGCGCGGCGTGAACGCCTGCCGCTCGGCCTCCGCCGCCTCGCTGTGCGCCACCGGGTCGTACGCCGTCAGCACCTTGCCCAGCGCCGTGCTGTGCAGCGGGTGCATCGCGCCGACCTCCAGCACCTGGCGGCTGTCGTCGGGCCGGAAGACGTGGTGCACGATCAGCACGCCCTGCTGGTGCAGCACCCCCAGGTAGACGCTCTCGCCGCTGGAGCGCGCCAGGTCGTCCGTCCACACCAGAGCGCGGGCGCGCAGCTCGTGGACGTCCAGATAGCTGTTGCCCAGGCGCAGCAGCTCGGCGCCCAGCTGGTAGCGGCCGGACGCCGGGTCCTGCTCGACGAAGCCCTCCTGCTGGAGGGTGCGCAGGATGCCGTGCGCGGTGCCCTTGGCCAGGCCCAGCGCGGAGGAGATGTCGGAGAGGCCCAGCCGCCGCTCACCGCCGGCCAGCAGCCGCAGCATCGCGGCGGCACGCTCCAGCGACTGGATGGTCCGTGCCATCGGGCAACCTCCGGGTGAAGCGGTGAAGCGGGTGACGTGGAGCGGTGCCGTACGGCTCGGAGAGCGGTTCGGCAATGCTGAACGATATCGGTGAATGCCGACCCTGTGGGAGTCGGCCGACCCCTGTCAATGATCTTGACCAAGTCCGGCGCCGCCCCCGCCCGGCACCCGTACGGCCCCGGCCGGGCGGGCCGCCGGGTGTCCCACGCCGTGGGACACCCGGGCCCCCAGCGGCCACGCCCGCTACCCTGACCGGGTGCGCCTTCTGCCGGAAGGCGTAAAGCCGACAGCCGTCGCAACCAGGGGAGCACCTCCATGGCCTCGTACACGCCATCGTCCACCAGCACATCCCGCACCACGGCACTGCGCGAGGCCCTCGCCTCCCGCGTGGTGGTGGCCGACGGGGCGATGGGCACGATGCTCCAGGCGCAGGACCCGTCGATGGAGGACTTCCAGCAGCTGGAGGGCTGCAACGAAATCCTGAACATCACCCGTCCGGACATCGTCCGTTCGGTCCACGAGGAGTACTTCGCGGTCGGCGTCGACTGCGTCGAGACCAACACCTTCGGCGCCAACTTCGCCGCGCTGGCCGAGTACGACATCCCCGAGCGGGTCTTCGAACTGTCCGAATCGGGAGCCCGCATCGCCCGCGAGGCCGCCGACGCGTTCACCGCCTCGACCGGACAGCAGCGCTGGGTGCTCGGCTCGATGGGCCCCGGCACCAAGCTGCCCACCCTCGGCCACGTCGACTACGCCACGCTGCGCGACGCCTACCAGCAGAACGCCGAGGGCATGATCGCCGGCGGCGCCGACGCGCTGCTCGTCGAGACCACCCAGGACCTGCTGCAGACCAAGGCCGCCGTCCTCGGCGCCCGCCGCGCCCTCGCGGCCACCGGCACCGACCTGCCGGTGATCTGCTCGGTGACCGTCGAGACCACTGGCACCATGCTGCTCGGCTCGGAGATCGGCGCCGCGCTGACCGCGCTGGAGCCGCTCGGCATCGACATGATCGGCCTGAACTGCGCCACCGGCCCCGCCGAGATGAGCGAGCACCTGCGCTACCTGGCCCGCAACGCCCGCGTGCCGCTGTCCTGCATGCCCAACGCCGGTCTGCCCGTCCTCGGCAAGGACGGCGCGCACTACCCGCTGTCCCCGGGCGAGCTGGCCGACGCCCAGGAGACCTTCGTCGGGGAGTACGGGCTCTCGCTCGTCGGCGGTTGCTGCGGCACCACCCCCGAGCACCTGCGCCAGGTCGTCGAGCGGGTACGGGGCCTGGCCACCACCGAGCGCAGCCCGCGCCCCGAGCCCGGCGCCGCCTCCCTCTACCAGACCGTCCCGTTCCGCCAGGACACCTCGTACCTGGCCATCGGTGAGCGCACCAACGCCAACGGCTCCAAGAAGTTCCGCGAGGCCATGCTGGAAGGCCGCTGGGACGACTGCGTGGAGATGGCCCGCGACCAGATCCGCGAGGGCGCCCACCTGCTCGACCTGTGCGTGGACTACGTCGGCCGGGACGGCGTCGCCGACATGCGGGAGCTGGCCGGGCGTTTCGCCACCGCCTCCACCCTGCCCATCGTGCTGGACTCCACCGAGGTGCCGGTGATCCAGGCGGGTCTGGAGAAGCTGGGCGGCCGCGCCGTCATCAACTCCGTCAACTACGAGGACGGCGACGGCCCCGAGTCGCGCTTCGCCCGGGTCGCGGCGCTGGCCCGGGAGCACGGCGCCGCCCTGATGGCGCTGACCATCGACGAGGAGGGCCAGGCCCGTACCGTCGAGAACAAGGTCGCCATCGCCGAACGCATCATCGACGACCTGACCGGCAACTGGGGCATCCGCGAGTCGGACATCCTCATCGACTGCCTGACCTTCACCATCTGCACCGGTCAGGAGGAGTCCCGCAAGGACGGCGTCAACACCATCGAGGCGATCCGCGAGCTGAAGCGGCGGCGCCCCGACGTCCAGACCACGCTGGGCCTGTCCAACATCTCCTTCGGCCTCAACCCGGCCGCCCGTATCGTGCTCAACTCCGTCTTCCTGGACGAGTGCGTCAAGGCGGGCCTGGACTCGGCGATCGTGCACGCCTCCAAGATCCTGCCGATCGCGCGCCTGGAGGAGGAGCAGGTCAAGGTCGCCCTCGACCTGATCTACGACCGGCGTGCGGAGGGCTACGACCCCCTGCAGCGGCTCCTGGAGCTGTTCGAGGGGGCCACCGCCAAGTCCCTGAAGGCGGGCAAGGCCGAGGAACTGCTCGCGCTGCCCCTGGAGGAGCGGCTGCGGCGCCGCATCATCGACGGCGAGAAGAACGGCCTGGACGCCGACCTGGACGCGGCGCTCGCCGAGCGCCCGGCCCTGGACATCGTCAACGACACCCTGCTCGAAGGCATGAAGGTGGTCGGCGAACTGTTCGGCTCCGGCCAGATGCAGCTGCCGTTCGTGCTCCAGTCCGCCGAGGTCATGAAGACCGCGGTGGCCCACCTGGAGCCGCACATGGAGAAGTCCGACTCCGAGGGCAAGGGCACCATCGTCCTGGCGACCGTCCGTGGCGACGTGCACGACATCGGCAAGAACCTCGTCGACATCATCCTGTCCAACAACGGCTACAACGTCGTCAACCTCGGTATCAAGCAGCCGGTTTCGGCCATCCTGGAAGCCGCCGAGGAGCACCGCGCCGACGTCATCGGCATGTCCGGACTGCTGGTCAAATCCACGGTGATCATGAAGGAGAACCTGGAGGAGCTCAACCAGCGCAAGATGGCGGCCGACTTCCCCGTCATCCTCGGCGGCGCCGCCCTGACCCGCGCCTACGTCGAACAGGACCTGCACGAGATCTACGAGGGCGAGGTCCGCTACGCCCGCGACGCCTTCGAGGGCCTGCGCCTGATGGACGCCCTGATCGCCGTCAAGCGCGGCGTGCCCGGCGCCACCCTGCCCGAGCTCAAGCAGCGCCGCGTCCCCAAGCGCGACATCGAGATCAAGGAGCCGGAGCAGGAGGAGGGCACCGTCCGCTCCGACGTGGCCACCGACAACCCCGTCCCCGCCCCGCCCTTCTGGGGCACCCGCGTCGTCAAGGGCATCCAGCTCGCCGACTACGCGTCCTGGCTGGACGAGGGCGCCCTGTTCAAGGGCCAGTGGGGCCTCAAGCAGACCCGTACGGGCGACGGCCCCTCGTACGAGGAACTGGTCGAGTCCGAGGGGCGGCCCAGGCTGCGCGGCTGGCTGGACAAGCTCCAGACCGAGAACCTCCTGGAAGCCGCCGTCGTCCACGGCTACTTCCCCTGCCACTCCAAGGGCGACGACCTGATCCTCCTCAACGAGGACGGCACCGAGCGCACCCGCTTCACCTTCCCGCGCCAGCGCCGCGGCCGGCGGCTGTGCCTGGCCGACTTCTTCCGCCCCGAGGAGTCCGGCGAGACGGACGTGGTCGGCCTCCAGGTCGTCACCGTCGGCTCGCGGATCGGCGAGGCCACCGCGGAGCTGTTCGCCTCCGACTCCTACCGCGACTACCTGGAGCTGCACGGCCTGTCCGTCCAGCTCGCCGAGGCGCTCGCCGAGTACTGGCACGCCCGGGTCCGTGCCGAACTGGGCTTCGCGGGTGAGGACCCCGCCGACGTCGAGGACATGTTCGCGCTGAAGTACCGCGGCGCCCGCTTCTCGCTGGGCTACGGGGCCTGCCCGGACCTGGAGGACCGCGCCAAGATCGCCGACCTGCTGCAGCCGGAACGTATCGGCGTCCAGCTCTCCGAGGAGTTCCAGCTGCACCCCGAGCAGTCCACCGACGCGATCGTCATCCACCACCCGGAGGCGAAGTACTTCAACGCGCGGTAGCGCCGGGACGCGCGGTGGCAGTGGGGCCGGGGAGGCCACGGAAGTCCCCGCGGGCCACGCGCGCCACCCCGCACCGTCGTACACTGGTCGGTCCGGTAGTGGCCGGTCGCCTTCCCTCCACGGGAAAGCGGCCGGCCCTTTCGTCCCTCCGGGGACGCGTCACTACGGAGGTGCACGGATGACCAGCAGCATCCCCGCGGTAGGTACCCGTACGGCCGACGGCGCCACCCTGCAGGCCGTCTTCCTCGACCTGGACGGCACCCTCGTCGACACCGAGGGCTTCTGGTGGGAGGCGGAGGCCCGGGTCTTCGCCGAACTGGGCCATGTACTGGACGACCACCACCGCGAGGTCGTCGTCGGCGGACCGATGACGCGCAGCGCCGCGTACCTGATCGGGGTGACCGGCGCCGACATCGGCCTGGACGACCTGACCGTGCTGCTCAACGCCCGCTTCGCGGAGCGCATCGCCCGCGGTGTGCCGCTGATGCCCGGCGCCCGCCGGCTGCTCGCCGAGCTGGCCGCGCACGGCGTGCCCACCGCCCTGGTCTCCGCCTCGCACCGCACCATCATCGACCGGATGCTGCACTCCCTGGGCCCGGAGAACTTCCGGCTGACGCTGGCCGGCGACGAACTGCCCCGTACGAAGCCGCACCCGGACCCGTATCTGACGGCGGCGGCCCGGCTCGGCGTGGACCCCCGGCGCTGCGCCGTGGTGGAGGACACCGTCACCGGCGTGACGGCCGGGGAGGCGGCCGGCTGCCAGGTCGTCGCGGTGCCGTCGGTGACGCCGATCGGTCCCGGCGCGGGCCGCACCGTGGTGGGATCGCTCGAAGAAGTGGATCTCCCATTTCTCCGGTCGCTCATCACGGAAGGCCGGTGAAGCGTGCACCGAGCGTGTTCCCCCGAAAACGGAAGAAACTGTAAGCAGTGGGCCGCTCATTTTCCGTGACGAATGCGCTGGCCGAATTCACCCGGGTGATCACCCCAATGCGGGAGTGACGTTTCTCACGCGCCAGCCCGTCGACAGTGCGGACCACGGTCGTTCCACGGGTGCTTTCTCCTGGTTTCCCCGGGGGTAAGTGTCCGGATTGATGGGGGCCCGTGCGGAATCGTTCCACCGTCCGGATATCGGTCACCCGGCGACCGTTATCCGGGCGTGATATCCGTTCAACTCTGTTGTGTCCCGGACGCCCTGGCCGTTCCTACTAATGTCAACGCGAGCAACACCTCTGCGCTGATAAGGAACCTGCCGACGATGAATCGCAAGACCTTGGTGCTGCCGGCCCTGGCCGGTCTGCTCGTCCCCACGCTCGCCGCCTGCGGCAGTTCGGACGGCTCCGGCGAAGGCGGCAAGCCGATCAAGGTCGGCACCACCGCCCAACTGGAGGCCACCAAGGACGCGCCCGCCCCGCTGGACCCCGCGCAGGCGTACGACGTCGACGCGTGGAACATGCTGCGCGGAACCCTGCAGACGCTCATGCGGCTGCCCCGGAGCGGCACCGCGCCGGTGCCCGAGGCCGCCGAGTCCTGCGGCTTCCGGGACACCCAGAACGAACAGTTCCGCTGCAAACTCCGCGACGGACTGAAGTTCTCCAACGGGCACGCCCTGACGTCCAAGGACGTGAAGTTCTCCATCGACCGGATGCTGGCCATCAAGTACGACCGCGGCCCCATCTCCCTGGTGGACAACGTCGACAAGGTGGAAACGCCCAGCGAGACCGAGGTGGTCTTCCACCTCAAGAAGCCGGACGCCACCTTCCCGCAGAAGCTCGCCACCCCGGCGGCGGCCATCGTCGACAGCGAGGTGTACCCGGCCAAGGGCCTCCACAAGGGCTTCGAGGTGTCCGGCTCCGGCCCGTACACCGTCAAGGTCGAGCACAGCGGAGAGCGTGTCAGCAAGGCCGTCTTCACCAGGAATCCCGACTACAAGGGCGGGATCGAGGCGAAGAACTCCACCGTCGAGATGAAGTTCTTCGAGGACTCCGACGGCATGGAGAAGGCCCTGCGCAAGGGCGACATCGACCTGATGAACCGCAGCCTGGCGCCCGATCAGGTCAAGGGCCTGGAGAACGCCCGGGACGAACACGTCACCCTGACGGCCGTACCCGGATCCGAGATCCGCTACCTGGCCTTCAACACCGACGACCCGTCGGTCTCCGACAAGGCCGTCCGGCAGGCCATGGCCCAGCTGGTCAACCGCTCCGCGCTGGTACGCGACGTGTACTCCTACGCCGGCGACCCGCTGTACTCCCTGGTGCCCAAGGGCCTCACCGGCCACATCAACTCGTTCTTCACCAAGTACGGCAACCCCAGCGTCCCGGCCGCCCGCAAGATCCTCCAGCAGGCGCACATCAACACCCCGGTGAAGCTCACCCTCACCTACACCGCGAACCACTACGGCTCCAGCACCGCCAAGGAGTTCAAGGAACTGCAGAGCCAGCTGAACCAGAGCGGCCTGTTCGACGTCCAGATCAAGGGCATCGAGAACTGGCAGCAGTTCCGCAAGGAGCAGTCCGAAGGCAAGTACGCCGTCTACGGCATGGGCTGGTTCGCCGACCTTCCCGACGCGGACAACTACGTCGCGCCGTTCATCGGCAAGGGGAACTTCCTCAACTCCCCGTACCGCAACAACAAGATCGAATCCCAGCTGATCCCCGCCACCCGGCAGCAGACCGACCGCAACTCCGCCGCCGACGGCTTCAAGCAGGCCCAGGACATCATCGCGGACGAGGTACCGATTCTGCCGCTGTGGCAGGGCAAGCAGTACGTCGCCGCCCGCGACGACATCACCGGCGCCGAGTGGGCCCTGAACTCCTCCTCGGCCCTGCAGATCTGGGAACTCGCCCGCGGCGTGAGCAGCAACTGACGACGACTTCCGGCCGGCGCCGTACGCGCCGGCCGGCTGCCGCATCCGAGACGGCGCGCACCACCACAACCGATGACGGCACCCCGCCGGCACACCGACACCGGCACCCGCCGGCGCGGAACACACCGCTGAACCGCCAGGACGACTGTGAGGAACACGCACGTGAGGAAACGCGACCAGTGGCTCGCCGCACCGCTGGGGGCAGGGCTCGTCGCCGCCCTGCTCAGCGGCTGCGGAACCGGTGAGGGCGGGGACGCCGGGACCGGGGAACCCGTGGCAATGGGGATGACCGACAAGATCGTGTCCACCGACCCCGCCGCCGGTTACGACCCGGTCTCCTGGATGCTGTTCAACAACGTCTTCCAGTCGTTGCTGAGCTTCCCCAGGGGCAGCACCACGCCCCAGCCCGAGGCCGCCGACTCCTGCGGCTTCGTCGAGGGCGGCAGCACCGTCTACAAGTGCACGCTCAAGGACGGCCTGAAGTTCAGCAACGGCAACAGCCTGACCTCCGAGGACGTCAAGTTCTCCTTCGACCGGATCAAGCGCATCAACGACAAGGGCGGCCCGGCCGTCATGTTCGCCGGTCTGGACAAGGTCGAGGCCCCCGACGCCCAGACCGTCGTCTTCCGCCTCAAGACGCCCGACGCGACCTTCCCCATGAAGATCGCCTCCGGTGCCGGCTCCATCGTCGACCACCGTGAGTACGCGCCCGACAAGCTGCGCACCGACGACAAGGCCGTCGGCTCCGGCGTCTACACCC
Organism: Streptomyces sp. NPDC033221; assembly: GCF_055577005.1. Lineage (NCBI taxonomy): Bacteria > Bacillati > Actinomycetota > Actinomycetes > Kitasatosporales > Streptomycetaceae > Streptomyces > Streptomyces sp. NPDC033221. The sequence continues at coordinate 84,636 of NZ_JBVIQN010000009.1, read as the reverse complement.
TCAAGGAGTACGACGCCTCCTCCGAAGCCGTCTTCGGCGTCAACGGCTCCTACAAGGGCCCCGCCAAGGTCAAGAACTCCGGCATGACCATGAAGTTCTTCAACAGCCAGGACAAGCTGAAGAAGGCGGTGCAGGACGGCTCCATCGACGTCGCCTACCGCGGTCTGGCCATGAAGGACATCGCCACGCTGGACCAGGCGTCCGGCAGCCAGAAGCACGGCACTCAGGTCGTCGAGGGCAACAGCGCCGAGATCATGCACCTGGTCTTCAACATGCAGGACCCGGTGGCCGGCAAGCTGGGCGTCCGCAAGGCCGTCGCCTACCTCCTGGACCGCTCCACGCTCGTCCGGGACGTCTACAAGCGCACTGCCGAGCCGCTGTACTCGATCGTCCCCGCGGGCATCACCGGCCACAACACGGCCTTCTTCGCCAGCTACGGCGACCGGCCGCAGGCCGACAAGGCCGCGGCCGCCCTGCGCGAGGCCGGCTACAACAACAAGAAGGTGCCGCTCACCCTCTGGGCCACCCCCGTCCGCTACGGCCCCGGCACCGTCCCGGCCTTCCAGGAGATCGCCCAGCAGCTCAACGCCAGCGGCCTCTTCGACGCCAAGGTCAAGAGCGTGCCCATCGAGGAATTCGAGAAGGACCGGGAAGCCGGGAAGTACGGCGCCTACGTCAAGGGCTGGGTCCCCGACTACCCGGACCCCGACAACTTCACCCAGCCGTTCTTCGGCAAGGACAACGTCCTCGGCAACAACTACGACGCCAAGCGGATCACCGGCAAGCTGCTGCCCGGCACCGCCGGCCAGCCCGACCGGCAGGCGACCAAGGCCGCCTTCCGCGAGGTCCAGGACATCGTCGCCGAGGACCTGCCGGTCATACCGCTGTGGCAGGGCAAGCAGTACGCCGTCGCCCGCGAGAACATCGACGGCCTCCAGTGGACGCTGGACGCCTCCACCGTCTTCCGCTTCTGGGAGCTGAAGAAGGGCTGACCCGCCCGCTCCGAACGGCCACGGCCCGGCGCGCCACCGCTCCTCCGGGGAGCGGGGCGGGCCGGGCCGTTCTCGTGAGTGCCCGGGGCGGCCGGGCGGCCGGGCCGCCGGGGCTACTGGGCCCCGGGACGCACCAGCCCGCTCTCGTACGCATACACCGCGGCCTGCACCCGGTCCCGCAGCCCCAGCTTCGTCAGCACATGCCCCACGTGCGTCTTGACGGTCGTCTCGCTCACGAACAGATCCGCGGCGATCTCCGCGTTCGACAGGCCGCGCGCCACCAGCTTCAGCACCTCCACCTCACGCTCGGTGAGGGTGTGCAGCGTGTCCGGCACCGCCTCCTCACCGGACGGCAGATGGCCCGCGTACTTGTCCAGCAGCCGGCGCGTGATGCTCGGCGCCAGCATCGCCTCGCCCGCCGCCACCACCCGGATCGCCTGCACCAGCTCCTGGGCCGGCGCATCCTTCAGCAGGAAGCCGCTGGCCCCCGCACGCAGCGCCTCGACCACATACTCGTCCAGGTCGAACGTGGTCAGCACCAGCACCTTCGCCGGACCGTCCTTCGCCGGACCGGTGATCTGCCGGGTCGCCTCCACCCCGTCCATCCGCGGCATCCGGATGTCCATCAGCACCACGTCGGGCTGCAGCGCCCGCACCTGCTCCAGCGCCTGCAGACCGTCCCCGGCCTCGCCGACGACCGCGAGATCCTGCTCGGCCTCCAGGATCATCCGGAAACCGGTACGCAGCAGCGGCTGGTCGTCGACCAGCAGGACGCGGATTGCCACAGGAACTCCTTCGTTAGACCAGGCCCATTCTGCCCTGCCCCTCCCCGGACGCCGCCACAGGGAGAGCCCGGCCGGGGCCCGGAACCGGCAGCGGATACGGCGGGGGAGTACCGCCGAACTCCGGACACACCGCCTGGTGGTCGCACCACCCGCACAGCTTCGTACGGCGCGGCCGCCAGTCCCCCGACGCCGTCGCCCGCTGGATGGCGTCCCACAGCGCCAGCAGCTTGCGCTCCACACCCAGCAGATCCGCCTCGGACGGGTCGTACGTCAGCACGTCACCACTGCCCAGATAGACCAGTTGCAGCCGCCGCGGCACCAGACCGCGCAGCCGCCACATCACCAGCGCGTAGAACTTCATCTGGAACAGCGGACCGTCCGCATACTCCGGACGGGGCGCCTTGCCGGTCTTGTAATCGACCAGCCGCACCTCACCCGTCGGCGCCACGTCCACCCGGTCGATGAAGCCGCGCAGCCGCAGACCGGAGTCCAGCACCGTCTCCACATACAGCTCGCGGTCCGCGGGCTCCAGACGCGTCGGGTCCTCCAGCGTGAACCACCGCTCCACCAGCGCCTCGGCGTCCGCCAGCCACGCCGCCAGCCGCTCACCCTCCGGGTCGTCCTCGAACAGCCCCGCCAGCTCCGGCCGCTTCGCCAGCAGCTTCTCCCACTCGCCCGGCACCATCGAGCGCGCGCCGCCCGCCGTGCGCTGCGCCGCCGGCGCGTCGAAGAGACGCTCCAGCACCGCGTGCACGACCGTGCCGCGCGTCGCCGCGGGGCTCGGCTTCTCCGGCAGCTTGTCGATCACACGGAAGCGGTACAGCAGCGGACACTGCATGAAGTCGCTCGCCCGCGACGGGGAGAGCGCGACGGGACGGGCGGCAGGGCGGGGAGCGGCGGCGTCCGCGGGCGCGGGGAGGGGAGGGGAGGGGTCGGCGGGCGAGGCGGCGTCTGCGGGCGCGGGGAGGGGAGCGGTGGCGTCCGCGGGCGGGGCGGTGGCGGTTGTCACGTCCCCCGGGCCCCCGGCCACCGCCGCAAGCCCTGCGCCGGACGTCACAGCCCCGCCGGACGCCACGGCCCCGCCGGCCGCCCCGGCTGCCCCGCCCTGTCCGTCATGACCGCCGCCCGCGGCGTCCGGCCCGGCCTGTCCGCCCTGACCGCCGTCCGCTGCGTCCGGCCCGGCCTCTTCGGTGCTCGTTCCCATGACACCCGACCCTACGGCCCGCCACTGACAGCTCCCGCAACCGAGGGATCACAATGGGAGACCGAGGCGGGGTGCCGGGGAGCGCTCCGCATACCATCGACGCCAGACCCCTTCGCCCTGCATGATCGACATGTCGTACGGACAGCATCCGGACGGACCGGAGCGAAGGCCGCAACCGACGAGGGGACACCGTGGACGAGAGTGGGAAGCCGCAGGACCCCGAGGAGTCCGCGCACCACCGACCGCCCAACCCGCCCGGACCGTCCGACCCGGCCCGCGCCGCCGGCCGTACGCGGCCGTCCGGGGACCGCCCCTCCCAACAGCGCCCGGCCAAGGACGGCCGGGGCAGGCGCACCGGCGGCGGCATCCTCATGGGCCGCCCCTTCGGCGTACCGGTCTACGTGGCCCCCAGCTGGTTCATCGTCGCCGCCCTGATCACCTGGGTCTTCGGCGGCCAGCTCGAACGGATCCTGCCGGAGCTGGGCGCCGCCCGCTACCTCGTCTCGCTCTTCTTCGCCGTCGCCTTCTACGCCTCGGTGCTCGTCCACGAGCTGGCGCACACCATCGCCGCGCTGCGCTACAAACTCCCCGTACGCCGCATCCAGCTGCAGTTCTTCGGCGGCGTCTCCGAGATCGAGAAGGAGTCCGAGACACCCGGCCGCGAGTTCGTCCTCGCCTTCGTCGGCCCGCTGCTCTCCCTCGTCCTCTCGGGCGTCTTCTACGGCGGCATGAAGCTGGTCGAGCCCGGCACCGTACCCGGCGTGCTGCTCGCCGGACTGATGATCTCCAACCTGATCGTCGCCGTCTTCAACCTGCTGCCCGGCCTCCCGCTGGACGGCGGCCGGATGCTCCGGGCCGTCGTGTGGAAGATCACCGGCAAGCCGATGACCGGCACCGTCGCCGCCGCCTGGGTCGGCCGCGCGCTCGCCATGGCTGTCCTGATCGGCCTGCCGCTGCTCACCCACACCGGCGCCCTGGGCAACGCCCCCACCGACCTCGGCGGCGCCGACTCGATCACCGACGCGCTGCTCGCCGCGATCCTCGCCGCGATCATCTGGACCGGCGCGGGCAACAGCCTGCGCATGGCCCGGCTGCGCGAACGCCTCCCGGACCTGCAGGCCCGCACCCTCACCCGGCGCGCCGTCCCGGTGGAGGCCGACACCCCGCTGTCCGAGGCGCTGCGCCGCGCCAACGACGCGGGCGCCCGCGCCCTGGTCGTCGTGGACCGGGTGGGCCGGCCCACCGCGGTCGTCCGGGAGACCGCCATCGTCGGCGTCCCCGAGCACCGCCGCCCCTGGGTCGCCGTCAGCGGCCTCGCCCAGGACCTCAAGGACGGGATGCGGGTCTCCGCCGAACTGGCCGGCGAAGACCTCCTGGACTACCTGCGCACGACCCCCGCCACCGAATACCTGGTGGTCGAGGAGACCGGCGAGATCTACGGCGTCCTGTCCACCGCCGACGTCGAGCGCGCCTTCGTCGCCGCCATGGCCCGCCCGTCCTGACCCACCGCGCACGATTCCCGCCGCCCGCCGCTGGGTATACCCCCACCGGGGGGATGATCACGTCGGCCCCGTAGGCCGCCGCCGAGGGTTTGCTGAGGGTCGCCGGGGCCCGCTGCGCGGGGTCTGCGGCCCGAGGGCCGCCCCCCGGGGGGCCGCTGCCCGGGCCCGTCCGGGGCCTGTCGCCCGGGGTTAGCCGCCCGGGGCCTGTCGCCCGGGGTCCGCCTTCTGGGGCCTGTCGCCCGGGGCTCGCGCCGCAGCCGACTGCCCCCGCGACTGACGCGACTGAGTAGTGCCGCAATCGAGTGCCCCGAAGGCCGACCGGCCCGAGACGTCAGCCGCCCGGGTCCGTCTCGACTGCCTGCCAGTCGACCGCCCCGAGGCCGACCGCCCGAGGTGCCGGGGTCCGGAGCCGGCCTCGACCGCTCTGAGTCCGATCGTCCGAGACACCAGCCGCCCGGGGCCTGACTCGACCGCCCCGAGGCCGACCGCCCGAGGCGCCAGCCGCCCGGGGCCCGCCGCCATGCACCGAGCCCCCTCACCAGCCACCCGGACCCACTGCCGTTCACCAAGCTCCCCAGCCGCCCGAAGCCCCACCCGCACCCCACCCACACCACCGCCCCGGCGCGCCTCCTCCGCGGCAAGCTCACCCCTCGTCCCCCACCCGCCCCCACCCCACCCTGGTACGGAGCACCCCCCACGCCCGGTAGGCTGGTCACATGTCCGAACCGACCGGTGCCGCCCGCCGTCGCGGGCCCTTCAAGGTCGGGGACCAGGTCCAGCTCACCGATCCCAAGGGACGCCACTACACGTTCACGCTCGAAGAGGGCAAGAGCTTCCACACCCACAAGGGAGCCTTCCCCCACGACGAGCTGATCGGTGCTCCCGAGGGCAGTGTTGTCCGTACCACCGGGAACGTCGCCTACCTTGCGCTGCGCCCGCTGCTCCCCGACTATGTCCTGTCCATGCCCCGCGGTGCCGCCGTGGTCTACCCCAAGGACGCGGGGCAGATCCTGGCGATGGCCGACATCTTCCCCGGCGCCCGCGTCGTCGAGGCGGGGGTGGGTTCCGGCTCGCTCAGCAGCTTCCTGCTGCGCGCCATCGGCGATCAGGGCATGCTGCACAGCTACGAGCGGCGCGCCGATTTCGCCGAGATCGCCACGCAGAACGTCGAGCGCTACTTCGGCGGTCCGCACCCGGCGTGGACGCTCACCGTCGGTGACCTCCAGGACAACCTCTCCGACACGGACGTCGACCGGGTCATCCTGGACATGCTCGCCCCCTGGGAGTGCCTGGAGGCCGTCTCCAAGGCGCTCGTCCCGGGCGGCATCCTGTGCGCGTACGTGGCCACCACCACGCAGCTGGCCCGCACCGTCGAGGCCATCCGTGAGCACGGCACGTTCAACGAGCCGTCGGCCTGGGAGACCATGGTCCGCACCTGGCACGTCGAGGGTCTCGCCGTCCGGCCCGACCACCGCATGATCGGCCACACCGGGTTCCTGCTGACCGCCCGCCGCCTCGCGGACGGCGTCGAGCCGCCGCTGCGCCGGCGCCGCCCCGCCAAGGGCGCGTACGGCGAGGACTACTCCGGGCCCGGCAGCTCCAGCGGAGGCGCGGAGCGCGGCTGACCGGCGTACGCACCGGGGAAGCGCGGCCGGCCGGCCGCGGACACGCCCGTACGCACTTTTCGAACCGTCCGGCGCCGCCGACGAGTTCCCGCCCGCCGGGAACCGCCGGCGGCGCCGTTTCGTTCGGCAGGTGGAGGCCCGGCGGGAAACCCTGCCCGAGTGTTCCCCGGCGGCCCGCCCTGTGGAACGATGCTGGGCACTCCCACCGCCACAGCTCTTCACAGGAGTTACCCCGCGTGCAGCTCATGGCAGGCCAGGACTTCCCGCACACCCGCACCCGCGCCCTGCACTGGCTCGCCACCGCCGCCGCCCTCGCGGCGGTCGTCGCGGCCGCGTCCTTCGTCCAGCCGCCCGACGCCACGGCCACCACCGACGCCGCTCCCGGGGCCCGCGCGGCCGCCGGCCCGGCCCCCGACGCGCACGCCGCCACCTATCCGGTGTACTGCGGCCCGAACCGCGTCGACGTGGTCGCCAGTGCCACCGGCGACCTCGACGGTGACGGCGGCCCGGAGACGGTCGCCGTGGTGCGCTGCCACACCGAGACGGGGACTCCGCCCAGCGGCGTGTACGTCCTCGCCCGGCCCGCCGCGGGCAAGGGCGCCCCGCGGGTCGCCGCGACCCTGCTCGCGCCCGCACGGCAGCGCAGCGTGGACGGCATCGCCGTACGCGGTGGTGTGGTCGCCGCGACGGTCCTGGGCTACTCCTCGACCGATGTGCCGCGCTGCTGCCCGGACGTGCGCGAGCGGACCAAGTGGCAATGGAAAGGCGGGAAGTTCGTCCAGAGCGAACTTCCCGCCTCGTCAACCACTCGGGGTGTGTGATACGTCACACCCGGTCTCACTCCGCGTCGGGGCCGTAGACCTCCACCCGGTCCGCAACGCGGCGTACGTGGATGCAGTCGCCCGGGCACTCCTTCGCGGAGTCCCGTACGTCATTGAGCAGCGGCAGGGGTACGGGGGTGGTGGCCCCCTTGTCCTGCAGCAGCTCGTCGTCGGCGCTTTTCACATAAGCCAGACCGTCGATGTCGAGTTCGAAGACCTCCGGCGCGTACTGCGCACAGATGCCGTCGCCGGTGCAGAGGTCCTGGTCGATCCAGACCTCCAGTGCTTCGTCCTGCGCCGTCATCTCGCCTGCCGTTCCTGCGTACGTGAATCAAATGGGGCCCACCCTGACGGGTGTTGACCGTCTCGACGATACAACCGTCCGCTTTCTGATGTTGTTGGGTGGGTATCCCCCTGAGGTGAGGACGTGCGCAAGGGTGAAGATCGGACACACCCCGACAGTCTTTTCGATCTAGGGGTTTCAACCTGCACCGGCCCAGGTAGGGTCAGGAAGCGTCCAGCTCCCCTTGGAGGAGGTGAGGACCGTGGCAGCCCACGACGACGACATCAACCGCGGCATCCGGCCGGGGCGGGGGTCTGACGACCCTGCCGGCCAGGTTGCCTATCTTGAGCAGGAGATCGCCGTCCTGCGACGCAAGCTCGCCGACTCTCCGCGTCACACGAGGATTCTCGAAGAGCGGATCGTCGAGCTGCAGACCAACCTGGCCGGTGTTTCGGCACAGAACGAGCGACTCGCCAACACACTGCGCGAGGCGCGCGACCAGATCGTGGCCCTCAAGGAAGAGGTCGACCGGCTCGCGCAGCCGCCGGCCGGCTTCGGCGTCTTCCTGCAGGCGAACGAGGACAGCACCGCCGACATCTTCACCGGAGGCCGGAAACTCCGTGTGAACGTCAGCCCCAGCGTCGACCTCGACGAGCTCCGGCGTGGCCAGGAGGTCATGCTCAACGAGGCGCTCAACGTGGTCGAGGCCATGGAGTACGAAAACGCCGGGGACATCGTCACCCTCAAGGAGATCCTCGAGGACGGCGAGCGCGCCCTGGTGATCGGGCACACCGACGAGGAACGGGTGGTCAGGCTCGCCGAGCCGCTGCTGGACATCAACATCCGGGCCGGCGACGCCCTGCTCCTGGAGCCCCGTTCCGGCTATGTCTACGAGGTCATTCCCAAGAGCGAGGTCGAAGAGCTCGTCCTCGAAGAGGTCCCGGACATCGACTACACGAAGATCGGCGGTCTGGGCGGCCAGATCGAACTGATCCGCGACGCGGTCGAGCTTCCGTACCTCTACCCGGACCTGTTCAAGGAGCACGAACTGCGCCCGCCCAAGGGCGTACTGCTCTACGGGCCGCCCGGCTGCGGCAAGACGCTCATCGCCAAGGCGGTCGCCAACTCGCTCGCCAAGAAGGTCGCCGAGGTGACCGGCCAGCCCGCGGGGAAGAGCTTCTTCCTCAACATCAAGGGTCCGGAGCTGCTGAACAAGTACGTCGGCGAGACGGAGCGGCACATCCGCCTCGTCTTCCAGCGGGCCCGGGAGAAGGCGAGCGAGGGTACCCCCGTCATCGTCTTCTTCGACGAGATGGACTCCCTCTTCCGCACCCGCGGATCCGGGGTCAGCTCGGACGTGGAGAACACCATCGTCCCGCAGCTGCTCTCCGAGATCGACGGTGTGGAGGGCCTGGAGAACGTCATCGTCATCGGCGCCTCCAACCGCGAGGACATGATCGACCCGGCGATCCTGCGGCCCGGCCGGCTGGACGTCAAGATCAAGATCGAGCGTCCGGACGCCGAGGCCGCCAAGGACATCTTCTCGAAGTACCTCACCGAGCGCCTGCCGCTGCACGCCGACGATCTCGGCGAGCACGGCGGAGTCCGTTCGGCCGCGGTCATCGCGATGATCCAGTCGGTCGTCGAGCAGATGTACGCGGAGTCCGAGGAGAACCGCTTCCTTGAGGTCACCTACGCCAATGGTGACAAGGAAGTTCTCTACTTCAAGGACTTCAACTCCGGCGCAATGATCGAAAACATCGTCGGACGCGCCAAGAAGATGGCCATCAAGGCATTCCTCGAACACAACCAGAAGGGTCTCCGCGTCGCCCACCTGCTCCAGGCATGTGTGGACGAGTTCAAGGAGAACGAGGACCTGCCCAACACCACCAACCCGGATGACTGGGCCCGGATCTCCGGCAAGAAGGGCGAGCGGATCGTCTACATCCGCACCCTGGTCACCGGCAAGCAGGGTGCCGACACCGGCCGCTCCATCGACACGGTGGCGAATACCGGCCAATACCTGTAACACCGCCGACCGGCTGCGGATGTCCTGCACGGGGCGTCCGCAGCCGGACGCATTTCCGGGGCCACGGGGGTGATCCCCGGAAGGCGGCGACGGCGCAGGTGAAAACCGGACTGGAGCAATGACTGTAATGATCTCCCCAGCGCCGCAAAGGCGTTCTAGGCTCTTCGGTACCGCCGCGTCGCGCACTGCGGAAGCGGGGGCCGCACACGGACCGGAAGCGCAGCGGTACTTGAGCGCCGACCCCATCCGGGGGCGCCGCCGGGCAAGGAGGGCCGCATGACCGTACGGCGAGTAATGGGAATCGAGACGGAGTACGGGATCTCCGTCCCCGGCCACCCGAACGCCAATGCCATGCTCACCTCGTCCCAGGTCGTCAACGCCTACGCGGCGGCGATGCAACGGGCGCGACGCGCCCGCTGGGACTTCGAGGAGGAGAACCCGCTGCGGGACGCCCGAGGCTTCGACCTCGCCCGCGAGAACGCCGACGCCAGCCAGCTCACCGACGAGGACATCGGGCTGGCCAATGTGATCCTCACCAACGGGGCACGTTTGTACGTCGACCACGCGCATCCGGAATACAGCTCGCCGGAGGTCACCAACCCGCGCGACGCGGTGCTCTGGGACAAGGCCGGCGAGCGCATCATGGCCGAGGCCGCCGAGCGCGCGGCCCAGGTCCCCGGGGCCCAGCCGATCCACCTCTACAAGAACAACACCGACAACAAGGGCGCCTCCTACGGCACGCACGAGAACTACCTGATGAAGCGGGAGACCCCGTTCTCGGACATCGTGCGCCATCTGACGCCCTTCTTCGTCTCCCGCCAGGTCTACGCCGGCGCCGGCCGGGTCGGCATCGGCCAGGACGGCCACGAGCACGGCTTCCAGATCAGCCAGCGCGCGGACTACTTCGAGGTCGAGGTCGGGCTGGAGACCACCCTCAAGCGCCCCATCATCAACACCCGTGACGAGCCGCACTCCGACGCCGAGAAGTACCGCAGGCTGCACGTGATCATCGGGGACGCGAACCTCTCCGAGATCTCCACGTACCTCAAGCTGGGCACGACCGCGCTGGTCCTGTCCATGATCGAGGACGGTTTCATCGCCGTCGACCTCGCCGTCGACCAGCCCGTACGCGCCCTCCACCAGGTCTCCCACGACCCGACGCTGCGCCACCTGATCACGCTGCGCAGCGGCCGGACCCTGACCGCCGTACAACTCCAGATGGAGTACTTCGAGCTGGCGCGCAAGTACGTGGAGGACCGGTTCGGCGCGGACGCCGACGAGCAGACCAAGGACGTCCTGGCCCGCTGGGAGGACGTGCTGGGGCGCCTGGAGCACGACCCGATGAGCCTGTCCGGCGAGCTGGACTGGGTGGCCAAGCGGGAGCTGATGGAGGGCTACCGGCGCCGGGACGGCGTGGACTGGGACGCGGCCCGGCTCCAGCTGGTCGACCTCCAGTACGCCGACGTACGGGCCGACAAGGGCCTGTACAACCGCCTCGCGGCCCGCGGCAAGATGAAGCGGCTGCTGACCGACGCGGAGGTCACGCGGGCGGTCCAGGCGCCGCCGGAGGACACCCGGGCCTACTTCCGCGGCCGGTGCCTGGAGCAGTACGCAGACGACGTCGCGGCGGCCTCCTGGGATTCGGTGATCTTCGATCTGCCGGGCCGTGACTCTCTGCAACGGGTACCGACGCTGGAACCGCTGCGCGGCACCCGTAATCACGTCAAGGAGCTGCTCGACCGGTGCCGTACGGCCGAGGACCTGGTGCGGGTCCTTTCCGGAGGGTGACCGGGGGCCCGATCGGGCACCCGATCCGGGGCTGAAAAGTCCCCCGGGCGGGAATCATCGGGGTGACTCCCGGACGTTGCACGAAGACGAACAGGAACAGGGCCGATGTCAGACCTTGCTTGTAGGGTCTGATCTTGACAGTCACATCGAGCGGGGCGAACCGAGCGGGGTGAGGGACATGGCGACCAAGGACACCGGCGGCGGACAGCAGAAGGCGACGCGTTCGACCGAGGAGGTCGAGGAGCAGTCGCAGGACGCGCAGGCCGCGGACGATCTCAAGGAGCGGCAGGAGAAGCTGTCGGACGACGTCGACTCCGTGCTGGACGAGATCGACGACGTACTCGAAGAGAACGCCGAGGATTTCGTTCGGTCGTTCGTGCAAAAAGGCGGTCAGTAACGGGTACGCCGGTTCCCGTCGGCAGTCGATGCGGGACGGGCGGGCGCGGCGGACCACCGTCCGCGCCCGCCGTGCGCACGGACCGGTGTGACGGGTTCCGGCTCGATGCCGGGGCAGGCGGCGACACTGGCCGCCGCGTGCCCCGGCACCGCCGGTACGCGCTCGGCGAGCGCGTACGAGCAGGCCGTCCCGGGCATCGGCGCACGAGCGCGGGGGCCGGAGGGCGAAGGCCGCCACGGCCGTCGTCCGTCTGTTTCCGCATGCATGTGGATCATGACCGCAGGACAGGTAAGGTCCGGGACGTACTGTGCTTCAGCTGCATCGCAGCGCTGGGCCAATTCAAGGATCGGCCGGACGCCTTGGGGCGGGCGGCCGAATATCCGGAAGGAAACGTGTGGAAGCCAACACTCGTAACGCCGGGCATCTACCAGCTGCCTTCCTGACGCCCGGGTCATCGTCGTTCATGGACTTCCTCGGGGAGCACTCGCCGGAGCTGCTGCCGGGCCGGCGCCCGCCGCTGCCCGTGCAGGGTGCCATCGAGGCGCCGCACGGCACGACGATCGTCGCGGCGTCGTTCCCCGGCGGCGTGGTGCTCGCCGGCGACCGCCGCGCGACGATGGGCAACGTCATCGCGCAGCGCGACATCGAGAAGGTCTTCCCGGCCGACGAGTACTCGGCCGTCGGCATCGCCGGCACGGCCGGTCTCGCGGTCGAGATGGTCAGGCTCTTCCAGTTGGAGCTGGAGCACTTCGAGAAGGTCGAGGGCGCCCAACTCTCCCTGGAGGGCAAGGCGAACCGCCTCTCGACGATGATCCGCAGCAACCTCGGCATGGCCATGCAGGGCCTGGCCGTGGTGCCGCTGTTCGCCGGCTGGGACGTGGACCGCGAAAAGGGCCGCATCTTCTCGTACGACGTGACCGGCGGGCGTTCGGAGGAGCACGGCTTCGCCTCGACGGGCTCCGGCTCGGTCTTCGCGCGCGGCGCCCTCAAGAAGCTCTACCGCGACGACCTCACCGAGAACCAGGCCGCCACGGCCGTGGTCCAGGCGCTGTACGACGCCGCGGACGACGACTCGGCGACCGGTGGCCCCGACATGGCCCGCCGGATCTATCCGATCGTCACGGTGATCACCGAGGACGGCTTCAAGCGGTACACCGAGGCCGAGGTGTCGGAGATCGCCCGTGCCGTCCACGAGCGGCGGCTGGACCAGCCCGACGGCCCGCGCGCCGCGCTGCTCTGAGGGGCGGGAGCCCGCCATGCACGCGCCACTGAGAGAGTCATTGACAGAAAGGGACGGATAGCCGGTGTCGACGCCGTTCTATGTCTCACCCCAGCAGGCCATGGCCGACCGGGCGGAGTACGCCCGCAAGGGCATCGCGCGAGGCCGCAGCGTCGTGGTGCTGCAGTACGCCGACGGCGTGGTCTTCGTCGCCGAGAACCCCTCCCGCGCCCTGCACAAGGTCAGCGAGATCTATGACCGCATCGCCTTCGCGGCGGTCGGCAAGTACAACGAGTTCGAGAACCTGCGCATCGGTGGCGTGCGCTACGCCGACCTGCGCGGCTATACCTATGACCGCGCGGACGTGACCGCGCGCGGCCTTGCCAATGTCTATGCCCAGACCCTCGGTTCGATCTTCTCCAGCGCCGCCGAGAAGCCCTACGAGGTGGAGCTGATCGTCGCGGAGGTGGGCAGTGCCCCCGAGGACGACCAGATCTACCGGCTGCCGCATGACGGTTCGATCGTCGATGAGCACGGTTCGGTCGCGGTGGGCGGCAACGCCGATCAGATCAGCAGCTACCTCGATCAGCGGCACCGCGACGGCATGACGCTGGGCGAGGCCCTGAAGCTGGCCGTGGACTCGCTCTCGCGCGACAACAACGGCGGTGAACGCACGCTGACCGCCGAGCAGTTGGAGGTCGCGACCCTGGACCGTACGCGTCCGCAGCAGCGGAAGTTCAAGCGGATCCTGGGCCGTCAGCTCTCCCGGCTGCTGGAGGAGAACGGCACCGCGGCGTCCGAGGGCTCCCAGGGGGACGCGGACGAGTCGTCGGACTCCGAGGACGGCTCGGGCTCCGGTTCATAACGGGGCGGACGCGGGCACTTACGCGCCCCGGCGGGTGGAGACCACCTGCCGGGGCGCGCCGCGTTGCGGGCCAGGGGTGCGTACGTCACCCCCGGCCTTCCGGCGCCGCCGCCGTGGACCCCCGTACGACCAGTTCCACCGGCAGGCTGACCGGCGCGGGCGGACGGCCCTGGAGCGCGGCCATCAGGGCGTGCATGCCCGCGGCCCCGACCTCTTCGGCGGGCAGCCGCACGGTGGTCAGTTCCGGCTCCACGGCCGTGGCCAGTGCCAGGTCGTCGAGGCCGGTCACGGAGAGGTCCTCGGGCACCCGCAGGCCCAGCCGGCGGGCCGCCTTGCAGGCACCGGCCGCCACGAGGTCGTCGTCGCACAGCAGGGCGGTCGGGCGGGGGCCCGGCCCGGTCAGCGCGGCGTGGGCGGCGCGCAGGCCGCCGTCGACGCTGAGCGCGGCGGGTTCCGTACGCACCTCCGCGTCCGCGACGCCCCGCAGCGTCTCGTCGAGCGCCGCGGACCGGACGCGGAAGGTCCAGGAGCCGACGTCGGCGGCGAGGTGGGTGATGCGGCGGTGGCCGAGCCCGAGCAGGTGCGACGTGAGGCGCCGGACGCCGTCGGCGATGTCGAGGTTGACGGTCGCGGTGGCGCCGGGGTCGTCCGGGTCGCTGTCGAGCATGACCAGCGGCAGTTCCTCGCCGTGCAGGGCGGCCAGCGCGTCGGTGGCCATGGCGGCGGCGATCACGCCGTCCAGTGAGGCGCGTGCCGAGGCGAAGGGGTCGCGCGCCGGGCCGATGCCCTCGGGGGAGGGGTAGAGGACGACACCGAAGTCGTGGTCGGCGGCGACGCGGGCCGCTCCGGTGTAGACGCGGGCGAAGTACTCGGTGGTCAGGGCGGGCACCACGAGCAGCACGGTACGGGTGCGGCCCATGCGCAGGCTGCGGGCGGCGAGGTTGGGGCGGTAGCCGAGGTCGCGGGCGGCGGCGCGGACGGCGTCGGCCTTGTGCGGTGAGACCCGGCCGCGCCATTTGTCCCCGAGCACCAGGGAGACCGCGGCCTGCGAGACCCCGGCGGCGCGTGCGACGTCCCGGCTGGTGACGCGGGGTGCGGCGGCCGTTCCGGGGCGCGCTGCTGTCGGCTGCTCGTGGGCGGTCACCGGGGTCGGGCTCCTCGCGTGGTGCGGCGCGGTGTGGACCCGCGGGTTGCGTCCATGGTACGTATGACGCCGCACGTTATACGTAACACTTCCTGGTCGCGTGCCAGGGGAAAAGAGGCGGGCATGGCCGCTGGGTACGCGGAACTGCTCCGGACGCGCCACGCGGCCCGGCTGCTGGCCGGAACCCTGGTCGGCCGGCTGCCGAACGCGACCGGACCACTCGCGGTGGTGCTCTTCACCCGCGCCGAGGGCGGCAGCTACATCCTCGCGGGTGCCCTCTCCGCCGTGTACGGGGTGGGCAACGCGATCGGGCAGCCGCTCCTGGGGCGGGCGGTGGACGTGTACGGCCAGCCGCGCGTGCTGCTGCCCTCGGCCGTGATCTCCGCCCTGGGCATGGCGCTGCTGGCGTTCGCCGGTCTCGACCCGCTGCCCGTGGCGTACGCGGCCATGGCGATCGCCGGGTTCTTCACGCCGCCGTTGGAGGGCGGGCTGCGGGCCCTGTGGCCGGGGGTGCTCAAACGCGCCGACCGGGTGCACGCCGCGTACGCGCTGGACGCGGTGGCGCAGGAAGTGCTGTTCGCGGTGGGCCCGTTGCTGGTGACGATGTGTGTGGCCCTCTGGTCGGAACGGTGGGCGCTGCTGGTGATCAACGTGATCGGGGTGCTCGGCGCGCTCTCCGTGGCCGCCTCGCCGCCCTCGCGGCAGTGGCGCAGCGCGCCGCGCGAGGCGCACTGGCTCGGGGCCCTGCGGTCGTCCGGGATGCTGGTGCTGATCGGCTCGTTCTTCTTCGTCGGGCTGGCGCTGGGGTCGATAGCGGTGGCGGCGGTCGCGTACGCCGACGAGCACGGCGGCGGCATGGTCTCCAGCTACCTGCTGTCCGCCCTCGGTGTCGGCGCCCTCGCGGGCGGGGTGGTGTACGGCGCGCGGCAGTGGCCGGGGCACCCGGAGAACCGGCTGCGGCTGCTGGTGGCGCTGCTCGCGCTGGGCTACCTGCCGCTGGCGCTGACGCCGGGCGTGCTGGGGATGACGCTGCTGACAGGGGTGGCCGGAGTGTTCCTGGCGCCCGCGCTGGCCTGCGCGTTCGTGGTCGTGGACGGGCACGCGCCCAGGGGAACGGTCACCGAGGCGTTCTCGTGGCTGGTGACGACGTTCGGGGTCGGGTCCGCGCTGGGCATGACGGTGGTCGGGCCCGCGGTGGAGCGGGGCGGTCCGGCGGCCGGGTTCGGTGTGGCGGGGGCGGGCGGCGTGGCCGCGCTGCTCGTACTTGTGTCGACAAAGCGCTTTCTTTCCCCTGGTGGGAGCGGCGCCGTGAGCGGTGCTGCGCAGGTCACGGCGGAAAATGATCGGAACGAGGCCGCCCAACCCGGTTTCAGAGCAGGCCATCAGGCGTAATGTTCAGTCATGGACCGCCGCATTTTCGGGCTGGAGAACGAGTACGGCGTCACATGCACGTTCAGGGGACAGCGCCGACTGTCTCCTGACGAAGTGGCGCGGTACCTCTTCCGCCGTGTCGTGTCATGGGGCCGCAGTAGCAATGTCTTCCTGCGGAACGGCGCCCGCCTGTACCTCGACGTGGGATCGCACCCGGAATACGCAACCCCGGAGTGCGACAACGTGACCGAACTGGTCACCCACGACAAGGCCGGTGAGCGCATTCTCGAAGGTCTGCTGGTCGACGCCGAACGTCGCCTGCACGAGGAAGGAATCGCGGGCGACGTCTATCTCTTCAAGAACAACACCGATTCCGCCGGAAACTCCTATGGTTGCCACGAAAACTATCTCGTGGCCCGGCACGGGGAGTTCTCCCGGCTCGCGGACATTCTCATCCCCTTCCTGGTGACCCGTCAGCTGCTGTGCGGCGCGGGCAAGGTCCTGCAGACACCGCGCGGGGCCGTCTACTGCGTGAGCCAGCGCGCCGAACACATCTGGGAGGGCGTCTCCTCCGCGACGACCCGCTCCCGTCCGATCATCAACACCCGCGACGAGCCGCACGCCGACGCGGAGCGCTACCGCCGGCTCCACGTCATCGTCGGCGACTCCAACATGTCCGAGACGACCATGCTGTTGAAGGTCGGCGCCACCGACCTCGTACTGCGCATGATCGAGGCGGGCACGGTCATGCGCGACCTGACCCTGGAGAACCCGATCCGGGCCATCCGGGAGGTCAGCCACGACATCACCGGACAGCGCAAGGTGCGGCTGGCCAGCGGCCGGGAGGCGTCGGCCCTGGAGGTCCAGCAGGAGTACTACGAAAAGGCGGTGGACTTCTGCGAACGGCGCGGTATCCGTACGGGCATGGTCGAACAGGTCCTGGAATTGTGGGGCCGTACGCTCGAAGCCGTACGCGAAGAGGATCTCGACCGCATCGACACCGAGATCGACTGGGTGATGAAGTACAAGCTCATCGAGCGTTACCGGGCGAAGAACAACATCACCATGTCGCACCCGCGGGTGGCGCAGATAGATCTCGCGTATCACGACATCCACCGCCGCCGGGGCCTTTACTACCTGTTGGAGCGGAAGGGCCAGGCGGCCCGTATCTGCAACGACTTGAAGATCTTCGAAGGCAAGTCGGTGCCGCCGCAGACCACCCGGGCCCGGCTGCGCGGTGACTTCATCCGCCGGGCGCAGGAGCAGCGCCGCGATTTCACGGTCGACTGGGTGCACCTCAAGCTCAACGACCAGGCGCAGCGCACGGTGCTGTGCAAGGACCCGTTCCGGTCCGTCGATGACCGGGTGGAGAAGCTGATCGCCGGGATGTGAGTCCGTTTCGTCACCGTATCCGGTACGTCACCGGATACGGTGACGGCCGGACGTGGCTGTGCCGGGAGCGCCCGCGCTCCCGGCACATTGCTGTATTGCGCCGATGTGTTGCTTATGGAAATGCACCCGGGATCAGGTCGTAGAGTGGCGGGCATTGCCCACCCACCCCACAACCCCGAGTTGGACTTCATGAACCTCACGAAGAACACCCGCCGCGCCGCCGCCGCGGTGCTGACCGTGCCCCTCCTGCTGTTCACCGCCGCCTGTGGGTCCGATGACGGCAAGGGCTCGTCGGCCTCCGCGGTCGCCAAGGTGGAGGGGAAGCCCGGGGAACAGCCCAAGATCACGGTGCCGAAGGATGCCAAGGCGCCCGACAAGATGGTCACCAAGACGCTGACCGAGGGCAAGGGCGCGGCGGTGAACAAGGGCGACTTCGTCCGGCTGGACTACGCCGCGCAGGCGATGACGACCGGCCAGAACCTCGGCAGCAACTGGGCCAAGCAGCCCGGTGCGGACGCGAAGGCCCCGCGGATGCAGGTGGTCGGCGAGGCCAGCGACCAGAGCCAGTCGCAGCTCCCGGCGAAGGTGATGGGAGCCGTGGTGGGCCAGAAGGTCGGCGGCCGGGTCCAGATCGAGGGCACCGCGAAGGAACTGCTCGGTGATCAGGTGGTCGCGCAGTCCGGTCTCAAGCCGGAGGAGGGCCTGGTGTGGGTCGTGGACGTCGCCGCCGCCGGGAAGGGCGACAAGAAGGGCAAGGCCGACGGCGAGCAGGCGGCGCCCGAGGAGGGCATGCCCGAGGTCAAGGCGGAGGGCGAGAAGGCCGCGACGATCACCATCCCCAAGGGCGAGAAGGCACCCGCCGACCTCAAGGAGCAGGTGCTGATCAAGGGCAAGGGCCCGAAGGTCAAGGCCGGTGACGGGCTGATCGCGCAGTACACGGGTGTGAAGTGGGAGGACGGCAAGAAGTTCGACTCCTCCTGGGACCACGGTGGCGCCATCGCCTTCCAGATCGGCACCGGTTCCGTCGTCAAGGGCTGGGACCAGGCGCTGGTCGGCAAGAACGTCGGTGACCGCGTGGAGATCGTGATCCCGCCGAAGCTGGGCTACGGCGCCAATCCGCAGCACGAGCTGGCGAAGAACACCCTCGTCTTCTCCGTCGACATCGTCGGCACCGTCTGAGCATGATCTGCCAGACTGTGCACGTAGCTGTGCACATTCTTTCGTAGGAGCATTTTCGTGAACATCGACAAGCCCGAGATCGACTTCCCCGAGGGCGACGCCCCCAGCGATCTGCAGATCGTGGACCTGTGGGAGGGTGACGGGCCGGTCGCCAAGGCCGGGGACTTCGTCAAGGTCCACTATGTCGGAGTCTCCTTCAGCTCCGGCGAGGAGTTCGACGCCAGCTGGAACCGCGGCAACCCGCTGGAGTTCCAGCTCGGTGCCGGCCAGGTCATCTCCGGCTGGGACCAGGGCGTGCAGGGCATGAAGGTCGGCGGCCGCCGCCGGCTGACCATCCCCCCGCACCTGGCCTACGGCGACCGCGGCGCCGGCGGCGGCCGTATCGCCCCGGGCGAGACGCTGATCTTCGTCTGCGACCTGGTGGCCGTCTGAGAACGGCAGCAGCCGGCCGCGGCACAGCGGCGGCCGGCGCGCACCGAGGGCCCGTGCCACCCGGCACGGGCCCTCGGCCGTCTCCGGCCGCTCCGCCGCCCGGCCCCGGCCCCGGCCCCGCATCGTCCGGACCCTCGGCTTTGCCGCAGGTCCCCGGAGCGGTACGGTCATCGGTCGGGAGTCCGACAAGAAAGGGCGTCGATGGCCATTGCCAAGGCCGAGCGGCTGATGAATCTGGCGCTGTGCCTTCTGGGTACCCGTCGCCCGCTGACCAAACGTGAACTGCGGTCCTCCATCGAGGCGTACGTCGAGACGTTCGGCACCGGGGACACCGGTACGGGCAGCGACGACTCCTTCAACCGGATGTTCGAGCGCGACAAGGACGACCTGCGCGAACTGGGCCTGGTCATCGAGACCGTCGAAGGACTCGACGGGGACACCGGCTACCTCGCGCGCCGGGACAGCAACCGCCTCCCCCCGATCACCCTGGACGCGGCCGAGGCCGCCGCCCTGGGACTCGCCGCCAAGATCTGGCAGCAGGCCCGGCTGGCCGGCGCCGCCAGCGGCGCGCTGCAGAAACTCCGCGCGGCCGGTGTGCCCTTCCAGGACGACGGCAGCTTCGAGGCGCAGCAGCCGCACAGCGCCCTGGAACCCCGCATCCCCGCCCACGAGGCCGCCTTCGAGCCGCTGATGCTCGCCTGCCGCGACCGCCGGCCCGTCGTCTTCGACTACCGCAAGTCCAACGCCGCCCGCCCCGAGCAGCGGCAGGTGGAACCGTGGATACTGGAGTGCTGGCGCGGCCACTGGTATCTGGCCGGCTGGGACCGCGAACGGCAGGCCGAACGGGTCTTCCGGCTCTCCCGCATCACCGGCAAGGTCCGCTCCCGGCAGGGGAAGTTCACCGCCGAGGTGCCCGACCACGTCACCGTCCGCGAGACGGTGGAGAGCTGGGCGGGCGAGACCGCGACCGGCACCGCCCGCATCCGACTGCGCACCGACCACGGCTACCCGCTGCGCGCCCGCGCGCTGAGCATCCGTGAGCTGGGCGGCGGCTGGGACGAGCTGGAGATCCCGTACGGGCACGGGCTCGACGCCTGGCTGGTCGAGTTCGGTCCCGACGTGGTGGTACTGGAACCCGCCGAGCTGCGGGCCGACGTCGTGGACCGGCTGCGCGCCGTGGCCAAGGACTGAGAGGGACGGGACCACACTCCATGGCTACGAACGCCATCGACCAGACCCGGCGGATGCTGTCGCTGGTCACCTATCTCCGCGAGCGCCCCGGCGCCCGCGTCTCCGACGTCGCCCGCGCCTTCGGCATCTCCGAGGACGAGCTGATCGCCGACCTCGACGTCCTGCCGATGTGCGGTACGAGCTTCCGTGGCGGCGACCTGCTCGACATCGACACCGACGGCGACCGCATCTGGTGGCACAACCCCGACGACGTCGCCGAGCCGCTGCGGCTCGCCGCCGACGAGGCGACCGCCCTGCTGGTGGCCGCCCGCGCCGTGGCCACCCTCCCCGGACTGCGCGAGGGCGACCGCCAGGCACTGCTGCGCGCCACCGCCAAGCTGGAGGCCGCGGCGGGCGAGGCGGCCGGCGCCAGCTCCCGGGTGTCGGTCACCTTCGAGTCCGAAGGCGGCGTCTTCGCCGACGTCGACCGGGCCATCGCCGAACGGCGCCGGTTGTGGCTGCGCTACTACTCGCCCGCGCGCGACGAGCTGACCGAGCGCGAGGTGGACCCGATCCGGCTGTTCGCGGTGGGCCACACCTACGTCGAGGCGTGGTGCCGGCTCTCGGAGGCCCGCCGTACCTTCCGGCTCGACCGGGTCGCCGAGATCAAACTGCTGGACGCCCCCTCCGACCCGCCGCCCGTCGAGCTGCGCGACCTGTCCGAGGGCCTGGTGCAGCCCGCCGCCGAGGACCCCGAGGTCGTCATCGAGGTGGGCCCCGGCGGCCGCTGGGTGGCCGAGTACTACCCGCACGACAGCGCCGAGGAACTGCCGGACGGCGGCCTGCGCATCACCCTGCGCACCCCCGACCCCGCCTCACTGCGGCGGCTCGCGCTGCGCCTGGGCCGGGACGGCCGGATCGTCTCGCCGCAGGCACTCGCCGACAGCGCCCGGCAGGCGTCCCGGCAGGCCCTGGCGGCGTACGGCGAGTAACGCGCGAGAGGGCGGGCGGCAACGATGACGACGACCATGGCGGGTGCGATGACCACGACCCTGACCGGCCCGGTGCTCTTCAAGGCCGCCTGCCCCGACTGCCGCGGCCGCTTCGAGCTGGCGTCGGAGGCGCTGCGCCTGGCCATCGGCGCCAGCAGCCGCACCACCTTCTACTCCTTCACCTGCCCGGACTGCGGCAGCGCGGTCCGCAAGCCGGCGGGGGAGCGGATCATCGAACTGCTCACCGGCGGCGGGGTCCGGACGCTGCGGCTGCACCGCGGCTGACCCGCCCGGCCACCGAGTCCACTCGTCGGATATGACCCACTATTCGTGGCATCCGTCACATTCGAACCCCCCGATAGGCTTCGCCCCATGCTCTGGCCCATGATCGCCATCGTTCTCGGCTTCCTCGGCATCGCCGTCCTCGGCATCCTCGCCGTCCGCGTCTTCGTGGAGGTACGGCGCCTGGCCCGGCAGGTCGGGCAGACCTCGGACCGTATCCAGCGGGCCGCGCAGGACCTGGAGCGGGCCGCGACACCGCTCGCCGCGCGGGCCCACGAATCCGCCCGGGACTGATACCGCACCCTGCTGCTACAGGTGTGCGGGCGGTACGCTGCAGTGCACGGTTCAGACCGCGAGGCGAAGGCGGAAACCCACGGTACGCACGCCCATTGTCGGCCGTTTACCGCCGAACGTTACGATCGCTGTCAGCACTAGCACGCCAGTCCGACCCCCACGGCAGGCACCGAAGTAGACGCCGACCCGGCGAGAAGGTAGTCGCACATGCTCAGCAACCTCAGGGCCCCCGAGATCATTCTGATCCTCGTCGTCATTGTGCTGCTGTTCGGCGCGAAGAAGCTCCCGGACATGGCACGTTCGCTCGGCAAGTCGGCCCGCATCCTCAAGAGCGAGGCCAAGGCCATGAAGAAGGAAGGCGGCGAAGGCGAGGCCACCGGCAAGGACGCCTCCTCCGCCGACTCCCAGGCCGCGCCGCGGACGATCCAGGCAGCCCCCGGCGACGTGAACAGCTCGCGTCCCGTCGCCGAGCCGAACCGCACCACCCAGAGCTGACCGGAGCCGACCCAGCTTCGCCGGCCCGGCCGGCCGGTGGCGGCTGATGCACGAGACGAGGACGTGGGTTGCTCAAGTCTGCCCGCAAACAGGAGAAGGATCCCGAGGGGCGGATGCCGCTCGCGGAACACCTGCGTGAGCTGCGTAACCGGCTGCTGAAGTCGGTCCTTGCGATCGGTGTGGTCACCGCCGTGGCCATGCTCTACTACAAGGACATCGCCCACTTCATCACGGGTCCGGTCATCGACAGCGTCGGCTGCCCGCGCGGCACGTCCGCCGCGCCGGACCATCCCTGCGCGCAGATCACGGCGCAGGGCATGCTGGCGCCCTTCACGATCCTGCTCAAGGTGTCGCTCACCACGGGCGTGGTCATCGCCAGCCCGGTCTGGCTCTACCAGCTGTGGGCGTTCCTCGCACCCGGCCTGCACAACACCGAGAAGAAGTACGCGCTCAGCTTCGTGGCGGCGGGCGTCCCGCTGTTCCTCGGCGGCGCCTACCTCGCCTACGCGGTCCTGCCCACCACGGCCGCGGCGCTGGTCGGCCTGACCCCCAGCGAGTGGTCCAACCTCTTCCCGGCGGACGAGTTCCTGGACATCGTCACGCGGATGGTCGTCGTCTTCGGCCTCGCCTTCGAACTGCCGCTGCTGCTGATCCTGCTGAACTTCGGCGGAGTGATCACCGGGCGCCGGGTGCTGAGCTGGTGGCGCTTCATGGTGCTGGGCATCACGATCTTCGCCGCGCTCGCCACGCCCACCGGAGACCCGCTGACCATGGGCCTGCTCGCGGCCCCGATCGTGATCCTGTACTTCGGCGCCGTGGGCGTGTGCCTGTTCAACGACCGCCGTCGCCGCCGCGCCAACCCCGACCGTGAGCTGGACGACGACGAGGCGTCCCAGCTCGACCTGACGCCGGAGCGCATCGACGGACTCGACCCGGCCACCGGCCACCGGATGCTCCCGGAACAGTCCACCGGCGATCCGGCACCGCGCCGCAACGGGTACGACGACGCGACGTAGCGGGCGGTACGACGATGCGACGTAGCGGGGGCTGACGTCGTGGAACGGCGGCGCGGCGCTTGGAGCGCCGCGCCGCCGGTGTGTGGGCGGCGCCGGTGCGCGTGTGTGGGCGGCGCTGGTGTGGTGCGAAGGGGGTCGCTGATGTGGTGCGAAGGGGCTGCCGGTGTGATGTGAGGGCGTGGCGGCCGCTCTACGGGGCAAATCGAACGTGATCGTCCCCCCCTTGGCGGGGGGGGATACCCGGGGGTGGCGGGCGGGAACCGCGCCGGACGCCGGTATCGCCCCGCTCGCAGGTGGGGGAGTGGTGTGGGCCGGGGAGGGCCGGTAAAGGGCGTCCATAATGATCGGCTCGTTGTCAGAGGTGGCCGGTAGGCTCGTAAGCACGATGACCGAGGACATGTCCCCTGCTGAGCGCTACGCCGCCGCCAAGTTGCGGGCGGCGGAGCAGGCCACCGCACTCGCCCCTTTCCGTGAGATGTACGACTTCGCGCTGGACCCGTTCCAGATCGAGGCGTGCCAGGCCCTGGAGGCCGGGAAGGGCGTGCTGGTCGCGGCCCCGACCGGATCCGGCAAGACGATCGTGGGCGAGTTCGCCGTCCACCTGGCCCTGGAGCAGGGCCGTAAATGCTTCTACACCACGCCGATCAAGGCACTGTCGAACCAGAAGTACCAGGACCTGGTGCGGCGTTACGGCGCCGACAAGGTCGGCCTGCTGACCGGTGACAACAGCGTCAACTCCGAGGCGCCGGTGGTCGTCATGACCACCGAGGTGCTGCGGAACATGCTGTACGCGGGCTCGCAGTCACTGTCCGGCCTCGGCTATGTGGTGATGGACGAGGTGCACTACCTCTCCGACCGCTTCCGCGGCGCCGTCTGGGAAGAGGTGATCATTCACCTCCCCGAGTCCGTGACGCTGGTGTCGCTGTCCGCGACGGTGTCGAACGCTGAGGAGTTCGGTGCCTGGCTGGACACCGTGCGCGGCGACACGGAAGTGATCGTCTCCGAGCACCGTCCGGTGCCGCTGTGGCAGCACGTGCTCGCCGGGCGCCGGATGTACGACCTCTTCGAGGAGCGCGAGGGTCGTTCCGGTGCCGGGCGCCGGGAGGTCAACCCGGACCTGGAGCGGCTGGCGCGGATGGAGAACAGCCGCCCGACGTTCGGCCGGGACAAGCGCCGCGGCCGCAACCTGCGGGAGGCGGACCGCGAGCGCGAGCGGCGTCAGCGCAGCCGTATCTGGACCCCGGGCCGTGCCGAGGTGATCGACCGGCTGGACAACGAGGGCCTGCTGCCGGCGATCACGTTCATCTTCAGCCGGGCCGGGTGCGAGTCCGCCGTCCAGCAGTGCCTGTATTCGGGGCTGCGGCTCAACGACCAGGAGGGGCGGGCGAAGGTCCGCGCCATCGTGGAGGAGCGTACGGCCGGCATCCCGGACGAGGACCTCCATGTGCTGGGTTACTACGAGTGGCTGGAGGGGCTGGAGCGGGGTATCGCCGCGCACCACGCCGGCATGCTGCCGACCTTCAAGGAGGTCGTGGAGGAGCTGTTCCTGAAGGGGCTGGTCAAGGCGGTCTTCGCGACGGAGACGCTGGCGCTGGGCATCAACATGCCCGCCCGTTCCGTGGTGCTGGAGAAGCTGGTCAAGTGGAACGGTGAGCAGCACGCCGACATCACCCCCGGCGAGTACACCCAGCTCACCGGCCGTGCCGGGCGGCGCGGTATCGACGTCGAGGGCCATGCGGTGGTGCTGTGGC
This sequence comes from Streptomyces sp. NPDC033221, assembly GCF_055577005.1. NCBI lineage: Bacteria > Bacillati > Actinomycetota > Actinomycetes > Kitasatosporales > Streptomycetaceae > Streptomyces > Streptomyces sp. NPDC033221. Next base: position 59,608 of record NZ_JBVIQN010000009.1, on the reverse strand, counting down.
AGCGCGGCATGGACCCGGGCGCGCTCGCGGGCCTGGCCGGTACGCGTACGTATCCGCTGCGCTCGTCCTTCAAGCCGTCGTACAACATGGCGGTCAACCTGGTCTCGCAGTTCGGGCGGCACCGTTCGCGCGAGCTGCTGGAGATGTCGTTCGCGCAGTTCCAGGCGGACAAGTCGGTCGTCGGCATTTCGCGGCAGGTGCAGAAGAACGAGGAGGGCCTGGACGGCTACAAGGAGTCCATGACCTGCCACCTCGGCGACTTCGAGGAGTACTCCCGGCTGCGCAGGCAGCTCAAGGACCGGGAGACGGAGCTGGCCAAGCAGGGGGCGACGCAGCGCAGGGTCGCGGCCGCCGCGGCGCTGGAGAAGCTCAAGCCGGGCGACGTCATCCACGTACCGACGGGCAAGTACGCGGGGCTGGCGCTGGTGCTGGACCCGGGCATGCCGTCGGGGCGGACCAACGGCCACCGCGGCTACGACGCGCACGACGGGCCCCGGCCCCTGGTGCTGACCGCCGAGCGGCAGGTCAAGCGGCTGGCGTCGATGGACTTCCCGGTGCCGGTGGCGCCGCTGGACCGGATGCGCATCCCGAAGTCCTTCAATGCGCGCAGCCCGCAGTCGCGCCGCGACCTGGCGTCCGCGCTGCGCACGAAGGCCGGTCACATCGCGCCGGAGCGGCACCGCAAGCAGCGGTCGGAGGCGGCCGACGACCGGGAGATCGCACGGCTGCGTACGGAGCTGCGGGCGCACCCCTGCCACGGCTGTGACGAGCGTGAGGATCATGCCCGGTGGGCCGAGCGGTATCACCGGCTGCTGCGGGACACCCGGCAGTTGGAGCGCCGTATCGAGGGCCGTACGAATACGATCGCGCGCACCTTCGACCGGATCTGCGCTCTGCTGACCGAACTTGACTACCTGGAAGGTGACACGGTCACGGACGAGGGCCGGCGGCTGGCGCGGCTGTACGGCGAGCTGGACCTTCTCGCGAGTGAGTCCCTGCGCGCGGGCGTCTGGAACGGGCTGGGCCCCGCCGAACTGGCCGCCTGCGCCTCGGCGCTGGTCTACGAGTCCCGGCAGGCGGACGACGCGGTGGCACCGAAGCTGCCGTCGGGCAAGGCACGGGACGCACTCGCCGAGATGGTGCGGATCTGGGGCCGGCTGGACGCCCTGGAGGAGGACCACAAGATCAACCAGGCGGAGGGCGTCGGCCAGCGCGAGCCGGACCTCGGCTTCGCCTGGGCCGCGTACCGCTGGGCCTCCGGGTTCGGCCTGGACGAGGTGCTGCGCGAGGCGGAGATGCCGGCCGGTGACTTCGTGCGCTGGTGCAAGCAGCTGATCGACATCCTCGGCCAGATCGCGGCGGCCGCTCCGCCGGAGGTGGGACGCAACGCGCGCAAGGCCGTGGACGCGGTGCTCCGGGGCGTGGTGGCGTACTCCTCCGTGGGGTGAGGGGGACCGGGCCGGGGCTGTTCCCGGCCCGCCCCCGGCCTTCGGGGCTCCGTCTCACCCGCCCGGGTTGACGGCGGTGGCCTTGAAGAACGTGTAGTGAAACGTTCCGCCGTCCTCCGCCGTCCGGCGCAGATCGCGGATGCCGCGCTCCCAGCCGCCCCCGGTGGTCAGCCCGGCGGCCAGCGCGTCGTCCCGTACGGCGGCGATCATCGCGATGAACGTGCCGCGGGTGAAGCTGTCGACCAGGCCGGGCCGGGTCGCGTCGGCGTAAACCGTGCGCGGCCGGACCACGACCTGCTCGTACCCGGCGGCGGCCAGCAAGGGCTGCACCTGCCGTCCGAGGAGCGCGTTGCCGCCGGCTGCGGCCTGCAGCCGGACCTGGTGGCCGATGACGGCGTGGGCGTGGGCACTGTCCGGGTGGAAGAACGCCGACCCGTGGTCCCCCTCGATGACGGTGATGCTGCCGCCCGGCCGCAGCACCCGCCGCAGATCCGCCAGCGCCTGCGCGGGGTCGCGCAGATGCTCCAGGACGAAGCAGACGAAGAGGTGGTCGAAGGAGGCGTCGGCGTACGGCAGGTCGGTCAGGTCGGCCTGCTGCCAGCACACCGTCGCCGCGTGCGGCCGGCCGGCGAGGCGGGCGCGGGCCTGGTCGAGCGAGTCCGCGGAGATGTCGACCGAGGTGATCTGCGCCCCCGGGCTGGACGCCGCCAGGTGGACGGTCTGGGCGCCGACCCCGCAGCCGGCCTCCAGGACGCGGCTGCCCGCCTCGTACGCCGTGCCCGCGTGCAGGAGCGCTGCCAGGGTGTCCGCCTGGCCGGTCAGCCGCCGGGCCTCATGGTCCGAATATCCGTGTACGTAAGCCGGTTCGCCGGGTGCGGGGGCTGGGTGCGCGCGGCGGTCCTCGCGCGTGCCGCCGGGCGTCTTCGCTGTTGCTGCCGTTCTCATGCCGCCACTCTGGGCCGACAATGGTCCGGTGCCCAGGTCCAAAGACGCACCACCTGACCGGTCCATAACCGGGTCCGACTTCCTCCAGCTCAACGCCGCCGACGCGCCCGCGGGCGGCCTGTCCGACTGGCTGGCGCAGCGGCTCCGGCTCGCCGTCTCGGAGGGCCGTCTCGCGGTGGGCGACCGGCTGCCCGCCACCCGTACGCTCGCCGGGGAACTGCGGGTCTCCCGGGGCGTGGTCACCGAGGCGTACCAGCGGCTGATCGAGGACGGGCACGCGGCCGGCCGCGGACGGGGCGGTACGGTCGTGGTCGCCGCTCCCGTCACCGCGGCGGTACCGGTGCCCGCGCGCCCGGCCGAAGGGCCGCCGCCGGGCGCGGTGTTCACCGCCGAGCCCGGCGCGGACGTCTTCGACGCGGTACGGGCGGCCCCGGCCCGTATCGACCTCAGCCCCGGCACGCCCGACCTGGCCTCCTTCCCGCGCGCCGCCTGGCTGCGCGCGGAACGCCGGGTGCTCGGCACGCTCGCCGCCCCCGGTTTCGGTTACGGGGACCCGCGCGGCGCGCCGGAGTTGCGGCACGCCGTCGCGAAGTGGCTGGCCCGCAACCGTGGCCTCTCGGTCGCCCCGGACGAGGTGCTGATCGTCTCCGGCACCGCGCAGACGCTCGGCCTCCTGGCCCAGGTGCTGCGCGGCCGGGGCGTCCGCGAGCTGGCGGTGGAGGACCCCGGGTCGCTCGGGGCCCGCCAGCATCTCCGGCACTGGGGGATGCGCACGCCACCGGTACCGGTCGACGCGGACGGCATCCGCGTCCGGGAGCTGCGGGCCTCCGGCGCACCCGCCGTTTTGGTGACACCGGCACACCAGTTCCCGACCGGGGTGGTGCTCGGCGGCGCCCGGCGCCGTGAGCTGATGCGCTGGGCGGCCGACGGCGGCGGCCTGATCATCGAGGACGATTACGACGCCGAGCACCGCTACGACCGGCCGCCGGTGCCCGCCCTGCGCGCGATGCTGCCCGAGCACGTCTGCTACGCCGGAAGCATCTCGAAGCTGCTGGCGCCGGCGCTGCGGACCGGCTGGGCCGTCGCCCCGCCGGAGCTGCACGGTGCGCTGGTGGACGCCAAGCGGTTCACCGATCTCGGCAATGCCGCGCTGCCGCAGCTGGTGCTGGCCGACCTGATGGAGACCGGCGAGTTGGAACGCCGGCTGCGGCAGCTGCGCAAGCGGCACCGGGCGCGTCGCGACGCGATGATCCGGGCGATCGGCACCCATCTGCCGGGAGCGGCCGTGCAGGGCGCGGCGGCGGGCCTGCACCTGACGATCACCTTCGACGCGGACTTCGCCGACACGGACCTGGCAGCGGCCGCGCTCGCCCGGGGCGTCAAGGCGCAGCCACTGTCCTGGCACCGGCAGGGCCCCGGGCGGCCGGGGCTGGTGCTGGGCTACGCCGCGAGCACGGCGACCGAGATCGCGGAGGGATTGGCGGTCATCGGAAGCGCGCTGGGGTGAGCGCGGCGCCGCCGTACGGTCGGGGTGGGCGGGTCGGCCCGCCGCGTGCTTTCCGGGCGCAGGGGGTGGCTCCGCCGCGTACGTTCCGGGTGGTGCGTGCCCGTTCGTGACCGGTGCGCCGCACTCGCACGGCGTGTCGCGCGCGGCGCGTACGCCCGTCCGACACGCCGTACGTTTCTCCGATTCCGCAGCGACGACGCGGCGAAGAGCCGCCGGGTCCGCGGCCGCCCGGCAGGCAGGCACCCGGACCGTAATCCCGTACTGCTCTTGGAATACCAGGCGGTACGGGCCGGAGGGCAACGTTCCGGAAGGTGACACGCCGCCTCGCCATCACCCGTACGGTCCCGGCCACGACCGGCGGAACCGACCGCTCAGCATGGGCCGTTCAGCGCGGTCCGCGCAGCGATCTCCCGGCCGGGGCGCCCGCAGTTTGCCTACCCGCGACACCCGGTCACCGAACCCCCGGCAGTGGCACGCGCGGTGACGGTGGTACAGGCGGCGGGCGGCGTGGCGCACGCTTCGGAAGGCGGTGGCCACTCGGAAGGCGGTGGCGCCTCAGGAAGCAGCGGGAGCGGTCTTCTCCTGCTCTGCCTCGACCTGCTGGTTCCACAGCTGCTTGGACGCCTGCCAGCCGTCCTCGTCGTGCCCGTTGCGCCAGTAGCCGGAGATCGACAGGTCCTCGCGCGGCACGTTCCGTTCGACGCGCAGCAACTTGCGCAACTCCTTCACGAAGCCGGCCTCGCCGTGCACGAAGGCGTGCACCCGGCCCGCGGGGAAGTCCAGCGCGCGGACGGCCTCGACCAGCCGCTCGCCGACCGGCGTGTTGCCGCGGTGCAGCCAGGTGATCGCGGCGCCGGCCGGAGCTTCCAGCTTCTGCTCCTCCTCCGGTCCCGCGACCTCGATGAAGGCGTGTACGGGCACCTCCTCCGGCGCCCGGGCCAGCGAGGCGGCGATGGCCGGCAGGGCGCTCTCGTCACCGGCGAGCAGGTGCCAGTCGGCGTCCGCGTCGGGGGCGTAGGCGCCGCCGGGGCCGAGGAGCAGCGCCTCGTCACCCGGACGGGCGTGCGCGGCCCACGGACCCGCGAGGCCCGAGTCGCCGTGCACCACGAAGTCGACGGCCAGCTCCCGGGTGTCCGGGTCCCAGGTGCGCACGGTGTACGTACGGGTCTTGGGCCACTGGTGGCGCGGGAAGGCGGCGCGGATCTCCGCGATGTCCAGCGGCTGCGGGTAGTCCACGCCGGGGACCGGGAAGACCAGCTTGACGTAATGGTCGGTGTACTCGCCCGCCGAAAATTCCGCCAGGCCGTCACCGCCCAGCACCACGCGCACCATGTGCGGCGTGAGCTGTTCGGTGCGCAGCACCTGGGCGTGAATGAGCTTGGGCTTCTTGCGGGCCGGACGCTCTGCTGCCACGACGATCTCCCCTGCCACGGTCTTGTTAGGTTTACCTAACCTAACAGTTCAGGGGTGGAGCGTCGCGAGGAGCCTCTGCAGAGAGCCGCCCAGTCCCCACTGCTCGGCGAGCGATTCCAGCCGTTCCGGATCGGCCGGCTCACCGGGCAGCGCGGCATCGAAATCCGGCACCGGCACGTCGGCGGCCACCCGTACGACCTTCGGCGCCACCTCGACGTACGGGCGCGCCGCGGACAGCCGCTTGCGCTGCGAGGGGGTGAGCCTGGACGCCGGGTCGTCGGCCGCGGCCATGATTCCCGCCAGGTCCCCGTACTGGGCCAGCAGTTTGGCGGCGGTCTTCTCGCCGATGCCCGGCACGCCCGGCAGGCCGTCGCTGGGGTCGCCGCGCAGCAGCGCCAGATCGGCGTACCCCGGGCCGTCCACGCCGTACTTCTCGCGCAGCAGGGCCTCGTCGGTCATCTGGAGGGTGCCGACGCCCTTGATCGGATACAGGATGCGGATGCCGCGTGCGTCGTCGGCCAGCTGGAACAGGTCGCGGTCGCCGGTGACGATGTCGACCGGCCCGGCGGCGCGGGCGGTCAGGGTGCCGATGACGTCGTCCGCCTCGTAACCCGCGGCGCCCACCCGGGCGATGCCGAGCGCGTCGAGCACCTCCTCGATCACCGGGACCTGCGGCGAGAGGGTGTCCGGGATCTCCTCGGCGTCCGGTTCGGGGGAGCCGGCCGGCGCCTCCTCGGCGACGCGGTGCGCTTTGTACGAGGGGATCAGGTCGACCCGCCATTGGGGACGCCAGTCGAAGTCCATGCAGGCCACCAGGTCGTCGGGCTGGTGGTCCTGGACGAGCCGGGCGATGAAGTCCAGCAGCCCGCGCACCGCGTTGACCGGGGTGCCGTCCGGTGCCCGGACCGACTCCGGCACGCCGAAATAGGCCCGGAAGTAGAGGGAGGCGGTGTCGAGGAGCATCAGGCGTCGAGTCACACCCCGATGATGCCGCACCCCTGTGACAGGCGCGGAGGGTGCGCGGCGGCGAGCCGGGTGGGTGGTGTGAACCGGGTCACTTTTGTGTTTGTCATTTTTGAAAGGGGGCAGGCGCGCGGCCGGAGCGGAGCCGGTGGATATTCAACATTTCCACGGGTTAACGGCGGGCCCGACCCGTACCGCGCCACGACCTGCCGACGGGGGAGGCGGGTCGTACACAGTCAAATCGAGAGGTGTATGTGGCCAGGCTGCAAGCCGAGCACGTGTACAAAGTGTTCGGGAGACGACCCGAGGACGCGGTACGACGGCTCGAAGACGGTGCAAGCCGCGAAGAGCTACGGGCCGACGGTACGACCGCCGCGGTGATCGACGCGTCGTTCTCCGTGGACGAGGGCCAGATATTCGTCGTCATGGGTCTGTCCGGATCCGGTAAGTCCACGCTGCTGCGGACCCTCAACGGGCTGCTGGAGCCGACCTCCGGAAGCGTCCGGTTCGACGGTCAGGACCTGACCTCGCTCAGCGACAAGGAGCTGCGCAAGGTCCGCTCCGAGAAGATCTCCATGGTTTTCCAGCACTTCGCGCTCTTCCCGCACCGCAGCGTTCTGGAGAACGCCGCGTACGGGCTGGAGGTCCAGGGCGTACCGCGTGCGGAGCGCGAGAAGCGCGCCACCGAGGCACTGCACCTCGCGGGCCTCAAGGGCTGGGAGAAGTCCTGGCCCGACGAACTGTCCGGCGGTATGCAGCAGCGCGTCGGGCTGGCCCGCGCGCTGGCCACCGACGCCGACCTCCTGCTGATGGACGAGTCCTTCAGCGCGCTGGACCCGCTGATCCGCCGCGATATGCAGGACCAGCTCCTGGAGCTCCAGAAGACGCTGAAGAAGACCATCGTCTTCATCACCCACGACCTGAACGAGGCCATGCGCCTCGGCGACCGGATCGCCGTCATGCGCGACGGCCGCATCGTGCAGACCGGCAGCGCCGAGGACATCCTCCTCACCCCCGCCAACGACTACGTCGCGTCCTTCATCCAGGACGTGGACCGCTCCCGGGTGCTCACCGCCGGAGCCATCATGGTCGAGCCCGGCGAGGTGCTGGGCGGTACGGCGGAAGGCGGCGCGGAGCTGCGTACGGCCGAGGACCTCCTGGCCGCCACGCCCGCCAAGGTGCACCGGGACACGCCGGTCGCCGAGCTGTTCGGCCCCTGCTCGGCCGGGACCGTGCCGGTCGCCGTCGTCGGCGAGAACGGCGAGCTGGTCGGCGCGGTGCCGGTGCGGCGGCTGCTGTCCGTGCTCGGCGAGGGCGGGCAGCAGGACACGAACGCCGGGACGGCTCAGAAGGCTGACACGGCCGACGAGGCCGAGAAGGCCGGCAAGGCGGGGGCCGCTCAGGCCTCGGGCAAGGGCCGGGCGTCCGAGGGCAAGGTGACCGCCGGTGCCTAGGATCGACGTCGGCTCCTGGGCCAACACCTGTGTCGAATGGCTGCGCCACCACCTCACGTGGCTCTTCGACTTCGTCTCGCACGTCCTGACGGACATGTACAACGGCATCGAGGCGGTCCTGACCGCCCCGCAGCCGTTCCTGCTGATGGGCATCTTCGCGGTGCTCGCCTGGTGGCTGCGCGGCCTGCCCGCCGCGGTGCTCACCTTCGCCGGCTTCGCGCTGATCGACTCGATCGAGCAGTGGCAGGCCACCATGCAGTCCCTGTCGCTGGTGCTGGTCGCCTGCATCATCACCATCGTCGTGGCGGTGCCGCTCGGCATCTGGGCGGCCCGCAACCGTGTGGTCGGCGGCGCGCTGCGCCCGGTCCTGGACCTGATGCAGACGATGCCCGCGATGGTCTACCTGATCCCCGGCATCCTCTTCTTCGGCATCGGCGTGATGCCCGGCATGGTGGCGACCATCATCTTCTCGATGCCGCCCGCCGTCCGGATGACCGAGCTGGGCATCCGCCAGGTCGACGGGGAACTGGTCGAGGCGGCCGAGGCGTTCGGTACGCACCCGCGCCGCACCCTCTTCCGGGTGCAGCTGCCGCTGGCGCTGCCCACGATCATGGCCGGTATCAACCAGGTCATCATGCTGGCGCTGTCCATGGTCGTCATCGCCGGCATGGTCGGCGCGGAGGGCCTGGGGTCGTCGGTCTACAACGCGGTCAGCTCCGTGAACGTGGCCCTCGGCTTCGAGGCCGGTCTCGCCGTCGTCATCCTCGCCATGTACCTGGACCGGATGACCGGCGCCCTCAACGAGCGGGTCTCGCCGCTGGGCCGCCGCGCGCTGGCCAAGGCGCAGGCCGCGCTGGGCGGCGCGAAGTTCCTGTACTGGAAGCCCGCCACTTCCGTCGCGATGGTCGGTGTGGTCGTCCTGGCGCTGGTCGCGGGCGGTCTGAACGTCTTCGGCAAGGAAGGCGCGAAGTCCGACGGCGGCGGCCGTCCGATCACCCTCGGGTACGTCAACTGGGACGAGGGCAAGGCCACCACGTACCTGTGGAAGGAAATCCTCGAACAGCGCGGCTTCAAGCCGAAGGCGCAGGCCCTGGAGGCCGGCGCGCTGTTCACCGGGCAGGCTCGCGGCGACATCGACGTGCAGACCAACGCCTGGCTGCCCACCACGCACGCCGAGTACTACAAGAAATACAAGGACAAGCTGGAGGATCTGGGCGCCTGGTACGACAAAACCTCGCTGGAGATCGCGGTCCCGTCGTACATGAAGGACGTCAAGACCCTCGACGACCTCAAGGGCAAGGCGGGCGAGTTCGGCGGCAGGATCACCGGCATCGAGCCGGGCGCCGGCGAGATGAAGATCCTCAAGGACAAGGTCCTCAAGGACTACGGCCTGGAGGGTGAGTACAAGGTCGCCGAGTCCAGCACCGCGTCCATGCTCACCGAACTGGACCGCGCGTACGCGGCGAAGAAGCCGATCGCCGTGACGCTGTGGTCGCCGCACTGGGCGTACGACAAGTACGACCTGACCAAGCTGGAGGACCCCAAGGGCTCCTTCGGCTCCGGTGACGGCCTGCACCTGCTCGGCCGCAAGGGCTTCGCCAAGGACGAGCCCGAGGTCGCCAAGTGGATGAAGAACTTCCACCTGGACGAGAAGCAGCTCACCAGCCTGGAGAACGAGGTCAAGGGCGCCGGCGAGGGCCACGAGCAGGACGGCGTGCGCAGCTGGCTGAAGAAGAACCCGGGCCTGGTGGACAAGTTCGCCCCGTCGGCGAACGTCACCTACGCCAAGGGCAAGGACGCCGGTGCCGCGCCGAACATCGGCTACCCGGCGTGGGACGAGGGCATCGCCACCACGTACCTGTGGAAGAACGTCCTGGAGAAGCGCGGCTACAAGCCCAACATCCGCAACCTGGACGTGGGCCCGATGTGGACCGGCCTGTCCAGCGGGCAGATCGACGTCGAGTTCGACGGCTGGCTGCCGGTCGCGCAGAAGCAGTACTGGGACCAGTACAAGAACGATCTCGTCGATATCGGCGCGTGGTACGACAAGACGTCCCTGGAGATCGCGGTGCCGTCCTACGTCAAGGGCGTCAAGACGCTGGACGACCTGCGCGAGCACCAGGACGAGTTCAAGGGCAAGATCATCGGCATCGAGCCGGGCACCGGTGAGATGAAGCGCCTGAAGGACACCGTCGCGCCCGCGTACGGCCTGGGGGACTTCCAGGTCACCGAGGCCGGCACCAGCTCCATGCTGGCCGAACTGGACCGCGCCTACGCCGAGAAGGAGCCGATCGCGGTCGTGCTCTGGTCGCCGCACTGGGCGTACAGCAAGTACGACCTGACCAAGCTGGCGGACCCCAAGCACACCTGGGGCGACAACAACCAGATCAAGTCGCTGGGCCACAAGAGCTTCCCGGAGAAGTTCCCGGAGTTCAACGGCTGGCTGAAGAACTGGAAGATGTCGCCCGACGAGCTGGGCAGCCTGGAGCAGGCCATCCAGGACGCCGGCAAGGGCCACGAGAACGACGGTGTCGAGAAGTGGATCGACGCCCACCCGGGCATCGTCGACAAGATGGCGCCGGTGAAGTGAGGCGCTGACCGCACCACACGGGCCCCGCCCCCGGCCGTGCGCCGGGGGCGGGGCTTTCGGCTGTCCGGCCCGCCCGTCCGCCGTGCCGCGTACGGTGGGGCGATGACGACCGGTCAGCAGCGCCGCGCCCCGCGCGTGGTCTCCCTCGTGCCCTCGCTCACCGAGGCCGTGGCCGCCACCGCGCCCGACCTGCTCGTCGGCGCCACCGACTGGTGCAGCCACCCCGCCGGACTGGACGTGCCGCGCGTCGGCGGCACCAAGAACCCGGACACCGCCCGGATCGCCGCCCTCGCGCCCGACCTCGTGCTGGCCAACGAGGAGGAGAACCGCGCGCCGGACCTCGGGGCGCTGCGGGCCGCCGGGCTGGACGTCCTGGTCACCGAGATCCGGGACCTGGACCAGGCGCTGCGCGAACTGGAACGGGTGCTGGTACGCGGCTGCCGGCTGCCCAGGCCCGGCTGGCTGGACGACGCGGCGGACGCCTGGCGGGACCTGCGGGCCGGGGCGGCGGACGCGCGCGGCGCGATCGTGCCGATCTGGCGGCGGCCCTGGATGGTGCTGGGCCGGGACACCTTCGCGGGCGATCTGCTCGCCCGGCTGGGCGTCACCAACCTGTACGCGGACCACACCGACCGGTACCCGCGCATCCCGGTCGAGGAGCTGAACGCGCGTGGCGCCGACCTGGTGGTGCTCCCGGACGAGCCGTACCGCTTCACGGCGGACGACGGCCCCGAGGCGTTCCCGGGGCTGCCGTCCGCGCTGGTCAGCGGGCGTCATCTGACCTGGTACGGCCCGTCGTTGGCCGAGGCGCCCGCGGTGCTCAGGGCCGCGCTGGAAGCGGCTCACTGAGCGGTGCCGGCGCCGCCGTCGGCAGCGGCTTTTCCGGCGGCGGCGCGAGGAGCTGCCCGCGCGCCAGCCCCAGCGCGGTACGGACCCCGGCCACCAGCCAGGCCGCCACCAGGACGGCGAACAGCCCCACCGCGAGCCAGGTGAAGGCCGCCAGCCCCGAGTGCCGCGCCAGGCCCGCCGCGCCCGTCACACACGTACCGACCGGGAAGGTGAACGCCCACCAGGTCATCGAGAACGTCATCCCGGCCCGGAAGGCGCGTACGACCAGCGCCGTCGCCAGCGCCAGCCACAGCAGCGCGAAACCCGTCACCGGCACGCCGTACAGCAGCGCGAAGCCGCTCATCGCCTGTGCGTACCCGGCGCCGACCGCGCCCGGCGCGGCGTCGGCGAGGTTGTTGACCGCGGTCGTGGACTGGCCGAGCGGGCCGAGGACGAGGAACAGCGTCGGGGTCAGCGCGAGCGGCAGCGGGCCGTGGTGGATCAACCGGGCCAGCACCAGCGGCAGCACCAGCAGCGTGGCCAGCAGCGACATTCCGAACATCGCGTAACAGGCCAGCAGCATCGCCTCCTGCCACTGCCCGGCGGGCAGGTGCGGCACCAGGCCCGGGCCGAGCGCGGCCGAGACCATCGGGGCGACCAGCGGCAGGATCCACACCGGGGAGGCGCTGCCGGCCTCGACCCGGTGCCGGGCCACCATCAGGTACGGCACCGCCGCGGCCGCCGCCAGCCCGGTCGCCGTACCGGCGCACCACAGGACCGCGTCGACGGCGACGGCAGCGCGCTCACCCAGCACGTCCGGGCCGACGGCGAGCGTCCCGCCGCCGACCGCCAGCAGCGCCATCGCCAGACAGCCGTAGAACGGCGCCATCGCCGGGTCGAGCAGGTGGCGCCGCGCCTGGTCGGCATGGCGGAGCCAGTGGCCGGTACGGGCGGCGAGCAGGGCCAGGAGCAGGGCTGCGGACAGCGCCCAGACCGCGACGTACGCGCCGCGCAGGCCGGGGGAGTGCGACGGCAGGGCCGCTCCGGCGTTGGCGACGATGGCGGTGCCCATGACGGCGGCGTACCAGTTGGGGCCGAGGTGACGCAGGGCCGGCGGCGCTTCGGGGGAGCGGGCGGACATGCGGGGACCGGTGCGCGCGGAGGACTGCGTCAGGGTTGCCATGCCTCCAGGGTCGCGGCGCGCACCGCCGCCCACCAGGGACCCCGCGCCTATGGGGACATAAGGTGGAGTTATGACCAGCGTGAACACCGAGCCGTCCGGAACCGGGCCCGTGACCCCGCTCTCGCACCGTGTACCGGACCTCGGCGCGCTGGAGCTGCTGCTCGCCGTCGCCCGGCTCGGCAGCCTCGGCCGGGCCGCCCGCGAACGCGGCATCAGCCAGCCCGCCGCCAGCAGCCGGATCCGCTCGATGGAACAGCAGCTGGGCGTGGCCCTCGTCGAGCGCTCGCCGCGCGGATCGCGCCTGACGGACGCGGGCGCGCTGGTCACGGACTGGGCGCGGCGGGTGGTGGAGGCGGCCGAGGCGTTCGACGCGGGCGCCCAGGCGCTGCGCGGGCGCCGGGACTCGCGGCTGCGGGTCGCCGCCAGTATGACCATCGCCGAGTACCTGCTGCCGGGCTGGCTCATCGCGCTGCGCGGGCAGCGCCCGGACACCGCGGTGTCCCTGCTGGCCGGGAACTCCGCCGCGGTAGCCGAACGGCTCCTCGCGGGCGAGGCCGACCTCGGGTTCGTGGAGGGACTGGACGTGCCCGCCGGACTGGACGGCGCGGTCATCGGCCACGACCGGCTGGTGGTGGTCGTCGCGCCCGCCCACCCGTGGGCCCGGCGCCGTACGGACCTGACGCTGGCCGAACTGGCCGCAACCGCGCTGATCCTGCGCGAACGCGGCTCCGGCACCCGCCAGGTCCTGGACGCGGCACTGGCCGGGCACGGCGGACTCGCGGCGCCGCTGCTGGAACTGGCCTCCACGACGGCGGTCAAGGCCGCGGCGGTGAGCGGCGCCGGCCCGTCGGTGCTGAGCGAACTGGCCGTGGGGGAGGAGCTGGCGGCGCGGCGGCTGGTCGAGGTGCCCGTACTCGGTACGGGCTTCGGCCGCGACCTGCGGGCCGTCTGGCCGTCCGGGCACCGGCCGGCGGGCCCGGCCCGCCATCTGCTGGGGCTGACCCGGGCCCTGCCGTGAGGGCTCGGCTCAGCGGTCGGCCTGGTATGCGGCGTCCGCGCCGGTGGCCGTCCGGCCGTTGGGGGCGATGACGGTGACCGTGCGGTCGCCTCTGATCTGGAAGACGTTGGTGGGCCGCTGCCGGTTACGCGGGTTGCAGACCGGGACGGGGACGGTGAAGACGGTGCGGTAGCGCGCTCCGTCGGACGTGGTCACCTGCGTCACGAAGGTGACCACTCCCCTCTTGGCGGGATTGCTGCCGTTCGGTGCTTCGAAGATCCAGTTGCCCTGCGCCGTGCTCGCGGAGTCCGTCGGCACGACCGTGAGCGAGTTGTTCGCGTCGAACTGCACGGTCCGTACTTTGGTGCCGTCCTGGGTGTACGGCTTGGACAGCTCGAACGCCGCTCTCGCGCCGGCCTGCGGCGCCTGGATGTAGTCGTTCTCACTGCCGCCGCACTGGCCGGGGGCGGCCACGGCGGCGGAGCCGGACTGGGTGAGGATGCCGAGGGCCAGGGTGGCGGACAGCCCCACGGCGGCGGCGGACTTCAGGTGGCGTCGGTACGTCATGGCAGGACCCACTTCCGTAGGCAGGACAGCACGAAGCCGGGCTCCGCCGAAATCGGCCGAGCCCCCGGCGTTGACGCAGGTCAGCGTCGGTTCAGCGAGCGTATCCAGGCTGCGGTGCGGGAGGGCATCGCTGAAACGGGTGGGTTTGCCGCCGCAATTTGCAGTTCTCGGGAGCGGTTTTCAGGAACCGCCCGCCGCCCGCACCAGCGCGTCCATCACCCGGGTGTCGTCCCCGGCCTCCGGATGCCACTGCACGGACAGCACGAAGTGCCCGGCGCCGGGCAGCTCCAGGGCCTCGACCGTGCCGTCCGCCGCGTGGGCGGAGGGGAGCAGGCCGCTGCCGAGCCGGTCCACGGCCTGGTGGTGGTACGTCGGTACGGACACCGCCTCGGGAAGAATCCCGCCGAGCAGGGTGTCCGGCTCCGGCTTGACCTCGTGGCGGCCGAAGACACCGACCGGGCCCGCGTGCCCGTCGATGTGCTGGACGAGGGTGCCGCCCAGGGCGACGTTCAGCAACTGCATCCCGCGGCAGACACCGAGCAGCGGTACGCGCGCCTCCAGCGCGGCGTCGATCAGCGCCAGCTCCCAGGTGTCCCGGTCGCGCGCCGGAGGGCCGGTGCGCGGGTCGGTGTCGGCTCCGTACCGTACGGGCTCCACGTCCGGGCCGCCCGCGATCACCAGGCCGTCCAGCCGGGCGACGGCCGCGGCCGCGGTGCCCGGGTCGCCGGGCGGCAGCAGCGCGGCGAGGCCCCCGCAGCGCTGGACGAGACGGTGGTAGCCGGCCGGAAGCACGGCGGCGGGCAGGGCCCAGACGCCCCAGCGGGCGTCGTCGGCGACATAGGTGGTGACGCCGATGAGGGGCGGGGGCGTGGGCACGGGTCCTCCGGAGGGTGCGGGGGCGGACTTCGGGGTGACGGTCCCGGCGGGCTGCCGGTCAGTCGCGTTCCAGCTCGGCCTCGGCCGCGGCGAGCGCCGCGAACTCCTCCTCCGGGGCCGCCGCGACCAGCCGGTGCCGGGAGTAGAACGCGAAGTACGCCAGGGCGATGACGTAGACGCCGAGAGCCATCAGGGCGGCCTGCTTGTCGACGAGGAACGTCGCCACCAGCGCGGCACAGGCCAGGACGAAGGCGGTGGACGAGGTGAGGATGCCGCCGGGGGTGCGGTACGGGCGGTGCAGCTCCGGTTCGCGGCGGCGCAGCACGATGTGCGAGAGCGACATCAGGGCGTAGGAGATGGTGGCGCCGAAGACGGCGATGTTGAGCATCCGGGCGCCGTCGCCGGTCGCGGCGGCCAGCGCGAAGCCCAGCGCGCCGGGCACCAGCAGCGCCAGGTACGGGGCCTTGCGGCGGCTGGTCAGGGACAGGAAGCGGGGCAGGTAGCCGGCCCGGGAAAGCGCGAAGAGCTGCCGCGAACCGGCGAAGATCAGGGAGAAGAAGGAGGCCACCAGGCCCGCCAGACCCGCGTAGTTGACGATGCGGGAGACGGTGGTGGGCGCGCCGTGCGGCTGGAGCGCCTGCACGAGTGGGTCGCCCACGGACTGGATGGCGGCGGAGCCGCGGGCGCCGGTCGCGGCGACGAAGGTGACCAGGGCGAGCAGCAGCAGGATGCCCATCGCGGCGGCCATCGCCTTCGGCAGCGTACGGGCCGGGTCCCTGGTCTCCTCGGCGGCCAGCGGTACGCCCTCGATGCCGAGGAAGAACCACATGCCGAACGGGAACGCGGCCCAGATGCCGAGGATTCCGAAGGGCAGCCAGGAACTGGCGCCGAAGGCTCCCGCGTCGACGGGGATGTCGTCCAGCGCGCTGACGTGGAAGTCGCTGAGCGCGCCGAACGCGAAGACGACGACCGCGGCGACCGCGACGGCGGTGACGGCCAGGCTGAAGCGCAGGGCCTCGCCCACGCCCCACAGGTGGATTCCGATGAAGACCACGAAGCAGGCGAGGTACACGGGCCAGCTGGAGGTCAGGCCGAACAGGCCGAGGGATTCGACGTAGTCGCCGATGAAGATGGAGATCGCCGCGGGCGCGAGTACGTACTCGATGAGGATGGCGGTACCGGTCAGGAAGCCGCCCCAGGTGCCCAGCGCGCGCCGCGCGAAGCCGTAACCGCCGCCCGCCGTCGGCAGGATGGAGGCCAGTTCGGCGAGCGCGAAGACCAGACAGGTGTACATCAGGCCCATCAGGACCGCGGCGATGGCCAGGCCGCCGAAGCCGCCCTGTGCCAGGCCGTTGTTCCAGCCGGAGAAGTCGCCGGAGACGACGTACGCGACGCCCAGGCCGGTGAGCAGGAGCGGGCCGGCGCTGCCGCGCCGCAGGATGCGCTTCTGGAGGTAGGCGTCCTGCGGTGCCGGGTCGCCGGCCGCGGTGGCGGGGGGCGGTGCGGTACGGGGGTCCGTGCTGTCGGCCATGAGCCGCTCCTGCCTCGCCGAGGGGTGAGTGAGGGGGAAGTGCAGTAATGGTTTAGCCGCATACCTTTGTCGCGCGGTGCGGCCGAGCGCAAGCCCCCTGCGTAAAAGACTGGTTACGAAGGCGGCCCCGTCAAGAACCCCCGCAGCAGCGCGGCCGTACCCGCGCAGTGCTCGCGCATCACTTCCCGCGCGCCGTCCGCGTCCCCCTCCAGCACGGCCTCGACCAGGGCGGTGTGCTGCGCCTGCGAGTGCTCCAGGTTGCGTACCAGCAGCGGGATGCAGTCCAGCAGCTCGTTGACGCCCGCCCGCACCGCGGCGTACTGGGCCGCCAGCGACGGCGAACCGGCCAGTTCGGCCAGCGTCAGGTGCAGCAGCGTGTCGCGCCGCCGGTAGTCCGCCAGCGGCGCGTCGTGGGTGGCGGACAGGGCCTCCCGCAGCCGCCGCGCCTGCGCGTCGTCCAGGCCGTGCGCGGCGCACAGCCCGGCGGCGCCCACCTCCAGCACCTCGCGGAACCGCAGCGTGTCCTCGACGTCGACCTTCTCGACGCGGCGCCGCAGCTCGTCCTCGCCCGCGGTCTCCCGGCGCGGCCGGACGAACGTACCGCCGTACCGGCCGCGCCGGCTCTCCACCAGGCCCTCGTCCTGGAGGACCTTGAGCACCTCGCGCAGCGTGACCCGGCTGATGTGCAGCCGCTCCGCCAACTCCCGCTCGGCGGGCAGGCGTTCGCCGCCGGGGACCAGGCCCAGCCGGACGACCTGGAGTATCTGCTCCAGCGCCTCCTCGAAGCCGTTGCCCGCCCGTACCGGCCGCAGTACGGGCGCCAGCCGGTCCGCCGGGCCGTCCTCCGTACCGTGTCCCCGTCCGCCCGACACGCCGTTGTCCGCACCGTCCACCGGAACCCCTTCCCAACCAATGGTTCGCGGGCCTACCTTATGACCTCCGGATGCAGCGACAGGAGGCACCACCGTGGCAGACCGCACGCCCCCGCTCTCCGTCGACGAGCTGAGAAGGCTCGTCGACGCCGGGGAGATCGACACTGTCGTCCTCGCCTTCACCGACATGCAAGGCAGGCTCACCGGCAAGCGGTTCGCCGCCCGTCACTTCCTCGACGAGGTGCTGGAGCACGGGACCGAGGGCTGCAACTACCTCCTGGCCGTGGACGTGGACGTCAACACCGTCCAGGGCTACGCGATGTCCTCCTGGGAGCGCGGCTACGGGGACTTCGCCATGCACGGCGACGCCGCCACCCTGCGCCGCACCCCGTGGAACCCCGGCACCGCCCTGCTCACCGCCGACCTCGCCTGGCACGACGGCTCGCCCGTCGTCGCCTCACCGCGGCAGATCCTGCGCCGCCAGCTCGACCGGCTCGCCGAGCGCGGCTGGAGCGCGTACGCGGGTACGGAGCTGGAGTTCATCGTCTTCCGCGACACCTACGAGGACGCCTGGAACCGCGGCTACCGCGGCATGACACCGGCCAACCAGTACAACACCGATTACTCCGTCCTCGGCACCGGCCGCGTCGAGCCCCTGCTGCGCCGCATCCGCAACGAGATGGGCGCCGCCGGGATGACCGTGGAGTCCGCCAAGGGTGAGTGCAACCTCGGCCAGCACGAGATCGCCTTCCGCTACGACGAGGCGCTGACCACCTGCGACCAGCACGCCGTCTACAAGACCGGCGCCAAGGAGATCGCCGCCCAGGAGGGCATGGCGCTGACCTTCATGGCCAAGTACGACGAGCGCGAGGGCAACTCCTGCCACATCCACCTCTCGCTGCGCGACGAGGCCGGACAGCCCGTACTGGCCGACGACGCGGGACCGCACGGCATGTCGCAGGTCATGCGGCACTTCCTGGCCGGACAGCTCGCCGCGCTGCGCGACTTCACGCTCTTCTACGCCCCCAACATCAACTCCTACAAGCGCTTCCGGCCCGGCTCCTTCGCCCCCACCGCCGTCGCCTGGGGCCCGGACAACCGCACCTGCGCGTTGCGCGTCATCGGCCACGGCCACGGGCACCGCCTGGAGAACCGCCTGCCCGGCGGCGACGTCAACCCGTACCTCGCGGTCGCCGCCATGGTCGCCGCGGGCCTGTACGGCATAGAGCACGAACTCGAACTCCCCGAGGCGTGTACCGGCAACGCCTACACCGGCGACGCCGACCACGTCCCCGCCACCCTGCGCGAGGCCGCCGCCCTGTGGGAGGCCAGCCCCATCGCCCGCGAGGCCTTCGGCGACGAGGTCGTCGAGCACTACCTCCACATGGCCCGCGTCGAACAGGACGCGTACGACGCCGCCGTCACGGACTGGGAGCGCTTCCGCTCCTTCGAGCGCATGTAAGGAAAGCTGCGACGTGTTGCAAGAGCTGCGCATCATCAACCCGGCGACCGAGGAACCGGAAGCCGTCGTCCCCGTCACCACCCCCGCCGAGGTGGACGCCGCGGTCCGGCGGGCCGCGGCGGCGCAGGAGAAGTGGGCCGCACTGCCGCCCGGCGACCGGGCCCGCGTACTGCGGCAGTTCGCCAGGGTCGTCGAGGAGAACACCGAGCGGCTGGCCCGGCTGGAGCTGGCCGAGGCCGGGCACCCGCTGGGCAACGCCCGGTGGGAGGCGAACAACGTCGTCGACCTGCTGGACTACGCCGCCGGGGGAGTGGAACGGCTGACCGGCACCCAGATCCCCGTCGCGGGCGGTCTGAACATCACCGTCCAGGAGCCGCTGGGCGTCGTCGCGGTCATCGCGCCCTGGAACTTCCCGATGCCGATCGCCGCCTGGGGCGCCGCCCCCGCGCTCGCGGCGGGCAACGCCGTCCTCCTCAAGCCCGCCGAGACCACCCCGCTCACCGCCCTGCGCCTCGCCGAGTACGCGCTGGAGGCGGGCCTGCCCGAGGGCCTGTTCCAGGTCCTGCCGGGCGAGGGCGCGGTGACCGGCAACGCCCTCGTCGAAAACCCCGGCGTCGCCAAGGTCGTCTTCACCGGCTCCACCGCCACCGGCCGCCACATCGCCGCCAAGTGCGCCGCGCAGACCAAGCGCCTCACCCTCGAACTCGGCGGCAAGAGCCCCAACATCGTCTTCGCCGACGCCGACATCGAACGGGCCGCGGCCGCCGCGCCCGGCTCCTTCCTCGACAACACCGGCCAGGACTGCTGCGCCCGCAGCCGCATCCTGGTCCAGCGCTCGGTCTACGACCGCTTCATGGAACTGCTGGAGCCCGCCGTGAAGGCGTTCGTCGCGGGCGACCCGGCCGACCCCGCGACGCAGATGGGCCCGCTGATCTCCGCGGCCCAGCGCGAGCGCGTACGGTCGTACGTCTCCGAGGACGCGCCCGCCGCCATCCGCGGCGAGGCGCCCAAGGGCAAGGGCTTCTGGTACCCGGCCACCGTCCTGGAGGGCAGGCCGGACGACCGCACCGCCGTCGAGGAGATCTTCGGCCCGGTCGCCGTCGCGATCCCCTTCGAGGACGAGGCCGAGGCCGTACGGCTCGCCAACGCCACCGAGTACGGCCTGTCCGGCTCCATCTGGACCCGCGACGTGGCCCGCGCGCTGCGGGTGTCGGGCGCGGTCGCCGCAGGCAACCTCTCCGTCAACTCCCACAGCAGCGTCCGCTACTGGACCCCGTTCGGCGGCTACAAGCAGTCCGGCCTCGGCCGGGAGCTGGGCCCCGGCGCGCTCGCCGCCTTCACCGAGACCAAGAACATCTTCATCAGCACCGAGGAGAGCTAAGTGACCGACCAGACCCCCGCGGCCACCGGCGCCGAGTCCCCCGTGTGCCGCCGCCTCGTCGGCCGCACCGCCGTCATCACCGGCGCCGGCAGCGGCATCGGCCTGGCCACCGCCCGCCGCCTGGCCTCCGAGGGCGCCAACGTGGTCTGCGCCGACATCGACGAGACGGCGGGCAAGGCCGCCGCCGAGGAGGTCGGCGGCACCTTCGTCCAGGTGGACGTGACCGACTCCGACCAGGTGGAGGCGCTGTTCAAGACCGCGTACGACACGTACGGCTCGGTGGACGTGGCCTTCAACAACGCCGGTATCTCGCCCGCCGACGACGACTCGATCCTCACCACCGGGCTGGACGCCTGGAAGCGCGTCCAGGAGGTCAACCTGACCTCCGTCTACCTGTGCTGCAAGCACGCGCTGCCCTACATGCAGCGCCAGGGCAAGGGTTCCATCATCAACACGGCGTCCTTCGTGGCCGTGATGGGCGCCGCCACCTCGCAGATCAGCTACACCGCGTCCAAGGGCGGCGTGCTGTCGATGTCCCGCGAGCTGGGCGTGCAGTTCGCCCGCGAGGGCATCCGGGTCAACGCGCTGTGCCCGGGGCCGGTGAACACGCCGCTGTTGAAGGAACTGTTCGCCAAGGACCCGGAGCGGGCCGCGCGCCGTCTGGTGCACGTACCCGTCGGCCGGTTCGCCGAGCCGGAGGAGATCGCGGCCGCGGTCGCCTTCCTGGCCAGCGACGACTCCTCCTTCGTGAACGCCGCGGAGTTCCTGGTGGACGGCGGGATCGCAGGGGCGTACGTCACACCCGTGTAGGCCGCAGCCTTCTTCGCGGATACAGTCCGAAGATCACCACCGGGACCGGCGCCCCGGCGCGCCGGCCCCGGTGTGCATTGCCCGCAGGAACGTCACTGCCGACATTCCGCCCCAATCACCGGAGAACCATGCGCACCAGACACGCCCTCGCCCTGGGACTCGCCACCGCCGCGACCGTCACCACCCTCGCGGCCACCGGCCCCGCGGTCGCCGCGCCCGCGCACCCCGCGAAGGCCCCGGAGCGTACGAGCTGTCCGCAGCTCTCCAAGAGCATCACGTGGTACGGAAACAATCGCGCCAGGATCCAGCGCATGATCGACGAGCGCGGTATCTGCTCCCACCCCAAGCCGGGCCCCGAAGGCCGCCCCGTCGCCGCCTTCGACTGGGACAACACCGTCGTCAAGAACGACATCTCCGACGCCACGCTCGCCTGGTCGCTCAAGCACGACAAGATCCTGCGGCCCAAGAGCTGGAAGTCCACCAGCCCCTGGATGACCACCGCCGCCGACCGCGCCCTGACCAAGGCGTGCGGCACCTCCGTACCCGCCGGCCGCCCGCTGCGCACCTCGAAGAACGCCGCCTGCGCCGACGAGATCATGGAGATCCGCAGCGAGGCCCGCACCATGAGCGGCAAGGCCGCCTTCGCGGGCGAGTGGAACCACCGCCGCACCAAGCCCGAGTACGCCTGGATCCCGCAGCTGTTCGCCGGCCTCACCCCGGCCCAGGTCACCTCGTACGCCAAGCAGGCCCGCGCCGAGAACCTCGCCGCGCCCATCGGCACGAAGCAGACCGTCGGCACCCACCAGCTCGCCGGCTACGTCCGCTACTACGACCAGCAGAAGGACCTGATCCGCACCCTCAAGGCGGCCGGCTTCCAGGTCTACATCGTCTCCGCGTCCTCCGAGACCATCGCCGAGGCGTGGTCCGGCGGCGTCGGCATCGACCGCGCGCACACCATCGGCGTCCGCAGCCTCACGGAGAACGGCCGCTTCACCACCGGCATCCGCGGCTGCGGCGACGTCAAGGACGGCCACGGCGAGGTCCTGCCGTACATGGACGGCAAGCGCTGCCTGATCAACCAGGAGATCTTCAAGATCAAGGGCGCCGAGGCGTGGCGGTTCCAGGACCCCGCGCACCGCATCGCCCTCGGCGGCGGCGACGCCAACACCGACGTCACCTTCGTCAACGACGCCACCGGCGTGCACCTGGCCATCAACCGCAACCAGCCGGAACTGATGTGCCGCGGCTACGACAACGCCGACGGCCGCTGGGTGGTCAACCCGATGTTCATCGAGCCGCTGCCCCGTAAGTCCGGCACGTACCCCTGTGCCACCAAGGGCTACACCAACACCGACGGCGGCCTCGGCGCGGTCCGCCGCCCCGACGGCACCGTGGTCCCCGACCAGAAGGACCGCATCCACGCCTGACCCGGCCGGAGGGCCGTACCTTCTTGTCGGCTACAGGAAGGTGCGGCCCTCCCCGCGGTACGTCGGCACCGTCGCCACCACCCGGTCCCCTTCGATCAGATGCAGCTCCGCGAAGCGCTCGCACAGCTCACCGGCCTTCGCGTGCCGGAACCACACCTTGTCGCCGAGCCGCAGCCCGTCCGTGGCCGGCCCCAGCAGCGGCGTCTGCACCTCCCCGGCCTCCTCCTGCGGGTCGTAACGCAGCCCCTCGGGCAGATACGGCACCGGCGACCGGTCCCGCCCCGCGACTCCGGACGCCGGATACCCACCGCCCAGCACGGTCACGACACCATCCCCCGGCCGCCGCACCACCGGCTGAGCGAACACCGCCGCCGGACGGCCCGAGAACGACCGGTAGTTGTCGAACAGCCGCGGCACATACAGCCCCGACCCCGCCGCCACCTCCGTCACCGCGGCCTCCGCCGCCGTGTGCTGCACACTTCCCGTACCGCCGCCGTTGACGAACTCCAGATCCGGCGCCTCGGCCCGCACCGCGCGTACCACCTCCCAGCGCCGCCGCGCGATGTCCCGGCGCGCCGCCGTCTGCATCGCCCGCACGGCCCGCGAGCGCAGCGGCTGCCCGGCAACCGCGTCACCCACACCCGCCACATGGCCCTCGTACGCCATCAGACCCGCCACCCGGAACCCCGGACGACGCGTCACCGCACGGGCCAGCGCCGCCACCTGCTCCGGCCGGCTCAGCGGCGAGCGCCGCGCGCCCACCCGCACCCGGCCGCCCAGCGGCCGGAAGGCGGTGTCCCACTCCAGGCACACCCGGACCTCCTCGCCGCCCCCCACGGGCCGGGCCGCGTCGATCAGCTCCAACTGCGCCACGTCGTCGACCAGCACGGTCACCGCCCCCGCCGCCTTCGGATCGGCGGTGAGTTCCCCGAACCCCGCCCGGTCCGCCGACGGATACGCGAGCAGGACGTCCTCGAACCCCGACCGGGCCAGCCACAGCGACTCGGCCAGCGTGAAACTCATGATCCCCGCGAAGCCGTCCCGCGCCAGCGCCCGCTCCAGCAGGGCCCGGCAGCGCACCGACTTGCTCGCCACCCGCACCGGCTTGCCCTGGGCCCGCCGCACCAGGTCGGCGGCATTGGCATCGAACGCCCCCAGATCGACGACGGCCAGCGGCGCGTCCAGACCGGCGGTGGCCCGGTCGAGGCGGGCCCTGTCACCAACTGTGTCGCACATGTACCCGGACATGGCCCGCAGCCTGCCAGAACGCGCTACGGGTGGGTAGGGGGAGAGAACACGACAGACCGGGCGCCGGACGCCCGGGTACGGCGGACGAGTTGGAGCACCGGCGGCGCCAGCCCGTAGAGTGAGCGGACGCCGCAACCAGCAGGTCAGCGGTGTGATGTCCGGATACGAACCACCCTGCCCCGATTGATGGTCGGGCCGGGGAACACAGGCGCGAGGGGGAGCGCGGGTGAGCACCGAAGCCGACTTCGCCGACGCTCCTCGTCTTCCCCGCACCCCGCCACAGGTACCGGCACCGCCGGCCGAGGACCCGCAGACCGCCGTCCTGCGCCCGGTCCCGCCGACCAGGCCCGCCACCCCCGGCCCCCTGCCGCCCGCCGCACCCACCACGAGTCCGGCCACGCCCCACGCCTCGGCGGACGTCCCGCGCCCGGCCGGCGTCCCCCCGCGCCCCGCCCACGTCCCCGCACCACCCCGTACGGACACCCCGCCCGTCCCGGCGCAGACCCCGGCGGACCGTTCCGCCACCCCCGCACCCACCCCCCGCGACACCGCCGCCTTCCACCTGGCCAACAGCAAGGCCCTCTGGAACGGCGCAGAAACCCACCCCCAAAGCCTGGCCACCCCACCGACCCCCACCCAGCCACCGACCGACATCGCACCACCCCCCACCGGCCCCCCGCTCACCGGACCGTCCGCACCACCGGTCCCCGTGACACCGCCACACGGCGGCGCCAAGGCCCCCCGGCGCACCGTCCTTGCGGCCGCCGGACTCGTACTCGGCCTCGGCCTGGTCGCGGGCGCCACCGCCGGCACCTGGCTCGCCGACGACCCGAGCGGCAGCCCCGCCGCCGAAGCGGTCTTCGCCCAGGGCCGCGAGGTCTGGCACAGTACCGCCGTCGACACGCTCTTCCCCCGCACCCTGAACGGCCTGGGCACCGGCCCCGGCGGCGCCGACCGCACCTGGATCCGCGCCGCCGTCGCCCCCGACAGCGGCTGCGCGAACGCGTTCGACCCGCTGCTGGCCAAGGCCCTCGCGCCGGTGGGCTGCGACCGCCTCGTACGCGCCACCTACGTCGACGCCACCCGCACCAACCTCGTCACCGTCGGCGCCGTCGCCGCCAAAGCCGACCGCTCCACCATGCAGGACCTGCGCCGCCGCTTCGCCAAGGAACACCTCGACACCCGTACGGACCTGATGCCCCGCCCGTACGCGGCCAAGGGCACCCCCGCCGCGGACTTCGGGCCCGCCCAGCGTGCCAGCTGGAGCATCCGCGTCCTCGACGACCTGCCCGTCGTCGTCTACGCCGTCTCCGGCTTCGCCGACGGCCGCCCTGTCGACGACCCGCAGCCCGCCGCCGAAGCCACCCGCACCGGCGCCACCACCGCCCCCGCCGAAGCCGGACTGGGCCACGACGCCAAGGCCGTCGCCGACCGCATCGAGCAGACCTTCCGCAAGCAGGCCGCCAAGGGAACCACGGAGCCGCAATGACCAGGAGGCCCCTGCTGCGCGCCGTCGGCCTCGCGCTGTCCGCCGCCGCGCTGACCGTGCTCCCCGCCCTGCCCGCCCAGGCCGACGGCATACGCGCCCAGGAATGGGCGCTGAAGGCCATGAACGCCCAGCAAGCCTGGGAGACCACCAAGGGCGACGGCATCACCGTCGCCGTCCTGGACACCGGCGTCGACGCCGACCACCCCGACCTCCAGGGCCAGGTGCTGCCCGACAACGACCTGGTCGGCTTCGGCGCGCAGCCCGGCGACGGCTCCTGGGCCGAGCACGGCACCGCCATGTCCGGCATCATCGCCGGCCACGGCCACGGCGCCGACCAGGCCGACGGCGTCATCGGAGTCGCGCCCGAAGCCAAGATCCTCCCGGTCCGCGTCATCCTGGAGGACAGCGACCCGCAGCGCCGCCGCGCCCGCGCCGAACGCGCCGGCGCCCTCGCCGACGGCATCCGCTGGGCCACCGACCACGGCGCCGACGTGATCAATCTGTCCCTCGGCGACGACAGCAGCTCCGCGCACCCCGAACCCCGCGAGGACGCCGCCATCCAGTACGCCCTGAGCAAGGGCGTCCCCGTCATCGCCTCGGCCGGCAACGGCGGCAAGGACGGCGACCACGTCTCCTACCCGGCCGCCTACCCCGGCGTGATCGCCGTGACCGCCGTCGACCAGTGGGGCTCCCGCGCCGACTTCTCCACCCGCCGCTGGTACGCCACGGTCTGCGCGCCCGGCGTCGGCGTCGTCATCGCCAACCCCGACCGCAAGTACTACGAGGGCTGGGGCACCAGCGCCGCGTCCGCCTTCGTCTCCGGCGCGGTGGCCCTCATCCGTTCCGCCCACCCGGATCTCAGCCCCGCCCAGATCAAGAAGCTCCTCACCGACACCGCCCAGGACGCCCCGGAAGGCGGCCGCAACGACGAACTGGGCGCGGGCATGGTCGACCCCGCCGCCGCCATCGACAAGGGCAAGGCCCTCAAGCCCACACCCCAGAAGCCCGAAGCGGCGGCCTACGACAAGCAGTACTTCGGCGCCGGCCCGACCAACGCCCCGGCCACCGGGAACACCACCTGGCTCCCGTGGACAGCGACAATCGCCGGCCTGGCCCTGATAACCACCTCCGCCCTCTTCTGGCGCAAACGCATCTGATCAGTCCCCCTCGCAGCCCCCCCTCACCGCCCCGGCCCCAGCCCACCCCAGGCCGCACCCAACCACCCACCGAACCGGTCCCAGCCCACCCGTACCCGCACCCAGCCACCCACCCCCAGAACCACGACCCCTCCTTCCCACCCTTCCCACGGAAGGGGGCGGGCCGGAGCGGCCTGCCGCGCAGGCCCGCCCCCGAACCTGACCGCCCCGCGCAGCGGCCACCGCCCGCCGCAGGCGCAAACAGCGCCGCACCCGCAAGCGAACGGGTCACCGCCGAAACACCCAGCCGCCGCACCCGCAAGCGACGGCCACCGCCCCCCCGCAGCCCGCCGCAGGCGAACGCCGCCGCACCTGAAAGGGCCAGGACCGACCGGCCCAACCCCCGGGCCCAAAGGGCCCCCCGCTAGGCTCGGGCACGTGCTCAAAAACATCCCCACCTCGGACTTCTCCGACGACGACGGCACCGCCGACCCTGAGCTGACCGCCGCGCTGACGGATCACGCGGCCGCCCCGTCGGCCGAGACCGAATCCCGGCTCCTGCGACTGCTGAGCCGGGCCCGGCTCCTCGTGCCGGTCGTCGCCGTCCTCGGCGAGGTGGAGACCGGTCCGGACGGTCTGAAGCGGGAGAAGACCAGCGACATGGCCGTGCCGACGCTGCAGGCCCCGGACGGCCGCCGCGCGCTGCCCGCCTTCACGTCGATGGAGACGCTGCACCGCTGGCGCCCGGACGCCCGCCCCGTGGCGGTACCGCTGCGGCAGGCCCTGCTCGCCGCGGCCCACGAGAAGGCGGACACCGTCGTCGTCGATCTGGCGGGCCCGGCCACGTACCAGCTGACCGGCGCCGCGCTGCGGGCCCTCGCGGAGGGCCGGGAGAGCAGCGACCCGCGCGAGGACCCGGCCGTCACCGACGCGCTGCGCGCTCTGCTGGCCGCCGAGCCGGAGGTGCTGGCCGCCCGCCTGGACCCCTCGGCGGAGGCCGACGCGACCCTGGCCCTCGGGCTCGCCCCGGAGGCCGCGCCGGCCGCCGTGGCGCAGCGCCTGGCCGAGGCGCTGGCCGCCGATGAGACGCTGCGTTCCCGGCTCGTACGCGGTCTCGACCTTGCCCTGCTGCCGTCCGGCGCCGACACCACCGGCGCTTTCTTCACCCGCTGACGACCTGCTGACGACCTGCTGGCGTCTCCCGCCGGGACCCCGCCGCCGGCGGGCCGCGGCGGGCCGCCGCCAACAGGCGGAACCCCGTGACCGGCCTCACAATGCGTAGGAGAGAGCAAGATCCGCGCGAGGAGGCCCCATGGAGACGACAACGGAGACCCGCACGGTCGTATCCGAGTTCCTCGGGACGCTGCTCCTGGTGTTCTTCGCCGTCGGCTCCGCCGTGCTGGCCGGCGAGTACATCGGAACCTTCGGCATCGCCCTGGCATTCGGCTTCACCCTGTTGGCCCTGGCGTACGCGATCGGCCCGATCTCGGGCAGTCACGTCAACCCGGCGGTGACGCTCGGCATGCTGCTGGCCCACCGCATCACGCCGCGTACGGCGATCGAGTACTGGATCGCCCAGCTGCTGGGCGGCATCGTCGGTGCCGCGCTGCTGTTCCTGGTCGCCAAGCAGGTGCCGGGTCTGAAGACCAGCGAGGCCTTCGGGTCCAACGGGTGGGCCGACCGCTCGGCCGTGCACATCAACCTCGGCGGCGCCTTCGTGGCCGAGATCGTGCTGACGTTCCTGCTGGTGTTCGTGGTGCTCGCGGTCACGCACCGGGTGGCGGTGGTCGGCTTCGACGGGCTGCCGATCGGCCTGGCGCTGGCGGTCGTGCACCTGATCGGCATCCCGCTCACGGGGACGTCGGTGAACCCGGCCCGCAGCATCGGCCCGGCCCTGTTCGCGGGCGGCGGCGCGCTGTCGCAGCTGTGGCTGTTCATCGTGGCGCCCCTGATCGGCGGCGCGCTGGCGGCGGTGGTGCACCAGGTCACCCACCCGCCGAACGAACCCAAGCTGGTCGCGGACGAGCGCTCCGCGGTGTAGCGCCGTGCGCCGGCCGTACCCCGGGGCCGCACGAGAAGCACGAGAAGGAGGCCGCCCCCGGCATCGAACCGGGAGCGGCCTCCCCTCGTGCGCACCCGGTACGGGCTACCCGTAAACCGGCCCCGTGAACTTCTCCCCGGGCCCCTGCCCCGGCTCGTCCGGCACGAGGGACGCCTCGCGGAAGGCGAGCTGGAGCGACTTCAGCCCGTCCCGCAGCGGAGCGGCGTGGTAGGAGCCGATCTCGGTCGCGCTGGCCGTGACCAGCCCGGCCAGCGCCTGGATGAGCTTGCGGGCCTCGTCCAGGTCCTTGTGTTCGGCGCCCTCCTCGGCGAGCCCGAGGTTGACCGCCGCCGAGGACATCAGGTGCACGGCGACCGTGGTGATCACCTCGACGGCCGGTACGTCCGCGATGTCGCGGGTCATGGAGTCGAAGTCCGGGTTCACGGGGGCGGCGGGGCCGCCCGGGTCCGCCGGTCCGGGCTGCTGCGGGGTCTGGTCACTCATGGCTCGCGCTTCACTTCCTGCTCAGGGGGTCGGCTCAACCATATGGCCCGCTCGCGCGCGAGGGAGGTCCGCCCCTGCGGCCCGCCCGCGCGCGAGGAAGGGGCCGCCGCTCACGGCCTTCCCGCAGCCGAGTGGGGCCCGCCCCTCGGCTCGTGTATTCTGGGAATCCGACCGGTCGAGTACTGACGTGCCCGACCCACAAGTGGAGGCTCCGATCTCCCACCCGAACCGACCTCACGGTCGGCGGGTCAACGGTCCGGCTGCGCCCCGCGATGACATCGCGGCGGTGCTCCTGATCCTTTGAGGAGCCCCGCCTGTGTCCCGTCCGGGGCGTTTTTCGCGTTCCGGCGCGGTTGGTCACATCGAAACAGACGTTACGCGGCAGTCCGCCAGGCCGTCGCGTGGTGCTACCGAGGAGGATCCATCAGCGCCGAGCCCCGCATCAACGACCGGATTCGCGTCCCTGAGGTGCGACTCGTCGGTCCCAGTGGCGAGCAGGTCGGCATTGTGCCGCTTGCCAAAGCCCTGGAGCTTGCGCAGGAGTACGACCTCGACCTGGTCGAGGTGGCGGCGAACGCACGTCCGCCGGTCTGCAAGCTCATGGACTACGGAAAGTTCAAGTACGAGTCGGCCATGAAGGCCCGTGAGGCGCGCAAGAACCAGGCGCACACGGTCATCAAGGAGATGAAGCTCCGGCCGAAGATCGACCCGCACGACTACGACACCAAAAAGGGTCACGTCGTCCGGTTCCTCAAGCAGGGTGACAAGGTCAAGATCACGATCATGTTCCGTGGTCGCGAGCAGTCCCGCCCCGAGCTGGGCTTCCGACTGCTGCAGCGGCTCGCGGAGGACGTTCAGGACCTGGGGTTCATCGAGTCGAACCCCAAGCAGGACGGCCGCAACATGATCATGGTCCTCGGTCCGCACAAGAAGAAGACCGAGGCGATGGCCGAGGCCCGCGAGGCGCAGGCTGCCCGCAAGGCGGAGCGCCAGGGTCTTGCTCACGAGAGCGAGCAGGACGTCGAGGAGCCCGCCGAGGAGCCCGCCGAGGCGTGATCCAGGGCGGGGGCCCCGGAGCACGCCGGGGTGATCGCCCCGGATTCCAACCGATACATCTGACGCCCCCGGGCGCCGGCCCCGGCCGGTGGGGGCGCCATCCAAGAGGAGAGAACGGCGCATGCCGAAGAACAAGACGCACAGCGGTGCCAGCAAGCGCTTCAAGGTCACCGGCTCCGGCAAGGTGATGCGCGAGCGCGCCGGCAAGCGCCACCTGCTCGAGCACAAGTCGTCCCGCGTGACGCGTCGCCTCACCGGCAACGCCGAGATGGCCCCGGGCGACGCCGCGAAGATCAAGAAGCTTCTCGGCAAGTAAGTCCTGACCGCCACGCCCCACGGCGCGGCAGCAGGACCTGGACCGGGACCCATTCGATTCGGGCCGTGTGGCGACAACCACGGCCCCGCTACAAGGAGTTAACAAGTGGCACGCGTCAAGCGGGCAGTCAACGCCCACAAGAAGCGCCGGGCGATCCTCGAGCAGGCCAGCGGCTACCGCGGCCAGCGTTCCCGCCTCTACCGCAAGGCGAAGGAGCAGGTCACCCACTCCCTCGTCTACAACTACAACGACCGCAAGAAGCGCAAGGGCGACTTCCGTCAGCTGTGGATCCAGCGCATCAACGCCGCTGCCCGCGCCAACGGCATGACGTACAACCGCTTCGTGCAGGGTCTGAAGGCCGCCAACATCGAGGTGGACCGCAAGATCCTGGCCGAGCTCGCGGTCAACGACTCCAACGCGTTCGCCGCGCTGGTCGAGGTGGCCCAGAAGGCGCTGCCGAGCGACGTCAACGCCCCGAAGGCCGCCTGAACCACGGCGCCTGACCGAGGCACGTCACGGACCCGCAGGCCCCGGCCTGCGGGTCCGCCGCTTTCTGCACGCCCCACCCACCCGAGGAAGAGTGAGCCGCCGCCCATGGGCACCCCCGAGTTGATCTCCCCGCGTTCCGCCCGCGTCGCCGCCGCCCGGCGGCTGGCCCGCCGCAACTTCCGCGGCAAGGAGCGCCGGTTCATCGCCGAGGGCCCGCAGGCCGTACGCGAAGCCGTCGAGCACCGCTCCGGCGGCGAGCGCACGCTCGTCGAGCTGTTCGCCACCCCGGAGGCGGCCGAGCGGCACGCGGAGATCGTCGCCGCGGTGCGGGCGGCCGGTGTGCCGGTCCGCTTCGCCGACGACGCGACCATCGCCGAGCTCTCCCAGACCGTCACCCCGCAGGGCCTGATCGGCGTCTGCCGGTTCCTGGACTCGCCCTTCGAGGAGATCCTGGCGGCCCGGCCCAAGCTGGTCGCGGTGCTCGCCAACGTACGCGACCCCGGAAACGCCGGTACGGTGCTGCGCTGCGCGGACGCCGCGGGCGCCGACGCGGTCGTGCTGACCGACGCCTCCGTGGACCTGTACAACCCCAAGTCCGTACGCGCCTCCGTCGGTTCCCTCTTCCACCTCCCGGTCGCCGTGGGCGTACCGGTCGAGCAGGTCGTCGGCGGGCTGCGGGACGCCGGGGTACGCATCGTGGCGGCCGACGGCGCGGGCGCCGACGACCTGGACGCCGAACTGGACGCGGGCACCATGAGCGGCCCCACGGCCTGGGTCTTCGGCAACGAGGCGTGGGGGCTGCCGGAGGAGACCCGCGCACTGGCGGACGCCGTGGTGCGCGTCCCCATCCACGGCAAGGCCGAAAGCCTCAACCTGGCCACGGCCGCCGCCGTCTGCCTGTACGCCTCGGCCCGCGCCCAGCGCACCACCGGAGGGTGCCGGTCCGCCTCGCAGCACTAGTAGTGTTGCGTGCCCGGGGGACCGGAAGGGGGCAGCGGGGATGGGTACGAGGGCATCCGGTACGACGGTCGCTGCCGATCCCTGTCCGGACGGCGGTCCCGGGCTCTTAGGGGCCGAGGTCACCGGCGCCGGGCTGCACCCCGACGACCTGCCCGACGGCCTGGTCGTCGCGGACGAGACCGGCCGGGTCGTCTGCTTCAACGCCGCCGCGGCCCGGATCACCGCCATCGACCCGCACGACGCGCTGGGCCGTCCGTTGGAGAAGGCGCTGCCGCTCCAGGACATCGAGGGCCGCCGCTGGTGGCAGCTGACCGACCCGTACGGGGGACTGGCGATCCGCAGCGGCCAGCCGGAGCGCAACCTGCTGCTCGGCGGCCGTGAGGTGCTGGTCTCCGCACGGTACGTACGCAGCCACCCCACCGGCCCCGTCCGGCGCCTGGTCGTCGCGCTGCGCGGCACCGAGGCGCGGCGGCGCACCGAGCTGAGCCACGCCGAGCTGATCGCCACCGTCGCCCATGAGCTGCGCTCGCCGCTCACCTCGGTGAAGGGCTTCACCGCCACCCTGCTGCAGAAGTGGGAGCGCTTCACCGACGACCAGAAGCGCCTGATGCTGGAGACCGTGGACGCGGACGCCAACCGCGTCACCCGGCTCATCGCCGAACTGCTGGACATCTCCCGTATCGACTCGGGCCGTCTGGAGGTGCGCCGCCAGCGGGTGGACATGGTCTCCGCGGTACGCCGGCACGTCCAGGCGCAGACGACGGCGGGACAGCTGCCGGACCGCTTCCTGATCCGCATGGTCGGGCCGCTGCCCGATCTGTGGGCGGACCCGGACAAGGTGGACCAGGTGCTGGGGAACCTGCTGGAAAATGCGGTGCGGCACGGTGAGGGAACCGTCACCATCGAGGTGGGACCGGCATCGAGCGCCTCCGGGGCGGAAGGGACGAGCGTCACCGTGAGCGACGAGGGCCCCGGCATTCCCGAGGAGTCGATGAGCCGCGTCTTCACCCGCTTCTGGCGGGGCAGCAAGCGCGGCGGCACCGGCCTGGGCCTCTATATCGTCAAGGGCATCGTCGAGGCCCACGGCGGCACGATCACGGTCGGCCGGGCGCCCGCCGGCGGTGCCCTGTTCCGATTTATCCTGCCCGTCGGGACCCCGGCCTTCATGGCCTGAGCGGCGCCCGGCGGGCCCACCCCCGTCGGGGCTCGGATGAGGCGCGGCCGCCCTGCCCCGTAGACTGCACCTTTGGCACCTTTGGCACTGCACACGTCGGGGGCAAGCCGCGCGCCAAGCCCATCGGAAGCACGGGAAGAGATGTCCGCACCCAATAAGTCGTACGACCCTGTCGAGGTCGAGGCCCTGAAACCGGAAGAGATCGCCCGGATGCGGGACGAGGCGCTCGCCGCCATCGCCGCCGCGGGTGACCTCCAGGAGCTGCACGAGGTCAAGGTCGCGCAGACCGGCGGCACCTCGCCGCTGGCGCTGGCCAACCGCGAGATCGGCGCGCTGCCGCCGCAGGCCAAGGCCGAGGCGGGCAAGCGCGTCGGCCAGGCACGCGGCCAGGTGAGCCAGGCGCTCAAGAAGCGCCAGGAGGAGCTGGAGGCGGAGCGCGACGCCCGGGTGCTGGTCGAGGAGGCGGTGGACGTCACGCTGCCGTACGACCGCGCCCGCCCGGGTGCCCGGCACCCGCTCACCACCCTGTCCGAGCGGATCGAGGACGTCTTCGTGGCCATGGGCTACGAGGTCGCCGAGGGTCCCGAGGTCGAGTCGGAGTGGCTGAACTTCGACGCCCTGAACCTCTCGCCGGACCACCCCGCCCGCACGACGCACGACACGTTCTTCGTCGAGAACGCCGCGACCGGGACCGACCAGTCCGGTGTGGTGCTGCGTACCCACACCTCGCCCGTGCAGATCCGGTCGATGCTCGACCGCGAGCCGCCGCTGTACGTGGTCTGCCCCGGCCGCGTCTACCGCACCGACGAGCTGGACGCCACCCACACCCCGGTGTTCTCCCAGGTCGAGCTGCTCGCCATCGACGAGGGCCTGACCATGGCGGACCTCAAGGGCACCCTGGACCACATGGTCGAGGCGCTGTTCGGCGAGGGGATGCAGACCCGGCTGCGGCCGAACTACTTCCCGTTCACCGAGCCGTCCGCCGAGATGGACATGGTCTGCTACGTGTGCCGTGGCGCCTCCGTCGGCGACCCGGAGCGCCCGTGCCGTACCTGCTCCAGCGAGGGCTGGATCGAGCTGGGCGGCTGCGGCATGGTCAACCCGCGGGTGCTGG
Organism: Streptomyces sp. NPDC033221; assembly: GCF_055577005.1. Taxonomy (NCBI): domain Bacteria; kingdom Bacillati; phylum Actinomycetota; class Actinomycetes; order Kitasatosporales; family Streptomycetaceae; genus Streptomyces; species Streptomyces sp. NPDC033221. The sequence continues at coordinate 25,827 of NZ_JBVIQN010000009.1, read as the reverse complement.
TGGCCTGCGGCGTCGACCCGGAGAAGTACAGCGGATTCGCCTTCGGGTTCGGCATCGAGCGGATGCTGATGTTCCGCCACAACGTCGAGGACATGCGAGACATGGTCGAGGGTGACGTCCGGTTCACCCGGCCTTTCGGGATGGAGATCTGATGCGGGTCCCGCTTTCTTGGCTGCGGGAGTACGTCGACCTGCCGGACGGTGAGTCCGGCCGTGACGTACAGGCCAAACTCGTCGCCACCGGTCTGGAGGTCGAGACCGTCGAGCAGCTGGGCGCCGGTCTGGAAGGCCCCCTGGTCGTCGGCAAGGTCCTGACCATCGAGGAGCTGGAGGGCTTCAAGAAGCCGATCCGCTTCTGCACGGTCGACGTCGGCCAGGCCAACGGCACGGGTGAGCCGCAGGAGATCGTCTGCGGCGCGCGCAACTTCGCGGTCGGCGACAAGGTCGTCGTGGTGCTTCCCGGTGCCACCCTGCCCGGCGACTTCAAGATCGCCGCGCGCAAGACGTACGGCAGGGTCTCGCACGGCATGATCTGCTCGGGCGACGAGCTGGGCATGGGCGATGACGGCAGCGGGGGCATCATCGTGCTGCCCCCGGAGTACGAGCCCGGCACCGACGCCATCGAGCTGCTCCAGCTCGTCGACGAGGTCCTGGACATCGCCGTCACCGCCAACCGCGGCGACTGCCTGTCCATGCGCGGCATCGCCCGCGAGGCCGCCATCGCCTACGGCCTGCCGCTGCGCGACCCCGCGCTGCTGGACGTGCCGCCGCCGAACTCCTACGGCTACCCGGTCAAGGTCGCCGACCCGATGGGCTGCGACCGCTTCACGGCCCGTACGGTCGTCGGGCTGGACCCGGAGGCGCGCTCCCCGATCTGGCTACAGCGCCGTCTGCAGAAGGCCGGGATGCGCCCGATCTCGCTCGCCGTCGACGTCACCAACTACGTGATGCTGGAGCTCGGCCAGCCGCTGCACGCCTACGACCGCTCCCGCGTGGACGGCACGATCGGTGTGCGCCGCGCGGAGCCCGGCGAGAAGCTGACGACCCTGGACGGCACCAAGCGCGTCCTGGACGCCGGTGACCTGGTCATCACCGACAACCGCGGCCCGATCGGCCTCGCGGGCGTCATGGGCGGTGCCAACACCGAGATCGCGGACGCGGTGGCCGATCCGGAGACCGGCGTGGTCGACGGCACCACCGAGGTCGTCATCGAGGCCGCGCACTTCGACGCGGTGGCCATCGCCCGTACCGCCCGCCGCCACCGGCTGACCTCCGAGGCGTCCAAGCGCTTCGAGCGCGGCGTGGACCCGCAGGCCGCGTCCGCCGCGGCGCAGCGTACCGTCGACCTGCTGGTGCTGCTCGCGGGCGGCTCCGCCGAGGCCGGCGTCACCGAGGTCGTCTCGCCCAGCGGGCCGCGCACGATCACCGTGAGCGCGGACCACCCGGACCGCGTCGCGGGCGTCACGTACGGCCGCGAGACCGTCGTACGCCGTCTCCAGCAGGTGGGCTGTGACGTGTACGGCCAGGATGAACTGGTCGTGACCGTGCCGTCCTGGCGGCCCGACCTGACCGACCCGAACGACCTGGCCGAAGAGGTCATCCGCCTGGAGGGCTACGAGAACCTGCCCTCCACGCTGCCGAAGCCGCCCGCCGGGCGCGGCCTGACCGAGCGTCAGCGGCTGCACCGCCGGGTCGGCCGCGCGCTGGCCGGCGCCGGCTACGTCGAGGCGCTGAACTACCCGTTCATCGGCGAGACGGTCCTCGACCAGCTCGGCGTCGAGGACGACGACCCGCGCCGCCGGACCGTGCGGCTGGTCAACCCGCTCTCCGACGAGGAGCCGCTGCTCCGTACGACGCTGATCCCGGGCCTGCTCGGCGCGCTGCGCCGCAATGACGGCCGGGGCTCGCACGACCTCGCGCTCTTCGAGACCGGCCTGGTCTTCCGGCCGACCGGCGACGAGCAGCCGTCCGTACGGCTGCCCGTCGACCGCCGGCCGGCCGACGAGGAGATCGCCGCGCTCGACGCCGCGCTGCCCGAGCAGCCGCGCCGGGTCGCGGTGGTGCTCGCCGGCGCCCGTGAGCAGGACGGCTGGTGGGGCAAGGGCCGCCCGGCCACCTGGGCGGACGCCGTCGAGGCGGGCCGCACCGTGGCGCGGGAGGCGGGCGTCGAGCTGATCGTCCGCCAGGACCAGCACGCGCCCTTCCACCCGGGCCGCTGCGCCGCGCTGCTCGCCCTGACCGACGGCGAGGAGGTGCTCGTCGGCAACGCCGGTGAGCTGCACCCGCGCGTCACCAAGGCGCTCGGCCTGCCGGAGCGCACCTGCGCGATGGAGATCGACCTGGACCGCCTGGAGCGGGCCGGTCTGGGCGTGGTCGAGGCGCCGCGGATCTCCACCTTCCCGGTCGCCACCCAGGACGTCGCGCTGATCGTGGACGCGTCGGTCCCGGCGGCGGAGGTCGAGGCGGCGCTCCGCTCCGGCGCGGGCGAACTGCTCGAATCGCTGCGGCTGTTCGACGTGTTCACCGGCGAGCAGGTGGGCGAGGGCAAGAAGTCCCTGGCCTACGCGCTGCGCTTCCGGGCGCCCGAACGGACGCTGACCGCCGACGAGGCGTCCGCCGCCCGTGACGCGGCGGTCGCCGCCGCGGTCGGGCGGACGGGCGCGGTGCTGCGCGGCGCGTGATCCACGCGCCGACGGCGCCCGTACCTGACGGGAACCCCACCGGGGCCCGGCGACGCACCTCACGTTCGTCGCCGGGCCCCGGTGCGTTTCCCCAGCCTTCACCCGATCGGGTGAGATCGGAGCGCGAAGCGTCCACCTGAGCACACCAGGTCGCAAGAATCGTCACCGGACGATGCGGCGTGCTCAGACAGCGGGCCTGCCGCGTACAAGGGCCGGGCCGACCGCCTCGATGGTTGCTGGGGGAGCATCGGCATGATCCGATCCTGGGCGCGGCGGGGTGCCGCGCGGCTGAGGGCCGCGCGGGTCCGGCGGGCCTTCGTCCTCGTGCTGCCCGGTCTGTGGGTGCTCGGCGTGCTGGTCTGGGAGCTGTGCACCCCCGCCGAAGGCCAGTTCCTCCAGCTCCTCGCCGCGGCCCCCGCCATAGCCTGCGCCGGCACGGGCCGGCGCCAGTGTGTCGTACTCGGCGGCCTGTGCGCCCTGCTGGCGCTGCTGCCGTTCGGCGCGTCCCCCGGCGTGCACCCCCTCACCCGTGTCGGCACGTGCTGCGCCGTCCTCGTGGTCGTCGCCGCCAGCTATCTGACCGCCGGCCGGCGGCTGCGCCTGCTGCGGGAACTGGAACGTACGAAGGGAGTGGCCACCGCGGCGCAGCGGGTGCTGCTGCGTCCGCCGCCCGCGCGCGTGGACGGCATCGTGGTCGCCGCCGACCACCTGGCGGCGGACGAGGCGGCGACGGTCGGCGGCGATCTGTACGACGTCGTGGCGACACGGCACGGCGTACGGGTCGTCATCGGCGACGTACGCGGTCATGGCATCGGAGCCATGGGCACGGTCGCCGCGGTGCTCGGCAGCTTCCGTGAGGCGGTCCACGATGAGCCGGAACTGGGCGATGTGCTGCGGCGCCTGGAGCGCGCCCTCCAGCGGCACCTGCGGGAACGGGCCCGCGCGGAGCACCCGTCGGCGGGCGGCGGGGAGCCGGAGAACCCGCTCTGCGAGGAGTTCGTGACGGTGCTGCTGGTGGAGATCGCCCGGGACGGCGCCGTACGGACCCTCAACTGCGGCCACCCCTGGCCGTACCGGCTCAGCCGCAGCGGCGCGCTGCCGGACGCGCCCGGCGAACCGATGCCGCCGCTCGGCCTCTTCCCGCTGCCCGCCGACCTGCCGGTGACGGACTGCCCGCCGCTGCTGCCCGGCCAGGCGATCTTCCTGCACACGGACGGGGCGACGGACGCCCGGGACGCCGACGGGACGTTCTTCCCGCTGCCCCGGGCGCTGGACGAGAGTGTCCGGTCGGTCCGGGACTGCCGCGCCTCCGCGGTCGTCGAAGGACTGCGGGCCGCGCTGCTGCGGCACTCCGGCGGGCGGCTGTCCGACGACGTGGCGCTGCTGGTGCTGTGCAACGACCGCCTCCGGGTACCCGCCCAGCCGGACGCGGCGGACGTACCGCGCGGGCGTGTCCGGGCCGGACGGGCGGAGTGAAGCGGGGCGCGGCCGGTTCACACCCCGTGTGAAGGCCACCTCATTAGGCTGATCTCAGGGGTTGTTGAGTCGACAAGTCTACGAGCGGCCGTCCCGGCCGGGGGTGGCGGGACGGCCCCGTCAGGAGGGCACCATGGAGCCCAACAGCCTGCTCGACGCGATTCTCGACGAGGCAGGCATATCGCACGCCGGGCTGGCGCTGCACGTCAACCAGCTCGGCCGGCAGCGCGGACTCGCGCTGCGCTACGAACACACGGCCGTCGCCCGGTGGCTGAAGGGGCAGCGGCCACGGGGCCAGGTACCCGACCTGATCTGTGAAGTCCTCAGCGAACGGCTGCACCGGGCCGTGGGACTCGACGACATCGGACTGAGCCGGCCGGGAGTGCGCCGCGCCCCGGACACGCCGCTCTCCGGATTCGTGGAACGGGCCACCGCGCTGTGGCGCTCCGACGAGCAGCAGCGCCCCCATGTCCTGTCCGCCCCCGCCCTCACCGGTACCTCGGCGGTCATCCCCGTCTGGGAGTGGGAGAACCCGCCCGAGGACTCCGACGTGTCCCGGGACGGCCTGACCAGGGTCTCCATGGCGGACATCGAAATGCTCCGCGCGGCGCGTACGCACTACGAGCAGATGTACCGGAAGGCGGGTGGTATCGCGACGAGAACGCGGGTCGTGGGATTCCTCAACACCGAGGCGGCGCCGCTGCTGCGGGGCAGCTACACCGACGCGACGGGACGACAGCTCCACCGGGCCACCGGCGGACTGGTGGCCGTCGCGGGCATCTGTGCGTACGACTCGGACGCCCTGGGGCTGGCCCAGCGCTACTTCCATCAGGCGCTGCGGCTGGCCAAGGCAAGCGGGGACCGGGGGCTCGGCGCGTACATCATCGCGCTGCTGGTCAACCAGTCCCTGTTCGTACGGGAGTACCGTCAGGCGGTCGCCTTCGCGGAGGCCGCCCTGCGCACGGCGGGGCCGCAGATCACCCCGGCGCTCGCGGCGGATCTCTACGCGATGCAGGCCAAGGCGTACGCACGCCTCGGGGACGGCGCGAGCGCGCTCTCCTGCATCCGGCGTGCGGAGGCGGCGGCCGAGCGCATCCGCCCTGGTCAGGAACCCGACGAAACGGATTACGTCCAGCCGGGCCTGGTGAACGTCCAAGTGGCGGAGGCGCTGCTGAGCCTGGGGGACCTGCGTGCTGCCCGGGCCCACGCGGACGCCGCCGTCGACACCCCCGCGCACGACCGGGGCCGGGTCCACCGGCTGGCCATGCTCACCCATATCGAGCTGCGCCAAGGGGACGCGGACCAGGCTGTGGCCAACGCCGCGCAGATGACCGAACAGGCGCGGGGAATGGAGTCGCAGCGGTTACGGGACCGGCTGCGGGCGGTGCGCGAGCACCTGGCCGAAACCGGAGGTTCCGCCACCGACGAAGCTGCCGATCTGATCGACGAGGCGCTGCGCGTTCCACTGTGAAGCCGGCCCGTGTCACCTTGCCAGCCCAACGGCGGAAGGTGGCACATACGTGCGATGGAAGAATCTCAGTGAGCAGACCGTGTACGAGAACCGCTGGTTCCGGGTCAACCTCGCCGATGTCGAACTCCCCGACGGCCGCCATCTGGATCACTTCCTGATCCGGTTGCGGCCCGTCGCCGTGGCCACAGTGGTCAACGAGGCCAACGAGGTGCTGCTGCTGTGGCGGCACCGCTTCATCACCGACACCTGGGGATGGGAACTCGCCGCGGGGGTGGTCGAGGACGGCGAGGACATCGCCGCCGCGGCCGCCCGGGAGATGGAGGAGGAGACCGGGTGGCGCCCCGGCCCCCTCGAACACCTCCTCTCCGTGGAGCCGTCCAACGGCCTCACCGACGCCCGGCACCACATCTTCTGGTCCGACCAGGGCGCGTACGTGGGCCATCCCGAGGACGACTTCGAGTCCGACAAACGGGAGTGGGTCCCCCTGAAACTGGTACCCGACATGATCGCGAGAGGGGAGGTGCCGGCCGCCAACATGGCGGCCGCACTGCTACTGCTGCATCACATCCGGCTGGGGTGACCCGGGCCGCGGCGCGTTCGGTGCGCCGCCGGTCCGCCGGCCTCAGCGCCCCATCGCCTGCCATACGGCGATCGCCAGCGCCGCGAGCCCCGTGAGTGCGGCGATGGAGGGCAGCGGCCAGCGGCCGTGCTCCAACCGCGTGACGCGGGCCTGCACGTCGCCCGCGTCACGTTCGTTCTGTTCGGAGCGCTGCGCGAGCAGCGCCAGCTGGCCGTCGACACGTGCGGTCCGCACATCGAGGCAGCGTCTCAACTCCGCCATGTCGGTGGCAACCAGGTCGGGTTCGGGGTGGGCGGTCACGGTCCGCTCCTCATTCCTCTCTCGGGCGGGACTTCGTTGTCCATACGCGCACCAGTCAACTACCTCGGCACGTACGGCGGGAGCGTGTGCGGGACGAATATGCGGGTCTGCCGCGCACACCCCGTGTGAAGTCACCCGCCGTGACGGCCGCGGAGGGGGTGAGCGGTTCACACGGGGTGTGAACCGCGCACCCGAAGCGGCCGCGTTCACACGGTCCCGACCATGGCCCGTAAGGCAGAAGCTGTTCTCAACGGGGGCCGCTGCCGGTGGACGGGCGCCCATCGGCCGGTTGTCCGCCCGCCGTCTTTCCCCCGAGCGGCGGGCGGACCACAACGGGGGACGCCACTCAGGGGGCCGGAAGGACGGCGGGCGGCACACACGGTCGCGGGCATCGCACCGGCGACGCGGAAAGGGCGGGTCCGGGGCACCGGGCCCGCCCTTACTCGTGGGCGCGGCCGGGACTCCGCTCTAGGCGACCGACGAGTAGGGGCGTAATGTCCAGTTATTGGTGTATTCGGCGCGATTTGGGAGGTGCGCCATGACCACACATCCTCCCCAGGGATGGGGCGCTCCCACCCCGCCGCCTCCGGCGGACAGGCCGCACCGGTCCTGGCGTCCGCACTGGCGGATCATGACGTGGGTGGTGCTGGCCTTCAACGTCCTCATGCTGATCTGGCTGATCACCGGACTCCACGCCGCCAGCGGTGCGGAGGACTGCGGCGGGCAGACCGGCGACGCACTCCGGCTGTGTCAGGACGCGAACGACGTGGGTACGGCCATGGGCGCGGGGCTCGTCATCGCCATCTGGGCCGCGGGAGCGGTGATCCTGGCCGTGCTCTGGCTGGTGACGGGCTCGATGGCCAAACGCGGGGAGCGCCGGTGACGGCGCGCGGAAGCGGCGCGGTCAAGAGGCGGCGAAACGGCGCGCGGGCCGCCCCCGGGTCGGGAAGCGGCCCGCGCGCCGTGCTGCCGGCGGTGGCTCAGTACGAGTAGAACCCGGAGCCGGTCTTGCGGCCCAGCCGGCCCGCGTCCACCATGCGGGCGAGCAGCGGGGGAGCCGCGTAGAGGGCTTCCTTGTACTCCTCGTACATGGACCCGGCGACCGAGGCGACCGTGTCCAGGCCGATCAGGTCGGAGAGTTTGAGCGGGCCCATCGGGTGGGCGCAGCCCAGCTCCATGCCGTTGTCGATGTCCTCGCGGCTGGCGATGCCGGACTCGAACATCCGGATCGCCGAGAGCAGGTACGGGATCAGCAGCGCGTTGACGACGAAGCCGGAGCGGTCCTGGGCGCGGATCGCGTGCTTGCCCAGCACGTTCTGGACCAGCGCCTCGGCCCGCTTGATCGTTTCCTCGCCGGTGGTCAGCGCGGGGATCAGCTCGACCAGCTTCTGCACCGGTGCCGGGTTGAAGAAGTGGATGCCGATGACCTGGTCGGGGCGGGAGGTGGCGACGGCCAGCTTCACCAGCGGGATGGAGGAGGTGTTGGAGGCCAAGATCGCGTCCGGGCGGGTGATCACCTGGTCGAGGACCTGGAAGATCTCCGTCTTGACCTGCTCGTTCTCCACGACCGCCTCGATGACGAGGTCGCGGTCGGCGAACTCACCGAGGTCCGTGGTGAAGCTGAGCCGGCCGAGCGTCGCATCGCGCTCCGCGACAGTGATCTTGCCGCGCTCGGCTGCCTTGCCGAGGGAGTTGGTCAGCCGCGTACGGCCCAGCTCCAGCGCCTCGCCGGTGGTCTCAGCGACCATCACGTCCAGGCCGGAGCGGGCGCACACCTCGGCGATGCCGGCGCCCATCTGGCCGCAGCCCACCACTCCGACGCGTTCGATGTCGGTCACATCGTGCCTTTCGCTGATCTCGGGGTCCGGCGGCGCGCGGGGGCCGTCCGTACCTGCGGCAGGGACCCCGGCGTCCGCCTCGGCCCCGACGTTACTCCGCGGGGTGCTGTGCAGCGGGGGCAGGGGCGGGCATTCTGGTGCTCCAGGACGGACGTTCCGGACACTTTGGGGGCCCGGCATGAGACGGATCACACGAAGAGCGTTCGCGGTCGCGGCCCTGACGGCGTCCGCCACGGTATCGGCGCCGGGCGGCGCGGCGGCCCGCGGCCGCGGCGCGGACGGCGGCCGGCCGGAGTTCCGCGGCATGTGGCTGGCCACGGTCGCCAACCGGGACTGGCCCTCGAAGCCGGGGCTGCCGCCCGCCGCGCAGCAGGCCGAACTGCTCGCCTACCTGGACGCGGCGGTGACGCGCCGCCTGAACACGGTGGTCTTCCAGGTGCGGCCGACGGCCGACGCGCTGTGGCCCTCCCCGTACGAGCCCTGGTCGGAGTACCTGACCGGCGTCCAGGGGCGCGACCCGGGCTGGGACCCGCTCGGCTTCGCCGTGCGCCAGGCCCACCGGCGCGGCCTGGAGCTGCACGCCTGGTTCAACCCGTACCGCATCGCCAACCACACCGACCCGTCGCGGCTGGTGCCCACCCACCCGGCGCGGCTGCGTCCCGACTGGGCGGTGCCGTACGGCGGCAAGCTGTACTACAACCCGGGCCTGCCCGAGGTCCGCGCCTTCGTGCAGGACGCGATCCTCGACGCGGTGGAGCGCTACGACATCGACGGCGTCCACTTCGACGATTACTTCTACCCCTACCCGGTGGCGGGCCAGACCTTCGACGACGACGCCGCGTACGAGGAGTACGGCGGAGACTTCGCGAACCGGGCGGACTGGCGGCGCGACAACATCGACCTGCTGGTGCGCGAGACGGGGGAGCGGGTGCGCGACGCGCGGTCGCCGGGCGGCGGCCGCGGGCCGGGCCGCCGGCGCAGAAGGCACCGTACGCATCACCGTCCCGTACGGTTCGGTATCAGCCCCTTCGCCATATGGCGCAACCAGGCCACCGATCCGGCCGGATCCGACACCCGCGCGGGCGTGCAGACGTACGACGACCTCTACGCCGACACCCGTAAGTGGGTGCGCGAGGAGTGGATCGACTACATCGTGCCGCAGGTGTACTGGAACATCGGCTTTCCCGCGGCCGACTACGCCAAGCTCCTGCCCTGGTGGTCGGAGACCGTCACCGGCACCCGCGTCCAGCTGTGCATCGGCGAGGCACTGTACAAGGCGGGCGCCCCCGGGCAGCCGCCCGCCTGGCAGGACCCCGCCGAACTCTCCCGTCACCTCACCCTGGCCCGCCGCCACCCGCAGGTGCGCGGCCACATCTTCTTCTCGGCGAAGGAGGTGGCCGAGGACCGCACCGGAGCGATGGCGCGGGTCGTCGCCGACCACTACCACGGGCCGGTGCGGCCCCCGCGCCCCGCGTGAGGGCGGCGGCCCGGGCCGCTACTCCTGGGCGTCGGCCGTGAAGTGCCGTACGACGGTGTCCGGGCCCGGCGACATCAGCGTCTCGTGGCCGTCCTCGAAACGCACGCGGTACGGCGGCGTGCCGTCCGGCCCCAGAACTTCGATGATCTCGGCGGACCGGTCGTGCTGCCCCACGATCCTGCCGTGCACCAGCAGCCGGTCTCCCACACTCGCTCTCATCGGCTACGGCCTCCTCGTCAGTCGGTCGGAGGGTGACTGTTGCGTGGCCGCAAGTCTACGGCCGGGCTCCGCCGATGCACCCGCGAAACGCGCCACCCGCACGCGGAGCCGGACCGGCTCCGGCCACCCGCCGGTCAGGTGGCCGAGCGCTGGGTGACCGCGATGCAGACGAGTACGGCGACGGCCGCGACCGGGGCGGCCAGCGGCAGCTGTTCACCGAGCAGCAGCACGGACCAGACCAGCGTCAGCAGCGGCTGGGCGAGCTGGAGCTGACTGGCCTTGGACACGCCGATGGCCGCCATGCCGCGGTACCAGACCACCAGGCCGAGGAACTGCGAACCGAGGGCCAGCCACAGCAGGCCCGCCACCGCGTGCCCCGTCAGGTGCGGCGGTTCGGCGAGCAGCGCCAAGGCCGCTCCAGGGAGGGTGATCGGCAGGGCCAGCAGCAGCGCCCAGCCGGTCACCTGCCAGCCGGGCAGGTGCCGGGCGAGCCGGCCGCCCTCGGTGTAGCCCGCCGCGCAGATCAGGAGAGCGGCGAACAGGTAGAGGTCGCCGGTGCTCAGCGCGCCGCCGCTCTGCTGGACGGCGAAGCCGATGACGACGACGGCGCCGGCCAGCGCCGCGGCCCAGAAGGTGCGGGACGGCCGGGCGCCGGTCCGTACGGCCGAGAACGCGGCGGTGGTCAGCGGCAGCAGACCGACGACGACCGCGGCGTGCGAGGTGGTGGAGGTCTCCAGCGCGAGGGTGGTCAGCAGCGGGAAGCCGAGGACGACACCGGCCGCCACGACGGCCAGGCCCGCCCAGTGGCGGCGCTCCGGCAGCCGGACGCGGAAGACGGCCATGCAGCAGCCGGCGATGGCGGCGGCGAGCACGCTGCGCAAGGTCACCACCGTCCAGGCGCCCATGCCTTCGAGGGCCCAGGCGGTGGCGGGGAAGGTGAGGGAGAAGGAGGCGACGCCGAGGGCGGCGAGCAGGGTGCCGCGGGCGGGGGGCGCGGAAGCGGCGGCGTGCGCCACGGTGACCGGGTGGGTGGCCCCTGCGGCGGGACCGGCGGGCTCGGTGGCCGGGGGCGCTGCTTCGGCGGTCCCGGCGCCCGGTGTGTTCACCACTATCGTCGCACCCGGAGTAGCGCTATCGTGATCTCTCATGCACGAGCGTAGCAGCGTCGCAGACCTGGCCGCCATCCTCCGAGACAGCCTCAACCGCTACTCGCCGGGAGAGAAGCTGCCGTCGAGCCGCGCCCTGGTGGAACGGCACCGGGTCAGCCCGGTGACGGTCTCCCGCGCCCTGGCCGAGCTGGCGGCCGAAGGGCTGGTCGTCACCCGGCCCGGCGCCGGCGCCTTCCGCGCGGAGGCCCGGCCGCAGGCCGGCCCGGTCGACACCTCCTGGCAGGAGATCGCGCTGAGCGCGGAGGCGGCCGACGACCACACACCGCGCGGCGTCGACGCCTCCGGCGTACTGGCCACCCTGTCCGAACCCGCCATCGGCGTCATCGAGCTGAACGGCGGCTACCTGCACCCCACCCTCCAGCCCGAGCGCGCACTCGCCGCCGCGCTCGCGCGGGCCGGGCGCCGCCCCGGAGCCTGGGGCCGGCCGCCGATGGAAGGCGTCTCCGAGCTGCGGGCCTGGTTCGCGCGCGAGATCGGCGGCCCCGGCGGAGCGCTCGCGGCCTCCGACGTGCTGGTGACGGCGGGCGGCCAGAGCGCGCTGACCGCGGCGCTGCGGGCACTGGCCCCGCCCGGCGCCCCGGTACTCGTCGAATCGCCCACCTACCCCGGCATGCTGGCCGCCGCCCGCGCGTCCGGGCTGCGACCCGTACCCGTACCGATGGACGCGGACGGCGTACGGACCGATCTGCTCGCCGACGCCTTCCGCGCCAGCGGCGCCCGGCTCTTCGTCTGCCAGCCGCTCTTCCAGAACCCGACCGGAGCCGTACTGGCCGCCGGGCGCAGGGCCGAGGTGCTGCGGATCGCCCGTGCGGCCGGTGCCTTCGTCGTCGAGGACGACTTCGCGCGCCGCCTCGTCCACGAGGGCGCGCCCGCGCTGCCGCCCACGCTGATCGCCGACGACCCGGACGGCACGGTCGTGCACGTCTGCTCCCTGACCAAGGCCACCTCGCCGAGCCTGCGCGTGGGCGCGCTCGCCGCCCGCGGGCCGGTCCTCGACCGGCTGCGCGCCATTCAGGTCGTGGACAGCTTCTTCGTCTCCAGGCCCCTGCAGGAAACGGCCCTGGAACTGGTGGGCTCCCCGGCTTGGAGCCGCCATCTGCGCACCATCTCCGGGCAGTTGGCGGTACGCCGGGACACGCTGGCCGCGGCGCTCCGGATGCACTTCGGCAGTACGGATCCGGCGGGGGCGGGGCCGGGCGTGCGGATCGTCCCGCCCGGCGGTTACCACTTCTGGCTGCGCCTGCCCGACGGCACGGACGAGGCGGCACTCGCCGGCGCGGCGCTGCGCGCGGGCGTCGCGGTCGCACCCGGCCGCCCGTACTTCGCCGCCGAGCCCCCGGCCCCGCACCTGCGCCTGACCTTCGCCTCGGCCGCCGGCGCCGCCGAACTGACCGAGGGGGCGCGGCGGTTGCGTGCGGCGTACGAGGAAGTGTCGGGAGCCGACCGGTCCGACGGCCAGGGCCTGCACGGCTCCGCCCCGGGCACCCCGTAATCCGTTCGACGGCGCGTGGCTCCTCTGCGAGTCTCCGTCCATGAACGACAGCACACCCGACGCCCCCGCCGAAGGCGCCTCCGCGACCGTGTCCGACGCCGTACCCGACGGCATCCCCGCCGGTTACGAGGTCTCCACCGACGCCGGCCGGCTGGACCTGGCACTGATCCACCACTGGCTCTCCACCGACGCCTACTGGGCGCTCGGACGACCCCGCGAGCGCCAGGACCGTGCGGTGGCGGGCTCGCTCAACTTCGGTCTGTACGAGACGGATTCCGGCGGCCCCGGCCACGGGCGGCAGGTCGGATACGCCCGTGTCGTCACCGACCGCACCACCTTCGCCTGGCTCTGCGACGTCTACATCGCCCCCGCCGCCCGCGGCAAGGGCCTCGGCACGGCCCTGATCACCCACATCCGCGACCACCTGGAGCCGTACGGCCTGCGCCGCATCCTGCTGGCGACGGGCGACGCCCACGACGTGTACGCCCGGGTGGGCTTCGAGCCGCTGTCCGAGCCCGGCAAGTGGATGGCGCTCGGCCTCCAGTAGCGGCGCCGGGCCCGGCCCTAGGCGCTCCGGCTCAGTGCCCCAGGATCTCCCGCAGCTCCGGCTGGAGCAGGTCGGCGTGGGCGCGCACGAGGTCGTCGCACAGGTCCCAGATGCGCTCCACGGGCAGCGCGGCCGCGGTGGCCGGGTCCGCCATCGCCGCGTGCCTGATGTGGCGCGGCTCGCCGTCCACCGCCGCCCGTACGACCAGTTCGTTGGCGCTGACGTAGGCCCGGTTCAGGGCCGCGCACTGCGGGGGCAGGGCGCCGACCCGGGTGGGCTGCACACCGAGCGAGTCCACCAGGCACGGCACTTCCACCACGGCCTCGGCGGGCAGGTTGTCGATGAGGCCGTGGTTGGGGACGTTGCCGTAAACCGTGCGCGGGGTGCCGGAGACGATGCTGTGGATGATCTGCGGCGCGTACTCCATCGTCCCCTCCACCGGCAGCGGCGATCCGGTGGCGAGCGCGTCCCGGGTCCGTTCGTACTCCGCGGTGTTCTCCTCGATGATGTCCAGGTACGTGCCGATCGGCAGCCGCAGCCGCTCCACCTCACTGTCGTGGTGGAGGTACCAGGGCACGTATTCGGAGGAGTGCTCGCTGGTCTCGGTCGGGTAGTGACCGAGCCTGCGGTACATGTCCACCCGCACCCGGCGCAGCAGCTGCGGATCCTTGGCGATCGCGTCGTCGAGCAGCGGGTAGAGGCTCTGCCCGTCCCGTTCGAAGCGCAGCACCCACGCCTGGTGGTTGACCCCGGCGGCCTGGTACGAGATCTCCCCGTACGGGACGCCCAGCAGCTCGGCCAGGTCGTGCACGGTCCAGTACACCGAATGGCACAGGCCGACGACGCGGCGCAGCGGCGTGGCCCGGTCCAGGTACATCACGTTCATCGCCATCGGGTTGGTGTAGTTCAGCAGCCAGGCGTCCGGGCAGAGTTCGGCGATGTCGTCGGCGAGGGCGCGCAGCAGCGGGAAGGTGCGCAGGGCGCGGAAGATGCCGCCGATGCCGAGGGTGTCGCCGATGGTCTGGCGCAGCCCGTAGCGGGCGGGGATGCGGAAGTCCGTACGGGTGGCCTCGTCCATGCCGACCTGCACGGTGTTGATGACGAAGTCGGCGCCTTCGAGTGCGGCGCGCCGGTCGAGGTGGGCGGTGACGACCGGCTCGGCGCCGCGGGTGGCGCCGATGTGGCGGGCCGCGCCTTCGGCGGTGGCGAGGCGTTCGGGGTCGATGTCGTGCAGGGCGACGTGGATGCGCCGCAGTTCGGGGAAGGCGAGCAGGTCGGCGAGGAGTCCCTGGGTGAACACGACGCTGCCGGCGCCGATGAACGCGATCTTCACGGTGCCGGTGCGGGCGGTCCCGCCGGTGCGGCCGGCCTTGGTGGTGCTGGTCATGCGTGGCTCCCTGGTCGGGTCGTGAGGGCGGCGGCACGGGCCTCGTCCCAGGTGGGCTGGGCCGCCGTACCGCCGTGGGCTCGGGTGGACAGGGCGCCGCAGGCGGCGGCGAAGGAGAGCGCCGCGGGCAGGTCCATGCCGTGCAGGACCGCGGCGATGAAACCGGCGTCGAAGCTGTCACCGGCGCCGACGCTGTCCACCGGCTCGGCGGGGACGGCGGCGGTACGGGTGAGGGTGACGCCGTCGTGGGCGAGCGCGCCGGCTGCGCCGTCCTTGACGACGACCAGCGGGCCCAGGCGGGCGAGGGTGGCAGGGGCGTCGCCTTCCGTGGTCCCGGGTGTCGCCGCCGCGGCCAGCGCCCGTGCCTCCGCCGCGTTCGGCAGCAGGATGCCGGTGGACTTCAGGACGGGGCCGATGAGTTCCGGGTCCCAGCGCCGCGTGGGGTCGTCGTTGGTGTCGAGCGAGGTGGCCGCGCCGTGCCCGCGGGCCCGCGCGAAGATGTCGCCGAGCGAACGGGCCAGGCGCGGCATCAGGAAGAACGATCCGGCGTGTACGTGCCGGCAGTCGGCCAGCAGCCGGTCCGGTACATCCTGCGGTCCGGTGGCGGCCAGGCATCCGGGGGCGGTGAGGATGGCGCGGTCGTCGCCGCGCGTGAGGACGGTGGTGAGCGGGGTGGGCAGCTCCGGGTCGGTGACCAGGGCCGTGACGTCCACGCCGCGCTCGGCCAGTGCCGTACGGACGAAGGCGCCCGCGGCATCGTCACCGACCCGCCCGGCGAACGCCACGCGCAGTCCCAGCCGGGCGGCGCCGCAGGCCGTGATCGCGGCCGAGCCGCCGAGCAGCAGGCCGCCGGTGGCGACGAGGTGTTCGCGCTGCCCGTACTCCAAGGGGTGCGGGACCGGGCCGACCACGACGTCGGGGTTGGCGTCGCCGATCACGAGGAGGTCGAGGGAGCGGGGCACGGGTACCTCCGGTAGGGGCGGGGAGGGCGGGAAGCGGGGAGCGGGCTACCCCTTCAGTCCGCTGGACGTCAGCGACTGGATGAAGGTCTTCTGTGCGAAGAGGAACGCCACCAGGACCGGCAGCACGGTGATCACATTGCCCGCCATGATCGCCGACCACCGGTTGTGATGCTGCCCCTGAAAGGTCGTCAGCCCCAGCTGGAGCGTGTACTGGGTGTCGTGGTTGATCGCGATGAGCGGCCAGGTCAGATCGTTCCAGGTGGTGAGGAAGGTCAGGACGGCCACGGTGGCCAGCGCCGGGCGGGCCAGCGGCAGTACGACGGAGTACAGCACCCGCAGCCGCGAGCACCCGTCGATCCAGGCCGCCTCCTCCAGCTCCCGGGGCAGCGCCAGGAAGAACTGCCGGAACAGGAAGACCGCGAACGGCGTGACCAGGGACGGCACGATCAGCGCCCCCAGCGTGTCGATCAGCCCCAGGTTCTTCATCACCAGGAACGTCGGGATCATGGTGAGCTGGAACGGTATGACCATGGTCGCCAGCATCAGCCCCAGCAGCACCCGCGACCCGGCGAACCGCATCCGGGCGAAGGCGTAACCGCCCAGCGAGCCGAGCGCCAGGTTGGAGAGCACCGCGGTGACCGCGACGATCGAGGAGTTGGCGAACCAGCGCGGGAACATCGCGTTGCCCAGCACATACTCGTACCCGTCGAGGTCGATGCCGGACGGCCACAGCGACGGCGGGAAACGGTTGATCTCCGCGTTGGTCATCACCGAACTGAGCACCAGCCACACCAGCGGCAGCGCGAAGCCCAGCGACAGCGGCGCGAGCAGCAGGTGCCAGGCGCTGAAGGGCAGCCGGCGGCGCCGGGCCGGGGGCCGTGGCGCGGCGCTCCCGCGCGGGCCTGCGGTTTCGGGCGGGTCGGCCGCACCGGGTGGCACGGCCGCGGGCGCGGTCAACGGACCGCTCCTTCCGGTACGGTGCCCGGCCGGCGCCGCCGGTACAGGCGCAGGGCGGTGCCCACGACGAGCAGGGCGACCGCGAGGACGTACGCGGCGGCGGCCCCGTATCCGGCGGTGAACATCTGGAACGCCTGCTCCCATACGAAGTAGACGATGACGGTGGTCGACCCGAGCGGGCCGCCCTTCGTGGTCACATAGATCAGGTCGAACACCTGGAGCGCGGTGATCAGTTGCCAGAGCAGCAGGAAGACGGTCACCGGCGTCAGCGAGGGCAGCTTGATGTGCCACAGCACCCGCAGCCGGCCCGCGCCGTCCAGCCGCGCCGACTCGATCAGTTCCGGCGGTACGTCCTGGAGCGCGGCCAGGTAGACGACGACGCAGAAGCCGATCCCGCTCCACAGTGAGATGAGCACCAGCAGGTACAGCGCCTGCCCGGGGTCGGAGAGGAAGCCCTGCGGGGACACGCCCAGGCGGTGCAGAAGGGAGTTGGCCACCCCGAACTGCGGGTCGAGGATGAAGAAGAACAGCACGCCCTGCGCGGCGGCCGAGATCACGAACGGGATGAAGATCAACGTTCGGTAGAGGCCGATCAGCCGGATACGGCGGTTGAGCGCCAGCGCCAGGGCCAGCCCGCCGATCAGGCTGAGCGGCACGTACAGGCCCGCGTAGGCCAGGGTGTTCTCCACCGCCGTACGGAAGCCCGGATCCCGCACCAACGCGTGGTAATTGTCCAGACCCACCCAGCGCCCCGGCGTGACCAGGTCGTCCGCACGGAAGGAGAGCAGCAGCGACCAGACGACGGGGACGATGCTCAGCCCGAGGATGATCAGGACGGACGGGCTGATGAAGGCCCAGGCGGTGGCGTTCTCCCGGCGGGCGCGGCCGGAGAGGGTACGAGGGCGGCGGGGCGCGGGGGAGCCCGGCGACCGGCGCGTGCGGTGATGCGCGTCTCCACCCGCGTCCGTGTTCGGGTTCGTGGGCCGTCGGCCGGTGCTGTCGCGGCGCGGGTCCAGGGTGAAGGCGCGGGGGGTCGTACGGCGGGGCGGCGTACCGCGTGCCGCGGTGGGCCCGGGCCGGTTACGGCCGCCCGGCGTCGTGTGGCGGCCTGCCCGGGGCTCTGACGGCATGGCACCCTCTTCCGTCCGGCCGCGTCCGGCCGCCGCCTCGTGGGCGTCGTCCGGTCTCATCGCGGGATCAGCAGGGCCGCGTCGGCTTTTTCGGCGCAGGTCCGCAGCGCCTCGGCGGGCGAGCTGCGGCCCAGCAGCACCGCCACGACCGCCTCACCGACGGCCTGCGATATCTGCGGGTACGCCGGGTGGACGGGCCGGACCCGCGCGGTGTTCAGCGCGGTGGTGAACACCGGCAGCCCGGTGGTCCGCATCGAGTGCCGCCGCCATTCCGGGCGCGCGGCCGACGCCTTGCTCAGCGGCAGGCTGCCGCCGCCCAGCGCCCACCGCACGTCCTGCGCCGGATCGCCCAGCCAGCGCAGGAACTCGACCGCCGCTCGCGACCGTTCCGGGCCGTTGTCGAAGACGGTCCAGGTGTCCGGGCCGGCGATGGTGCAGGGCCGGCCGCTGTACGTCGGCGGCGGCACCACGTCGTAGTCGACCTCGCCCGCGATGATGTCCGGCAGCTCCCACGGGCCGGTGGCCATCATCCCCATCCGCCCGCCGATGAAGACCTGGTGCATCTGCTCGCTGCCCGGCTTGGGGTCGACGTAGACGCTCTTGTCGGCGGCGAGCCGGGCCAGGGTGGCCAGCGCCCGTTCCCCGACGTCCTTGAAGCCGATGCTGTGCCCGTCCGGAGCGATGACCTCGCCGCCGAGGTCCCACACCAGCGGCCACAGCCGCCACACGGTGTCCTCGTCGCCGGTGCCGGGCCAGCTCGTACCGAAGGTGCCGCGGCCAGGGTCGGTCAGCAGGCGTGCCGTCCGGACGAAGTCGTCCCACGTCCAGCCCGTCTTGGGGTACGGCACCCCGGCCTGCCGGAACAGCTTCCTGTTGTAGACGTAGCACAGCGAGTCCAGCACGGCGGGCGCCGCCCGCACCTGGCCGTTGAGCTCGACGGCGTCGCGGACCGAGCCCCACAACTGCGGCCAGTACGCGGTGCCGCGCAGCGCGTCGCTGAGGTCGACGACGCGGGGGCTGCGGGCCACCCGGGCCAGGTCGGCCCCGAAGACGTACGCGATGTCCGGGTACGAGCCCGCGGCCAGCGCCGCCGTCACCTTCTGGAGCATGGCATCCGCCACGACCCCGCCGCCCCCGGCGTCGACCCGGATGCGCGACTGTCTGCGGTTGAAGTCGTCGACGAGTGACTGGATGGCCTTGCGGCCGGTGTCGGCCTGCCCGTGCCACAGTTCGACGAGGATCCTGCCGTCGGCGCCCACGCTCCGGGCCGCCGAGGAGTTGCAGGCGCCGAGGAGCGGCGCGCCCGCTGCGCCGGCCGCCAGCGCGGCGCCGGTGTGCAGGAGGCGACGCCGGGTCGTCCCGGCAGGGTGCCGGGCGACGCCACCGCCGTCCCGTAAGTCCGCTGTGCCCGTGTCCCCGCCGGTCAGGTCGCGCATCACCGGCCACCCCCTCGAAGAACCGGTCCAAGGTTCCGCAGAACCGTTTGCGCCCGCCCCCGGGCCCCCGAACCGCACGGTCGGGAGCCCTCAAGAGCTAACCAGCAGGCATCGATCAGTGCAATGGTGCTGCGGCTACGGGTGGGGCGGCGGCAGCCTGTCCATTTGCTGAGGCAGTTGGGGTTTGTGGGTTCGCCGGGTCCGCCGGGTTCGCCGGAGCCGCTGGGGCTGCTGGGGCTGCCGGGTCCGCGTACGTGAACCGGTCCGTGTCCACCGTGGCGCTCGTGCCGCCCGCCGTCGTCACGGTGACGTGCACGGTTCCCGCGCCGGCGGGTGAGGTGCTGCTGCAGAAGGAGTCCCCGCAGGACACATGCGCGGCAGGCGCGTCCCCGAACGCGATGGTGCCGTCCGCCAGATTCCTGCCGATGACATACACCGAAGTCCCGCCCCCGAAGGGCCGCTGAGCACACTCAGGCCGGTCACCACCGGGGCGGCAGGCGGCGTGGGCGGCGGGCCGGTGTAGCCGAAACCGCCCGGGGCTTCCGCGGCTCCGCCCGGTGTGACGACGGTGACGGGGACGCTGCCGGTACCGCCCGGCGTGGTGGCGGTGCACCGCGTGGCCGTGCAGTGCGACGCGGTGGCCTTGCCGGTGCCGAAGAGTACGAACCCGTCGTCCAGGCCGGTTCCGGTGAGGGTGACGGCGGTGCCGCCGGCGCCCGGCCCGGTGGTCGTGTCGATCCCGGTCACCGCCGGCTCGTCCGGCACCTCGGCGGGCTGCTGCGGGCCGTTGACCGTGTACGTGCTCACGTTGTTGGCGGGATGGACGTCGTCGCGGTTGGCGACGGTGGCCCTGACCACCCCGGACGGCCGTGCCGCACCCGAGGTCACCTGCACCTTCATGAAGTCACCGCGTCCGGGTACGCGGGTCCCGCGGAAGGTCGCCTCCAGGTGCCGCCCGTCCGGCGACACGGTCTGGTCGAAGGTGTAGTCGTACGGCGTCGAGTACATCAGCGCGCCACCGGTCCTCAGTCCGGGCGGCAGATCGACGGTCAGGTGCGTGACACCGGTTGTGTCGGCCGTGCCGACGGAGGTCCAGCTGACCGAGAAGTTGCCGTAACTGTTCGGGGTGGTCGGATAGTTGCCCGCCTGTGAGACGGCCACGTCCGGACCGGTGGGAGCGGTGGGAGTGACGGAAGCGGTGGCGGCGAGGGCGGGGCCCACCGTGAACGGGGCGGTGAGGGCGAGGGTGAGAGTGAGGACGAGAGCGTGGACGAAGGCCGACCAGGCCGCTGCTAATCGAATGGTCATGCTCTCCGTCATCGCCCGTACGACAGTTCCGTTACGCCCCTTCCGTCACCCCTGTGACCCCATGGGCAGAATCCGGCCGCACGGCACCCCGCTCGTCTCCGCACCCCCGGCCACCCGGGTCTGCTGCCAGCCGTACGCTCAACTGGCCGCCCAGCTCCCGGAAGCCCAACACCCGTCCCACGCGCCGCGAGGCCGCTGGACGGGCGCGCCACTGGGGGAGGAGCCCGCCCGCGAGCGCGTGCGCCACGGCGGCGGACGCCACCCGGCGGGCGAGTCCCCGGCCGCGCCGGTCCGGCGCGGTGAGTACACAGAGGTGAGCGGTCCCGCAGGGCCACCGGCGGTATCCGGCTGCGGCGGCGACGGGGGTGGTGACGAGGGCCTCGGAGGCGTACGCGTACGGGTACGGGCGCTCCGGCTCCGTACGGATGACGAAGGCAGGCGACGTGATCTCCGCCAGCCCGCTCTCCTCCGCGTCCATACACCCGACGGCCTTCAGCAGATCAGCCACATCGACGTGTTCACCCGGAAGCCGTTGCACACCATCTCCGTCCGCCACGGACCGGAACGCGTCCTCCGCAACGTACGCCAACGTGGCCGGGCCCAGGACCTCTGCGACGGGCAGCACTGCGCGGATGGCGTCCGGACAGGTCAGCGCGTCGGCCGGTACGGTACTCAGCGAGGCGCGCAGGACGCGCGCGGCTGCGGAGTCCGGTGCGGTGACGATGGCCGACGTCCCGAGCGCCACGATCCCCGCCCAAGTAGGCGGGCAGAGGTCGGAATCGGGGGAGACGGCCACGGTCGGCGGGCTGCCGGGCGGCGGAAACGTCACGGGCGCCGCGCTCAGCGTCTCCCACAGTCCCTGTACCCGCCGCAACAACGCGCCTTCGGCGGGCGACGTCGTCACCGCCGCCACCAGACGCGCAGAGGACCTGCCGACAAGAAGCCGTTCTCCAGCGCTGCTTCCAAATCGGAGCCGGATTCGTAGCCGACGACCGGCAGGCCGGGCCACCGGGCAGCCACGGCGGAGAGGCAGCCGGCCCAGGTGTCGCGGGAGTCGCTTCCGGAAGCCGAGGCTTCGGGGGCCGTGAAGACGTTGGACAGGCCGACCACTTCGCCGCTGAGGGTGGCGATGGCTCCGGCCAGGACTTTCCCGTCGGCGGACCGGGCGCGCAGGAAGCGGGTGGCATCGTCGGCGAGCAGTTCCGGCCGGAACGGGCCGCAGTCGCCGGGATCGGCGCCCCAGGCCGCGGCCCAGGCGGGCAACTCGCCGGGAGCGGCGATCACGTCCCAGACCACCGGGCAGGCGGACGACGCCGCTTGAGCGGGGGTGGGGCTGGGCGTGTGGGCCGGGCGGTGGATCCACTGGGCCTCGAAGAGCACTTCGAAGCCCGCCGGGGCCAGATCCAGGCACGCGAAACTGTCCTTGACCGAGCAGCCGGGGGCGGCCAGGTCGATCCGGGCCAGCAGCTCAGCGGACGCACCGGGGCGGTCGGTGAGCGTGACGGCGTCCGGGTAGAGCGGGGGAGTGCGGCGGGAGCTGGCCCAGGAATCGTCGCCGAAGTCGCCCAGCAGGCCGTGGGCGCGGCAGACCGCGTCACACCACTCGGCGTTGTTACGAGCTGCCGCGCGCACCCGGGCGGCACGGCCGGTCATGTCCGCCACGGCTGCGGTGGCCCCCGGATCGGTCATGCGCCGATCATGGCACGCGGCCAACCCCGTCTCTACGGAGCGTTGCCCTCCTGGCCGCAGGTCTTCCGTCGCCATGACATGGCAGGTCACTAACCTGACATGTATGAATCAGGGGAACAGTCATGACAACGCACACGGCGGCGACCTGACCGGCGAACGGGCCGCCTCAGCGGCACACGCCGATGGTTACGAGATCAGGCCCGGCGTCCCGACCGCCGACACGTACCGGCGACTGCGCCGCGCGACCGGCCTCGGTGCCAAGTCCGCCGAGGGCGCGGCGATCGGCCTGCCGAACACCTGGTACGGCGTCACCGCCCACGCGCCCGGCACCCCGGGGGCCGATGAACCGGGCGGCACCGCACCCGACGGCGATGCGCCCGGCACCGGCGTACCCGGTACCGCCGTACCCAGTGGCGCCGCATTCGACGGCGACGACGAACCTGTCGGCATGGGCCGGATCATCGGCGACGGCGGCTGCTTCTTCCAGATCGTCGACATCTGCGTACTGCCACAGCACCAGGGCCGCGGCCTGGGCAAGCGCATCATGGCGGCGCTCACCGCCGAACTGGAGCGCCGCGCACCGGCGGGCGCCTACACCTCACTGATCGCCGACGGTGACGCCCGCCACCTCTACGCCAAGTTCGGCTTCGCCGAAACCGCCCCCGCCTCGGTCGGCATGGAACTCCTGCTCCGCCCGGCCGACTGAGCGCCGACCGCCGCACTCACGGCTCCAGCAGGCCCAGCAGCGCGCCGTGCAGTTCACGGGGCGCGACGAGGAAGCCGGGAGCCCCGGCCCGCCACGGACGGCCCGCCGTGTCGGTCACCACGGCGCCCGCCTCCCGGGCCACCAGCGCGCCGGGCAACAGGTTGGCGTCGTCCCGCCCGTACTCCCAGAACGCGTCCAGCCGCCCCGCCGCCGTGTCGGCTATCTGCCACGAGGTGGGGCCCAAATTGCGTAGGGTGCCCACGGCGGGCAGTACGGCGGACAGGGACCGGCCGGCCGCCGCCACGGCCGCGGGCTGCCCCGCGACGAACGGCGGGTGGCTGGTGCCGACGAGGGCCGCCTCCAGCCGTGCCCTCGCCGACGGCGAGATCGTCTCGCCGTTGCGGGTGGCGCCGTGGCCGGCCGCGGCGAGATACGTCTCACCGAGCAGCGGCGCATGCAGGGCGGCGGCCACCGGCTCACCGTCCCGTACCAGCGCGAGGCTGACGCAGAAGTACGGCAGATCCCGCATGAACTGCACAGCGCCGTCGATCACGTCCACCATCCACACGTCCCCTGCAGCCGGCAGCGCGGGGACCGGTGACGCGTCCGCTTCCACGCCCAGGCTTCCGTCGGCATGCAGTTCCTCGGCCCAGGGGACACCGGGCAGCAGCGCGTCCAGGTGCCCGCGCATGACGGCGACAGCCGGTTCCTCCAAGGCCCGGTAGGCCACAGTCAGTTCCGCCATGGTGTCGGCGGGCGGGGCGGCTCGGCGCGGGGTTTCGAGCAGCAGTGCGCCGACTTCGTGGGCTGCGGCCGCCATCGGCGCGAGCAGGGACGCGTACGTCATGACCTTCTCCATGTGCTTCTCAGATGTCGAGGGCAGCCCGTCGCTCTCGGACGCCGGGACGGCATGCCCGTCCTTCCCGGCGCCGGAAGCGGCTGCTGCCGTCGATCCTGAGCCGCGCGCACCGTAATCGGACTCTCCGCGCCCACGAGATGAGCGAAACTGTCACTCGTGACCCGGAAATCAAGCAGTACCGTAAGCGCCTCCACCACCCCCGGCACGGCCCCCACCCCCGTCCCCCTCCCCGTCCCTCCCTCTCCCTCCTCGTCCGTTCTCGGTCTCCGTGATCAGCGACTGATCGCCGCGTTGCAGTGCGACGGGCGGCTCAGCGCCGAGCGGGCCGCCGAGGTGCTGGGGGAGAACCCCCGTACGGTGCACCGCCGCTGGCAGGCGCTGACTGGCGACGGCACGGTCAAGGTGATCGCCCGGCCCGTACGCCCCGACTCGGTCGGCGCCCTGCTGCTCCGCATCAAGGTGCTCAAGGGCAAGCTGGACGCCCTCACCGCCGCCCTGGCCGCCCGCCCGGACATCCCGTTCATCGATCTGTCCGCCTCGGGCGACGAAATCTCCGCCGTCTCGCTGACCGACCCGGGGTCCCGCGACCACCTGGTGTTCCGGCAGTTGCCGGCCACGCCGGCGGTGGCGTCCGTGTCCGCCGCCACCGTGCTGCACGTGTTCTCCGAGGCGTCCGACTGGCGTCACGACGTACTGACCGCCGAGGAACGCGCCGCCCTCACCCCGGCACCGAACATCACTACACCGCCCGCCACTTCCGGCCCTGTCGCCTCGGGGCCCGCCGCTTCCGGGCCCGCCGCCTCGGAGTCCGCCGCTTCCGGGCCCGCCACTTCCGATCCCGCCCCCGACGCCGTCGACACCGACATCCTGGCCGCCCTGCGGGACGACGCCCGCACCCCGGCCGCGGCGATCGCCGACCGCACCGGGCACCCCGCCTCCACCGTCCGGCGCCGCCTCGCCCGCCTGCTGACCGGCGGCCGGCTCAGTACGCAGGTGGTCGTGGACCCCAAGCGCCTGGGTCTGCTCATCGACGCCAACGTGATGATGCAGGTGCCCCCGGACCACCTGGACGCCGTGGGCCGCACCCTGGCCCGGCACCCCGCAGTGCACGGCGCTTTCGCCACCACCGGTGCCGCGAACCTGCACGCCGCCGTCTGGATACGGGACCTGGCCGCCCTGTACCGGCTGATCAGCGAAGACCTGACAGGCCTGGGCATCGCCGGTGTGGAAACGTTCATCGTCGGCCACGCGGTCAAACGCCCCGGCAGCTGAGCCGGACGGCTTCGCGTGCATGGAGCGTGGCAGCTTGCGGAAAACCTCGCGAGCCCCTCGCGAACCACTCACAAGCACCTGCTGACCACTCACGAGGCACCTGCTCACCACTCATGAGGCACCCGTAAGCCACTCGACGAAACCGGAGAGGCCGCTTACGATCAGCGGCGACGGCATCGCGTGTCGGTCACCGACCGGGTGAGGCATGGAGGTGCCCGTGAGTTTGCCTTACGGAGGCATTCCACAGTGTCAGTGCAGTTGAACCACATCATCATCCACTCCCGGGACAACCGGGAATCCGCCACCTTCCTGGCGGACCTCCTCGGCCTCGAAGTCGGTACGGAATGGGGTCCGTTCATCCCCGTGGACACCGCCAACGGTGTCACCCTGGACTTCGCCACCATCCCGGCGGAGTCCATCGTCATGCAGCACTACGCTTTCCTGATCAGCGAAGCGGAATTCGACACCGCCTTCGCGCGGATCCAGCAGGCCGGCCTCACCTATTTCGCCGACCCGCACCGAAAGCAGCCGGGGGAGATCAACCACAACGACGGCGGACGCGGGATCTACTTCTTCGACCCGGCGGGCCACGCGATGGAGTTCATCACCCGCCCGTACGGCGGCGGCGACCCGCAAGAGGCGTCGGACGGCGCGGAAGAGAACCCGTCCGTCTGAGCGAGCCCCCCAGCGCACGTCTTGCCGGGAAGGCAGGCGTCCCGGTACCCCCTCGGTACCACTGGCACCCCCGGCACCCGGTATCTCCGGGTATCTGAGTCCGTGACGGGGGCGGGGGGGGGGGGGGGGGGGGGGGGGGGGGGGGGGGGAAAGGGGGGGGGGGGGGGGTTGGGTGGCGGGGGGGGGGGGGTATCTTC